>DAOUAP010000051.1:0-91092 GCA_034433165.1 Anaerolineales bacterium | reverse complement strand
AGGTCTTCCTCTTCTTCGATTTTGCTCGAATAGCGGATGCCAATGTACAAGATAACCAGCACGAAAACTGCCAGGATTCCAAGAATCCAGTTTGCTGATTGGAAAACAGTGATAACATCCTCTCCCATAACGCTCCTCCATGAAGATGTGTATTTGAATTTGGGGGGTGGCTAAACATTGGGTAAAATGGGAATATAAAATACCCAAAATGTAGTATCGAAACCAAACAGCATAAGATTGGCAAGAACCCATCCGGCAGTCAACGTTACCGCTGCTATCTGTGCGGATGTAAATACACACCTGAGAAAAAGCCCTTTGCCTATGATGAAGCCTTCCGTCAGAAAGCTGTCCAAATGTATGTGGAGGGGATCAATCTCCGCAGACAATTGTATAAACTGTTATTCCCGAATTACCCGGCTCAGATTATCGATTTCATCAACCTATAAATTAGACACCCCCCTGAATTTTGGTAACACAGATTGGATTATCAAACCATGCTACAATAATATCACCAAATGACAAACCATGTCAATTATCAATTTCCGGTACACACGATAATATGTGTTTTTTTGTAGAAAAAAATCATGTTTTCTTGAAAATATGTCGCTTTCGGAAAAAATAAGTTGCTTGGCGAGTGTCTCAACCGTATAATAGGGACACAAGCCAAACCAGCGTCTGAATCCAAACCCAAGAAGGAGAAATCCGATGCCGCACGGTTTCAACGGAAAAATTTTGCATGTCAATTTGACGACAGGCGCCCTGACAGTGGAGCAGCCTAAAGAAGCTTTTTACCGCAAATATATGGGCGGCAGCGCCATGGGGATGTACTACATCCTGCGCGAAATGCCCGCCGGGACCGACCCGCTTGGCCCTGATAATGTACTCACCCTGATGACCGGCGTGACCACCGGGGCCTCCATCTCCGGCCAAAGCCGCATCAATGCCAACGCCAAATCGCCCATCAGCGGCGGCATCGGCGATTCACAAGGCGGCGGCTTCTTCCCGGCCGAGCTTAAGTTTGCGGGCATTGATGGCATTGTCATCAAGGGCAAGTCTGAGAAGCCGGTGTACCTGTGGATCAAGGACGGCGAAGCAGTGCTAAAAGATGCCGCCCATCTCGGCGGCAAAATCACAGGTGAGGTGGACGACATCCTCAAAAAAGAATTGAGCGACGATAAGATTGAAATTTTGCAGCACGGCCCGGCCGCCGAACAAGGCGTCTTGTTCTCGTCTCTTTTGAGCATGTCCAACCGTAACAACGGCCGCACCGGCATGGGGCTGGTCATGGCTTCCAAGAACCTCAAAGCGGTGGTGGTGCGCGGCACGCAGAAACCCGCCATCGCCGACAGCAAGGCGCTGACCGCGCTCAACCGCGAAGGTCCCAAGCTGATGCCCGACAACCCCGATATGGACGGTCTTGGCAAGTATGGCACGGCCAGTGTGGTGATGCCGCAGCACAGCATGGGCACACTGCCCACGCGTAACTATACCGAAGGGCAGTTTGAGTTTGCCGAAGACATCAGCGGAGAAAAGATGTACGACACCGTGCTGCGTGGTGCGGCCGAAGGCAAGCAGGACAAACAGGGGCGCGATACATGTTATGCCTGTGTGGTGCGCTGCAAACGCGTGGTGGATATTCAGGAAGGCCCTTACAAAGTGGATCACACCTACGGTGGCGCGGAATACGAAACGCTCGGTACCTTTGGCTCGTATTGCGGCATTCGGGATTTGGCGGCGGTTAATCTTGCCAACCAGATCTGCAACCAGTACGGTGTGGATACCATTGCCTGCGGCGCGACGATTGCCTGGGCGATGGAATGTTTCGAGCACGGCATTCTCACCACCGCCGATACGGGCGGCATTGAACTCAAGTTCGGCAATGCGGATGCCATGCTGGAAGCGCTTAATCAAATTGTCACCGGCAACACCGAGTTTGGCCGCCTGCTCGGGCAGGGCTCAGAGCGCGCGGCCGCCAAGATCGGGCGCGGTTCTGAGGAGTTCCTCGTCACCTTCAAGGGCGCCGAAGCCCCGGCTCACATGCCGCAGGCAAAGCGAACGCTTGGGCTCATCTACATGGTTAACCCATTTGGCGCCGACCACCAGTCCAGCGAACACGACTGGATGATCGAAGACGGTATTGCGTCCGATCTCTACATGAGCCGCCTGGCCTTGCTTGGCATGCCCGAGCGCCTCGCGCCCATGTCGCTTGGCCCCGAGAAGGTCAAGTTCGCCTATCTCACCGAAGTGTTCTACTCCATGCTCGATTCGGTGGAACTGTGTCAGTTTGTGTGGGGCCCGGGTTGGACGCTCTACGGCCCGCAGGAAACGGCCACGCTGGTCAGCGCCGTCACCGGCTGGGATGTGACCGTGGATGAGTTGATGGCTGTCGGTGCGCGCCGCCTCAACCTGTTCCGCGCTTTCAATGCCCGCGAAGGTCTTGACCGCCGTCACGACAAGATGCCCAAGAAGTTCTTCAAGGCGCTCAAGGGTGAAGGCCCCACTGCGGGTATCGCGCTCGACCCGGCCGAGATGGAAGCCGCGCTCAACGAGTACTATCGCCTGGCCGGATGGACCGAGGAAGGCCTGCCCACCCGCGAAACGCTACAGAAGCTCGATCTGGACTGGGCTGCAGAATTGTTGTAATCCGAAGACAGGTAGACAGGGTCAAACGCTTTTTGTGTCTGCCTGTCTACCTGTTTCCTTGTGTCACCGGAGGATTGCCATGTCCCAACTCTACGAACAAAATTTCCCGCACATGTCGCCGGTGTGGTCGCGCATTTTCCCCATCGAGGCGGAGCGCGCCGAAGGCAGCTACATCTATGGCGTGGACGGGCGCAAGTACCTCGACTTTACCTGCGGCATCGGTGTGGCGAACACTGGCCACTGCCACCCCAAAGTGGTCGAAGCCATTCGTGAACAGGCCGGGTTGTTCCTGCATGCCCAGGCGAATATTGTCGTTCACCAGCCCATGCTGCGTCTGATAGAAGAACTGCGCCCCATCGTGCCGCCTGGCATTGACGGGTTCTTCTTCTCCAACTCCGGCGCAGAAGCGGTGGAAGGCGCGGTGAAGCTGGCCCGCGCGGCCACCGGACGCCATGCCGTCATTGTGTTCACCGGCTCGTTCCACGGGCGCACCGGGCAGACCATGGCGCTGACCACCTCCAAGACCGGCTACAAGGGTTCGTCGCAACTGCTGCCCGCGGGTGTGTATGTCACGCCGTTCCCGTACGCTTACAAACTCGGCATGAGCGAAGCCCAGTCCAGCGACTACGCCCTGAACGCCCTGGATGAACTGCTCGTCTCGCAAATTGCCCCGCACGACGTGGCCGCCATCCTCATCGAGCCGGTGCTGGGCGAAGGCGGTTACGTGCCGCCCCCGGCTGCGTTCATGAAATCCCTGCGCGAGTTATGCACAAAGCACGGCATCCTGCTCATCTTTGATGAAGTGCAGAGCGGGTTTGGGCGCACGGGCAAATGGTTCGCCAGTGAGCATTACGGCGTCGTGCCCGATATTATGACCGTAGCCAAAGGCATCGCCAGCGGTATGCCGCTTTCGGGCGTGTTCAGCAGCCTGGACCTGATGAAGAAGTGGCCTACTGGCTCACATGGCGGGACGTATGGCGGCAACGCTGTGGCCATGGCGGCCGGGCTGGCCACCATCCGGGCGATGAAAGAAGAAAAAATGTTGGAAAACGCCACCATCCGTGGCGGGCAACTCCAGACCGGGTTGCGCAAACTGCAAGAGGAATACAGCCAGATCGGCGATGTGCGCGGGCTGGGGCTGATGATCGGCAGCGAGTTCGAGGTGGAGGGCAAGTATCAGAAGTCCAAACAGCTGGTAAAGGATGCCATTCACGCCGCCGAAGAGCGCGGCCTGTTGCTGCTTTCGTGCGGCACATTCGACAGCACCATCCGCTGGATCCCGCCGCTGAACGTGACCGAAGCGCAGGTCAATGACGCGCTGGGCATCTTCGGCGAAGCGCTCAAAATAGCGATAGGATGACGGAAGTTCCCATGCCAACCCTCGACCGAACCAAACTCGAAACCCTGCTCCGTGCAGAAGAGCAAAAATTTCACGCCGAGCATCCCAAGTCGTTGGAACTTTACCAGCGCGCCAAAAAATCGCTACACGGCGGCGTGCCCATGCTGTGGATGATTCGCTGGGCGGGCTCGTTCCCGGTCTTCGTCAAAGAAGCCCACGGCGCGCATTTCACCGACGTGGACGGGCGCGATTACATCGACTTCTGCCTCGGCGACACCGGCGCGATGACCGGCCACGCCCCGGCCGCCACACTGGCGGCCATTCAGGCGCAGGCCGCCAAAGGCATCACGCTCATGCTGCCATTCGAAGATTCCATTTGGGTGGGCGAAGAACTCCAACGCCGTTTTGGGCTGCCGCTCTGGCAGTTCGCGCTCACCGCCACCGACGCCAACCGCCACGCCCTGCGCATGGCGCGCATGATTACCGGCCGCCCCAAGGTGTTGGTCTTCAATTACTGCTACCACGGCACGGTCGATGAAACCTTTATTGTGTTGGACGAAGAAGGTACACCCATTTCCCGCCCAAACAACATGGGGCCGCAAATTGACCCTGTTCACACCACCAAGGTGATCGAGTTCAACGATGTTGGCGCCCTTGAGGTTGCCCTCTCTGCCGGGGATGTGGCGGCCGTTTTGGCCGAACCGGTGATGACGAACATCGGCATCATCCACCCTGAGCCGGACTTCCACCATTACATGCGTGAGATTACCCGCCGCACCGGCACGCTCCTCATCATTGATGAAACCCACACCATTTGTGCCGGCCCGGGCGGTTATACCGCCGCCCACGGCCTGACACCCGATTTCCTAACCATCGGCAAGCCGCTGGCGGGGGGCGTTCCGGCCGCGGTGTATGGGTTTACGCAGGAGGTCGCAGACCGTTTTGCGGCCAAACTTGTCAAAGATGACTCGGACGTAGGCGGCATCGGCGGCACGTTGGCCGGTAATGCCCTGTCGATTGCGGCCATGCGCGCCACGCTGGAGCATGTGCTCACGCCTGATTTTTACGAAAAAGCCGTTGCCCTGCAAGAGCAGTTCACCGCTGGCGTGGAAGGTGTCATAAGGGAGTTCGACCTGCCCTGGATTGTCAAACGCCTCGGCAACCGCTCGGAGTACTGGTTCCGACCCGCGCCGCCCAAGAACGGCGGGCAGGCGGCCGCCGCCATTGACCACGAACTGGACCGTTACATGCACCTGTTCGCGCTCAACCGTGGCATCCTGCTCACGCCGTTTCACAACATGGCGCTCATCTCGCCCGAAACCACCCAGGCAGATGTGGACTATCACACGCAGGTCTTCCGCGACGCTGTGGTATCTCTCTTTGGCGGGGAAACACCCTAACACCGATGACGCCAATAAGTGTAGTTTGCGAAAACTGAAAAATTAGCAGAATTGGCATTAGACGATTGATTTATCACCCAGAAAGTGAAAACGCGCAATTCGAAAATCAGCGAAATTTGCAATATAAAGAGAGATGAATATGCAAATCTGGCGCATCAATGTGCGAACCCAAACCCTGAGCAAAGAACCCGTGCCGGCCGCGTGGGAAAAACTGGGCGGGCGCGGTCTGCTGGCGCGCATCATGCTCGACGAAGTGGAGCCGGCCTGTGAGCCGCTCGGCCCGAAGAACAAGCTCATCTTTACGCCGGGGCTGCTGGTGGGGCACATGCTCTCGTCCACCGACCGCATCTCCATCGGCGGCAAATCCCCGCTGACGGGCGGCATCAAGGAAGCCAACGCGGGCGGGCGCACGGGCATGCACATGGCCATGATGGGCATCAAGGCGCTCATCATTGAAGATATGCCGTCCGCGTCCGGGTATTGGGTGCTGCACCTCAGCCTGGAGGGCGGCGCGAAATGGGAAGACGCTTCGGGGGTGTCCGGCCTGGGCGTGTACGCGGCCGCTCCGAAGCTGCTGGCACGCTACGGGGAGAAGGTTGCCATCGCGCTGATTGGCCCGGGCGGCGAATATCGCCTGGCATCGGCGGGCATCCAGAACCTCGACAAAGACAAAATCCCCAGCCGCATAGCTGCGCGCGGCGGGCTGGGTGCGGTGATGGGCAGCAAGGGGCTGAAGGCTATCATCTTTGATAACGCGGGCGGGCAAAAACCGCCGATTGTGGACATGGAGGCGTTCAGGGCTGCTCAAAAAGAATACACCACGCAACTCATGGCGCACCCGCAGACCGCGCTCTACCGCGACTATGGCACGCAGGCCATGCCGCAGATGACGCAGCACTTTGGCGCGCTGCCCACACGAAATTTTTCGCAGGGCACGTTCGAACAGGTGGAGACCATCAGCGGCGAGCACATGCGCGACCTGCTGCTCAAACGCGGCGGCGAATCGAACCCCACGCACGCCTGCATGGCGGGCTGCACCATCCGCTGTTCGAACATTTTCGGCGGTGAGGACGGCAGGCAGATCGTTTCGCCGTTGGAGTATGAGACGGTGGGGCTGATGGGCTCCAACCTGGGCATTGGCGACCTGGATATGATCGGGCGCATGAACTGGCAGGTGAACGACCTGGGGCTGGACAGCATCGAGGTTGGCGCGGCGCTGGGCGTGGCCGCCGATGCCGGGCTGATGCAGTTCGGCGATGGCAAACGCGCGCTGGAGCTGATTGACGAGATCCGCAATAACACGCCGCTGGGGCGCATTTTGGGCATGGGCGCGACCACCACCGGCAAGGTGCTGGGCGTGGAGCGTGTGCCGGCCGTCAAGGGGCAGGCCATGAGCGCCTACGAGCCGCGCGCCATCAAGGGCACCGGCGTGACGTATGCCACCACGCCGCAGGGCGCCGATCACACTTGCGGGCTGACCATCCGCGCCAAGGTGGACCACCTGGACCCCAAGAGGCAGGCGGCGGTGTCGCTGCCCGCGCAGCTCAACATGGCCGGGTACGACACGATCGGCGCATGCATCTTTGCCGGGTTTGGCTATGCGGCCGCGCCTGCGGCCATCCCGGCGCTGGTCAAGGCGCGTTATGGCTGGGATGTGCCCGCGAATTATTTGCAGGAACTGGGCAGGGAAAGCATCAAGATGGAGCGCGAATGGAATAAGCGCGCCGGGTTCACCAAAGCCCACGACCGCCTGCCCGAGTGGATGACCCGCGAGCCGCTTGCGCCGAACAACACGGTCTTCGATGTAAGCGAAGAAGAGCTGGATACGATCTACGATAATTTGTAACAAAAATCCCCGCCGCAAGGCGGGGATTTGACTCAGAGCCACCGATGGGATTTGAACCCATGACCTGACGATTACGAATCGTCTGCACTGCCAGCTGTGCTACGGTGGCCTGTCTTTTTTGGCGGGCGAGATTATACCATAAACTCCCCGCGGCGCAATTCTATGGCAAAATAGGGTCATGCTGCGCATCGCCATGCTCTCTTACCACACCTGTCCGCTGGCCACCCTGGGCGGCAAAGACACCGGCGGCATGAACGTTTACGTCCGCGACCTGACCCGCGAACTGGGCCGCCAGGGCATCCATGTGGATGTCTTCACCCGCTCGCAGGATGAGCACGTCCCGCACATCGTCCACGAGTTGGGCTACGGCAACCGCGTGGTGCATATCCCGTCCGGGCCCGAACGTCCGCTATCCAAAAAAGAGATGGTCGATTTCATCCCAGACTTTGTTGAAGGGGTGAAGGCCTTCGCCGTAGAAAAAGGCATCCGCTACGATCTCATCCACAGCCATTACTGGCAATCCGGGCTGGCGGCCGAATGGCTGGCGGAGACCTGGGGCGTACCCATCGTGCATATGTTCCACACCCTGGGCGAGATGAAGAACCGCATTGCCCGTACCGAAGCCGAAAAGGAAGGTCTGTACCGCCTGGCGGGTGAGAATCGGGTACTGGCCCGCGCCGACCAGGTCATTGCCGCCACCCTGGCCGAGCAAGCTCAATTGCAGTGGCTTTATAAAGCCGACCCGCGTAAAATCACCGTCATTCCCCCGGGGGTCGATGTGGGGCATTTCTACCCCATCCCGCCCGATGAAGCCAAGCAGTTCATTGGATTGCCCGAAAATGAGCGCATGGTGCTGTTCGTGGGGCGCATCGAGCCCCTTAAAGGCGTGGATACCCTCATCGAAGCCATGTCGCTGCTGCGCCTGTCGGATATCAGCGCGACCCATCCTGTGCACCTGGCCATCATCGGCGGCGACCCAACCGCCAGCCCGGAGGATATGAATGCCGAAATGCTGCGCCTGCGCCAGATGTGCCACGACCTGTGCATGGACCGCATGGTGGTGTTCCTGGGCAAGCGCGGACAGGATACGTTGCCTTATTATTATTCTGCGGCCGAGGTGCTGGTGATGCCCTCGCACTACGAGTCGTTCGGTATGGTGGCGCTCGAGGCCATGTCTTGTGGCACGCCGGTGGTGGCCTCGCAGGTGGGCGGGCTGGCCTTCCTGGTGCAGGATGGCGTTACCGGCTATTCTGTGCCGGACCAGGACCCCGGGTTGCTCAGCGAACGATTGCGCTGGCTGCTGGGCGATCCGGCGCTGCGCCAGCAGATGGGCGCCCAGGCGGCCCAATATGCCCAAAACTACGCCTGGGAGCACATCGCGCGCCAGATCGTGGCTACCTATGCGCGCGTTCTCACGCCATGAGCGCTTCTTTACACAATCTTTACACGGGCTTCCACCGGCCTTTATATCGGTAACATAAACTTCAAAAAAACAAACAGGCCGAATGCCATGTCCCAGCCCAAGATACTTCTGGTCGATGACGAACCGAACATCATTCATCTCCTTACGGCTTACCTCAAGCCCGAAGGATACGAACTATACACCGCGTCTGATGGCCAGGCAGCTCTCAAGGCGGCTCGCGCCTTCAAACCTGACCTGGTCGTTCTGGATGTGATGCTGCCGGGGCTGGATGGCATCGAAGTGCTTGCCCGCCTGCGCCGCGAATCGGATGTGTACATTATCCTTCTCACAGCCCGTACCGAAGAAATGGACAAGGTGATTGGGCTGACCGTCGGCGCAGACGATTACGTCACCAAGCCATTCAGCCCGCGCGAGTTGGTGGCGCGCATCAAATCTGCCTTGCGGCGACTGCAACAGCCCGATTCGCCCGCCGCACCCGGCGAAATCCTCTCTTTTGAGCATGTCCGTATCGATCTTGCGGCGCGAATCCTCACGGTTGATGATCAGCCAATCACCTTGACCGCCATTGAATTTGACCTGCTCAAAACCCTGGCGCAAAACCGTGGCCGCGTTATGACCCGCGAACAATTGCTGGAGAGCGTTTGGGGCGGTTCATATTATGGCGAGATGCGCGTTGTCGATGTGCACCTGGGCCATATTCGCCAAAAGCTGGGGTGCGACGATCTGATCGTGACAGTGCGCGGAGTCGGTTATCGCTTTGAGGACAAATCCTTATGATTCGCGCTATTCGCAACAAACTGGGGGCGAAACTTTTTATCTCCTATCTGCTGGTGCTATTGATTGCCGTCTTTATTCTGGTCAGCGCCACCCAGGTGTCATTACCGGGGGCATTCGACCGTCACCTGGCCGGCATGGCAGATAAGGGAAGTTTTCCCCAGTCCCCGCATGGTATGGGTCCAGGCGGGCGCGCCCAGGGCATGATGCCTGACCTTTACCGAGGCTTTCGCGACAGTTTTAATGAGGCGCTGGCGGTTTCAGTTGTTGTTGCCACGATGGCCGCGCTTGTTGTCAGCCTGTTTTTCAGCCGCAGTGTTGTGGCGCCGCTGCGCGCCATGATGCAAGCCAGCCAGCGTATTGCTGAGGGACATTATGCCGAGCGGGTGCGAATTGACGGGCACGATGAACTGGCCCAATTGGGCGTACATTTCAACCAGATGACCGAGCGCCTCGAACAGACCGAGCAGATGCGCCGTCAATTGATCGGTGATGTCAGTCATGAACTGCGTACACCCCTCACCACCATCAAAGGCATGATGGAGGGACTGGTCGATGGCGTGCTGCCAGGTAACGCGGATACTTATGAACTGATTCATAAGGAAGCCGACCGCCTGATCCGGCTGGTGGAAGACTTGCAGGAACTCAGCCGCGTAGAAGCCGGGGCTGACCCGATCCGGTTGACGGCTGTCGATGTAACAACCCTGCTGGCCACGCTCGAAAAGCGTTTTCGCGCGCAATTTGCCGCCAAGGGCGTCGGCCTGTCCTGCCGTGCATCATCCGGGCTGCCGCCGGTAAGCGCGGATGAAGACCGCCTTTTGCAGGTAATGGTCAACCTGGTTGGCAACGCCCTGCAGTACACCCCCAACCAGGGAACTGTGACTGTCACCGCCTCCCTGGTTGGCAGGAACATAGAGATAAAGGTTGCTGATACGGGCATTGGCATTTCACCAGAGCACCTGCCGCATATTTTTACCCGCTTCTATCGTGCTGATCCGTCACGTTCCCGGCAATCTGGGGGCAGCGGCATTGGATTGACCGTCGCCCGGCACCTGATCGAAGCCCAGGGCGGCCGGCTCGTGGCTGCCTCAGACGGAGAGGGCCAGGGCAGCACATTCATAGTCATGTTGCCCGGTGCAGCGGGGACGGTTGCGGGTGCGCGTTAGCTTAAAAAATCAGTCAATAGCTTGCATTTTTGTAAGAAGTATGACAAAATGAAAATGCTCTCCGATAAAAAGCAAAACTGACGAAAGTCAGCGACGCAAAGTCAAAGGGTCTAAAGGTGCCAACCCATGATAGCCTGACTGCCGACAAAGGCAAAACCGGTAAAAAAATCGGTGACGCAAAGTCCAGGGTTCATGCCTTTTAGCGGACGCGACCCCCGTGAAGGCTGAACAGCCGGACTATCCGAAAGGCAAACCCAGCGAAAGCTGGCGACGCAAAGTTATGGGCCTAAAGTTGTCCTAAACCATGGCTGCCAGACTACCGAGAGCAAACCCACCCGCCGCCGGACTCCCTATCCGGCGGCGGGATCTTGTTTTTGTCTGGTGACTTTTTTCAGGGTGTGTATGTTTGGAGTTTTCGGGTCAGGTCTTCGTTACCCGGCTCGACAAGTGAAGTGCCATCGGGGAACAGGATGGTGGGTACACTGCGGTTGCCGCCATTAAGCTGCATCACAAACTTGGCCGCGTGTGGGTCCCGTTCGATATCAACATCCAGGTAATCGACCCGGGCCGATTCGAGCACACGTCTGGCGCGACGGCAATCCGGGCACCATGATGTGGAGTACATCACAATGCCAGCAGGATTCATGGTGTATAGACTTTGTTCTGATGTCATGATCGGTCAATTCAAAGCAACAACTTGGTGCGCAAGTCATCTTCAGTGGGTTCAATAATGATGCTGCCATCCGGGAAAATGACCGTGGGGATATGGATGCGCTGCTTGCTGATTGCTTCGAGGAACGTCATGGCTGCATTGTCTTTGCCAATATCCACGTCCAGGTATGTGATCTTGTGCTCATTCAGGAAAGCGCGGGTTCGCTTGCAGTCTGGGCACCAGGTTGTGCTGTAGAGCACGATTTGCTGGGGTGTCGTGGTGTAAAGGTCTGTCATGGGAAAAATTATACCCCAAAAATAAAAACGTTTACCGGCCCTGCCAAAGGGTTTAGGGAGCCTGCTTGATTACACAAAACATGGCATCCAGTCGTCCAATTTCATGCAGCACAGGCAGGCTTTCAAGAGTCGTCTGGTCACTGTTGGTGCGCGTGGTCAGCAGCACCAGACTGCTGCCAGGGATTTGACCGTTATCTGGAATGAAGTTGACCTCTAACCCCGGGCGGGCGTAGGCGCGCGCCAGCAGCAGGTTGCGTTGGACGAAGACAGGGCGGCCAGCCTGCGCGTTGAGGTAGTCGAAGGCTTCCTTGTAACAGGTGAGCCAGTATTCGGTTTCGTAGGCGCGGAAAACGCCGCGTGTGCCGCCGGCAAAGGTGTTGTAGTAGGCATATTCGTAGGGATGGAGTTGCGCGTAGCCAATTATCCCGGGAAGGGACAGGGTCAAAACCAGCGCGAACTGCAGTGCTGGTTTTTGCAGCCGGTCAAATATCGCTTGCAGTCCGGGGGCAATTAGCAAAAAAATGGCTGGAATCATGAACATGAAGTGGCGGAAGCCATCGTAAAGCGGCGGGCGGCTGGTGAAAATGTAGACCAGCGGGATGACCAACCAGAGTGTGGCCGGCAGCCAGGTGCGCCAATCCAGCTTTGATTTTTGTATTGCAAAAATGGCGGCAAATGCCCCGGCCAGGGCCAGCGGCCAGACCGGCTCGGTCAGCGTCCAGCCGAGCATGGTGGGCATGTACATGAGTGGGATCTCGTCTGAGTAGGTGATCTGCCCGGCAAAGACCATGCGCACGCGCTCGGGGTTATCGGTGTTGCGGGCCAGCACAGAGAGGAACTGATCCAAGGGGCCGCCCCACAGGTAGGGCCAGGTGGCGTAGCACACGGCAAATGCAACCAGCCCGTACAGCGCCAGCGGGACGAGGGCGCGCTGCCGCCAGCGCAGCAGGAAGGCCAGCGCCACGATCACGCCGGCCAGTGGGCCGAGGATGCGCACGGAGGTGCTGAGACCGACTGTGAGCGCGGCAAGGAACAGGGTTGGCGCGGGCACATCGAGGTGCAGCCAGTGGCGGGCGCGCTCCAGCCGGGGGCGGGCAAAGCGCAGGGCGGCCAGCACAGCCCCAATGGCGATGAAGGCGGCCGGCATGGCGAGTCGTATCTGCGACAGCAGGCGCGCGAGTTTGACCTGGTACACCTCGAGCGGAGCGGTGCGGGCGTTGACGGTCAGCAGGGAGAAGAGGCGGCCCGGCAGGCTGGACGGGTCTGTGTAGGCGGTTGCCAGGCTGTCGTGGGCGGCCTGGGCGATGGGCTGCGGGAAGAGGAGAAGGACCAGGGCGGCCAGCCCGGCCAGCGCCAGCAGCGCGGCGGCAACCTTTTCGGCGCGCGCCCAGGCCGGGGGTGAAATACCCGGCAGGTTTTCCACGCTGCGGGCGGCATCCAGCATGCGCAGGCCGGTGTAAACGCTGGCGATCAAGAAGACCATGAAAGGCATGTCCTTTGGATTCATAAAGGCATGCCCCCACAGCACCGGTTGGAAGGCCAACAGGGCGGCTGCGCCGAACGCGGCCGGGGCGCTCACCCAGCGTTTGAGCAGCAGATAAAAGAAGAACACCCCGGTCTGGAAGGTGAGGAAATTGACGAGGTGCCAGGCGGCGGGCTCATCTATGCCGGGAAGCGCCTGCACGGCCAGCACCGGCCAGCGCGCAATGAGCAGGTAGGCTGGCCCGTAGCGCCCGTGGTCAGAACTGGGGCCGTAGGTGTCTTCTAGGTTGAAGGTGCCGTCGAGGCGCGCGCTGATGGAATAGGCGTGTGGGATGGCCCCGGCGTAGCGATAAAAAAGCGGTTCGTCCCAGCTCATGCCGTAGGTACGAAACGTGCCCAGCCCGACCAGGATGTTGAAGGCGAGCAGGAGAACGATGGGCAGGTCGGGGTGGCGGCGCAGCGCGGGCAAGGACAGACGGGTCATTGTGCACCTTGGGCGTCGAGGATGTCGTCCGGGAGCGGCGGCCAGTCTTCGATCATCTCTGCCTGTTTCTGCCAGTTCTCTTTGCCGCTCCATGAGTCGATCACGAGGGAGTACACGCTGGTGCGGGCCAGTTCTTTGTCACTGATCGGGCGGAACTCGCGCCCTGGCTGCATGCGTGGAAAGTATTTGCCGATCAGCCCGTAGAGGGCGGCGCGTTTTTCTTCCGTGTCTTCGAGGATGCAGACTGTGCCGTATACCACGGCCGAGCGGTACTGGATGGAGAACTCGAGCGCGGCATTGGAGGGCAGCAGGCGCCCGCTCTCGCTCACTTCCAGACAGATTCGGGGATTGGCTTCCAGGTTGGCGCGCATGCGCCCGGCGATGTTGGAGTGGAAGATGATGCGTTGGGCGGCGGCGTCGTACCAGAAGGTGCCGGGCGTGATGAAGGGCTGGTCGCCGCTGGTGTGGGCGATGTGCGCGACCTGGGCGCTGCGCAGCAGGGATTTGATCCAGTCATCGCTGCGCTGGTATTCCGGCAGGCGCTGGTGGGCGTTGGGTGCGGCTTTTGTATAGTTGCGGGGCATGTTTTCTCTTCTACTTTCCCCGGCGCACGCGCGCGGCAATCAGGAGTAGCGCCAGTACCAGAGCTGCGCTGGAAGCAACGATGACTGCCGTTGCCATGGGGGTCAGGCCAGGGGCGGGCTGCGCCTCCACGGACAGGAAGGCGGCCCGGTCGAAGCCGATCTCGTCGGCATTGGTGCCGCCAACTGAAATTTCCAGGCTGTACAGCCCGGCCTGGTCGGCGGTGAATGCGCCGGTGAATGCTGCGCCGGAATCCACCAACGGCACCCTCTCGGTGCTGCCGTCCGGCTTGCGGATGAGCGCCTCGGCGCGGGTGACGGTCACGGTTTGGCCTTGCGCATCGAGCGTGGCGCTGATCTTCACCTGGCTGCCGCGCTCGGGCAGGGTGGCGCTGGTGTTGGCGTTGAGCGTGACGCCGCCTTCGAACTGGGCGAACAGGGCAAAATCGGCCCCGGCGGGTGGGGTCTTTTCGGTGGAGTGCAAGGTCACCTGCCAGCGCCCGGGTTTGGGGTTGGCGAAGCCGTAACCCAGCGTGACCATCGCGGTGGGGTCATCCACCAGGATCAGCCCGTTTTTTTCGGCGCTGAGTTCGATCACGTTGCCGCTTGCGCCAGTGACCGTGACTCCCAGCGAGCGGGTGGCGTCGAACATCCCAAAGCTGGCTACGGCGACGTTCGGGTCGATGTCGATGATGATGGTTTGCTCCTGCCCTGGGTCTACATGCCCGGTGTAAACGCGTGTGAATTGCAGCGTCCCGCTGGCCGCGGCGCCGGGAGCCGGGTCTGGCTCGACGGGGAATCCACCGGGCGGGGTTTGCAGGTGGCTTTTGACGAAGCCATCGAAGACATCGCGCGAGGCGTTCAGGTCCACGTGCAACAGGGGGATCGTTGCCTGGCTGGTGTACGGGATGGCGTTGAAACTGTCGTAACCGACGACGATGTCGGACGGGATGGACGTGCACGGCGACTGGATGGACTGGATGATCTGCGTGCCGGCCAATGCATGGAAAGGCACGCCGTTGCGGCGATAGACTTGCTGGTTGAAGACGCCCTGCATGTAAGACGGCTGGATCTCGATGGAAGCGGGGGTCATCAGCCCGAGCGCGGCCGGCAGGTTGGCGCAGGCCGAGCCGGCCATGGGCGTGCCGAGGATGATCAGCTGGGCTACGTTGTCATCGGTCATGACGCGGTCCAGGTAGTAGCGCGAGATCATGCCGCCCATGCTATGCACCAGCAGGTCCACCTGCTCGGCGCCGGTCAATTTTTGCACGTTGGCAATGTATTGCCCCAGGATGGCGGCATTTTCGGCGATGGTGTTGGTGCGGCGGGTGGGGTCTGCCAGGCTGCCGGTGTTGAGCGTGCCTTGCACCTGCCCATCGCCCACGGCGAAACCGGCCAGCTCAATCTCGGCCAGGTAGCTGCCCGGGCCCAGGTAGGTATCCCAGGTGTGGAAATCGGCGTTGAAACCGTGCACCATCACCACCGGGCGCGGCTTCACGCGCAGCGGCGCGGATCGCCCGACCAGCTCACTGTCCGCGCTGGCCAGCACCTCACGCCCGGGGCGGACTGCGCCGCCGGGGTCCCAGTACCAGCCCAGGGCGGGGAATGCCTCTGTGGTGCAGGTATTTTGACCGGCTACAACGCGGCAGGCGGCCAGGGGCGCGGGCACTGCCGCAAAGGTAAAGGTCATCTCGGTGTCGGCGGGGGCGGCCGCGGGGAGCGTGATCCGCAGTTTGACGGTGTCGCCGTCAGTCAGCGCGGCTGTTTCGTTCCCGTTGCGGTTCAAAACCACCACTTGCGCCGCGCCGGTCTGCCCACGTGCGGGCGTAACGACCAGCAAAACCAATAAAATTGCCAAAACAACCTTGCGCATGTGTTGCTCCTTTTACCGTTCTTTGGGAATGGGGATCTCGCGGGCGGCTGCGGCCAGCATCTCGAACCCCAGATGGATCAATGGCTCAAGCCGTTTCGCATCCGGATCGCTGCCGCTGTCGATGGCTTCGAGCACCTTGAGCAGGTTGCCGCGCAGTCCGCTGGCCCGCCGCGCCCAGATGGAATCGGCCGAGAGGCGCTCCATTCGGGCGGCAAGCAGGCGTGCGAGGGTGACCTGGTCGGAATCCATGCGGCGCTTCGTTTACGAGTCGAATCCCAGCCCCAGGGCATCGAGGGCGCGCAGCCACAGGTTGCGGCGGCCCTGGTTGCGGTCGGACTGGTCGAGCGACCAGCGTGTAAAGTTGACCACCAACGAGCGGAATGGTTCGGGTGGGAAAGGCGCGGGTGTGCTGCGCACCATTTCGAGCGCGGTGCGTTCGGTCTGGCGGCCATCCAATAAATCGAGCATCACCTGTGCGCCGAAGCGCGAGGCGCCCACGCCGAGCCCGGTATACCCGGCCACGTAGGCGGTGCGCCCGCCGTGCGCCGTGCCCCAAAAGGCGCTGAAGCGCGAACAGGTGTCGATGGCGCCGCCCCAGGCGTGGCTGAAGCGCAGCCCTTCGAGTTGGGGGAAGGTCTGGAAGAAGTGTTCGGCCAGCCGGCCGAAAGACTCGGGGTGGCTGTCGAGGTGCGGGCCCACGCCGTTGTTGGGGTAGTAGATGGCGTCATAGCCGCCCCACAGGATTCGTCCCTCCGGGGTGATCTGGTAATAATGGAACTGGTTGCCCGAATCGCCGATGCCCTGGCGCCCGCGCCAGCCAATGGACTCGCGCTGGGCCGCGCTGAGCGGTTCGGTCATTAAAACATAATCGTAGACCGGCACGATGAAGTGCGACAGGCGTTTGAGCAGCGGCGGGTACGCGTTTGTGGCCAGGGCCACGCGCCGGGCGCGCACCGAGCCATACGGGGTGTGGGCGGTGATGTGTTTTTGTTCGGCTTCGAGGCAGGTGACCGGGGTGTGTTCGTACAGGCGCACGCCCATTTCCAGGCAGGCGCGGCGTAATCCCCAGGCCAGGCGGGCAGGGTTGACCATGCCCACCCAGGGATCGAGCCGTGCGCCCAGGTAGAGGGGTGAATTGGCCACGGCGCGGGTCGCGGACTGGTCGAGGAACTGGAAGGGTTCGCCATAGGCCGGGGCCGTTTCGGCTTCGGCGCGCAGGCCATGGAGCTGGTAGGCTTCGGTGGCAACGTTCAACTCCCCGGCCAGCAGGTAGTCACAGTCGATGTTGTAGCGCGCGATGGTCGTCTCGATTCCTTCCAGGTTGGCGTGACCGAGCCGCACCAATTGCGCCATCTCTTTGGGCCAGCGCTGCAGCCCGTTGCTGAAACCGTGCGTCAGTGAGGCGGCCACGAATCCGCCGTTGCGCCCGCTGGCGCCGCTGGCGGTCTGGTTGGCTTCCAGGAGCACCACTTCGCGGTCAGGGTCGGTCTCTTTGGCCAGCAGGGCGGCCCACAGTCCGGTATATCCTGCGCCTACCACCAGCAGGCCGGCTGTGGTGGGTCCGGTCAGGGCGGGCAGCGGCGCGGGGCGCAGCGGGTCATCCAACCAGAATGGCATGTACCGGACAGTTGCCAGGGCTTCGCGTGACTGCGGGCGCGGCTGGTTGTTGAATGAAAAAGTGGGCGGCATGGGTGAAACCTTTTTGGTGTGCAGGCGGCATTGAACTGGCGGCCGGATTTTCAAATCTGGCTCAGGGGGAATCCTGGCGCACAATGGGGTCCAGCGGGGCCAGCAGGGCGGCAAATTCGCGCAGGCGAGAGTGGTGTACCAGGGCCAGAACCTCATCGGCCGGTTGGAAGACGATGTCGCCGCGCGGGATGATGAGCTGGCTTTTGCGCATGATGGCAGTGATGGTGCATTCGGCGGGCAGGGGCAGGTCCCGCAGGGCCTGGTTGCAGGCCTGGGAGTGTGGGTGTACTTTTTCCTCGATCAGCGAGTATTCGCCCCGGCGCAATTTGAGCAGGGTCATCATGTCGCCCAGCGACATTTCTTCTGCCACCAGGTGTGCCAGAATATCCGCCTGGTTGAGGGCAACATCCACACCCATCTCTTCGGTGTACAGCCAGGCATTTTTGGGGTTATTGACGCGCCCAATAATTCGCGGGACGTTGAACTCGAAGCGCGCCAGCGAGGTGATGACCAGGTTGGTTTCGTCACTGCCTGTCACTGCCGCGACCACATGAGCGGTCTTGATCCCGGCCTGTTCCAGAACGCTGGGTGATGCACCATCTCCGGCGATGATGCATTCGCGGGGCACCTCGCCGTGCAGTTTTTCGAGCAAGGCAGGGCGTTCTTCGATAATTCGGACAGTATGCTGGCCGTCGATCAGCATTTTGGCCAGGTACGAGCCGGTATTTCCGCCACCTATGATGACCACATGCATTTTTATACACTCCTTTCCATGCCGAGCAGGGCTTCCAGCCGGCTCATGGCGCCAGCATGAACCATTATATGAAGAATATCGCCTGTCTGAAATACGGCGCCCTGGGTGGGGATGAATGCGCGACCGGCGCGGGTGATGGTGACCACGCTGATTTCGCCCGGGACGCTCAGGTCGCGGGCGCTGCGGCCGACCAGCGCGTGAGGCGCTTCCATTTCGATTATGGAGACTTCGCCGCGTCCAAATTTATAGACCGCGTCCAGTTCGGTATGGGTGATCATTTCGATAATGCGGCGCACACCCATATCGACACTGGAGATGGTCATAAGTCCCAGCCGCTGGTAAATTTCTGCGTGGCGCGGGTCGTACAGCCGGGCCACCACGCGCGGCACATGGAAAATATTGCGGGCAATGCGCGCCGCCACGACATTGGCGTTGTCTGACGAACTGGCCGAAACAAATGCTTCGGCGGTTTGAATGCCAGCCGAAAGCAAAATGTCACGGTCAAATCCCAACCCGTGAATGATGCGCCCTTTGAAATCTGCGCCAAGCCTGGCCGGTGCGTCTGCAGCGTGATGATCGATCACAACCACCTCGTGCCCGCGGCGCGCCATAAGCAGACTGACGGTGGAACCAACCCGCCCGCATCCCATTATGATGACTTTCATGGTGAATTAACCTCCTTGGTTAATGCGGCTTGCTGAAATTCGCTGTGATAAGCGCTTTCTAATCCAGTCCAGGCTGTACAGGATCAGACCGAACAACCCCAGCCCTATCCAGTAGATGGGTGGTATGGGTTGATGCCCGAATACGTTTGCCAGAGGCGGCAGGTAAACCATGGCAAAAATTGCAACCACCTCCAGCCCTACGGCCAATAGCAGATTGCGATTGCTTACCCATCCCAGCCGCCGCCCGCGCTCACTTTCAGACCGGCAGGCGAAAGCGTTTCCAACCTGGGCCATAACCACGCCCGCGTGGAATACAGTCACTGCCACCACGTTGGCTTCCTCTGGTGTGAGCGCCAATGCCAGCGCGGGCGGCCAGGGCAGGTGCGCCAACCACGGCCCAATCCCTGAAGCTGCGGCATTGCCTGAAAACAAGTATACAGAGAAAAAGCCAACATAACATAGCGCAGTTTCGATCAAACCAAGCCATAAGAAAGCTCGAACCAGCAGGGCATTGTCGATCAGGGGTTGGTGCGGGCGGCGCGGTGGGCGGTGCATGACGTTGGGCTCCGGTTTTTCCATGCCGAGCGCAATGGCCGGAAAGAAATCGGTGCCCAGGTCGATGGCCAAAATCTGGCGTACGTTGAGCGCCAGCGGAATGGCCGGAAAGGTTGCCGTGACCAGGAACGGTAGAATTTCAGGCACGTTGCTGGAGAAAATATAGGTGATAAATTTGCGAATGTTATCGAATACCCCGCGCCCTTCTTCGATAGCCGATACGATGGCGCCAAAATTGTCATTGGTCAGAATGATATCTGCGGCCTCCTTGGCAACATCAGTGCCTACAATGCCCATGGCGACGCCCACATCGGCTTTGCGCAGCGCGGGGGCATCGTTAACCCCATCGCCGGTGACGGCCACAATATCGCCGCGAGACTGGAAGGCGGCGACCATGCGCATCTTGTGTTCCGGGGCCATACGCGCGAAGAGTACCTCCCCTTCGAGCGTTTTTTGCACATCCAGGTCGCTCATGTCCTCCAGTTCGGCTCCGGTGATGATGCGCGGGTTGGGCGTGCTGAGCATGCCCACGCGCCGGGCCAGCGACTCGGCTGTCAGGCCGTAGTCGCCGGTAATCATCACGATCCGTATGCCTGCTTCGCGGCAGGTCTGCACGGCTTGTTCCACTTCGGGGCGGGGCGGGTCCATCATGGCCATCAAACCCAAAAAGACCAGGTCGCGTTCGGTGCTTTCGGGCGTGTATGGACCGGCCACAAACGGGAGTTTACGCCGCGCAATTGCCAGCACGCGCAATGCCCGGCGCGCGCAGGCATCGTTGGCGTCCAGAATGGCTTTGCGCAGGGTGTTATCGAGTGGGATGGTTTCGCCGTTATATAAAATGTAGCTGCACAAGGCCAGCACTTCACGCGGCGCGCCCTTCGTGAAAGCAATCTCGTGATCGGTCTCGCGGTGGATGGTGGTCATGCGTTTTCGGCGTGCATCAAAGGGGATTTCATGCACACGGGGGTACAGGATGCCCAGGGCGCGCTCATTGATTTTCACCTTGAGCGCAGCCACCTTGAGCGCGGCCTCGGTCTGGTCGCCCAGGCTGGTCCAGACGGGGTGATCGGGCCCGGGCGGGTGGATGCGGGCGTTGTTGCAGCATGAGGCGGCATCCAACAGGCTCATCAGGTCTTCTTCCCAGGGTTGGTTTTCGGGTGTGGGGGTAAATTCGCCAACCGGTTCATAGCCAACGCCGCTTACCTTTATAAACTGCCCGGCCACCCAAACTTCACGCACGGTCATCTGGTTTTGAGTGAGCGTGCCGCTTTTGTCGGTACAGATCACAGAAACAGTGCCCAGCGTTTCGACGATGTTCAAGCGCTTGGCCAGAACGCCTTTTTGCGCCAGGCGTTGCACAGCCATGGCCAGCGACAGGGTGAGCGTGGCAGGCAGCCCTTCGGGGATGGCAGCCACCAGAATGCCCAGGGCCAGCAGGAAGACTTCGGCTTGGCCCAGGTTTTGGATTCCCTGGGTGAGACCTACCAGGATGACGAGCGCGGCGATGCCAGCCGCCACCAGCCCAATCAGGTTGGTCAGGCGTTTCAGTTCGCGCTGGAACGGGCTGGGCTCGTCGGCGATGCTCTGGGTGAGGTTTGCCAGGCGCCCAAACTGGGTGAGCATGCCGGCGGCAAAGACGACTGCCCGTCCTGTGCCGGCGGCTACGGATGTGCCGGCAAAGATCAGGTTGGGTTGTTCGAGTTCGCTGATGTCTTGCTGGATGGACGGTTCGGCGATTTTTCGCGCAGCCAGGGCTTCGCCGGTGAGGGTGGCATTGTTGACGCGCAGCCCATACTCTTCGATAACGCGCGCATCGGCGGGGATGTTATCGCCCTCTGCCAGGATCAAAATATCGCCTACCACCACCTCACTGGCAGGTACACTGGTCTCCTGGTCATCTCTGAGAACGCGCGCATACACCGGCAGTATCTTTTGCAGCTTTTGCACCGCCTGTTCTGCGCGGTACTCGCGCCGTACGGCAAAAACCGTATTGGCCACTGCCAGGGTCAAAATGACCAGTGCCATGGCGGGGTCGCCCAGCACGACGAAAAGGATGGCGATAACCGACAGGATTCCTACCATAGGTTGGAGCAGCTGGGTGAGGTATTTGATCCATAGCGGCTCGCCGCGCTGCTCTGAAAGGATGTTTGGCCCGTAGAGTGACAGGCGGGACTGCACCTCCTGATCGGAAAGCCCCGTTGCAGACGTTTCCAGAAGGGCGAAAGCATCTGCCACACTGAGTGAATGGATGGGTTGACTGCTCATGGATGGGAATGCGGGGGACCGCGGCGAGTCTCCCGCGTGAGTGGCAAACAATCTGTCGGGGCGCAGCCTAAGCCGGGTTGTGGAAGGCTGTTTCCAGCATCGCCAGGATGCCCATAAGGTGTTTGCGCGTAGAGTCGTTGAAGCGCGTGTCCTGGGCCCGTTTGGCGGACTCTTCGCGTGCTGCGCGCACAACGAAAGCTGGCACGAACATGATGCGGCCGGCCGGAATCACCTCGAAGTGCAGCAGGTCCATCGCCAGCGCCTGGTCATCGAAGTACGGCAGGCTCAGGCTTAGCCCGCGGTTGAGTGAACCGGCTGCTGCGCGTTCTTTGACTGTGGTGATGATCTCGCGGGTTTTGAAGCGCGCCAGGGCGCGGCCCTGGTTAACCAGCTGCCCCAACATGCCATAGCGTTTTTTTTGATACATCTCATCTGTAATGAAGTAAGGGGCAAACGAGGAAGCCGTGTGCAGGATGTTGATGTATCGCTGCATCGATGTGACATGGCCCTCGGCCTCTTTTACCGATCCGACCAACAACCGGTCATCATCATCGAACGCCACCCATTGTGGCAGGTAAAAACGCCGCGCCGCTGGTACAAAAGGTACCTGGAGTTCACCGCGGCCTTGTTCTGCCTGCCCCTCTTCGGCAATCGCGTCACTATCCTGCGTGATGGCTGATTTGGGCTCCAACCCCTCCTGCGGGATGGATGGGATGGTTTCCCCTTCGGCAATGAGGTAGGTTACAGACCTGCCAGAAGGCAGCATGTTATACACAAAGTGCCAGGCTGTGCCAAAACGAATCAGGCTGGCACTGCAGGCAACCGATGTGTCAGGCGATTGTTCCAGTTCGTTCAGGCGGTGGCGCGTTTCTTCACGCACGTCACGTCGCAGCAGCCGGTTCTTGAGCCCGCCCACGGTTTGTTCGCGCGTTTCACCCGGCACAGTGACGGTGGCAGGTTGGTCGATGTGGGGAATATCGACCACCACGCGGTCGGGCAGGTTGAAGCGCACCTGGGAGAGGTGTTGCACCAACGCTTCGGAAATTTCCCGCGCCTGCGCTTCTATAAACCGCTGGACAATGCCCGGCTGGGCAGCAAACAACGCATGTTTACGCTCATATTCATCTTTGAGCGCGGCGAGGGATTCGGCGCGTTGCAGCATTTCCTGGGTTGTCATTAGACCGTCCCGAACTTTCTGAAGTTTGAAAAAATTATATTACCCTTGCGCAAAGGTGTCTATTAGCAGGCGGACATTGCCACCCACCGGGTAGAGGATGGGGCAGGTCGCGCCGCGCCGAACATATTCCTGCACCTTGGCGCGCGCTTCTTCTGGTGTGCCCGAGGCGGTGATGCTCTGGACGAGCGCATCGGGTACCAGGTGTTTGGCCTTTTCGATCTGTTCGCGTGTGGCCGGCCAACCCAGGATCGATTGGATGGCTTGTACCACATCCTCTGAAACGCCGCTGGCCTTGGCGATGTGTGGTTGCTGGGCCAGGTACTGGCAAAGCAGCATCTTGGTTGTATCGATGGCCTTATCGTGGTCGTGATCGACCGAACAAACCACCAATTGTGGGCGGTCGATGTCGTTCAACTGGCGGCCGGCTTTTCTTGCGCCAGCTTCCAGCAGTTCCAGCGCGGTATCGTTATATTCGGGTGGTACGCAGTAGTTGAGCACCACCCCATCAGCGATCTCGCCGGTCAACTCCATCATCTTGTCTCCGGTGGCGCCGATCATGATGGGCACCTGGCGCGGCTCGCGGCGGCCATGTACTACATCCAACTCGATGCCGTCCACATGCACAAATTCGCCGTGGTAAGTGACCCGCTCCATGGCCAGCAGGCGTCGCAGCACCTCCACCGTTTCGCGCATGGCGGTCAGCGGTTTGCGGCGGTCGATGCCCACGTTACGCGCCAGCGGGTCCCACCATGCGCCGATACCGCAAATGATGCGCCCCGGGGCCAGGTCGTCGAGCGTAAGGTAGGTGGCGGCCAGCAGCCCAATGTTGCGCGTCCAGTTGTTGATGACGCCCGAGCCAACTTTGATGCGCTCGGTGACGGCGGCATAAGCGGCCATGGGGACGATCGCATCGCGCACCAGGCGGCTTTCAGCTTGCCAGACCGCTTCAAAGCCACGTTCCTCGGCATAACTAACATAGTCCAACCCGTCGCGCAAATCGTGCGAGTCTTGCAGGTAGAGTGCCACACGGTGGGTCATACACCTTCCTCCTATTCAGGATTCGATTCAATGCGAGTCAGTTCGCGAAACAAATCAAGGTCATCCGGGGTATCCAGGTCCAGCCCGAGGTTGGGCGAGCGCAGCACCTCTACATGCATGCCGTTTTGCCTGGCCAACTGGCAATGCACCTGGAATGAATTGGGCCCGTAGTGGTATTTGAAGCGTCCAGGCGGCACCACCAACAGGGCATTGGTGCCATCCTCCCGGCGGTCTGGCACAATGGTGATGGACGGGTGCCGTTTGGCGGCTTCCAGCACGGTTTGGATATCCTCGCGGGTAGAAAGCGGGATATCTGCAGGTAGGATGAGCACACCCCGCGCGCCGTATGCCAGGGCTACAGCCGTGGCCCGCTCCAGGGCCAGGTTCAGCAGTTGCGCGCCATCTTCCAGCAGGGTGCGCGCATTAAATTCACGCGCAATAGCCAGCGCGGCCGGGTCGCGGCTGACGACCAGTTTTTGCCCAACGCCTGGCGTTTGACCGAGCACCTGCAAGGTCCGTTCGAGGAACATGCGGTTGAGCCGGGTACGCTCATCTTCGCTCAAAACTTCAGCCAGGCGCGATTTGCCACGCCGCAAGGGTTTAACGGGCACAATTGCCCAGATGGTCATTGCGATAATCTCCGAATTAAGTTTAGCACATCTTCAGCCAGCGATATTCGGTCGTCTGTGTTTTTCATCAGTGTATGCATGGGGGATACCACCATGCCCAGGCTTTCGATGTTTGGCAACAGGCTGTGGTCGGCTTCATCTATAATGAACCCGCTCAGCAGCGATCCATAATGGTGTGCCACCGCCAGCGCAGAAGGGCTGATGCCCAGTTCGGCATACATTTTGGCTGCCGGGCCTTTCACCGTTTCGCCGCCAATGATCGGCGAAACGGCCACCACCACTTTCCGGTGGATGGCTGTCCGCAGGCTGCCAACCGCCAAAATCGGGTCGATGCTGACCCATGGATTCGACGGACAAATGACGATTGCATCCGCCGCCTGGATTGCCTCCAACACCCCGGGCGCTGGCCGGGCCGATTCGATGCCCTGAAAGCGGAAGCCCTTCACCCGTGGGGCGCAGCGGCGCAACACAAAATATTCCTGGAAGCCCAATTCGCCGTGCTCGTGCGTATCCACAATGGTGGATACCGGCTGGTCGCTCATGGGTAAAATGGTGTGTGCCACGCCCCAGGCACGGCAGAAATCGTGCGTGATGCGCGAGAGCGGCTCGCCCTGGCGCAGGCGGGTGGTGCGTTCGATGTGGGTGGCCAGGTCCAGGTCGCCCAGCCGGAACCAGTCTGGCGCGCCGAGCACCTGCATCGACTCGAACATGCGCCAAGTCTCACCATCCCGTCCCCAGCCGGTGAGCGGGTTGGCCATCCCGGCTAGCGTGTAGCAAACGGTGTCAAGGTCGGGGGAGATGTTCAGCCCCCAATGGGTGAAATCATCGCCGGTATTGACGATGACGGTTAGGGCTTCGGGCGGGAGGATGCGGGACAACCCGTGGGCCAGTTTTGCGCCGCCCACGCCGCCCGCCAGGGCAACGATTGTTAGAGTCATAAGAACAAAGCAATCTCACGTAGTGGTTTTCTTGGGCGGGGTTCTGGCGCGGCGGCCGGGTGCCCAATAAAGATCATGGCTTGCGGGTCCCAACTGGCGGGCATGGACAGGGTTTCGCGCACGGTCTGTGGTGCAAAGAGCGGGCTGCACACCCACACACTGCCCAGCCCTTCGGCATGGGCGGACAGCATCAGTTGTAACCCGGCCGCCGCCACCGACTGGGTGGCCATCTCACGCTCGCGTGATTGCCTCAGTGAGTCGGGGTAGGTGTCCATGTCGGTCATATCGAGGCATAGAATTACCACCACCGGCACAGACTGGATGCGCTCGCGTGAGCGCGCCAGCCGGGCTGCGATCTCGGGCTGGGGCAAGCCATCAGCAGCCAGATCGCGGGCGAAATCGGCGGCCATCGCTTCGGCTAAACGGGATTTCGGCCCCGGGGTGGTGAGCAGCGCAAAACGCCAGGGCTGGCGGTGGTGGGCCGAAGGGGCGAAGGTGGCCGAAAGCAGGATGCGCTGCAGGGTGTCCCCATTCACCGCCTGCGGGGTGAAGCGGCGCACCGAGCGGCGCGTGCGCAGGAAGTGGTGCAGGTCAGTGCTGGTCAAAGTGGAGCGGCTCGATCTTGTAGGTGACGCGCACTTCATCTGGTTCGTTGGGCACCCAGGGCTTGCCGGTGTATTTGAGGGCCAGCGTGTTGATGTGCGCCAGGGCGTTTTCTTCGACAGTCTCGACCATGCGCCCGCGCACCTGCAGGTAACGGTAGGGCGTAGCTGGGTCCTGTATCACCATGGCCACCTGCGGGCGGGCGCGCATGTTGCGATCTTTGACGCGCCCTTTGGCCGAGTTGATGAGGATGTAAACCCCATCGGTATTGAACCAGATGGGCGTGACCTGGGGCGAGCCATCGGGCATGAGGGTGGCCAGGAACAGGTAGGCGCGCGTGTTGTCACTCAGCAGGTCGTGGAATTTTTCTGGAAAGGCTTTCATGGCATCCTTTTAGCGGAACATATCCTGGTCCCTGGGGCGCAGCAGTTCCCGGATGCTGCTCTCGCGCAGCGGGTAGCCAAAGCCGCGCACGTGCACCACCGGGGTGCCTTCGGCGGCCTGTCCCATGACCAGCGAGGCGGCCGCGGCTAACTCATCTGCCGCGCCGATGACGGTGATCTTAAGGGCGTAATCGAACAGGTCTTTTTGACCGCGCAGGTCCACCAGCCCCGGCACGCCCGCCAGCCCGATGGCCACGCCCACCGTGCCCAGCCGCCAGGCGCGGCCGTGTGAATCGATGATCATGACGCCAGCCATCCTGCCGGTGCGGTCGAGAAGCCGGGTTTGGATGGCGCGGGCCGATGCGTCTGGGTCTTCGGGAAGCAGCAGCACCCACTCTTCGGCAGCGCTGCCTTCCCCGGCCACGTTGGAATGGTCGATGCCGGCGTTGGCCGAAACGAACCCGATGCGATGCTCGACGATGGCGGTGCCTGGGCGGGTGCGCAGCACTTCGTTGCTCTCGCGCAGGATCAGTTCCGCCAGGCGCGGGTCTTTTTCGGTCTGCGCAGACAGCGCCAGTGCGGCGGGTGAGGGGGTAACGGTGGCCAGGTTGACGAGCCGCCCTTCGGCTTTGCTGACGATCTTTTGGGCCAGTACCAGGATGTCGCCGTCCATCAGTGTGATGCCAGAGCCGGGCAGGGCGGCCACAATAATATCCGCCAGGTTGTCGCCCGGGCGGATGAGGGGAATGCCGGTGAGGGGGGTGAGGGTGAGCTTATTCAAAGATTTGATCCACAGATTGCACAGATTACTCAGATTTTACCGAGGTGGTGTGTGGATTGCCAAAAACCATGCGCTTGTAGCCGAGGCTGGATGCACCGAAGTTTATCAGCAGGCCTCGATGGAATCCTGTGGCTTTCAGATAGTTCAACAGCTGCGCTTCATCTACGGTTGTTAATGCTGATTGTGCTTTGAATTCGACAATGATTTCCGAAAAGCAAATGAAATCTGCCCTGTAGGATGTTGATAGAACAGCATCCTTGTACTTGATTGGCAGTGCGACTTCTCGTTTGAAGGGGATATTTCTGGAAGCGAATTCAAAGGTCGCAGCTTCTTGATAAACTGCTTCAAGGAATCCATGTCCTAACTGGCTGTGAATTTCCATCGCTGCACCGATGATGGCATAGGTCTGCGGGTCACGCACGCCGATTGTTTTTGGTTCAGAAAGAGATTTAATCTGTGTCATTTGTGAAATCTGTGGATTACTTCGTAATTCCCGTTATCTTGATGCCGGCGTGGGTCGAGCCATACTGCTTGTTCATGTAGATAAGCAGGCTGGTCAGCCCTTCGACCACCACCGAGTTTTCGATTGGGCCAGCGTCCCAGGCCGTCAGCCCGGCCGCCTCGACCAGCGCGATGACGACCAGCCGCGCTTCCTTGCTCGAGCCGGTCACCAGCACATCACAGGGCACTTCATTGCCGTGCAGCAGGTGCTCATGGGAAATATTCTGGAAGGCGTCCACCACTTCCACCCCTTCGCCTAAAATCTCGCGCGCCTCCTGGGCGGCCGAACCGGCCGCAGGCATTTGCACTTTCGTCACTTTGGGCGGCACGAGTGGCACGGTCACATCCACCAAAATCTTGCCCTGCAAGGAATCCTTAAGCGCGGTGAGCGTGTCGCGGTGCGCAGCGTATGGTACGGTCAGCACGGCAATATCCGCTTTTTGGGCGGCGGTCTGGTTGTCGGCGCCTTCCAGCGCCACCCCGAACTCGGCTTCCAACTCCGCCACGGCGGCCAGGGCTTTTTCTGCGGCGCGCGAGCCGATGATGACGTGGTAGCCCGCCTTGGCCCAGCGATACGCCAGTCCCTTGCCTTCTTTGCCGGTACCGCCCAGCACAGCGATGGTTTTTATGTCGGTCATTGTTGCCTCTATCGTTATCGAATTTTCCCGGGAAACATCCTGCTACGATTGGGATGGGGTGTAGCCATAGGATTCATCCAGCATATCGTTCAAAACCTGTTGGGTGATTTCTACGAACAACTGCTGCCGTTCGGGGCGGCTCAAAACCGCGTTCTCTTGCGCTAAAGCGTTTTCGTAGGCTTGCATCACCAACGCTTTGATCTGATTTTGGACCTGGGCAGATTTCATGCGCCCAACGATCTTTTGTTTCAGTCCAATAAACCGGTCATCGGCTCCAGGGGATGAAGACATAAGCGCCTCTCCTAAAACTTTTCTTCGTAGCGTTTCCAGACCTGGGCGGCTAATTCCTGCGCGCGGGCTGCAATGGCGGCTTCGTCCAGCGTCAGCAGCTGGCGGTCTTTCATCAACACCTTGCCATGCACGATGGTGGTCGTCACCATCGTCTCGCGGAAACCGAACAGGATGTGCCACGGCAGGTTGCCGACGCCCAGCGGCGTGGGGGCATGGTAATCAACCAGGATCAGGTCCGCCGCCGCGCCAACTGCCAGCACGCCGACCTGCCGCCCGAACAACTGGCTGGCCAGCGCGGCATTATTGTAAATGCCCATCCCGGTCACAGTGGCGCCGTTCATGGCGCGCGGGTCGCCCTGTCCCAGCTTGTGCACCAGGTAGGCCGCCTTCCACTCCTCCCACATCGCGTTCGAGAACCCGTCGTTGCCCAGGCAGACCTTCACGCCAGCCGCCAGCATCTTCTCCACCGGCGCGATGCCCACGGCGTTGTTCATGTTCGAGCGCGGCTGGTGCGTCAGCCAGCTGCCGCTTTCGCTGAGGATGTGGATCTCTTCATCGCTGAAATGGACTCCGTGCGCCAGGATGCTGCGCGGGCCCAGGATGCCGTGCCGCGCCAGACGCCCCACCACCCTCAGCCCGCTTTTCGCTATCGAATCTTCTTCATCCGCCCGGCTCTCCCCGGCGTGGACGTGGAATCCCGCGCCTGGTGGCAGGGCCGCGCGGCAGGCGTCCAGCGATCTGGCTGAGAGGGTCAGCGAGGCATGCAGTCCGAACGTGGCGGCCAGCAGCGGGTGCGGCTCGGCGCGTGCGCGGCGGATGAAGCGCACATTCTCGTCTACCCCGGCGCGGAACTTTTGCGGCCCGTCGCGGTCGGTTACTTCGTAGCACAGTGCGGCGCGCACCCCGGCCTGTTGCACCGCCTCGGCGATCACATCCAGCGAGTCGTCGATGGCATTGGGCGAGGCATGGTGGTCCACCAGCGTGGTCGTGCCGTGCCGGATGGCGTCCACCAGGCAGAGCAAGGCCGAGTAGCGCACGTCATCCTCAGTCAGTGAGCGATCGAGCGGCCACCATAGTTTTTGCAATATCTCCGGGAAGTTGGCCGGGGCATTGCCGGGGATGGCCATGCCGCGTGAGAATGCCCCATAGAAGTGGGTGTGCGCGCAGATGAGGCCGGGGAGCAGGAGCTGCCCCCTGGCGTCCAGCACGTCCGCCTGGGGGTAGCGTGTTTCGAGTTCGGCGCCCGGCCCCAGCGCGGCGATGCGCCCATCCTCAATATAAAGGGCGTGGCCCGGCAGGATTTCGTTCGGTTGGTTCCAAGTGACGAGGGTGGCGTTTTGGATGAGCATGGCAGATAAAAGACCCTGCGGCGGGCCGCAGGGCGTGAGGATGAAGGGTTACCCCAGCCCGTATTGGTGTGGGTCGGGTAGTTTGACGCCGTTGAAGACCATTTCGGCGAGCACGTTGAAGACGGGCTCGCGGATGTAGTATTTATCGCTGAACAGCAGGGCGTAGAAAGCGGCAATCACGCCTTCGCTGGTTTGGAAACGCAGGTAGTTGAGTGCGCCGAATTGCTCTTCGTGCTTTTCGCTCTTGAGGGCCAGCAGGAAGATATCGGTGGCGGACTGCCCGGGGGTGACACCCATGCCCTGCCGTCCGGCGAATTCTATAACCCATGCCGTTTCAGCGGGCGGCGTGCGGTAGTGTGGGATGCGCGGGTTGGGGTTTGCCAGACCTTCCAGGGCCTGGGCGGCGGCGTTGCGCACCACCCATTGTTCGTCTTCCACTTGCATTTTTTGCAGCAGGTCTTGCGCCCAGTCTGCGCCCACACGGGCCAGCCCAAAGACGACCGCCCGGCGCACGAGGATATCCTGGTTGGAAGCGCCATCCTTGAGGATGGCGTATCCCTCGCCGGGGTGCGTGGCAAAGGCTTCGGCGGCTGCGCGGCGCGTGTCTTCGTCGCCAGAGAGCAGGGCGTGCGCGGCAGCTTCGAGCGCGGGATGTGCGCCGACTGCCACCAGGGACAGGCAGGCGGCCTGGCGCGTGTTGGGGGCAAAGTCGCGGGTGAAGGCTGCGAGCATTTCGATAGATTTGGTGTCTTGCAGCGCGCCAGCGCCCAGCGCAACCAACTGGCGCAAGTCTGGCGAAGGGATGGATGCCAGTTGGCGGAAGAGGGCCGCCACGGCCGGGTCGCCGCTGGTTGCCAGGGCCGCCACGGCCTGGGCGCGCAGGCTCATGGGTTGTTCGGCGTTTTGTAGTATTTGCGTGAGCGCGGCCATTACTTTGCCGCGCCAGGCGGCCTGCCGGGGTGCATCACGCAACAGGCGGGCTGCTGCAAACAGCGGGCGGGCGAAAAGCAGATCTTGCTGATCGAGCAGGTTGTCGATGAGCGGCGTTGGGTCGCCGAATGCGGCCAGGTAGCGCGCGGTCAGAAGTTTTCCGGTCCAGGTGGGTTGCTGGGTCAGCGTCCCGGTCTGGTTGAAATGTGCCATGCCCAAGCCTGCCAGGTAACCGCTTATCACCGGGTGCGCAAAGCGGATGCGGTTGTTGTCGCGGTGCGCTTCGAGCAGCCCGCTGCTGGTCAGGCGGGAAATCAGGTTGGCGCTTTGCGCCGGAAGCGCCACAGGTGTATCTTTGCCTTTTTGGGGGATCTTTGCTTCGGGCAGTTGTGGCGCAAATTCCTCGCTGGCTGGTTGTTCTGGTGTGCTTTCAGGGGTTGGTGCTTCGACTGGTTCGAACGACTTAACCCATTCGCGCCCTTTGCGTGTGTCGAAGATGGGCGCCAGGGTGAGGTTGGATTGCAAAGCCAGGATTTGCATGGCCTCGTGCGGTGCATCGACCGGGGACAGGCGGCGGATGTGGGTGGCGATGGCATCCAGGGGGCGTGGGCCGAGCAAATCGCCCGCGTAGGCGCCCCATACCTTCAGGGTAAATTCCAGCGGTGAGAGTCCGGCGCAATCCAGTTTGATCCAGGTGTTAAGCAGGAATGGATCGACGGGTTGTATGGCCGTTTGCGCCCATGCTTCAACAGTAATGTATTTTTCCCAGAGGGCGGCCCATTTTTCGAGGAAGGCTTCCTGCCCGGCGGCATTCCACGGCACAATGGCCAGTGGGAACAATCCCAGGCTGGATAACCCACCCATCTGTTCGTGAAGCGCAGTGGTGACCAGGCGGGTTTTGGGGTGGGCTTTTAGCAGCTGCTTGAGGAACCCGGCTACTTCTGTGATTTGCTCCGGGGGCAACTCGTCGATGCCATCCAGAAGCAGCAGGGCGCGCCCGCTCTGGAAGGCGTAATCGACAAATCCGCCAATGCGGGGCACGAAAAGAACAGGTGCAGATTCGGCAACTTTATCCTTGATGCCATTGAGCAGGTTTTCTGGTTTCCGGGGGTTCAAGTCCAGGTCGGCAACGTGGATCAGGAAAGGGATGCTCTCATGCAGATGTGCAGCAGCCGGGTCGCGGTTGACGATCTGGCTGACCAGATGTGCGAGCGCCACGCTCTTTCCCGTGCCGGGCGGGCCGGTGACGATGATATTTGCGCCACGCGCGAGGGCCTGGGCGGGTGAAAGCGTGGGTGCATTTAGGGCTGCGGCCAATTCGGGCCAAGTGGGTGTATAGGGGAGCACCCCGTCCAGAATGGTGTCATTGAAGTGGGGCTGCCCCGGTTCGATGGCGGCTGGCGGGGCCAGCAGCTGCACAGGCAGAATGATCTCATCCAGCGAGAACAGGGCTGAGGCAATGTGGCTGCGCTGGGACTGCCGGTATGCCAGGCGGCGGTAGTTGTCTTCCAACCCGGATGCCGAACGGGATTTTACTTCCTCGCGGTGTTTGAGCCCTTCCGCTTTCAGTTGGTTTATCACCGGCCGCAGCGCGCTTAAAAACCACCACAAAACTGTGGCAACAACGAAGCCAATCAAAAAAGATGGCAGGTCGAAGAGGAAATTCGCGAAAGGATTCGTCATGGCACCGTGAGGATTATGCGTAGTTTACCATAGGCTCACCGGCTATTGAACAAAATGCGGTTGCAGCCGGGGCAGTGGGTCAGTTGCGTTTTGGCCTGTTGGTGCAGCCCGGGAGGTAACGGCGCGCCGCATGAGTCGCAGGCGCCTTCACTTACCGTGGTCACTGCCACGCCGTGGCGTTTTTGGCGCAAGCGTTCATAGAGGTTAAGGTTTGGCGCGTCGAGCGCGGCATGAGCGGCTTGCCGTTCTGTGTTGGCGCGTTCCAGGTGTTGCTGCAGGGTGCTGCGCTCTGCGAAGAGCGCAGCGTTTTGCGATGCAACCCGGGCTGTCACGGCATCCAGGCTGGCGCGGGTGCTTTCGAGTTCACTTTGCGCTTCTTCCAGCCGAATCATATCATCCAGTTGACGGTCTTCCAGTGTGACCAGGTGCCGCTTGAGGGAAGTGACATCTTTTTGCAAGTCTTGCAATTCTTTGGGGTTTTGTACCCGCCCGCTGTAAAGGCTGGATTCTGCCTGTTCGAGTTTGATTTTTTGCGTGGTGACTTCACCTTCTGAATGCCGCAGGCTGCGTTCAGCGGCGAGAAGGGCGCCTTGCGCGTTATCATGGTGCGCTTGTGCTGCGCTTAGCGCGCTATCATGTTCGAGCGTGTGCTGGATTGTTTGCAGCCGCGCTTTGATCTGGTCGATCTGCGTGTCCACTCGCTGGAGCCTGTACAGGTTGAGCATTACATTCATACTCATGATTATATGCCAAGAGACGCCCGCGCGGGCGTCTCTTGGGGTTATTGGGTGGGAAGGTTGAAGTAGTTGTACACAACCTGGGAGATTTGGGCAATCATTAGCGAGCCTTGTTCCCAGACAATTTGTACGGGGTCGTAAGCATACACCGCGAGGATATAGGTGCCGCCCGGGCTGTACACAATGCCCACATCGCTGATATCGCGGATGACGCCAAAGTTATCGCTTACCCAGCCATGCTTGTGCGCCAGTTGGGTGCCTTCGGGTAGTCCAGCTTCGATCAGCACACCAATGCGGTTGGCCTTTAGCAGGTCGATCATTTGGATGCAAGAACCCTGGGTGATCTTGCCAGGGAAGGCGGCCACCAGTGCGCCCCCGCCAAACTGGCTGCATTGGTAAAGATCTTCGAGCAGGGTTCCCATCTCTGAAGCGCTGGTCTGGTTGTAGATGTCCGGCGAGGTGGCCAGGTCTGTACGCGAATTACCGGGGGTTTTGAACGATTGGAGCAGGGGCGCGCCAGGGTAAAAGTAACCGGCCAGGAAGGTGTTCTCGTAGCCCATTTGTTGGAGGGCGTCGGTGACGACCAGCGGCCCGCGCGCGCTGTCGATGCTTTCCATAAGCGTATCGGCTGGCGGGTTTTCAGAGCGGTCGATCATTGACATGACCAGGCTGGCCTGTTCCTGGTCGAGCAGCGGCCCGTTGCGGGTGTAGTAGGCGATCATGATCGGGATTTTTATGGTGCTCGACGCGCTAAAGGACAGGTCTGGTTCGATTGGGTAGTTTGTTCCGTTGGCGAATAAGAATTGGAGTTTTTCGCCGGTTTGCAGGTCGCGCATGTAAAAACTGACCACACCGGTGAAATTGTTGAGGGCAACGATCTGTTCGATGAGGATGCGCAGGTTGTCAAGCGATGGGCGCGCTTGCGTGGTGCGCACAAAGCTGAGCGACACCACACGGTTGGATGGGGAACGCAGGGCATCCTCAATGAGTTGCACTGCGCGGTCAATGTCCAACTGTTGGCCGGGCTCACCGGGTGTAAAACCGGCCTGGCCGGGAATGGGTTGGGCCGGGGTGGCAGGTTGATCGTAACGTGAGGCAATTTCATCGCGCAGATGGTTGCGCAGGCGCTCTTCGGCGAAGCTGGCGCGCAACGGAATATCCACTGGCTGTCCCTGGCGGTTCCACAGGTAATCCCAAAACCCTGCCCAGAAGGAACTGCTGGTTCGCTGCAGATCAGCTGCTGCGAGCATGGTTTCCATGTCCAGTTCGAAGCCTGCCAGGGTTGGGTCGAGTCGGATAACGGCCTCGTTGTAACGCATTTCGATGGGCGCGCCGTACACGGCCAGCAAGCGCTGTGAGGCTTCGACCGGGGTAATACCGCCCATGGGAACGCCGCCAATGGTCATTCCCGGGGGGTAAAAACTGCGCAGCCGGCTGTAACTGACCAATTGCAGGATCGTGATAACGGCCGCGGCAACAATAAAAATCAGGGAAATCCAGCGTAGCAGGAAGGATGTGTCTCGGGCTCTCATGGCATTCAACCTTCGGGGGGAGGCTCTACTGCCAGCATGGCAGCACTAAGAAGAACGAAGGTGATCCAGACCACGTCTGCAGAAAGCAAGTGGACCAATTGCAGCCAGATGGGGGCCAGAAGCACCACGTTCGACAATCCAAGACTCCATTGAATGAAGACCAGCGCGCCAAGCGCCAGGGTGAGACGGCGGGAGGTTTTGTCTGTAAAGTGCTTATAAACGGCGCGCAGGATGTATAACCCCATCATGCCCACAAGAACAGCCAGAATGGGGTGGTAAATGCGCAATTGCACCAGAAAGTGTGCGTCAGGGTTGGTCTGCTCGGCCAGGGTGTTGGCGATGGATGTGGATGGGAAGAGGGTATCGCCCAGGGCAGTGATTGCGCCGCTCATCCCCAGGGCGGAAATGCTCACTGCGCCCAACCCCACCAGCCAGGGCCACTTCCCCTTGCCGCGCAAGGTGATGCCACGCCCGCCAGAGGCCCACCATGCGGTCAGGGTGATCCATGTAAGCAGGATGAACGTGTTGAGCAGGTGCAAGGCGATGACAACAGCGCGGGCCACCGAGTCGTTGTTGGCAGTCAATTTGAACAGCACCAAACCCGCCCCAAGCAGCGCTTCGAGCAGGATGAATGCTGCGGATCCTGTGGCGCCTTTGCGCACCAGGCTGCCTTTGGGATACAGCCGGTAGGCGAAAATCAGCAGCGCCAGAACCATCAAAAGCGCCACGCCGCTTGTCAGGCGATGTGTCATTTCGATGATGGTTTCGATGGCCGGGTCGCGCGGGATGACTTCGCCATTACATAGCGGCCAATGGCTGCCACAGCCTGCGCCTGATCCGGTTGCGCGTACGAATGCCCCCCACAAGATCACGATCACTGTCCAGCCCAGCGTCAGCCAGGCGAATTTTGCATAACGGTTCATGGTTCACCCTGATGCAGGATAGATTGGCTTTGTTCCAAATTGCGCATGCGAGTATAACACACCCAAAAAGTGCGCTGGCAGGCCCTAAGCCAGCATTTATCTCTCAAAATGATGCGAACATCGCCGCGCTTATGCTAGAATAGCTGCGTAGGAATGCACAATCTTTGCCAACCTGTCGAGGAGATATGCCCAATTCTTTTCTCATTTACCTTTCCAAAGCTGCCTGGGCCCAAAAATTGGTTACCAATTGGGGTATTGCCTGGCGGGTCGCCTCGCGCTTTGTTGCCGGGCAAACGCTTGATGAGGCCTTGCGCGCCGTACAAGAATTGAATATGCGTGGCATCAACGTTACGCTCGACCAGCTTGGTGAGCATGTCAGCACTGCCGATGAGTCCAACCGGGCCGCAGAGCGCATCGTGGAGATGCTCGACCAGATCGACCGGGCAGGGGTGCGCGCCAATGTTTCGATAAAGTTGACCCAAATTGGCATGGGCATGGACGAGGAGGTTTGCCGCGCCAACCTGGTGCGGATATTGGAAACCGCCAAACAGCATGGCAACTTTGTGTGCGTGGACATGGAAGATACCCCGTACACCGATCTGACCATTGCTTATATAAATGAAATGCACGCAGCCGGTTATGGAGTCGATACCGTTGGTACTGTGGTGCAGTCCTACCTTTACCGCACAGAGCAAGATACCCGCCAACTGGTGGCGCAAGGCACCAAGATCCGCTTGGTGAAGGGCGCTTATAAAGAACCGGCTGAATTGGCTTTCCCCAAAAAAGCGGACGTGGATGCCAGCTTCGATACCCTGACATCCATTCTGATCGATGCCTCCCTGTCTCATGGAACTACGATCAGCGCCAATGGCCGCATCCCGCCCATTCCCGCGGTGGCCACCCACGATGAAAAACGCATCGCCTTCGCGCGCGACTACGCAGAAAAGGTAGGGCTGCCCAAGGCAGGGCTTGAATTCCAGATGCTGTACGGAATCCGCCGTGATTTGCAGGAAGAACTGCAAAAATTGGGTTATCCGGTACGCATTTACGTGCCTTTTGGCACCCACTGGTATCCTTACTTTATGCGACGCCTGGCCGAGCGCCCGGCCAACATCTGGTTCTTTGTTTCCAATTTTTTTAAAAAATAGGCTTGCCTCAGTACCAGTCCGTATCGACCCAAAACGGGCCGACTCTAGGTTGCGAGTCGGCCCGTTTTGGGTGCGTAGCACAATCAAGGGCGGTAAATCAGCGCCGCATCCGGCGCAGGAAGCGGCGCAAACCCATGAACAGCAGCAAGCCCGCAAAAACGCCCAGGCTGGCCAGTTCGATCCATCCAGAGCTGTCAGTGGCTGGATCGGTGCGTTCAGGTGTTGCGCTGGCGGGCTCGGTTGTTGGCAGGGGTTCAGGCCCACGGGGCGTGGCTGCAGGCTGAGTGGCGGGCGGGGTGGCGATGGCTGCACTGATGACCGGTGTGGGCTGCGGCTGGAAGGCTGCATCCGCATCTGCGGCAATGGGCGCCACACTCTCGCCGGGGGCAAACACATCCATCAGCGCGTTGGCAATCACCAACCCTTTGTTGCTGCCAAGATCAATACTTGCATTGCGCAAATCGAAAATGAAAACGCCATCATCACCCAGCGCTGTCACACCCCCTGGGGCGATCTCGAGCGCGGTGTTATCGTTCAGCCCAATGCCAATGACGGCGGGCTGGGCATGCAGCACAGAGAACAGGCGTCCCCAGCGATTATCATCGAGCAAGCGGGGTTCGGCAATCACATCCAGCAGCGCCAGCCCTGGGCGCACAGTGGTTATGCCCTGAATGAAAGATTTCTGGGTGGCGATCTCGGCCAGGTCAGCATCAGACGGGGTGGGTTCGTGGTTCGAGTAGTACGCGCCCAACACTGCCGCCGCGGCGTTGTCTGCCAGAAGCGGCATGCCGCCCAGCCAGGCCTCTTTTAGCGGGGCAAGCGCTGCCGGGTTGATGCGCGAAGCGTCCTGCCCGATCAGGATGACACCAGCGATGCCATCCGGGATGACCAGCGGTGCGCTATCGGCATCCAGGGTGAGGATTTCGGTGGGGATGTCCAGCGCCCGGGCCACAGTCTCGGCGTTGGTTTGCGCCGACCGCCCGGATTTGAATCCCGCAGCCACGATCAGGATTTTTTCTGCGCTGCTGGCTGCCACAAAACGAGCGAGGATGGGGCTGCCTGTAGGATCCCTGCCCAGGTAGCCCGAAAGCACCAGCATGCCTGCACCGGGCGGCAGGTCGAGTGCGGCGTAATCCCGTTCGATGCGCGCCAGGGGCGCCGCCAGGCTGTGTTGCCGGGTGGCCAGGTCGTATGTATTGTCGCCTTGTGCCAGCAGGTGGACGAGTAGATTGCGTGTAGAAAGAATATAGACATTGGTTGCGCCTTCCAACGGCACATAGCGCGCACCATCGGCGGCGTGGTACGTTTCTGCATCCAGTACGGCCACGCCATACAGCCCAAAGAGTTCACCCAGCAGGCGGTCATTGCGGATGTGCAGCCCGGTATAGCCATCCACGCCGATGCCAATGCGCGGTGCACCCGGCAGGTTGATGGCGTTGACCAGCCGCGCGAACCGGCTGCGCTGGAAGAAGTGCTGGTCGAGGATGGCGCTGCGCAGCCCGAACGTGAGTCCGTGGCGGTCGGGCTCTTTCCATAAATCAGCAGCGCCAAAGTACAGGGCATTGCCCGCCGAGAAATTGGACTCGTAGCCGCCCAACATGGCGTAACTCTGCATGCCGCAGCCAGCGCTGGTGCCGGTTACGATCACGCCGTTCTGGTACAGCTCTTCCAGCCTTTTTTCGAGTGGTGTGCCGATAATGGCCTGCATTGCCACCGTCTGGTCGCCGCCCAGGATGAAAATGGCGCTGAGGGCATCGGTGAACAGGCTGAGGGTGGCAGGGTCGGCGGCGTCTGCGCGCGTGAAGACCGGGGCAATGACGGCAGAGCAAGATACGCCGGTTGGGGCGGCCCGTTTGCAGGCTTCTTCTGCTTCAAAACGGCGTCTTTCGGCATCGGTCAGGTTGGTTTGGCGCTCACCAGGGGTGATGCTGATGGGGTTGCTGGTGTAAGTGGTTGGCAGGATGAGAATGTTGACCTGCCCGTTGCGCAAGTTTTTAACCAGGGTTTGCATCATGCCGTTATACAGGTCCGAGTACCCCCCACCCATGGGGATGAGCACGGTGGACGCGGGGTTTTGGGCCATGACCGGGGCAGAAAACAAAGCCGCCAGGATCAGGCTGGCGGCGAAGAGGGCAAGTTTGTTTTTCATTTGGTGAAGTGGCGTGGGTCGAGCGCGTCGCGCAAACCATCGCCGATATAGTTGATGGCAATGACGATGATGAAAATTGCCATACCCGGGAAGATGACCGTCCACGGCGCGGTGGTGATTTGGTTCTGGGTGTTGGAGAGCATGTTGCCCCAGGTGGGGGTGGGCAATTGAACGCCAAAACCGAGGTAGGACAGCCCCGATTCGCTGATGATTGCCCCGGCCAAGCCAAGTGTCGCCGAGACAATGATGGGCGAGAAAACATTGGGCAGGATGTGCCTGAACATGATGCGCGCATTGTTGGACCCAATGGCGCGGGCGGCCTGCACATATTCACGTTCTCGCAATTCCAGGGTGGCGCCGCGCACCAGGCGGGCAACGCCCATCCAAGAGAGTACCCCGATGACGATGGCGATTGGGGCGAAGGACCCGGCTTTGAGGAATGGCAGGTCTGCAGAGCGCAGGAACATGCCCATGGCAATCAGCACAAACAGGCGCGGGATGGAGAGGAAGATTTCGGTGATGCGGCTGAGGATGCTGTCTACCCACCCGCCATAGAAACCGGAAACCAGACCCACAATGGCGCCAACCACAATGGAGACGCCCATAGCCAGCAAGCCTACACTGAGCGAGATTCGCCCGCCGTACAGTATGCGAGTCCACATATCGCGGCCCAGGTCATCGGTGCCCATGATCGCGGCGGCAGAAGGCGGTTGGAAGCGGCTGCGCAAGTTCTGCTTGAAGGGGTCGCCGGTTGAAAAGAAAGGCGCGCCGGCCACGAGGATGATGAACGTAGCCAGGACAACCAGACCCGTCAGGGCCATGCGGTGTTTTACAAAACGGCGCAGTGTAATGGTGAAGAGTTCGTTTCGCATCGGCAGCCCCTAGGAGTATTTGATGCGTGGATCGATGACTGCGTACACCACGTCCACCAACAGGTTGGATAAGATGATAAGCGCACTGTAAATGACCAACACCGCCATGACCACGGGATAATCGGTTTTGAGGGCGGCTGTGAAATACAACCGTCCGATGCCAGGCCACGCGAAGATGGTTTCAGTGAAGAGTGCGCCGCCAAACAGCGAGGGCAGGTCGAGACCGATGAGTGTCACCAAGGGGATGAGCGCGTTGCGCAGGGCATGGCGATAGATCACCAGCCGTTCGGACAGCCCTTTGGCGCGTGCCGTGCGGATGTAATCCTCGTGGATCACATCCAGCATGGATGAACGCATGTAGCGCATGTACCCGGCTGCCGAAACCAGGGCCAGCATGGTGACCGGCAGGATGAGGTGTTCGATGCGGTCGGTGATGGAAAACGGTGCGCCGAGTGTGGCTATGCCCGAGCCGGGAAGTAGGGGGGTGCCGTCGGGACGCTTGAGGGTAACGTGGAAAACGATGATGAGCATCAGCCCGAACCAGAAGACGGGCAATGATTGCCCGGCAAAGGCCAGGGTGGTTGCGAGGTGATCAAAAAAAGAGTATTGCTTGAGCGCAGAGATGATTCCCAGGGGAATGGCGATCAGCAGGGTGATGACCAGCATCGCCCCCATCAGGATAATGGTGTTGGGCAGGCGTTCTTGAATTTCCTGTATGGCCGGGCGCTTGGAAACGAAAGAATTACCCCAGTCGCCCTGCAGGGTGTTGCCCAGCCATTTCAGGTAGCGAACGGGCACCGGATCGTTGAGCCCGTATTTTTCCCTCAGCCGTTCGATGTCTGCGGAGGTGAAATCGGGGTTTTCTTCGTATGCAGACATGATGCCGCCGGGGACAGAGCTGATCAGCCCGAACAGGATCAGGCTGATGACGAACAGGGTCAGTACTGCTTGCAACAAACGGCGGATGAGGTAATTGGCCATGATGCTCCCGGGTTCCCACGCCCCGCAAAACGCTTGCGGGGCGCGGGTTTAATTCTAAACCAACAGGCTAGGGCTTGAGCCACCAGTTTTGAGAGTCGATGGTGATATCAGACCAACCGGAGGAAACCTGGAAGTTCTGCAGGTTCTCGCGGTAGCCAGCGATAACCAGGCGCTCGTACAGGTAGACGCGCGGCAGGTCGTTGTTGATTTGCGCGGCCACATTGCAGTAGGCTTCGCGGCGGGCATCCAGGTTGGGGTTGAAGGCGCCTTCGTCGATCCAGGCGTCCACATCGGCATTGATGTAGCGCGAGAAGTTGTTGCCCGCGCCGTTGTTCTCAGCCGATGGAATGCGGGCCGAGTGGTAGTTGCTGAACAAGTGGCTGTCGGGGTCGATGCCTGCGCCGGTGGTGTAGAGCAGGATGTCGAAGCGGCCTTTCTTGCGCATACCATCCGAATCCCACGAGGCGAAGAGCACATCGGAAGGCATGTTGTCGATCACCAGTTCGATGCCTGCTTCTTTGAGCATTTCGACCAGCACCTGTTCGGTCTGTTCGCGCAGTTGGTTGCCCGAGGTGGTGGAAATCTTCAGGCTCATGCGCACACCGTCTTTTTCGCGGATGCCATCAGCACCCACGACCCAGCCGGCTTCATCGAGCAGGGCTTTGGCTTTATCCACGTTGAACTCGCTGGCAGGTTGCGGGCAGGCGAATGTGCCGGTGGGTAGCACGGTGGTGCCCACTTTGACATTACCAAATAAGAGGGCATCGACGATCAATTCCTTGTCGATGGCGTATTGGATGGCCTGGCGCACGCGCAGGTCGCTGAGGATGGGGTGCGGGGCTTCGGCCGGGTCAACAGGGGCAGAGCCATCGGTGGCGCCCAGGTTGAAGACCAGCAATTCATTTTCGCCCGAGCCATACAGTGCGCCGGCCCAGGTGACTCCATCCATGTTGTCGAGGGTCGGGAAGTCGGCTTCGGTCAGGTCCCACAACACGGTGATGGCGCCGGTGCCGAGCAGTTGCATGCCGACTTCGCGGCTGGGCACGATTTTGATAATGACACTCTCGAGGTAGGGCTTGCCTTCTTCGCGGTAGAAAGGATTGGGGGCAAGTTCAATGAAATCGCCAGCCGACCATTCTTTGACCACCCACGGGCCGGTGCCAATGGGCGCGCGGTTGTATTCCCAGCTATCCATTTTGTCAAACTCGCCAGCAGCGCGCGGAACGATGTAGGAAAACAGGCGCAGGTATGGGGCGTAAGGTTCGGCAAAATAAACCACGGCGGTGTAATCGTCGGTGCACTCGATCTTGTCGATGTCACTGTAGCCTGAGGTGCTCGCGCCCGACAGGTCGGACAGGATGGCATCGTAGGTGTACTGTACATCGGCGCAGGCCAGCGGGTCGCCGTTGTTGAATTTGATGTCTTTTTTGATTTTGTAGGTGACGACCAATCCATCATCAGAGATGGTGGGTAGCTCTTCTGCCAGCACCGGGATGTACGCGCCGCTGACATCGGTGCCGATGAGGCCTTCGACAATGAAGGCGCCAATGACATCATCAATGGTGGCAGAAGCCAGCAGCGGGCTGAGGGTGCCCGGCTCTTGGGCGGTGCCTACGATGACCGTGCCACCCTGGACGGGCGCATTCGGGTCGATGGTGGGCGCGGCTGTGGCGGCGGGTTGCTCGGGGGCCTGGGTAGGCTCGGGCCCGACCGGCTCACTGGTCGGCGTTGCTGCGGGGGCGCAGGCAGCCAGAATGAGTGCAAGGCTCAACATGGCAAAAATCACGAACTTGAAGTAACGCATTTTCTTCTCCTTGGGTTTGTTTTGGAATGACAGGCTGGACAGGTTGAATTTTTCATTTGCTCGAGAGGCGCCTCCTGGTGAATACGGGGGTGGGATGATGGCAACCATGTGCAATGGCACTTAGCGATTGCTTCGCAATGATGCCGCTAATTGCCGTCCGGTGGTTTCGATGTGGGCATGCATGGCCTGTTCGGCCGCATTGGGATCGTGTTTTTCGAGGGCTTCGATCAGGGCGCGGTGTTCACGCATGTCCGAGTTGTCGCGTTCGGGCAGGGGAGTTGCGGCTGTCTTGGCAAAATTGCCAATCAGCATGGTGGGAAAGGCGGCCCACATCTGGGTGAGGGTGCGGGTGAGGTAGTCACGCCGGCTGGCTTTGAAGACGGCACAATGAAAACGCCGGTTCAAATCACGGTAAACCGCGAGTTGTTCCGGCGCCAGATTGGCTTCCATTTGGTCTTGCAGTTTCTTTAGTTCGGCAATTTCTTTTGGGGTGATGTGTTTTGCGGCTGCCCTGGCAGCTTTACTTTCTAAAAAGGCGCGATGAATGTACAGGTCTTCGACATCATCGGCAGAAAAGGCAATCACGCGCACGCCGCGATATGGAATGTGTTCGATCAACCCTTCGGCAGTCAGTTCTTTGAGGGCTTCACGCACGGGCATCTGACTCACGCCCAATTCCTGTGCCAGGTGCTCCTGGCGCAGCCATTCGCCAGGTTTGTAGTGCCCGTCGAGGATGGCATTTCGCAATTGGTCAGCGACCAGGTAACGCAGTTGTTTGTGACCAGCGGGAACATTGAACATATCGGGCACCTTGTTTATATTTTAGATATAATATCATATATCAGATTATCATTAACACCCTGTTAAGTCAATCAGATTTTGGATATTTTAAGAATCCAGCCTGCCAGATCCTGGCAGGCTGGATTGCATGGGCTTAATTTTGGGGATTTACTGGTAACTCAGGTTTTCGCGCACGCGGGCGCGGGCCGCCATGCGCGCCGGGTAGATGGACGCACTGATGGCAAAGGTCATCACCACCGCTAGCCAGATGAAGACTGCTGGGAGGTTGAAGGCGTAATCCAGGTCCAGTTCGAGCATGCGCTGCCCGAGCAGGCGCGCCAGCGGCTGCGACAGGACGAAGGCCAGCGGCACCGCGATGACCCAGCTGAGCAGACCCTGCAGCGCCCCCTCCATGAGATAAAGAGTCGACAGGGTGTTCGACCGCGCCCCCATGGCGCGCATCACGCCGATCTCACGCGTGCGCTCGACCACGCTGATGGCCAGCGCGCCCGTCAGCCCGATGGCCCCAACCGTGGCGGCGATCATGGCCAGCCCAAGCAGGGTGGAAATGACCGAGGCGAACTGGTTGTTGACGTAGTCGCGTTCTTCCAGCGGGACGAGCGAGGTGTAGAAGTCGATGCCGATGTCTTCATCTTCGAGGCGCGCTTCGAGGCGCTCGGCCAGGGCGGTGGCGTCTGCCAGGGTGGCGGCGTTGCTGGCGCGCAGCACCACCTGCGTGCCTTCGGCGCTCGTCCCGGCCACGTCTTCCACGGCCGGGATGGGGGCATAGATGGGCTCGACGGCGAACCCGCCGCCGTACACCACGCGGTAGGTGCCGATCACTTCCCAGTTGCTTTCACCCAGGTCGCCCAGGTCGAGCGTGACTGTGTCGCCCACGCCCACCTCATTTTTGTCGGCGGTCTCCTGGCTGAGCACGATGACATTTTCCGCATCGCCTGCCCGCAGCCAGCGCCCGCTGACGATGACCGGGCGGAACATATTTGTTCCGGGCGGGATGCCGATGAGTTGCGCGCCCAGCCCGGCGGAATCTTCCAGCAGCTCGCCTTCGCGCAGCAGGGTGGCGTTGCGGCTGGTCCACATCTCGGCGGCGGTGACGCCGCTTTCGGCGTTCACCAGCGGCAATATTTTATCGGCGGGCTGGCTTTGGGTGAGCCCGATTCGCACTGAGAAGGCGCGCCGGGCCAGTTCGTTATCGAGCGTCAGGTTGGTGGATGAGATCAGGGTCATCACCATCAGGAACATCACCCCGGCAATGACGAGCACGAACAGGGTCAGTGAGAGGCGTCCTTTGCGGCGGAACATGTTGCCGAGCGAGACCGCGAACAGTGAGGACAGGAAAAGCCCGGCGAGTTTTTCGATGGCTTTGTCGAAGCGGCTGTTGCCGTAATCGCTGCCGATGCCGTAGGTGGCAATGGCTTCGCGCACGGTCATGTGCGCGCCGCGCAGGATGGGCTGGAGCGCGGCTAACAGCGGGGCCACCAGCGCCGCGCCGACTTGCAGCCAGACCGCCAGGCGCGAGAGGACGAATTCGTTGTAGTCGATGTTGAACAGGTTGAGGAACCACTGGCTCATCAGGAAGGCGAAGGCCGCTCCGGTCGGGAGGGCGATGGCCAGCGCAAGCAGCCCCAGGATGAGCACCTCGACAAAATAGATCTTCATGATGTCGCCGCTGCGCCCGCCGATGGATTTGATGATGCCAATCTGGTCGGTCTGCTGGGTGATGAGCGCGGTCATGGTGTTGAGCACCAGGATGGCGCTCAGGAAAAGCGCCACCACTGCCATGACCTGCATCACGGCGTTGATGCCCTCGACGAACATGCGCCCCCAGTGTTTGTCGGGGTCCTGGTAGAGCGTGACCACCACGCCGATGCCGCGCTGGCCCAGTTCGGAGCGGATGTCGGCGGCGATCTCTTTTGCGCGTTCCAGGCTGTAGTCATCCACGCGCACGAACAACTGCCCGTACAGCCCTTCGGGGATGCCAAACTCCGCCAGCCCTTCGGCATTGGTGAAGAAGTGAGCCTGCCCGCCGAACAGCGGCGGCTGGACGAACGGGTGGCGGATCTTGCCGCCGACCTCGAAGGATTGTTCTTCGCCGTCCACCTGGAGGATGAGGCTGTCGCCGATATCCGCGCCCCAATATTCGCTGGACAGCCGTTCGATGGCGATCCGCCCTTCGGACGGCCACGCGCCCTCTGTAAGCACCTGCTGGTCGTAGACCTGGTTCTCGTAATCGCGCTGGACGAGCGTGCCCAGTTCCCAATCATCTTCGGGATTGATCTTATAGCGCACGGTGATCTGGTTGACCGGGTCGATGCCTGCCACGCCGTCGAGTTCTTTCAGGTCATCGACAATGTCTTGCGTGCTGTAATTGCGCAGGATGATGTTGGCGTGCGAGGGGGCCACCGCGCGATGGGCGGCGTCCATGCCGGAGAGGAGTTGATCGACCAGGCCGAAGATGGCGCCCACCGAGAACACCCCGGCGGCGATGCTGAGCACTGCCAGCAGGGTGCGGCTCTTGTGGTGCCACAGGTCGCTCCAGACCTTGTGCCAGATGACGCTCATTTACGCGATCACCTTTTTGAAGGTCTCATCGCGCACGATCTGGCCGCTGACCACTTCGAGCACGCGCGAGGACTGGCGGGACAACTCCGTGTTGTGCGTGACCATGATGAGCGTTTTGCCCTGGTCCACCAGGTGCGCGAACAGTTCGAAGACTTCAGCAGAGGTTTTGGCGTCGAGGTTGCCGGTCGGTTCGTCGGCGACGATGAGGGGTGGGTCGTTGGCCAGGGCGCGGGCAATGGCGGCGCGCTGCTGCTGCCCGCCGGAGACGGCCGAGGGCAGTTTGTGGGCCTGGTCGGCCAGCCCCACCTGGTCGAGCAGGTGCAGGGCGCGTTCCCTGCGCTGTTTTGCGGGCAGGTTCTTGGTGAAATCCATGGGCAGGATGATGTTTTGCAGCAGGCTGAGGGTCGGCAGCAGTTGGAAGAACTGGAAGACAATGCCCAGGTCGGTGCCGCGCCACAGGGCCAGTTGGTCTTCGCTGAGGGTGTTGAGCGTCTTGCCGTTGACGGTCACTGCACCGCGCGTGGGGTGGTCGATGCCGGTCATCATGTTGAGCAGGGTGGTCTTGCCGTTGCCGGAGGGCCCGACGATGGCGACGAACTCGCCGGGCAGGACATCGAAAGAGACGCCGCGCAGGACGGGGATATCGGCATCCCCGGCGCGGTAGGTTTTGTAGACGTTATTGACGGTGATGATGGGGGGCATAATTTTGGCGGCAGGTGAACGGTGATCAGTGATGAGTGAAGAGAGATGAGGTTTTTTGGGCGGAAAATTCCCTACCCGGCAAAAAACTCGCCGTGGTAGCCGAACAGGATGGGTTGGGGGACTTCGGCGCGGGCGATCTCCTGGAAGGTATGGGCGTCGAGCACGAGCAGGAAGGAGGTGCCCTTTTGGGTGTCGAGCACGACCGAAAGGATGACGCCGTCATCTTCGGCGCTGCGGCCGGGGCGCCCGACGAAGACCGGCTCGCCAGGGTAGCATCCCGCCTGGGTCCACGTTTGCAGGCTGCGGGTGGCCAGGTCCGCTTTGACGATTTGGTTGTAGAACCCGGCCCGGTGGGCGGCATCCAGGCTGGAGGCGTAGACGAAGCGGTAATCGCCATCCATGTTGAAGCGTTCGTAATCGAAACGCGGCAGCTCCATGCAGGCATCTGATAACTTCTCGCCGCTGATGCGCCCGCGCTTTTGGCCCTTCGGCACGCGGAAGCGGCGCAGCGTGCCGAAGGGCAGTTCGATGTTGGCGTCGTTGAGCCGGTTGAGGTAGTAGTGCTGGATGATGCTGGCGTCGTCGTAGCCGACCATGTCCACGACCAGCTCGCCGCCGCGCTCGAAGGCGTTGACGTGGTGGAAGGCGAAGAACGGGTCGCACTCGAAGCGCCCGGCCACTTCGCCAGTGTGGCGGTTGATGATGGTGAAGGGCGTGCCGCGCTGCGGCTCCCAGCGGAAGTTTTCGATGTAGGGGCGCAGCCAGAGCAGCAGGTCGAGCGAGTTGACCACCAGCGGGAACTCGGCGATGGTGATGTAGTTCTGGCTCATGCCGAAGCTGTGCAGGTAGGCCGGGTTGAGCACCGGCACCGCCCCGGCTTTGTGCACCGCGCCCGAGGCGGCGATGCGGTAGATGTTGTAGTGGCTGAGGGCGTTGTAATGCGTGACCATGTTGTAGGTGTCGCCGCGCGCGAAGTCGAACTGCGGGTGCACGGTGGTCATCTGCCCGACGATGCGTTTTTCGTAGTTGAAGACGCCCACCGATTTGAGCGTCTCGATGTCGAACTGCACCTGGATGGGCGTCTCGGCCAGGGCCATGTACTGCCCGGCGATTTTGGCCACGTTGACCTTGGCGCTGTCGGTAATCTGCGGCGAGAAGACGGCCATGGCGCGGGCGAACAGGTCGCGGCACGGGTCGGTGGCGAATTCGGCATAACTGATGCGCCCGGTCTCTTTTGCGGCGCGATAGGATTTGTTGTCGAGATATTTATTGGCGTACGACACCCTGCCGCCGCCGAACGAAAACTTGTGCAGCATGGCCAGCCCGTCAAACCAGTGACGGTAGGTTTGCTGGCCAACGCGAAAGGTGCCGGGTCCGTTACGGACGAGCGTGCCGGCCAGCCAGGCAGGCAAAGCACCCCGGACAGGCAGGCTGTCCAGGGCGATCTCTGCGGGGGTTTCGGTGAAGCCGATGGTGTAGGGGGCGGTCATTTGCGCCTTTCGTGTAGAGTTTGTCATTGCGAGCGGTTTTTGCGAAGCAATCTCACATAATTGGGCGGTGTGGTGAAATTGCTTCAGCGGCAAAGATCGCCGCTTCGCAATGACATTTTTTTATCAATCCAGTTCAATCGGTGGCGGCGGTTTCTGGTTTGCCGCCGGTGCGCACCACAAACTGGGCGCGCTGGCCGGTCAGCTCTTCGGCGATCAGGTCGGCAGCGATCTTGCCGGAAGAGAGCACCGCCGGGACGCCCGCGCCCGGGTGCGTGCCCGCGCCCACGAAGTACAGGTTGGGGAATTCTTCCGAGCGGTTGTGCGGGCGCAGCCAGGCAGACTGCATCAGGCTGGGGCGCACCGAGAAGGCCGCGCCGCGGTAGCTGTTGAGCGTGTTCTGGAAGTGCAGCGGGTCGATGTGATGCTCCGCGATCACGTTGGCGCGCAGGTCTGGCAGGTAGTTCTCTTCGAGGAACTTGTAGATCTTCTCTTTGTACATCGGGGCCAACTCGTTCCAATCCGGCGAATCCTTGCCGAGCACGGGCACCGGTGAGAGCACGTAGAACGATTCGCAGCCTTCCGGCGCCACGCCCGGGTCGGTGAATGAGGGCATGTGCAGGTAGAGCGAGAAATCTTCGGGCACCTTGGTGCCTTCGAAAATATCGCGCAGCAGTTCCTTGTAACGCTGGTTGAGGATGATGTTGTGGTGATTGAGCTTGCTGTCGGTGTAGCGGCGCTTGGTGCCGAAGTAAAGCACGAAGAGCGACATGCTGTATTTCATGGCGTCGATGCGCCAGTTGGGGTAGAAGCGGCGGTGTTCTTCGGCAATCAGGTGGCGGTAAGTGAAGGCCACATCGCCGTTGCCGACCACGTAATCGGCCGGGACGAAGGTGCCATCGCCCAGGCGGATGCCGGTCGCTTTGCGGTTTTTGATGACGATCTCTTTGACTTCGCTGTTGAAGTGCACCCGCCCACCCAACTCGGCGAACAGCCGGCCCAGCGCAGAAACGATCGCACCCGTGCCGCCCATGGCGTAGTGCACGCCCCATTCCTTCTCGAACTGGACGATGAGGGTATAGATGGAAGGGGTATCGAACGGGTTGCCGCCGATCAGCAGCGGGTGGAACGAAAAGGTGCGGCGCAGGAATTCATCCTGGACGTATTTCGAGACAAACCCATACGTGCCGCCCATGCCGTTGAGCCGGATGATGTCGGGCATGATCTTGAGCATGTCCCACAATTTCAGGAAAGGCTGGTCGGTGCTGGGGTGGAACTTCTGGAAGATGGCCTTGGTGGCCTCGACGAAACGCAGGTAATTGGCCTTGTCGGCCGGGTTGCGGGTTTCGATCTGGTCCAGCATGTTATTGATCTTGTGGCGGTAGTCGAAGTAGCTGGTGTCATGGTCGAAGATGCGGTAGAACGGGTCGAGCGGGACCAGGTTCATATAATCTTCCGTTTTACGCCCGGCGCCTTCGAACAGGTCATCGAACATATACGGGGCGGTGATGACGGTCGGGCCGCCGTCGAACTTGAAGCCGTTGATCTCGTACTGGTAGGCGCGCCCGCCCAGCTTGTCGCGCTTCTCAAAGATCTCCACGTCGTGTCCCTGGGTGGCCAACCGAATGGCCGCGCCCAGCCCGCCGAACCCACTGCCGATAACAATAATCTTCTTCTTTTTCATGATTTCACCTTTTTGTTGAGTTAAGTCCCGTTATTGAAGGATGGCGTCCTACGCCTGGGGGTAATGCCCGGTAAAGGCACGCCACCAGATGCCCGGCAGGCGGCGGAGTTTCCCGCCCGTATTGACAGCAGCGCGCTGGCCGAACACGTTGTAATCGTTTTTTTCGATCTGCGTCAGGATCGCTTCATAAAGTTCCGCGGCCGCGCCAATGGCGAAGCGCCCGTCCGGGTGCAGCAGGGCCACGCCCGGAAGCGCAGAGGCGTACAGGTCCCGCACGCGCGCGATCTGGAAGCGCATGAAGGCGCGCCACCGCCCGGTTACAATTCCGCGCGCAATATCGTCCTCGGTCAAACCGAAGGCATCCAATTCTTCTTTGGGCAGGTACAGGCGTTCCATGCGCCAGTCTTCACCCACATCGCGCAGAATGTTGGTGAGTTGCAGCGCCACACCCAGCCGGATGGCGTAGGGGATGGCATCCGGCCCGCTGTGCCCGACGATGTGCATGGACATGAGTCCAACGGTGCAGGCCACGCCGTAACAGTAAGCTGCCAGCTCGTTGAAGGTTTCGTAGCGGTTTTTGAGCAGGTCATAGGCCACCCCGCCAACCAGTTGTTGAGCATACAAAAGGGGCACGCCGTGATGCCGGCGCGCGTCGCGCCATGCGAGGGCCACCAGTGTGGGCGTATCCATGTTTGCGAGGTGGTGGTTGTGAATGGGGTGCAGCGACTGTTTCTCCCAGGCCTTCAGTTGGACATTGGCATCCGCGCCGCCACGGTCCACAATGTCATCTGTGACGCGGCAGAATGCATACAGGGCGCGGGCGGTGCGGCGTTTTTCCACCGGCAGCAGGCCGGAGGCCATGAAAAAAGTCTTGCTGTTCTGGCGGGTGATCTGTTCACAACGCCGGTACGCCTCGGCCAGGACCGGGCTGCACGGGCGGTCTGTTTCCTCGGTGTTCTCCTGGTCGAGTGCTTTGAGCGCGAGCGGGAGCAGGTGGTCTTCCCATTGAAAATGTGTGTTCATGTGGCGCTCCTTGGATGGGTGATTCAATCAACAAAAAGAATTTTAAGGCTTTGTCTATAAATTGTCAAGATTTTATTTATGAAATGTCCAGTATATGCCAAAGGCGCTTGTTTAATAGGAGTGCTTGTGACAGACTTACCCGTGTGGTACACTGTTTTTGCCCCAATTTGATTGGACTTGGAAACCAGGATGAGGCAGGAGGGATGACTTGATGCGCGCTTTCAAACTGTCGTACGGGCTTGTTTTTGCGCTGGTGCTCACGGCTTGTGGCGCTGTGCCCCAAATCAGGTCCACTGCCGCACCGCCTTTCGTTCCCCTTGCAGCCACAGATACGCCCGAACCGCAGAGGACGCTCCCCCCTGTGCCTTCAAGTTTACCTACCCTGCCTGCTACAGATGTCTATGCTCCTGCATCTTTGCCAACACAGATGCCTACCATCCTCCCAATCCTACTCAATCCGTGCATCAGTTATTACGATGCCGCCCAAAAAGCCCTCAAGTTTGCGTGCCGGCGCTTTGAAAACTACTGGCGTCCCATTCAGGTTGTAGATAGTGATGGCGATGCCGGGTGGTTTTCCTCGCTGGCCTTCGATGCGCAGGCTCGGGCGCACCTGGCCTATTATGCAGCTGACAGCGGGGATTTGCGGTACGCGCGCCAGGACGCGGGCGGCTGGCAGGTGGAAACGGTGGATTCCGAAGGGGACGTGGGTTATTACCCCTCCCTGGCTATTCGCTACGATGGGCAGATCTTCATCAGCTACTATGACCGTGGGCGCGCCAGTGTGAAAGTGGCGCAGCGCAGCCCCGAGGCGTCCTGGGAGATAGCACTGATCGAGAAGGTTGGCGACCTGGACACCCAGCCGGGCCGGTTGTACCAGAGCGAGTTCCCGGAGCAGTTTCGCACTTCCATTGGCGTTGATGGGCGCGGTTATCCGATTGTCAGTTACATTGGCAACTTGGCGAAAAACCTGAAAGTGGTCTGGTGGGATGGCGCAGAGTGGCAGATCAAGCTGGTGGACCCGTCTGCCCCGAGCGGAGGTTTCAACAGCCTGGCTATTGCGCCCGATGGTAGCCCTGCCATCGGTTACCATGATATTGAACAGGGCAGCCTGCGTTATGCCTGGTGGGATGGGCGTAAGTGGCTGACCGAAACGATTGACGATCGGGGCAAAAATATCGGACTATTTACTTCGCTCACTTTCGATTCGCGCGGCCGTCCGCATATTAGCTACTTCGATGATGACCCCGACACGCTTTATTATGCCACCCGCCAAAACAACGCCTGGCTTATACGCAGTATGAGTCCGGGAATTTTTCGCCCGGGGTTTTTCTCATCCATTGCGCTCGGACAGGATGGCCGTCCTTTGATCGCTTACTATGAATTCAATGAGGGAGATCTGATTGTGGCAGCGTGGGATGGAAACGCATTCAATCGCACCCCGGTGGACGCGGTAGGATCTGTGGGCTGGTATCCCTCCATTAAATTCATCCCATCTTACCCGTAGACGTATCTACCCCAGGCCTTGCAGCGGCATGTTTACCACGCGTTAACCTTGCTTCTCATGGTTACAAATTAAAATTTATTCATGTCGAGTCCAGATAAGACAACGCTGATTGAACTTGCCGGTCTTTTCCTGCGCATCGGGTTCACTTCGTTCGGGGGGCCCGCGGCCCACACCGCCATGATGCATACCGAGATCGTCACTCGCCGCGGCTGGCTGAATGACAAGGAGTTTCTCGATCTGGTCAGTGCATCCAACCTTATTCCCGGTCCCAATTCCACTGAGTTAGCCATCCACATCGGATACCGCCGGGCGGGCTGGTCTGGCTTGATTGTGGCCGGCATGTGTTTCATTTTGCCGGCCTTTCTGATCGTGCTATGGCTGGCGTGGTTGTATGTGCGCTTCAACACCGTTCCAGCAATGGACGGGTTGCTTTACGGAGTCAAGCCGGTTGTGGCAGCCATCGTCTTGCATGCTTTATGGGGATTGGGCCGAAAAGTTCTCAAAACCCCGGCAGCGTTTGCACTGGCGGCTGTGGCTGCCGCCGCGGCCTGGTTTGGCTGGATCAATGAAATTACCCTGCTTCTGCTTGGCGGTGTATTGACCCTGTTGGTCAAACGCGGCTGGCAGGGTCTTAGGCCAGTTTTGCCGGTGGTCTGGTTTCCAGTCACACATCTCTTCTCTGATTTCACGCCGGCCGGGTTATTCTGGTCTTTTTTCAAAATAGGCTCCGTATTGTATGGCAGCGGTTATGTTTTGCTGGCCTTTTTGCGGGCTGAGTTTGTCGACCGTCTTGGCTGGCTAACCGACCAACAATTGCTGGATGCGGTTGCCATCGGGCAATTTACTCCTGGTCCGTTGTTTACCACGGCAACTTTTGTGGGCTATGTGCTTGGCGGCGCGCCGGGTGCGCTTCTGGCGACCGTGGGAATCTTCCTGCCGGCATTCCTGTTTGTGATTTTCTCCATCCCCTTCCTCGAGCGTTTGCGGCAATCCCAGGGTTTTAGCGCATTTTTGGATGGGGTGAACATCGTTTCTCTCGCGCTTATGGCGGCTGTTAGCGGACAATTGGCATCGGCTGCCCTGATTGATTGGCTTACGATGTCCACCTGTTTGTTGGCTTTGGTTTTGCTCTTGCGAACAAAAATAAATTCGGCATGGCTGGTGGCTTCAGGCGGGCTGATGGGGCTTGTGATGACGATGGCAGCCGGTGGATAGGTCCGGTGCCATTGTTGATGCCTGGCTATTGGGTGGGCAGGTGTAGCGGATCATTTTTTGCACTACCGCACGAGATACCACAGATACGCCCCGCCTCCAGATAGCGGGGCTTCTGCTTTCACCTTGAACCAGAATTTGGCGTAGAAATCCAGGTTGCTTTCGTGCGCAGTTTCGCGTTAAACCAGATGGCTGCCTGCGTCTGCGCGGGCCAGCATGGGTTCGAGCAGGGCGCGCGCCAGCCCGCGGCCCTGTTGACATGGCTTGACGCCCAGCACCACCAGGTACCAGTGCGGGCACGGCGCAACCCGCTGGTGATACAGCAAGATGTGCTCACGGACTGTGGACTGGACTTGCTCGACTGGAAACTTGGCAAGGATAGCTCTCGGTGCTATATTCGTGTTGGATCTGTTTTCATTGGCACTTGGATGCTCGCAACCCCAAAGCACCATTCTTTAGCAGAGCTTTTCTCTTTAAGCCTATTTGCGAGTAATCACCAGTAATGGTCTTTACGCATTTATAGAACATGATATAATCCCACGTCGCGTCTGTAAACAAGCCGCTGTGAAGCGGTACACCTGATAAAAGTAAGGATGAACGAAATGGCTGATCTGATGAAGGCTGTCGAAGCCGCCGCTAACCCCAATATCCCCGACCTTCGCCCTGGCGATGCTGTCAGCGTGCACGTCCGCATCAAGGAAGGCGACCGTGAGCGCATCCAGGAATTCAAGGGCACTGTCATCCGCCTGCGCAAAGGCGGCAACGAATCCTCCTTCACCGTGCGCCGCCTGGCCAGCAATGGCATCGGCGTCGAGCGCACCTTCCTGTTGCGTTCCCCGCGCCTGGATAAGGTCGTGGTCGAGCGCCACTCGGTCGTGCGCCGCGCCCAGCTCTACTTCCTGCGCGAACGCACCGGAAAATCTGCCCGCCTCAAACAGAAGTTCGACTAATCTGTTTTTGGGTAAAATGAATGGGTACAGCCTTGCGCTGTGCCCATTTTGTTTTTGGAGACTCTATGCGCAGACCCCTGATTGGTGTGACCACCTTCGACAGCGAGCGGGAAAACCGCCCCTATGTGATGCTGAACACCCATTACGTGCGGGCCATCCAGCAGGCCGGCGGTATTCCGCTGCTCATCCCAAACCAGTTGGCGCAGGAGGAGTGGATGGAGATTTACCCGCGCCTGGGCGGAATCATGTTCACGGGCGGCGGCGACATTCGCACTGATATATTCAATGGAACACCTCACCCCAAAGTGGGCGATGTGGATGATGCGCGTGATGCCCTCGAACTGCCGTTGCTGCGCCGCGCTGCGGAGGATGGCAAGCCCTTCCTGGGCATTTGCCGGGGCTTCCAGGTGGCCAATGTGGCCCTGGGCGGCACGCTCTACACCCACATTCCAGATCAGCATCCCGGTGCATTACGCCATGATTGGTACCCCGACATCCCGCGTGACATGATCGCCCATGATGTGCGCATCAGTGAGGATAGTCACATCGGGAAGATATTTGGCACGCCCATCCTGCGGGTCAACAGCCTGCACCACCAGGGAATCAAAGACCTTGCGCCGGCGCTTAAGGCCGTCGGGCACGCCCCGGATGGATTAATCGAGGCGGTCGAACTGCCCGAACATCCTTTCGGGTTTGCGGTGCAGTGGCATCCCGAGTGGTTGACCGCCCAGCCGGAGATGCGCAGTCTGTTTCGCAGGTTTATAGAAGCATGCCAATAAAAGGAGATTAATTGATGGATTTGCTCTCACGCCTTTTTGGGCCGCCGCTGCCCACCCTGAGCGCCCAGGAAGCCGAAGAAAAACTGAAAAGCGGCAAACGTCCCCTGTTGCTCGACGTGCGCGAACCGGAAGAGTTCAGCGCGGCCCATGTCAGCGGCGCCAAGCTGATTCCACTTGGTGCGCTGCGCAAGCGCATGCAGGAACTGCCCAAAAATAAAGCGATCATTTGCATGTGTGCCTCGGGCAGCCGCAGCCGCCCGGTTGTCAAGGCGCTTATTGACGCGGGTTACACCGCTTTCAACCTCAACGGCGGCATGCTGGCCTGGCGCCGCGCCGGGCTGCCGGTAAAGCGCAAGGGCGGGTAAAGCATAGGAAGTAAAACATAAAACGCATGGACTTGCGTTTTATGTTTTAATAAGACCCATGGCACACTTTTCCGCCCTGCCTGCCCCCATTGGCATCTTTGATTCAGGTGTAGGCGGGTTGTCGGTGCTTCGGGCTGTTCGGGCCGAATTGCCCACGGAGTCGGTGTTGTACTTCGCAGACCAGGCGCACGTCCCGTACGGGCCGCGCCATCTGGATGAGGTGCGCGCCTTTGCCGAGTCAATTACACGCTTTCTGCTTGGGCACGGCGCAAAACTGATCGTGGTGGCCTGCAACACCGCCTCGGCTGCCGCCTTGCATCACCTGCGCGCCGTCTTCCCTTTCGTACCTTTTGTGGGTATGGAACCGGCCGTCAAACCCGCTGCCGAGCAAACCCGCACCGGTTTGGTGGGCGTGTTGGCCACCCCGGCCACCTTCCAGGGGGCGCTCTATGCTTCGGTGGTCGAGCGTTTCGCCAGCGGTGTCATGTTGCTCCCGCACACCTGCCCGGGGTTGGTCGCCCAGATCGAGCGTGGCGAACTCGAATCCCCTGCCACGCGCGCCATCCTCGAAGATGCCCTCATCCCCATGCTCGCCCGGGGGGTCGACACCGTGGTCATGGGTTGTACCCACTACCCGTTCGTCATCCCGCTCATTCGATCCATCACCGGCCCGGGCGTGCGCGTCATCGACCCCGCCCCTGCCGTGGCCCGCCAGGTGCACCGCATGCTGGAGAAAGGCGGGCTGTATGCACCGCCCGCTGCGACTGGCAGCGTCACCGGCTTCACCTCCGGCGACCCGCATGCCCTGCACAGCCTGCTCCCGCGCCTGGTGGGCGCGGCATTCCCTGTCCGCGGAGTCACCTGGCGTGATGGCGCGATTAATTGACTTTTACCCGCACTTACACTAAACTACGAAAACGATGAGCGACGAACAAAAAGAACCCACCATCTTCGACGCCCTGCGTGACGGATCGCTGGCCCGGCGCTTGTTCCAGAAACAGGATGCCCCCCCGCCTGCGCCTCCCACCGCGCCGCAGGCGGGCCAGGCACCCGGTCAGCCTGCCCCCCGACCCGAATCTGGCATTCCGCAGTCCCAGACGCCCCTCCCTGCCCCGGCCGGGGCGCGGGGCCTCCCCCGGTTTGCACTACGCCTCTCTGGCGGCTGGCTTGTGTTTGTCGTGCTGGTGGCCTTTGGGGCCGGATTTGTCGCCGGGTTGCGCTGGCAACACTCCCAGGCCGCCTTTGCGCCAGTGGCCCCGCCCACGCCCGACCTTAGCCCGCAGAAACAGGCCCTGCAACTCGGCGGACAGCCGGTCATCGTTTCCCACTCGGCATTGGATATCGGCAGCCTGCCGGATGCCTTTGATGGCAACAAAGATACGCTCATGCGCGGCGCAGCCGATAACCCCTTCTTCTTCGAAATGGATTTCCCCGAAGCGCGCACTATTGCCGGAATCGACATCACGGTGGCCACCATGACATTCTTCACTGTTCAAGTCACCCTTACATATGGCGACGGGTCCACGGAGGCAATCAGCGGCGCATACGAAAACCAGCCCTTCGACCCGACCATTTCCTTCACCTTCCCCCAACCTGAAAAGCCCATCCAGACCCTGCGGGTCGAGATCGAAGACATCCGCGAAAAACCCGCCGAGGGATTCCACATCCACGTGCGCGAGGTCGTGCTGCGCTGACCCATCCGCAACGGCATTGTTATGCCAGCCGGCGGTATAAATACGCTAAAAATGATGTGGGAGATCCACATGGGACCGTTCTACCCGGCTTATTTCAACCTCACTTCTGCAGAAATCGACCAGCGTGTGCAGACCGCCTACGCGCGCTTGTTGCGCTGTGGCATCTGCCCGGCTGATTGCCTTGTGGACCGCACGCGCGGCGAACTGGGCAAATGCAATGTGGGGCTCAAGGCGCGGGTGCCCTATTATGGCGTCCTGCGCGATGAAGAAGCAGCGATATGCGGGTGGCGGGGGTCCGGCGCGCTGTACTTTGGGGGGTGTAACCTGCATTGCCAGTTTTGCAACACATTCGACATCAATGCCCAACCGGCCGGCCGCGAGATGGAGCCGGAGGAGATGGCGGCCATCATGCTGGCGCTGCAAGACCAGGGTGTGCATAATATCCACCTGGTCACCCCCAGCCATGTGGTGCCGCAGGTGCTCAAGGCTGTGCAGGTGGGCATGAAGGCCGGCCTGCGCCTGCCGCTGGTTTACAACTCCGGCGGGTACGATTCGGTCGAGTTCCTGCGCCTGCTGGATGGGATTGTGGATATCTACCTGCCAGACATGAAATTCGATGACCCCTCTACGGCCAACCGTTACCTGCGCGTGGCTGATTACCCGGAAACCAATCGGGCTGCTGTACGCGAAATGCATCGCCAGGTGGGCGACCTGGTGATTGATGCGGATGGGCTGGCCAAGCGCGGCCTGTTGGTGCGGCACCTGATACTGCCGCGCGACCTGGCTGATACTGAAATGCTTATGCACTTCCTGGCAGATGAAATCTCGCGCAATACCTATGTAAACATTATGGATCGTTACCAGCCGGTGTATAACACACGGTCTTACCCGGAGATCGACCGTCTGTTGAATGGGCACGAAGTGCAAGCCGCAATCGATGCCGCCCACCGGGCTGGCCTGTTGCGCCTGGAAAACGGACGCGCTCCCCTGCCAAAATAGGTAATTCTTCCCCATTTGCGCGCCAATCGCTACACCGTCCGAACCGTTTTCAACGATACAAAAAGCTGTTTGGGTGCGGCGCCCGGGCTTAGTCGGCGAAATCTTTGCCGAAGGCTGCGGGCGGGATGGCAACCCCCTGGAAGTTCTTGAAACTTAAGTCGCTGAAGGTTAATCCCAATTGCGCGCGCACCCGTTCGAACAGTCCCAGGTAGCTGTCGCACAGGCTGAGGGTGGTATCCAACCCCAGCATTTCAGAAACGGCTGTTACTGAAAGCGCATTGGGGCCCTCGACCTCAACAAAATTGCCGTAGGGCATTTCATCGAGCATAATCAGGCATTGCTTGAAGGCATAGGTGGTGCGGAATTTTTCGTAAAACGCAAATTGCGCATAGCCAAGTGATTGCAGGATGGACTGCATGCTGTCGAAATCGCTGACCTCTACCTCCAGCTCTTCGCGGGTGTAGATACCATCCTGGGCTTCGCCGGGACCTTTGAAGGTGAGGCGTGCTTTATCATCCTCCCGCAGGCGCAGCACCTTCTTCGCGAGCCGCAGGCTGCCATCGGGTTGGTCGAAGCGGATGTTGCGCTCGTAGGTGCGGGGCTGGACGATACGGGCATCCAATGCCGCCAGTCGCGCGGCAAGACGTTGCAAATCCCTGACCAGGTATTTTGACTCAATTTCTGTTCCGTCAGACATCGCTTACACCAAGCTCAACAGGGTTGCCTTTTGTTCCACCGTCTCGCCCGGTTTAACGCGAATGCGCTGCACCGTGCCGTCTTTGGGCGATTTGAGTTCGTTCTGCATTTTCATCGATTCGAGAATGAGCAGCACATCGCCTTTTTTGATGGGCTGCCCCTCCTTGACGGGCACGGCCACCACCAACCCTGGCATGGGCGCCCGCAGGTGGAACTCGCCGCTTTCGGCCACCCCCCCCCCGGCTGCTGTTTTGAGCCGTTTTTCGCGTTCATCCTCCACCTGGGCCGGGTACAGGCGCCCGCGCAGCAGCACTTCCCAGTTTTCTTCGCCAGGGTAAATGTAAGCCTCATGCGACTTTCCGTCGATGAGCAGGCTGTAGACTGGCTGGTTGCTGACCGGTGCAAAGTCCACGGTCATGACCCTGCCGTTGATGCTGACGTGCCTTTCGTCAATGACCTCAACGGTGTATTCTTTGTCGCCAATGGTGGTGATGTATTTCATTGCCGGGCCTCCGTCAGCGGTGCATACGTTCCCAGCGCCCGACCCACTTCCAGTTGCTGGCGTCGCGTTCGTTACGCTGAATAAACTGGGCCGAGCGGGCTGTGGACTGGTGGGCGACCAGCGTGGCCATGATGGCTGCGATCTCGGCGTTGCTGGTCTGGGTGGTTTCGTCTTCCTGCATGGTGAAGCGCTCTTCAACAAAACGCGTATCGAATTGCCCACCCATAAAGCGGTGTGAATCCATCATGGATTGGTGGAAGGGGATGTTGGTGCGCACACCAACGATGCGGTATTCTTCGAGAGCGCGGCGCATGCGCAGGATGGCTGCAGCGCGCGTCTCACCCCAGACGATCAGTTTGGCGATCATGGGGTCATAATGGGGGGTGATCTCGAATCCGGTGTACACGCCCGAATCGACGCGGATGCCTGGCCCGGTGGGCAGCAGGGTGTGCATGATCTTGCCGGTGGAGGGCATATAGCCGTTATAGGGGTCTTCGGCGTTGACGCGGCATTCGATGGCGTGCCCGTTGATTTGCACATCTTCCTGCTTGAACGAAAGCGCCCGCCCGCGCGCAATGCGAATCTGCTCTTTCACCAGGTCGATGCCGGTCACCATCTCAGTCACGGGGTGCTCCACCTGCAGGCGGGTGTTCATTTCCAGGAAGTAGAAGTTGCGGTCTTTATCCACCAAAAATTCGATCGTCCCGGCGTTTTGGTAATCCACCGACTGAGCCGCCTTGACGGCCACCGCGCCCATGCGGGCCCGCAGTTCACTGTCCATGATGGGCGATGGTGATTCTTCGATCAGTTTTTGGTGGCGGCGCTGGATGGAGCACTCGCGTTCGTTCAGGTGAGCGACATTGCCGTGTTCGTCGGCAATGATCTGGATTTCGATGTGGCGCGCGCCTTCGACCAGTTTTTCCAGGTAAACATTGCCGTCCCCAAACGCCGATTCTGCTTCGCGGCGGGCTGAATCCAGCAGGTGCGGCATCTCTTCGATGCTGCGCACCTCACGCATGCCCTTGCCGCCGCCCCCGGCCGTGGCTTTGATGAGCAGCGGGAAACCAATCTTGGGGGCAATGGACAGCAGGTCTTCGTTGCTCAGGTTGCCCACATCTTCGGTGCCGGGCACCACCGGCACGCCGGCTTTGCGCACCGTCTCGCGGGCGGTCATTTTGTCGCCCATGGCGGCAATGGACGAGGGCTTGGGCCCAATGAATTTGATGCCTGCCCCGGCGCAGACCTCGGCGAAGTCTTCCCGCTCGGCCAGGAAGCCATAGCCCGGGTGGACCGCGTCTGCGCCGGTTTTGCGGGCGATGTCGATGATCTTGTCGGCGCGCAGGTATGATTCACGCGAAGGGGCCGGCCCGAGCAGGTAGGCCTCGTCGGCATAGCGCACGTGCAGGGCCTGGCGGTCGGCTTCGGAGAAGACGGCTATGGTTTCGATGCCCAGTTCGCGGCAGGCGCGAATGATTCGCACGGCAATCTCGCCGCGGTTGGCAACCAGCACTTTGGTAACTGCGGCCATCATTTCCTCCTACAGCGGAATGTTGCCATGCTTTTTGGCGGGGTTGGCATCGCGCTTGTTTTGCAGCATTTCCAGCGCATTGATCAGGCGCGGGCGGGTTTCTTTGGGCTCGATGACATCGTCCAGGTAGCCGCGCTGGGCGGCCACATAGGGGTTGGCGAATTTTTGGCGGTAATCGGCCACCAGGTCCGCTTTACGAGCGGCAGCGTCTTCTGCTTCGGCCAGCTCTTTGCGGAAGATGATGTTCACCGCGCCATCCGGGCCCATCACGGCGATCTCGGCTGTGGGCCAGGCGACGTTGAAATCGCCGCGGATGTGCTTGCTGGACATCACATCGTACGCGCCGCCGTAAGCTTTGCGCGTGATCACTGTAAGCTTGGGCACGGTTGCTTCGCAGTAGGCGTACAGCAGTTTGGCGCCGCTGCGGATGATGCCGTGATGTTCCTGCACTGTGCCGGGCAGGAAGCCGGGCACATCTTCGAAGGTAACGATGGGAACATTGAAGCAATCGCAAAAGCGGATGAAACGCGCGGCTTTTTCGCTGGCGTCGATGTCCAGTACCCCGGCCAACACGGCGGGTTGGTTGGCCACCACGCCCACCGAATGTCCTCCCAGGCGCGCAAACCCGACCACGATGTTGGCGGCATAGTTTTCGTGAACTTCAAAGAATTGGCCGTTATCCACCACCATGCGAACAACCTCTTTGATGTCATAAGGTTTATTGGGGTCATCTGGAATGATCGAGTCGAGCCCCTCATCCATGCGCAGCGGGTCGTCGCCGGTGGCCATGTAGGGCGGGTCTTCCATGTTGTTTTGCGGCAGGTACGACATCAGCTTGCGGATGAGGAACAATGTGTCGGCTTCGCTATCGGCGGCTACGTGGCAAACGCCCGATTTTTCACTGTGCACGCTGGCCCCGCCCAGATCTTCAAATGAGACTTCCTCGTGCGTTACTGCTTTGACTACATCGGGCCCGGTGACGAACATATAGCTTGAGTTGCGCACCATGAAGATGAAATCGGTGAGGGCTGGAGAATAGACCGCGCCACCTGCGCATGGACCCATGATGGCCGAAATTTGCGGGATGACCCCGCTGGCGAGCGTATTGCGCAGGAAGATGTCGGCGTACCCGCCCAGCGACACCACGCCCTCCTGGATGCGTGCCCCGCCCGAATCGTTCAGCCCGATGACTGGCGCACCGTTCTTGAGAGCCATGTCCAACAATTTGACGATTTTTTCGGCGTGCACTTCGCCCAGCGACCCGCCAAACACCGTGAAATCCTGCGAGAAAGCATAAACCAGCCGGCCCTCGATGGTGCCCCAGCCTGTGATGACCGAATCGCTCAGGTATTTTTGCTTGTCCAATCCAAAGTCGGTGGTGCGGTGGGTCACAAAGGCATCGATCTCGCGGAAGGAGCCTTTGTCGAGCAGCAGGTCGATGCGCTCGCGAGCGGTCAGTTTGCCGCGTTTGTGTTGGGCTTCGATGCGCTCGAGCCCGCCGCCCAGACGGGACTGGGCTTTTTTCTCGCGCAACTGGTTGATCTTGGAGTGATTACTCATGATTGCCTCTTGAGAAATATCGTTTTGCACCAAACAGGGTCAGTGTTGAAAAAATCAGCCAAACTGCTGTAACCAGCAAAGCGAAAGGCGCATCTGGCCGCTGTGGATCCGCCTGAATCAGCAAACGGTCCAGCCAGGTGTAAAGCGGATAACCCAGGCAAAAAGCCAGGGCGGCTGTGCGCGCCCAGGGCCGTGGTGTGAGCATGCCGTAAAGGGTCACGCCACCGGCTGCCAGCCAGGCCAGCCCGCCGAGGGCAATGTAGAGCGGGCCGGGTTGGGGGGCGTAGGTTATGAGCACCGGCCAGTTCCACAGGGCTGCGGCAAATCGTACGGCGCCCTGAACCGTCAACAATAACACTAGCGCGGCCAGTAAAGTTACGGGCCATGGGCGTTTGCCGCCAGGCTTCATACGGTTATATCCAGGGTGATTTTGCCGCGCTGTTCGCCTGCTGCCAGGCGCGCGTAGGCGGCGCGCGCATCGGACAGCGGGAAGTCCTGGTCGAGCGCCACCTTGAGCCTGCCCTGCGTAACCAGGGTCATCACCTCGGCGTAGTCTTTGAGCGCGCCCATGGTGGAGCCGATGAGGCTGAGGTGTTTACCAAAGATGAAGCGGTTGTCGATCTCGAACTTGGGGCTGTCGGTGTTGCCCACCGTCAGGATGCGCCCGCCCTTGCGCGCTGCCCGGAACGAAAGTGGGAAGGTGGTGCCCACGTTGTCCACCACCACATCCACGCCGCGTTTATTGGTGGCGCGGAAGACGGCCTTCGACCAATCTGCTTCGGTGGTGCGGTCGATCAGGATGTCGGCGCCAAGCGACCCGGCCAGGGCGAGCTTTTCTGCGCCCGCGCCGACCACGATCACCTGCGCACCCGCGAACTTGGCGATGGCGATGCTGGCGGTGTTCACCCCGCCGGATGCGCCCACCACCAGCACGGTTTCGCCGGAGCGCAGACCCCCGCGCGTGATGAGCGAGTGCCAAGCGGTCTGGTAGACCAGCGAGGCGGCCGCAGCGGTGCGCAAATCGAAGTGGTTGGGCAGGCGGAAGAGCTGCCGCGCCGGCACGCAGACATACTCGGCAAATGTGCCCCGCACGGTCTCGCCGAGCAGGTGCCAGCCCTGGCACAGGTTATCCTGCCCGGCCAGGCAGGGGTCGCACACGCCGCAGCCAAGGTTGGCGTTGATGACCACGCGCTCACCGACCTGCCAGCCGGTCACGCCTTCGCCCAGCGCGGCCACCTCGCCCGCGCCATCTGCACCGGGGATGTGCGGCATATCCAGCCGCAGACCCGGCCAGCCAGCGCACACCCACAGGTCCAGTCGGTTGAGTGCGGCCGTCTGTAACCGGACGAGCACTTCGCCAGGCCCGGGCTGTGGGTCAGGTAAATCGCCATAGGTCAGAACATCCAGCGAACCATGATGGTTAAAAAAGATGGCTTTCATGGCAACCTTTCAAAGATTTTGTTTTGGGCTTCAGGCTTTTAACGCCAATTGCGCGAATGGGCGAATTCTGTTAACTCAGCGAATTTATCCGTCTTTGGAATTTGCATCCTGGGGGGCTTTGGCGCGCCGGGATTTGCGTAAAATGCCGGCCAGGTCGCCTGCGTCGCGCCGGGCAAAGGCTTGCAGGATGGATTTGTTGAGCTGGATGAGGGAGAGTCCAATCAGCGCTGCGCCGCCAATCACCAGCAGCCAGTCGCGCAAGGTGCGCGGCAGGAATTGCAGGAAGAGGTAGTAAAGCACATCGCTGACGGGCGGCTGGACAATGACCGGGGTGAGCAGTTTACCCACGCCAATGCCGAGCAGGAAAATGCCCAGCACGAACAGGATCATCCAGATGCGTGTGCCCAGCCCCGGCTCGAGCCAACGCCAGAAACTGGAGCGGTAGTAGATGCCGGCCAGGTCTGCGGCGGTGTGCAGGATGGTGCCCAGGCGCACACGTCCCAGGCTGCCGCTGCGCAAGTAGTTGACCTGCACGGGTACTTCGGCGATGGTGTAGCCAAAGCGGTTGGCGGCCACGAGCAGTTCGATGTCGAAGGCAAAGCGGCTGACGCGCATGCGCGGGACGACATCTTCCAGCACGTCGCGGCGGAACAATTTGATTCCGGTTTGGGTATCTGAGACATCCAGACCGAACAGGAAGGCCACCGACTTGCGGAAACCCGCGCTCATCACGCGCCGCGCCAACGGGAACTGGCTGCGGTCAGCGGACTTGGTGCCGATGACCACGTCGGCGCCGGTCTGATCCATGCAGGCGATGAGCGCCAGAATATTTTCTGGGGCAATCTCCAGGTCGGCATCCAGGAAGGCTACCAGCTCGCCGCTGGCAGCTTCGAACCCGCGGAAGAGCGCGCGTCCCTTGCCCAGGTTGGGCAATTGTTGCAGCGCGATGACCGGCCCGCTCCCGGCGGCGCGCTGCGCCTCGGCGTAGGTGGCGTCGGCGCTGCCATCATCCACCACGATGACCTCGTGATCAATCTCCCGCAGGGCGTCGCGCACCCGCAGGATGTTCTGGCAGATATGGTCGCTTTCGTTATAAGCAGGCAGGATAACGGATAGACGGGGCATGGGCGCTTCAGGGTATTAGCTCTAGTTCGCGGATGTGGGTTTTGGTTGTTTCCATCATCCGGTTGTCGGTGATCTCGATCAGCAGGCGGGAAACCATCACACTCCCAGCCTCGAAGTTGACATTGATGGTTGGGTCTGAACCTTGTTCGCTGAAATCCTGATTGTAAGTTTCTATCTCGGACCCATCGACAGCGAAAACGGTGGATTTGATGTTGTAGCCAGGGATTGTCGCGATGGTTAGTGAAAAACCGCTCAGGGTTTTTGTGTTGGGAAACACGATATCGATGGTGAAGGGGTTGGCCTCCAATCCGCGCATGAGTGAGCCGGGGTTGCCATCGAAGATATCCAGAATTTGCCCAGCCTCGATACGGGAGTATGTTATCTCGTAGGTTTCGCCATTCATTTCCACGGAATCTTTCATTGGCTGCCTGCGCGCGAGTGCTTCCTGCTCGAAGATGGCATCGGCGTTTTCGGAATACTCCACGCGGGCAATGTAAAACCCGGGCTTCCCGTTGGGGTAGGGGATGATATCGACCACCTGGATTTCATCGAAGACAGCACTTTGGACTGCGCGTTCGTATTCGTCAGGGATCATCACGAACAGGGTTTGGGGCGAGAGGGGCAGCCTTTTTTGCATGTAGTTATCGACAACATCCATTCTCACCCGGGACATGTATGCTTCGGGGATAAAGAATTTCAGCAGTTGGTCGGTGCCGTTGGCCCAGTTGGGAGAAACGCGAAATTCCACGCCAGGGTCTTCCTGCAGGGCAGGCAGGATCGTGTCTTCAAAAACCTGGCGGGCGCCAAACTGCAGACCATAGAGGGAATAGTTTTCATACCAGGTGGGCCCGTTGACCAGGGCATCGCGTAGCATGAACAGGTTGTTTGCGCTTACGAGCAGGAACGCGGCCAGGCTGATCAAGAGCACCCGGTTTTTGAAGCGTACTTCGACCCAGGCAAGGAAAGTGGAATACCCAAGGGCAGCAAGCAGGGTGACGGGAATGATGAACCAGAGCATGCGGGTTACGCTTACTTCGACAAGCGCGGCTGGAACCGGGCTGACCAGCAAGGCAACGGCCAGGATGCTGTAACGCGCATCCCGGATGTTGCGGATGACCTGGATGATCCCAAGCGCCACGCCGGGCAGCGCCGCAAGCCACAGGTGGCTGTAGTTTTTCATGATGTGGCGAATAAGCCCGGTATTTGTTTCAAAGAACCAGAAAGCCGGGTTAAGTCCTTTGGCATACTCCCCAAAGAAGCGAAGGAGCTTGTCTGAAAATCCCAAATCGGGATTGCTCCAGTATGATCCGCGTTGGGCGAGCTGCGCGCTCAGCATATCGTGGTGCGAGATGTAATATCGAACAAAGGGGAGGAAGAGTAAAACAGCCAGGGCGAGGGCGCGGATCAGGTCGCTGCGATGCTCGAGCTTGAGATGGTAACGGATGTCGAGAAGGAGTAACAGCAGCACTGTAACTCCCATCAAGACTTGACCCAGCCCGTGTGTATAAAAGGCCAGTGCGCCAAAAATCACAGCACCGTAAATGGAGCGGATTTTTCCGCTCCGGTAGCGCAAATAAAAATACAGGAAACCGGCGAAAAATGAAGCGAGTTCGATGTACTCGAATGCGGTACGCGCATGCAGGAACCAGGCCGCGTTGGCAATCAGCATGAGTATGCCCAGCCAGGCAAAGCGGCTCTTGAAAATATCCTTTAGGATAAGCGCGATAAACCATGCACCCAGTAATGTGACCAGTCCCGAAACCAGGCGCGTCACCAGCACCGATTTACCGAATAACAGGTAAGGGATGACTTGCAAGTAAACGCTGACGCTGTTGATGCTGAACATGGGCCCCAGCGAAAAATATGTGGGGAATGGCTCTTTTTGGTAATTTCGGAACCCATCACGCAGGAAGTCGGCCGCCAGGTTCATGTGAACGGCTTCATCGGTGAAGAAGTAGATTGGGAATTGATCCAACCGGACAACGATCATGATGAAGTAGATAGCGAGGGCGGCAACAAGAGCCCCACTTTGCCACGTTGAGATATCTGTAGCAATTCTAGGGAATGGCGCTGTTGCAATTAATCTTTTGGCTTTGACCCAAAAGTCAGCTAGTCCCAAAGAAAGCATGTCTGGTGAATGCTTGCCCGAAGTTTTTTCGGTGGATTTTTTCCCCCCATCTTCTTTTGGCGCCACTGGTAAATCTTGTTCCAGGCTCGCGCGGACTTGCCCATTTTCCTTTTTTATTGTAATAAGCAGGCTGCTACCTTCTGGAATTTCCGAGTTGAGTTTTACTTCAATAACTCCCCCGGTTGAAGGATCGTGCAGTGTAAGTAAATCGGTTGTCCCTGTGTCCATTGCGGTGATTTCTTGAGCAGTTTCGAATGAATTTTTTTGGGAGGCAATATTAGTGGATGGTTGGGGCAAAGACGCGCCCAATTGCGCCCACCAGGTTGTCAACCGTGTTCCCGCTTTTTCCCGGAGCGATCCCCAGGGGTTACCACGTTTGTGGAAATCAGTCCTGACACGGTACAAGTAAAAATCAAGGACGACAAAAATGATGATGAGCAACAGTGAGAAAAAAAGTTGATCGTTGGACATGATGAAATCAAGGGATGAACTCAGTTAGTTGGTGGGCGCTAATTTTATATGAAAAATAAAGCACCTCCGCGGGTTGATTGCGGCGATGAACCTCGGTCCATTGACCGCCCGGAATCCATGTGGCGATGCGCTCGATATCTGCCTGGCGGAGCAACGGTGCGATAAAGAGCGCATCTTGTCCTTTTGGCAAAGCGGAAAGTGCCTCGCGAGTGACTGTATTGAAGTTTTCTTTTGGCACACCTGGTGCAAAGTATTCAAAATTGCCAAAAATGACATATACCTTTGGATCACCGATCAAATAAAATCGCCCGTTTTCTTTCAGGGAGGCGATTTGTGTGCGCGATTCATAAGTCAACTCATTTGTGGAGTCCTCAAAATAATGCCCGGCGCGATATTCATAAAAATAGAAATAAATGTTCTGCGCGCCGTTTAGAAGGATGACCAAAATGGGAATTACTGCAGCAAGGCGCAATCCTGCGCCGCTGTAACGGGCGAACATATCACTGATCTTGCCGAGTGCCACCGCGGCGATAATTGCCGCCGCTGGAGAAGACATGAGCATGCGCTGGCTGCTGGGCGGTCCGCCTGTGAAAGTGCTACCCAAAATGATGGCAGCCCAAAACCACGCGAGCAAAACTATGTTTGGCGCATCCTTTATTCTCCAAACAACCAGTACCAGCCCCAAGACTAGGCAGGCAGCCACGATTGGACTAAGGTAAGGTTGTGGGCTGTAGAAAAATCCTGAAGGTGCACCGGAGGCTATGAAAACCAGGCTGGATTTGAGCAATTGCGATAAAAGGTATTCTATTTGTGCATCCTGGCTAACTGCATTTTGCATAATACCATTTGTGAAAATGCCCTCTGTGCGTATCCGTGCCATGAATTGATCGGGATAGGCTGAAAAATAAGCCCAAATTGGGGCAGCGGTTATGGCAACCGCCAACAGGTAAATAAATACATTTTTATGTTGTGCGCAAAAAAAACCACGGTAGCGAAGAATGATGTAGACGAGTGCGCCTATCCCCATGGCAAAAGCGAGTCGGGAGCCCGGGTATGTGTACATTCCCAGAGCGGAAATAATGCCAGCAGCCAGGTATGATGTAGTGGAATTGCGTTTTGCGCCCCTAAAGATCAACCAGAGCGTCCAAGTTGAATATACCGAGTCCATGATGTTGTGGACGCCAATCCGACTGAAATGCACGTGAACAGGAAGCGTTGCCAAAATGAGCGAGGCCAGCAAGGCTATTTTCATGTTGAAAACTTCACGGCAAAAAAAGTAAACTCCCAGCACTGCCAATGTGCCGGAAACAATAGATACCAAACGAATCGCGATTGCTGTGTTGCCTAGAAAATAAACGCTAATCGCCCCCGGAACAAATGAAAGCACTGGTTGCGCCGACCAACCTATTCGGAATGGGTTGGTGCAATTTGTGTTTACCCCTTCTAGGATGCACAGCGCGAATTTCCCAACCTCACCTTCGTCGTTGATGAATGAATAGGGATGTAATTCGGCATCCCAAAATCGAACGAAGAATGAAATAGAAAGGATGGCGAGAAATGCAAGAATCTCCAGCTTGTTTTTCTTGAGCCAAGAAAAAAAACGATGGCTCGCATTCCTTATTGGGCCTTGGTTAACTATGACACTAACGGAGAATAACACAATAGCCAATATCCAGAGCGCACCTAATGCATACTCGCTCCCACTAATTAAACCCGGATTTCTCGCATAGTAGGCAACCAGGATGCTCAATCCCAGGCCGGTCATCCAAAACCCAAATGCTGGCGATGTTGAGATAGGAGCCGGAGCAAACGTCAACTCCTCCCCACTATCATGTGCGTTGCGTAATCCTGCGACGAACAGGATACCAGCGGCCAGGTAAATCAACAAACCCGGGAGAGCTGATTTGTTATTGAAAAAATTTTCCGTCCACTGGCTTACGGACCAAAATGCTGCCGATGTTTTATCTGCGCCAAGTAAGACATACTGGGCGACTGCCGCAACAAAAACGCTGGCCGCAAGTAAAGCAATAGTTCGGATTTTTTCGCCAGTCATTTGCAAAGCGATAATCTCCCGGGACAAAATTTTTTCAGCTTACTTCAACCCCAACTCGGCGCGTGAGATGACCAGGCGCTGGATCTCGCTCGTGCCCTCGTAAATCTCCGTGATCTTGGCATCGCGGAAGTAACGCTCCACCGGCAGTTCCTTGCTATAGCCCATACCGCCGTGGATCTGCACCGCCGCGTGGGTCACGAACATGGCCGTCTCCGAAGCGAACAGTTTGGCCATGGCCGCCTCGCTGGAATACCGCTCGCCGGTCTTTTTTGACCGTTCCTTGGCCATGGCGGCGTTATAAATGAGCAGGCGCGAAGCCTCGATGCGCGTCTTCATATCCGCGATCTTGAAGCCCGTGCCTTGGAAGGCCCCAATCGGCTGGCCGAAGGCCTCGCGCTCGCGGGCATACTGGCGGGCCGCCTCGTAGGCCGCCTCTGCGATGCCCAGCGCCTGGGTGGCGATGCCGATGCGGCCGGCGTCCAGCACCGTCATGGCGATCTTGAAGCCATCGCCTTCGCTGCCCAGCAGGTTTTCCGCCGGGATGCGGCAGTCCTCGAACAGCAGCTCACTCGTCGCTGAAGCGCGGATACCCAGCTTGGGCTCCTTCTTGCCGCGTGTAAAGCCTTTCAGGTCTTTCGTCTCCAGCAGAAAGGCCGACACGCCCTTCTGCTTTTTTTCCGGCTGGGTCATGGCGAACAGCACCAGGTAATCGGCCACCGGGCCGCTCGTCACCCACGATTTACGCCCGTTGAGCACATAAAAATCCCCGTCGCGCACGGCGCGCGTCTTCATCGTCCCGGCGTCCGAGCCGCTCATCGGCTCGGTCAGCGAATACGCTCCCACCGACTTGCCCGATGCCACCGGCGTCACGAATTTTTTCTTCTGCGCCTCACTGCCAAACTTCAAAATGCCGTGGCAGTACAGCGAATTGTTGACCGACATGATCACGCCGTGCGCCGCATCCACCTTGCAGATCTCCTCCAGCGCCAGCACGTACGCCAGCGTGTCCATGCCTGCGCCGCCGTATTCTTCCGGCATCTCGACGCCCATGAAGCCCATGCCGCCCATCTTTTTGACCGTCGCGTGCGGGAACTCGCCGCTCTCGTCGAACGCGGCGGCAATCGGGGCGATCTCGTTCACCGCAAAATCGCGCGCGGCATCGCGAATCATCTTATGCTCGTCAGTGAAGGGGAACAACTCGCTCATTTTTATCCTCCGGGGCTGGTGTACTACGGCTTTCGCAGGGTCGTAGTGCGTCGCACCATTTTTAACGGGATGGGTCTGAAGCCTTGGCCTTTTGCCGATTTAACGGGGTAAATCAACCTGTTTGGTGCGACGCACCCCACCCTACGCTGACTTTAACAAAGCCGGGGCGGGCGTATGGGTGATTATAGCAAAGTTTCACTGTTATAATTTTAATCCCGAGGAGCCTCTATGAGCGATGAAATTACCCCCGAACTCTTCAAACACCTGGTCGAATTGGCGGCGCTGGAACTGGACGAAACCGAATCCGAGTACCTGCGCGGTCAACTCAATAACCAGCTCAAAGCGATCCATGAATTGGAAGCGATTCCCCTGGACGCTGAAACGCCCATCGCCTCCCACGGCGTGCCCTACACCCCGGCCACATCCCCTGCGTTGCGCCCCGACACCTGGTCGCCGTACCCCAACCCGGCCGCCCTGCTGAAAGGCGCCCCCGAGACCGACGGGGGCTACATCATCGTGCCCGAAATCCCCACCCAGGATTTGGGATAACCCATGAACATCGTCGAACTCCCCGCACTCGAGATCGCCCGCAAAGTCCGCGCCCGCGAACTGACCGCCACTGAAGTGACCGAGGCCCACCTGGCGCACATTACCCGCGTGGATGGCCAGCCCGGCGCCATCGGCGGCGACCCCTCTGCCGAACCGGACAAGGTTCACGCCTTTATCACCCTTACCGCCAAACGGGCCCGCGCCCGGGCCGCCGCCATCGATGCGCAGGTCACCGCGGGCGAAGACCCCGGCCCGCTGGCTGGCGTGCCCGTCACCATCAAGGATATTTTCTGCGTCGAGGGCACGCCCTCCACCGCCGCCTCGAAGATCCTTTCCAATTTCGTTGCGCCCTACACCGCCACGGCTGTCGCGCGCTGGGAGCAGGCCGGGGCCGTGGTGCTCGGCAAGGTCAACCTGGACGAGTTCACCTACGGCTCTTCCAACGAGTCTTCCGCCTTCCAGCCGGCCACCCGCAACCCGTGGAACACGGCTCACGTGCCGGGCGGCTCGTCTGGCGGGTCTGCGGCGGCGGTGGCGGCTTATGAAGGCCCCCTCTCGCTCGGCACCGATACGGCCGGGTCCATCCGCCTGCCGGCCGCTTACTGCGGTGTGGTGGGGCTCAAGCCCACCTACGGGCGCGTCTCGCGCTACGGGCTGATCGCCTTCGGCTCGTCGCTCGACTGCCCCGGCCCGCTGGCGCGCAATGTCTCGGATGCGGCGCTGGCTCTGCAAGCCATGGCTGGCGCTGATCCGCGCGATGCCACAGCCGCCACCGTGCCCGTTCCCGATTACCTGGCCGAAATGGAAAAGGGCGTGCGCGGGCTCAAGATCGGTCTCTCGCCTGATTACTTCCGGGTGACGTTTTTCGACGCCCACACCGGCGCACTGGTCGAACAGGACTTGCCGGGCGAGGTCAAACAATCGGTGCTGGATGCGGCCGAACACCTGGCCAGGATGGGCGCGGAGATCGTCGAGGGCGTGCCCATGCCACACACCAGGTATGGCATCCCGGCCTATTTCGTCATCTCGCGCGTCGAGGCGGCCTCCAACCTGCACCGTTACGATGGCGTCAAATATGGCTACCGCACCGCCAAAATGCCCGAAAACCTGCGCGATATGTACCGCAAGAGCCGCGCCGAGGGATTTGGCTTGCAGCCCAAACTGCGCGTGCTGATGGGCATGTATGTTTCGGCGGCGCAGTACAGCGAACAATATTACAACCGCGCCCTGCGCGTGCGTTCGCTCATCCGAAAAGATTTTGACGAAGCCTTTGCCCGCGTGGATGCGCTGCTGACGCCCACGGCCACCTCCACCGCCTTCAAGGTCGGCGGCGTGTATGGTGACTCGGTGCTGATGCAGTATGCCGACCAGCTCATTGTGACCGGCAACCACGCCGGGGTGCCGGGAATCTCCATACCGGCCGGTTTTGGCGCGGATGGTATGCCGCTGGGTATGCACCTGTTCGCGGGCGATTTCCGTGAAGACATCCTCTTCCGGGCCGGGCGGGACTACGAACAGTCGACCGAATCCGAGCCGTGGCGGGCGCGTCGCCCGCAGGCTGCCGCCTGGTAACCGGGACACCATGACCAAAGCCACTGAAGATACCGTACCGTCGATTTTATGACCTCGGACATGGCCGACCGCGCCAGCCGGGTGCCCGGCGTGGAGCGCGACGGCATTCGGGTGCAATGCACTGCCGAGGACATGCGCAAGGCATACCTTAGCTTCCGCGCTGGTGGGGTTGGTTTCTGTCCAGCGTTGCATATCGCTGGCGCCTATCCTATAATGGTTACAGGATTATCAAAGGATGGATTGATGGACTACGAAGTTGTCATTGGGTTGGAAACACACATCCAACTGAACACCGCCACCAAGATATTTTGTTCCTGCAAAGCGGATTCGTCATCCGACGGCCCAAATACCAATATTTGCCCGGTTTGCACAGGGATGCCCGGCGTGCTGCCGGTGCTCAATAAATCTGTGGTGGAAAAGGGTGCGCTGCTGGCTGCCGCCATGCACGCCGACCTGCCACCAGTTTCCTTTTTTGACCGCAAGAATTATTTTTACCCAGACCTGCCCAAAGGCTACCAGATCTCACAATATGACCGCTCGCTGGCGCGAGGGGGTTACATGGATGTGTCTATGCCCGATGGCTCCACCCGGCGTGTTTCGATCCATAAGCTGCACCTCGAAGAAGACGCCGGCAAAACCAAGACCGAGAACGGCCGCCGCCTGATCGATTTCAACCGCTGCGGTGTGCCGCTGGTTGAAATGGTCACCGGCCCAGACATTCGCTCGGCGGACGAGGCCGCCCAATACCTCACCAACCTGCGCCAGCTCCTGCGCTGGATCGGCGTTTCGGATGCCGATATGGAAAAGGCCCAACTGCGCTGTGATGCCAACGTCTCGCTGCGGCCGCACGGCGCGGATTATCTCAACCCCAAGACCGAGATCAAGAACGTCAACTCTATCGAGGCGGTGCGCGCAGCCATCACCAAGGAAGTGGAACGCCAGACTCGCGAATATGATTCCGGGCGGCGCATCGAATCCTGGACGCTCGAATGGGATGAGGATACCCAGACCCTCAAGAAGATGCGCTCCAAGGAAACCGAGGCGGACTACCGTTATTTCCGCGAGCCAGACCTGCTGCCTGTCTATCTGGATGATGCCTGGAAAGCGGCCATCCTGACCGCCCTGCCCGAACTGCCTCTCGCGCGGCGCAACCGGTTTGTGGGCGACTACGGCCTGCCCGCCTACGATGCCGACCTGCTCACCAGCGAACGCAGCCTGTCTGACTACTTTGAAACGGCAGTCAAGGCCTATGGTGGAGACCCCAAACGTGTCTCCAACTGGCTGATGAACGATGTGATGCGCATGCTCAACGAGAGCGGGAAAACCGCCGCGGAACTCAACCTCAGACCCGAATACCTGGCCCAGATCATCAAACTGGTCGATGCGGGCGCGGTCAATACCAACACCGCCAAGAGCCTGCTGGAGAAGGTCAATCGCACCAGCCAGCCGCCCGCCCAAATCGTCGCCGAAGAAGGCCTGGCCAAAGTCAGTGACGACAGCGCCATCCGCGCCGCCGCCGAACAGGTGGTTGCCGAAAGCCCCGGCGAAGCGGCTTCATATCGGACTGGCAAGGTCGGGCTTATGGGCTGGTTTGTTGGCCAGGTAATGAAGAAAATGCAGGGAAAGGCCGATGCCCCCAAGGCGCGCGCCATCCTGGAAGAACTACTCAAGTAAACCGACCCTGAAAGGAGCGTTCATGTCCTGGTTCAAAGCCATTCCTGAAAAGGAACTGCCCGAAGGCGCGCGCCGCGTGGTCGAAATGCAGGGCGGGATGGTGCTTCTGTTGCGGCACGAGGGAAAAGTGTATGCCGTGTCCAACTCTTGCCCGCACATGCGCTTCTCCCTTAAAGGGGGGCGTATCGCCGATGGCGCCATCGTTTGCCCTTTTCATCACAGTGCCTTCGACCTGGAAACCGGCGATGTCAAAGCCTGGAGCCCCTGGCCGCCGCTGGTAGGCCCGCTTATGGGCAGTGTTTCAGGTGAGAAGGCCCTGGCGGTCTATAAAACAAAGATCGAGGATTCATTCATTTTTATCGAACAAAAGCAAGTGAAAGCGGTGCTGTGATGAGCGTTTCGCGTGGTTCCATCTGGTATTTTCAAACACAAGTGACCAGCCGCCTGTTACTATGGGGCGCTTTTTCGGTTGCCATTGGGCTCAGCATGTTCCTGGTGGAAGATCCATTCTGGACAGGTTTTGCCAGCCAGGCTGTGGTCTGGGGCGGCATCGATGCCTTGCTGGCCATTTTTGGCGAACGGTCATCGCGCAAGAAACAGGCTGTCCTCTTGCCCACCACCATCGAACAGGTGGAAGCGAGCGAGGCGCGAAAACTGCGGCTCATCTTGTTGGTCAATACGCTGCTCAATGTGCTGTACATCACCGGCGGCGCCTGGCTGGCTTTTTCGCAACCCGAGCCGCTCTTGCAGGGCATTGGGTGGGGTGTAATTGTGCAGGGCGGCTTCCTGTTCATCTTCGATCTTATCCACACGTTACTCTGCCCTAAACCGTGAAACTGAACACTTATACCGTCCTGCTCAACAAGGCCGACCGCCTCGTCCTGGCGGTCGTTGTCTTGTGGGTGCTGACCATGATTGCCACCCCCATAGCCCTCTGGACGTTTGGACAGCCCGGCTTGCATGCCTTCATAAATGCCGGGGTGCTCATGCAGGTTTTGGCCTCCCTTACCGTACTGGCGCGCGCCAGGCATCCTCAGGGCGCCCTGCTTGCTGCGCTGGCGGTCCCGCCGTTGGGCTGGCTGGCCGAGTTCATGGGTCACAGCACCGGTTTCCCATTCAGCCCATACAAATACACAGGCATCCTTCAGCCCCAACTGGGAGGGGTTCCATTACTTATCCCCTTGGCCTGGCTCATGATGTTCCCGCCTGCCTGGGCAATAGCAAAAATTGTTGTGGATGGGACGCCGCATCCCCCCGGGATTAATCGCCTCTTCCGGGCCGCCGTGGCAGCCTTGGCCTTCACCGCCTGGGACCTCTTCCTCGACCCGCAAATGGTCGCATGGGACTTCTGGCGTTGGGAAACACCCGGGGCGTACTTTGGCATCCCTCTCGTCAACTTTGCTGGCTGGCTGCTGGTCTCCTTCACCATTTCGTTTCTCGTCATGCCGAGCGAATTACCGCTTGCCCCGTTGGTGACCATATATGCCATCACCTGGATTTTGCAAACCATTGGGCAAGTGTTTTTCTGGAACCTGCCCGGCCCAGCCTTGTTTGGCTTTCTAGGCATGGGCAGCATGCTGGTCTGGGCATACAGCCGCCGTAATCGAAAGGCCACGCAATGATAGACACTCTGCCCTTCCAACTTACCTGGGCCATCCTCTCCTTTTGGATCGGCGCCCTGCCCTTATCCCTGTGGATCACGCGCCTGACGACCGGACACGACGTACGCGCTGTAGGCGACAAAAACCCTGGCGCCACCAACGCGCTCAGGGCGGGCGGCTGGCGCGTTGGGTTGGCTGCGCTCCTGCTGGATGTTAGCAAAGGCGCTTTCCCTGTCGGCATGGCGGCATTCGTTTTTGGCTGGGACACATTCATCCTGTTTTTGGTTGCAATCGCACCGCTTTTTGGCAGCGCTTTCTCGCCATTCCTGGGCTTCAAGGGTGGCAAATCGCTGGCGGTTTCGCTCGGCATCTGGGTCGGCCTCACCCTTTGGCAGGTTCCACTCGTCATCCTGCCTGTGCTCACGGCCGCTTTTCTCGTGGTCAACAATGCCGGGCTGGCTGTCCTGACCACCCTGCTGGTGTTGGGTGCATACATCCTGACTGTTGACCGCAACACCACCCACTTTATGGTGTATGTCCTGCAATTTTCCGTTCTGCTTGCCAGGCACATGGAAGACCTCAACAAGCCGCTCGAACTGCGCGGCTGGCTGAAGCGCTTGCTCAACATCAAACAATGATCTTCGATTTCTTCATCGCTGCCGTTGCCATTGTATTGCTTGTTCTTTCTTGCGTTGCCATCCTTAACGCCCTCACCTTTCCGCGCCTGCGAGAAGTGAACCCCCTGCCCGCTTCCATTCACTTATCTGCATCGGAATCTGTTCTCCCATCCGCTTATCCCCCAGTCTCCATCTGCATTCCCGCGCGTAACGAATCCGCAGTCATCGCCGAAACCGTCCGCGCTTGGCTTGCGCAAACCTACCCGAACTTTGAAATCCTGCTCCTCGATGACCACTCCGAAGACAGAACCGCCCAAATAGCGCAGGCAGCCGCGCAAAATGACCCGCGGCTTCGAATCATCGCAGGCGCGCCCCTGCTGCCTGGCTGGAAAGGCAAAAACTGGGCCTGCCACCAACTGGCGCAACACGCCAGCGGGGAAATCCTGGTTTTTACGGATGCCGATGTTCGCGCGCAGCCGGGCGCGCTGCCTGCCCTGATGACCCATTTCCAGCATACCGGCACCGACCTGCTCACCATCTGGCCCACCCAGCACACCATCACTTGGGCAGAACGGCTGGTCGTCCCGCTCATGGCGCTCACAATCATGGCCTATCTGCCTGTCCTGGCGGTTCACTACATTCCCTGGACAGTGTTTGCCGCCGCGAACGGGCAATGCCTCATCTTTCGCCGCGAAGCGCATCAGAAAATTGGCGGCCACGCAGCGGTTCGCAGCAACATCGTAGAAGATATGGGATTTGCCTATGCCATCAAGCGCGCCGGTTTGCGCCTGCGCATGGCAGACGGCAACGGGCTGATCGTCACCCGCATGTACCAGAACTGGCCCCAAACCCGCGACGGCTTTGCCAAGAACATCCTTGGCGGGCACGGCGGCAGCGTTTTCTTTCTGGTTCTATCTACCATGTTTCACTGGTCCGTGTTCATTTTTCCGTCCGCGTGGCTTTTTCATTCACTTTTCAACGCTCACTTATCAATCACCGCGCTCATCCTCACTGCCCTGGGGATCCTCATTCGTGCCCTGACTGCCGCCGCCACCCGACAGCGCATCCCAGACGCTCTGTTCATGCCGCTTTCCACCCTGCTGATGACACTGATTGTCCTGCGCGCGCTCCAATGGCATGTTGGTACAGGACCGCAGTGGAAAGGACGCAGTTATGCAAACCCCTGACATCATTGTGATTGGCGCGGGCATTGGCGGGCTCAGCGCAGCCATCCGATTGGCCGCGGCTGGTAAACGCGTGCTCGTTCTCGAACGCGATGACCGGGTGGGGGGCAAAATGTCCGAAGTCACTCATACTGGTTTCCGCTTCGATACCGGCCCATCCGTTATCACCATGCGTCCTGTCTTCGAGGAATTATTTTCCTCTGTAGGGCGGCGGTTGGAAGATTATCTCACCCTGTTGCCCGTCGAACCCCTCACGCGCTACTTTTATCCGGATGGCACATGCCTCGACATTTCCCGCGCCCTTGCCGGTACCCTGGCACAAATCGCTACGCTCAACTCCCGCGATGTTGAAGGCTACCTCTCATTCCTTGCCCGCGCAGCCTATCTGAACCGGATTACCTCCCCCGTGTTTACTTACGGGCCGCCCCCTGCGCCTGCCAGTTTCCTCAAAGTTCACCCGCTTGATGCGCTGCGTGTTGGTGTGGATGCCCTCCAGAACATGGACGCGCTCATCCGCCAGCATGTCCATCATCCGCACTTGCGCCAACTGCTGCGGCGCTTCGCCACCTATGTTGGTTCCAATCCCTACCAGGCTACCGGCACCCTGGCGGTTATCGCCCATGTCGAACTCAACGAAGGAGTCTGGTATCCGCAAGGCGGCATTTACGCCATTGCGCGTTCCTACGAGCGCCTGGCCCGCGAACTGGGCGTGGATATCCGCACCGGGGCGGGCGTAGAAAGGGTTCGGGTTGCGCGTAGTCACAAGAAGAACCGTTGGCGCGTGATCGGTGTTGCGCTCCAAAACGGCGAAACGCTCGACACCGGGCATGTCATCGCCAACCTCGACGTGTCCACCGTCTACGAGAAATTGCTCTGCGTGCCGCGCGGCATCCGTTCATCCGCTCCCGAATCCGATCATACGTCCGGGCCCAAATCCGCTTTCACCCGCCGTGCCGCCCAACTCGACCGCATGGAAACCTCCTGCTCTGGCTTCGTCATGCTTCTCGGCGTAGAAGCCCAGCACCCGCAACTGGCCCACCACAACATCCTCTTTTCAGCAGATTACAAACGCGAGTTTGACCAGATTTTCCGGGACGGCCAGCCCCCCGACGATCCCACCATCTACATCGCTATCACATCCAAAACTGACCCAGACCACGCCCCGCCTGGCTGTGAGAACTGGTTTGTTCTCGTCAATGTCCCCGCCGCTGATGAGCGGTACGACTGGGATTCCCGGCGCGATGAGTACACCCAACTCGTATTAAACTGCCTGGCGCAGCATGGACTTGACATCCGCCCTTATATTAAAGTGATGCACATTTTTACACCCCACGACCTGGAACGCATGAATGGCGCGCGTCGCGGCTCTCTGTACGGCGTCTCCTTCAATGATCGCTTGGCGCCCTTCAAACGCCCGGGCAACCGCGCCCCGGACGTTGCAGGGTTATATTTTGCAGGCGGCACCACCCATCCTGGCGGCGGCGTGCCCATGGTGACGCTTTCGGGTAAAGCCGTGGCAAGCATGATTCTGGAGCAATAACGCAGAGCATGAAAGCTTATTCCTACTTCTCTCCCAAACTGGAAGTTCGCCGCACCGATTACGGCTGCGCTGTATTTGCCCGCCAACCCATTACAGCCGCAGAAGTGCTCGCCGTGTGGGGCGGGCGTGTAGTCACCGGGGGTCAATTCGCTGCCATCATCCTTGAAAACCCCGCCCGCCAGGCGGTCCAAATTGATGATGACCTGTTCTTGCTCTCCGAAACCCCCAACGAACCAGCCGATTGCTTCAATCATGCCTGCAACCCAAACGCAGGCATGCGCGGTCAGGTGGGGCTTGAAGCCATGCGCGACATTGCTGCGGGCGAACAGGTAACGTTCGACTACGCCATGTGCGACAGCCAACCATACGATGAGTTCGATTGTGCATGCGGCGCGCCAAATTGTCGTGGGCGCGTGACCGGCAGCGACTGGCAGCGCCCCGAGTTATGGACGCGCTATGATGGTTATTTTTCACCTTACCTGCAAAAGCGTATCAACAAATTGCGAGGAAACCCATGATTTCCTCCTACGTTCTGCTGGGTGATTTACGCGCCCGTTACCTCATCTGGCAAAAAGACTGGCTCGGCCAACCGGTTGTCTTGCTGCATGGACTGGCTTCCAACGCCCGCATTTGGGAACTGACCGCCCCGCGCCTGCTTGCTGCCGGATTGTTCCCCATCGCCCCCGACCAGCGCGGACACGGTCAAACCGACAAGCCCGACGGGGACCACGGCTTCGATACCTTCACCCGCGACCTGGCCGCTTTCCTGGATGCCTGCAACATCGAACGCCCCATCCTGGTTGGGCACTCGTGGGGGGCTTCGGTGGTGGTGGATTATGCCAGCCGCTTCCTGGGCGGCCCGCGCGCCCCAAAGGGAATTGTCCTCATAGACGGCGGGCTGCACCAAATCAATGCCGACCCCGGCGCAGACTGGGAAACCACCCGCGCGCGCCTCACCCCGCCGCATCTCATCGGCACGCCTGCCGGGGACTTTCGCGCCCGTATGCGCCACTTCACCGCCCAGTGGGATGCCCCCGAAGCAGTGGTGGACATCATCCTGGCCAACTTCACCATCCGCGAAGACGATACTATTGCCCCCAACCTGTCGTTCGACAACCACATGAAGATCGTGCGCGCAATGTGGGACTTCCCCACGCTGGATAAACTTGCCCGCATTCGCATACCTGCCCTGTCCGTCATGGCCGCCGGCTTCAACCCGGACTGGGATGTCCTCAAAGCCCTGGCAGCTGACCAGGCCCTGCGCGCCAAACCCGACCTGCAGCTGGTGCGCATGGAGCAGACCGCCCACGACATCCCCCTGCACCGCCCGCACGACCTGGCCGCATACATTATCCGGTTTGCGCAAGAGGTACAATGACCGCCCTCAAACATTGGCTGACCGCCGAAAAGACCTTCTGGCAGCGGGTGTTCATCGTTGCCCTGCTGATGCGCCTGGTTCCGGTCATTCTTGCACGCGGTTTGGGCATCGGGCTGGATGACATGTTCCAGTACGACATGCTGGCCCGTAGCATCGTTTCGGGGCTGGGGTTTCGCTGGTACGCCCAGCCAGACCTCGACCTCATCCGCCAGTACATTGAAATTGACGTTTCCACAATTAATTACGACCCCAACGGTGTGCTGACGGCCTTCCGCGCTCCGCTCTACCCGGTTTTCCTGGCGCTGGTGTACTTTTTCTCCGGGGCGGGCTTCGAGCGTTTCCTGGCGGCCCGGCTGGTGCAGGCCGCGCTTGGCGCTGCCCTGGCCCCCATGACCTATTTTGCAGCGCGCCGCTTTTTCCCAAACCGCGAACGCCCTGCCCGTCTGGCCGCCTGGGTGCTGGCGGTTTACCCCATGCTGGTCATCTTCCCGCTTTCGCTGGCAACCGAGAACCTGTTCTTTTTCCTGGTGCTGGCCGCCGCGCTGGCCTTGCTGCGCGCCGTCGAAAAACCCACCCTGCCCAATTTCATTTTTGTGGGGGTGCTGTTGGGGCTGGCCGCGCTCACCCGTTCGGTCATCCTCGTCGCGGGCGGATTATCGGTGCTGTGGGTGTGGTTCGCGCTCAGGGATCGGCGCGGTGCTGTGGTGATGGCCCTCGCCCTGGCGGTCACCATTGCCCCATGGATGGCCCGCAACTATCTCCAATTTGGGCGCGCCACCATCGAACTCTCGATGGGCTACAACCTGTACGTTGGCTACCACCCGGAAAGCACCGGCACGTTCAAATACGGCCCGTCGCTCGACCTGCTGACCATCTTGGACGATGGTGAGCGTGAGCGGGTGGGGATCGAACGCGCGTTGGTTTTCATTCGCGCCGACCCGGGCCGTGTGCCGGTGCTGGCCGTGCAGCGACTGGGGCATTTCTTTGGGCTCGAGCGCCGCGCCCTGACCTATTTCTATTCCAATAACTTTTTTGGGTTCATCCCGTTCCCCCTGCTGCTCACGGCCGCGCTGATTCTGCTCCTGCCATTTGTGGTAATCAGCGCCTCCGCCGTGCTCGGACTGGCCGTGATGGACTGGCGCAGGGAAACGCTGCTACTCGCGATTTTCATTTTCGGCTACCTGGCTCCGCACGTACCGCTGCTGGCCGAAGACCGCTTCCACCTTACCCTGGCGCCATTTCTGGCAGTCCTTGCCGCGCAGGCATGGACGGGCGGTTGGCGGGCGGTGTGGTTGCGCTGGCGGCAGTCGCGCTGGGGGAAAGTTTTGCTCTTCCTGTCCATGATGGCCATAATATTGTTATTTACCAACTGGGGCTTGGAACTTTACCGCGATGCCGATAAAATCAGATTATTATTTGGACCAGAAGGAAATAAGACATATTTCCCTTACTGATCCGGCTGACCGCGCCGCTTCCAGGTTTGCTCCTGTTCGTTAGTCTGCTTCAAAACCCTTTCTGATGAAAAATCTCTTCAAGTTCGACCTGCGTTTCGATTGGAAGGTGAGCTTTGTCACCATTACCAGCACCCTGCTCTTGATGGTGGACCATTACCAGCGCCTGACGCCTGAAAAATGGCTCGACCGCACCCTCCTGTATTTTGTCATTCCCATGGCAATCATCCTGCTCGTTTTCCGCGAAAACCCAAAGCAGTACGGCTTTACCCTGGGTGATTGGAAAGCTGGGCTGGCTCTCACGGTGTTGGCTGTGGCGTTGATCGCTCCCGTGCTCTGGCTCGTCACCCGCGGCGACCCGACCATGAGCAAGTATTACGCCGGGCAATTGGACGGCCTGCCGTGGAACACCTTCCGCGACCTGTTTGGCTGGGAGTTTATTTTCCGCGGGTTCATCCTCTTCGCGTACACACGCAAGTTCGGGGCCGATGGGCTGTGGTTGCATGCCGTACCGTTTGCGCTGGCGCACCTGGGCAAACCGGCCGTGGAAACCTACTCCACTATTTTTGGCGGTTTCGTCTTCGGGTGGATCGCCTACCGGACCAAATCGTTCTGGTGGGCGTTTCTCATCCACTGGTTTGTCAATTCGTTTGTGATCGTGGTGGCGGCGGGGCTGCTTGGCTGAGTTGTCCTACCGCACGGCAACTCAGACGGAAGCGGCGTCCATCCGCACCCTCATCCGCCGCACCCGGCTCAACCCGCTCGCCCTCGACTGGCGGCGCTTCATCGTGGCGGTGGATGCGGCCGGGGCGTTGGCAGCCTGTGGGCAGGTGAAGCCGCACGCTGACGGGTCGCGGGAACTGGCTTCAATCGCAGTTGCCGAGGCCTTTCGGGGGCAGGGCGCGGCCCGGGGCATCATCGAACGTCTGCTGGCAGCCCATCCCCAGCGCCCGTTGTACCTTACCTGCCTTGCCCACCTGGAGACTTTTTATGTTCGTTTTGGGTTCCGTGTTGCCGCACCAACCGAAATGCCCCCCTATTACCGGCGCATTCACTGGCTGGCGAACACCCTGTTCGCCTGGTCCAGCCGCAGGCAGGCGCTGCTGGTGATGATGAAGGATGGACTATGAAAACCTTTTTGATGCTTGTGGCGGGAATTTTGATTGGGTTGCTGGCGTCTGGTGTGATCCTGGTGGCTGGCGCTCCCCCGACCGGCCAGCCGGTGACGCTTGTGCCTGCGCCCACGCCGCGCCAGATTGCCGTGTATGTCAGTGGTGAGGTGGCTGCGCCCGGGGTATATTACCTGCCGGAGGACAGCCGAATTCAGGATGCGCTGGCGGTGGCTGGCGGCGCGCTGGAAACCGCCGACCTGCAGGAGATCAACCTGGCCCAATTTGTCTCAGATGGCGAGCGACTGGACATCCCCAAACAACGTCCGGAACTGGTCATTGGCGGCAATGCCGACCCGCAAGTGAGTGTCATTAACATCAACACCGCCTCCCAGGCGCAGTTGGAAGCCCTGCCCGGCGTGGGCCCCACCCTGGCCCAGCGTATCATTACCTACCGCTCGGAAAACGGGCGTTTCACCCGTGTGGAGGACTTGCTCAAAGTATCGGGTATTGGCAGCGCGCTGCTCGAACGTATTCGCAATCAAATTACGATTGGACCGTAGCCATGCCGTTCGACCATTTCGATATCCTCGCGCCGCACTACGACCGCGTTATCCGTTTTGAGCGCGTGGTAAAAATGCTGGATGTGCTGGCCCTGCCGGCCCCCGGCCGCCTTTTGGACGCCGGCGGCGGCACCGGGCGTGTGGCTGAACACTTGCGCCCGCACGTGGACGAGATCGTAGTGGCCGATATTTCGCGCGGCATGCTGGCCCAGGCGCGCGCCAAATCCCTGGCCGCTGCCTGCGCCGAAAGCGAGCGCCTGCCCTTTGCGGACGGCGCCTTCGAGCGCGTGCTGATGGTGGACGCCCTGCACCACGTCATCCACCAGGCGCAGACCGTGGCCGAGTTGTTCCGCGTGTTGAGGCCGGGCGGGCGGCTGGTCATCGAAGAGCCGGACTTGCGCACGTTCGCGGTCAAGCTGATCGCCGTTGCCGAAAAACTGGCCCTGATGCGCAGCCACTTCCTCACCCCGCCGCAGATTGCCGCGTTGCTGCCCACAGGGGCGCAGGTTTCCATTGAGACTCAGGACTATAACGCATGGGTCATTGTCACAAAGCCATTATCGTCATTTTGATTGGATTACTGCTGGGCGCCTGCGCGCCCGCTGCATCCGCCCCTGCGCTCGCGCCAACCACCACCCAGCCCTTCACACCCTCCCCGACCTGCATGCCAACTGCAACACCCATCCCACCGCCAGTCACGGTCGAGCGTTATGAATTTGAATCCGCCTTCCTGGAGGATAAATACAACCGCCGCAAAGTGGATATCTTCCTGCCGCCGGGCTATGCCGAAAGCGAAGCACGCTACCCGGTGCTCTACGCCCAGGACGGGCAGGACATGGGTGATGTGCGTCTGAAGTCTACGCTGGAGCAGCTTTACAACGAGAAGGCCATCCAGCCGCTGATTGTGGTGGCGGTGCATGCCTCCGACGACAGGCTGAAGGAGTACGGCACGGCCGGCACGCCTGATTACGCCGGGCGCGGCAATGAGGCCGGGCTGTACACCGCCATGCTGCTGAAGGAGATCAGGCCGTACATCGAGTCAACCTACCGCACCCAGATCGGGCCCGCGAACACGGCTGTCATGGGCTGGTCGCTGGGCGGGCTGATGGCCTTCGACCTGGCGTGGAACCACCCGGATGTGTTCGGGCAGGTGGGTGTGTTCTCCGGCTCGCTGTGGTGGCACACCGACGACACAGATTTACAATCCGTGTTTGGGTCGCGCATTGCGCATGACATGGTGCGGAACGGGGAAAAACGGGATGGGATGCGATTCTGGTTCGAGAGCGGCCTGCTGGACGAGAAAGACGACCGCGACGGCGATGGCGTGATCGACTCGGTGCAGGACACCCGCGAACTGGTGGCCGAGTTACAGGCCAAAGGCTACACTGATGCCGACATCCGCCAGCTCGAATTGCCGCAGGGCTATCACGGCCCCGGCACGTGGGCAAACGCCCTGCCGCATTTCCTGGTGTGGGCCTTCCCGCTGCGCTAAATCGCGCTTCACCTCTCAAGGAGATTCATCCATGCCCTGCCAAATCCTTGAGCGCACACCGTTCGAGGGGCTGGGTGCCCGCTCGACCACCTCCCTGCGCGGGCGCGATTACCTGCCTTACCGCATCGACCTGGCGGGCGGCTGGCTCGACCAGCCTTTTGTCTCACAGCATTACCCTGGCGCAGTCGTGACCATTTCGCTCGAACCGACGCTGGAGTTCAACGAACGCAGCGGCATGGCATCGTCCACGCGGCGGCACGCGCGCGAATTGTGGGGCGTGAAAGTTCCGCCGGGTAATTACGAGAAACTGGCGAAAATGCTCTTCTGCTGGGACAACCCGCCGGAACCAAGGTCATCTCCGGCTCGCAGGATTCGATTGGGCTGGTTTTTCCGGGGTTGGCGTATGCGTACTACCAAGGCGGCTGCTGGCCCGTGCGCATCGAACACCGCCTGGATGAGCCACTGCTGCGTTTTGTGGAAAATGCGCTGTATCTCGTGCCGCTCGGCCCGCGCTATGCAGATTACGATGTGCTGGCAGATACGGTCCTAATGCCGTGCGCGTCATCGCACGGCGCGAAAGCTTGACCGTTTCAAAAGTGAGATTGTTGGTTTTCAATGGAAATGGAGGAACCTTTGCCCCTTACCCTGCTTGCTGATGCCCTTTTGCCGCATGGCTTGCAGCCCGGCGCGGCCATCGTGATCGAAGGTGGGCGCATCGAGGCGATTCTTTCGGGTGAATCGGACTATCCACGCCACACGGTTCTTGACCTGCGCGGCTGCATTGCCTCCCCCGGCTGGCTGGACTTGCAGTTTAATGGCGCGTTTGGGCTGGACTTTACCGACAACCCCGATTCGCTCTGGGAGGTGGCCGCGCGGCTGCCGCAATATGGCGTCACGGCCTTCCTGCCCACCATCATCACCGCCCCCCTGGAAGTTTATACATACGCTATCGAAGTGCTGCGCAAAGGGCCGCCCCGTGGCTGGCAAGGCGCGCTGCCATTGGGCTGGCACTTTGAGGGACCCTTCCTGAACCCTGGCAAAAAAGGCGCGCACAACCCGCGCCACCTCATCCCCCCTGACCCGGCCGCCGTGCACACCTGGACAGCCGCCAACGGTGTGCGCCTGGTGACGCTCGCGCCCGAATTGCCCGGCGCGCATGCCCTCACCCGCCAGTTGCGCGCCCATGGGGTGACGGTCAGTGCCGGGCATACACTGGCAACTTACGAGCAAGCCCGGGTCGCCTTCGATGCCGGGGTGACTTCCCTGACCCACCTCTACAATGCCATGCCCGGCCTGGCGCACCGCGAACCCGGCCTGACCGGGGCAGCGCTCACCGATCCGTGCATCACTGCCGGGCTGATTGCCGATGGCATTCACTGCCACCCATCGATGGCAGCCCTGGCCTGGAAAGCAAAAGGCCCCCACGCCATTGCCCTGGTGACCGACGCCATGGCCGCCCTGGGCATGCCGCCCGGCGCATACCGCCTGGGTGATTTTGACGTCACCGTGGACCAGACCACCGCCCGCCTGCCAGACGGCACCCTGGCGGGCAGCATCCTCGCGCTCGACCAGGCACTGCGTAACGTCATGGCGTTTACTGGTGATCAGGTGACTCACATCCTGCCAGCTCTCTCCAGCACCCCCGCCGCGTTGGTCGGCCTGCCAGAATTTGGCCAAATCCACCCCGGTAATGCGGCCAACCTTACCGTTGTAGACTATCGGGGGTATGTGCGCGCAACAATTGTCGAAGGCGTAGTTTGGGATGGGTAATTTGGTCTTGTGAATGAAAAAACCACACGGCGTTTGTTGCCGTGTGGTTTTTGTTTGCGGGTGAAATTTGATTACTTGCCGCGGCTGCGCGTGGATACATCGAAGATCACGGCCGCCACCAGGACGGCCCCGCGCACAATGTATTGCAGCGAGATGTCGATGCTCATCAGGTTCATGCCGCTGGTGAGCGATGTCATGACCAATGCGCCAATGATCGAGCCGACCACTTTACCTACACCGCCAGCCGCCGAGACACCGCCCACATACGCAGCGGCGATGGCGTCCAGTTCAAAAAGTGTACCGGCTGTTGTGGTTGCCGATTGCAGGCGCGAGGTAAACAGGATGCCGGATAGCGCCGAAAGCATGCCCATCGATCCGAAGACCACATAAGTCAGGCGCTTTACGTTGATGCCGCTCAGTTCGGCGGCTTCTGGGTTGCCGCCTATGGCGTAAATGTGGCGTCCAAGCACGGTCTGGGAGGTGATGAAATGATAAATGCCCACCACAATCAGTACGATCACAACCGTCCATGACAACCCGTTGTAACCGGCCAAAACCCAGGTGATTCCGCCTATGATCAGGGATACAAAGACCAGTTTGAGGATGAACATGTCCATGGGCAGTACTTCGAAGTTGTAAGACTGCTTCTTCTTGCGATCCATGATCTCACCGTACGCGAACAGGGCCGCGGCCGCCAGCCCCAGCAGCAAGGTCAGCTTGTGAACACCCGGCAGGAAACCGGTTTCTGCAAAATCCGGAATGTAGCCGTTGCCGATTGCGTTGAAGGTTGCATCAGGAATGATGATCGTACCGGTGCTGATGGTGGCCAACAGCAACGCGCCGCGGTAAATGAGCCACCCCGCCAACGAAGCCACAAAGGAAGGGATTTTGAGCTGCGCCACCGGAAAGGCCGTGATCACCCCGGCGACTGCACCCAGCGCCAGCACCATGGGGATGACCACGAATACCGGCAGCTTCCAGAATACCAGCGCAATGGCGGTCACTGCACCCAGGAACCCGGCCAGGAAGCCCACGGAAAGATCAATGTGCCGGATGACGATGATCAGCGTCATGCCGACGGCCAAAACAGCGATGTAGCCGGTCTGGTTGAGTAGGTTGCTGATGTTGCGTGAAGAGATGAATATGCCATCCGTGGTGACCGTAAAAATGGCCATAATGACGAACAGGGCAATGTACATGCCATATTCGCGGATGTTCTGACGCAGGACTTTCTGGGCATTGTTGAAAAATGACATGGACAGCCTCCTCAGTTCGTGGCAAGGTGCATGATTTTTTCTTGCGTGGCTTCTTCGATGGGCAGCTCGCCCGTGATGCGCCCTGAAGAAACGATGTAAACCCGGTCGCTCATCCCCAGCACTTCAGGCAGTTCGGATGAAATCATGATAATGCTCATGCCCTGCTGTACCAGGCGGGTCATGATGGTATAAATTTCGAACTTCGCGCCCACATCGATGCCGCGTGTAGGCTCGTCCAGAACAAGCACACCCGGTTTGACGAACAGCCATTTGGCAACTGAAACCTTTTGCTGGTTGCCGCCACTCAGGTTTTGCACTTTTTGCTCGATGCTGGGCGTTTTGATGTTGAGTGACGATTTGTACTCGTTGGCAACCTGGATTTCAGCGTTGCTGTTGACCACGCCGCGGTTGGCAATCTCGCGCAGGTTGGCCAGGGTAATGTTTTGTTTCACATCCTGAATCAGGATAAGTCCGTTGCCTTTGCGGTCTTCGGTAACATACGCCAGCCCGGCGGCGATGGCCTCCTGAGGGTGCGTAAAGCGGCGCACTTCATTACCCACCCGCATTTCCCCAGACAGGTGGTAGCCATCCGGATTGCCAAACAGGCTCTTGGCCAACTCGGTGCGTCCGGAGCCCATCAGCCCGGCGAACCCGACAATTTCCCCTTTTTTGACATTGAACGAAACATCCTTAAGCACATGGCGACCCAGTTTGGGGTCGTAGGCGCTCCAATTCCGCACTTCCAGGGCGACATCATCGGTCGGGCGGGCACTGCGCGGCGGGTAAATGTTCTCGATTTCGCGACCGACCATGTGTTTGATGAGGGTGTTTTCAGACACTTCACCGTTTTTGGCGTCGAGCGTACAGATAGTCTGTCCATCGCGCAATACGGTCACGGTATCGGCTACTGCGATGACTTCCTTGAGCTTGTGCGATATCAGGATACTTGTCACCCCCTGTTTTTTCAGGTCGCGCAACAGGTCGAGCAGGTTTTTGCTGTCGTCTTCATTAAGAGCTGAAGTCGGTTCATCGAGGATGAGGAGTTTGATATCGCGGCTGAGGGCTTTGGCAATTTCGACCAGTTGTTGTTTGCCTACGCCCAGTTCCTTGACCCTGGCGGCCGGGTTGACATTCAGACGCACCATACGCAGCATTTCCCCCGCGCGTTTGATGGTTTCATTCCAGTTGATGACCAATCCGCTGTGGATTTCATTGCCCAGGAAGATGTTTTCGTACACCGTCATTTCAGGCACCAGGGCAAGTTCCTGGTAAATGATGGCAATCCCCACATTTTCGCTATCGCGGATGTTTGTGAAACGTTGCACCTGACCATTGAAGAGAATATCTCCGCTGTAGGCGCCGGACGGGTATACCCCGCTCAACACCTTCATCAGGGTCGATTTCCCTGCGCCATTTTCGCCGACCAGGCAGTGAATTTCGCCCTGCGCCACCTGAAAGCTGACGTTGTTCAGGGCTTTTACGCCCGGGAATTCTTTGGTGATGTTTTTCATCTCAAGGATGGGCGGTTTCATGGCGGCTGACACTCCGTGTAAGGCAGGCTATGTGAGAATTATACAGGAATAGTGATGGCCGCGGCCATCACTATTCCTGTTTTTCACTATCGGGCAGGCTAAGGCAGGTTGGTGAAGTTGCTGGCGGGCCAGTAGCCAGAGTCGATTACAGCTTCCTTGACATTGGCTTTGTCAACCGAGATGACCACCGAAGGCTTGGCGGGCACGTCGATCTTGCCGTTGTTGTAGGCGTTGGTCTGCTCTGGAGTCTTGTTCTCCAGGAAAGCGATCGCGGCGGCGATGGCGTCGTTCACCAGGGTGCGCACATCCTTCAGCACGGTCATGGACTGCTTGCCGTCGATGATGTACTGGACGGAGGC
>DAOUAP010000050.1:0-33475 GCA_034433165.1 Anaerolineales bacterium | reverse complement strand
ATGCGGTTCGTCCGGCGACCAGGCCAAGGGTCGTTCGATGCGGAGGAAAAAGCGCGGCGCGTCCGATTCGACGCGGGCAACCATCCCTCCATCCGGCGCGATGACCTCCGCTTTGAGTCCTCCCGCCAATTCGCCGCGCCCGGTCAGACTCACCCACACCTGCTCCCCCTCCGTTGAAATTTTCACCCGCTGAATGTGACTCTGCGCCCGCGCCTCCACCCAGACCGATCCCCAAATGCCCGAAAGCAGACCGTACCACGATTGCTTGCCATGCGGAATCTCGGGGAAGATTTCGAGCGGGTCGTCCACGCGGACGGTGAGTATGTTCGCGCCAACTCGCGCGGCTTCAGTGATGTCCAACTCAAAAGGTAAATAGCCGCCCTCGTGTCCACCGACTTTGACGCCATTCAGCCAGACCCCGGCAAAATAATCCACCGCGCCAAAACCGAGAATGACGACCTTGTTCTGCGCCAGCCATTCAGCGGGAAGATCGAACTCGGTCTGATACCACGCCATGCCAATGTGGTCGCGGAAGCGCGGGTCGGCTTGCCAGGGGGAGGGGACAGTGATATGTGTTGCGTGTTGCGTGATGAGTGCGGAGGGTTGAGAAACAGTGGAGTCAATCCAGAAATTCCATTGACCGTTGAGGGAGAGGCGGGGGCGGGGAGGCATGGGGAAGGCTTCGGGTGGCGGGAGGGATGGTGTGAAGATGTAGTTTGGGATTGGTAATTGGTAATTAGAGACTGGAGACTGGGGGCATGGGGTGTGCCATGTGTTTTTGATAGCGTTTGACGAGTGAGGTCTTGCGGCGGCGGAGGATGCCTTTGGCATCGAACGAGGAATCATATAAGCCGAGATGAATCAAGTAATCCTTGAGTGGACGTTTGCCTGTGCGGTATGCCCAATCAATCATGGTGAAAAGCGGGAACCAGGTGTAGCCCATGATCGGAATGCCTTCGGCGCGGAGGGCGCGCACGGTGTCGAGCGTTTCGTCCATCCATTGGGCGCGCCCGGCAACGTCCGCATTGGCGGAGGTCTCAGTGACCATGACAGGCATGTGATAACGCCTGTACGCTTCGCGGAGCACGAGGGCAATTTTGTCGCCGGGGGTCGCGCCGGTGAGGTATCGTGTCAAGCCATCCGGTTGTAACTGCAATTCGCCATACGACCAGGGGTAGAAGTTCGCGCCGAAGATGTCGAAGGTCACGGCGTTTTTGCGGAACCAATCAAAGTCTGCGTCGGTCGCGCCGTGAGCGCGGAGGTACCCTGCCAGCGGATGATCGTTGTCCACGCGGCCGGTGGTCAGGTCGAAACACAGGAATTGCCGGGCGTTGTCGTGCGCGACGCGTTCGCGCAGTTCATCATTTTGTGTGAAGGTATGCCAAAGGGCTTCCACTTGAACGGTGACGGCATCGGGTTGTTCCGCTTTGAGGGTCTGCATGGTTAGGACAATCCCTTTCGCAAGCGCCAGAACCAGTTTGACGTATCCGTCGCCGCCGCTGAGGTAGGGGGGCCACTCCGCCTTGTTGCCGCACATGTCAGCGTTGACCATCGGTTCGTTGAGCGGCGTGTAATAACGGACGAGAGGTTTATAGCGCGCCACAACCTCATGAGCGTACTCAGCCACGCGCTGAGGATAACCTGCGTTGATGAAACTGTTATCCAGCCAGAGCGGCGTGCCGTAGTGCATCAGGTCGAGGATCGGCGTGAGACCTTTGGCATTGACGAGATAATCGAGCGCCTGGTCGGTCCACGCCCAATCCCATTGATTTGGCGCGGGCTGGACGCGATACCAGGGGATGCCCCAGCGTACAGCCTGCACACCTGTCTCCGCGACGAGAGCGAGGTCATGCTTCCACTGTCGGTAATGCTGGGTCAATTCATATTCATCCAGCGCGCGCAGACCAGGGCGCGCCTGCGGAATGAAGGTGTCTTCGATGCCGGTCGCCCAGGTGAAGGGAGAGGACGAAATATCGTGAGGCATACAGGCTACGGCAGCAATTGAGGGGTGAAGGTGGGACCATTCGTCACGGGCTTGCCGTCCTCGAACGTGACCAGGTCAATGCGCAGGCTGCGCTTGCCGGCCGGGTATCCCACGTTTGCCCCTGTCCAGGCATGGTAGACCATCCACAGGTTTCCTTTGGGGTCCGTGAAGAAGGCCTGACCGCCGGGTCCCATCACGGGCGCGCGGTATTCGAACCATGGTTTATCCAACGGCTTCTCACAGGGACCAGTCACCGTTTCGCAAAGGGCATAACCGACCGCGTACTGATGCGACTCCCACCAGTTGCCGGAATAGAACAGGTAATAACGGTCGTCGTGCTTGACCACGGCAGGGTTTTCGATCAGGGGCCGTTCCCAGGGCTGGTCTCTGACAATTAGCTTGATCGGCTCTCCCAGCATGGTCAGTCCATCGGGGCTGAGTTCCTGGATCCAGAGGGCGACCTCCAGACCACAGCAGTTGCCGTCGTTTTTCCATAAGAGGTACAGTTTGCCGTCCTCGTCACGGTATGGATAGGCGTCAATGGAGCCGCCCAGTTCTCCCTGGCAGATGAAAGCCGCGCTGTTCGGGTCGGTGAAGGGACCTTCGGGCGTATCGCTCACCGCCACACCGATGCACTGCCGGTCAATTTCCTTGTCACGCGCCACATAGTACATCAGGAAACGGTCTTCGATCTGGATCACGCCGGGCGCCCAGGTATACCCGGAACTGAGCACGGACCATTTGGGCAGGGCGGGCAGCGCGTCGCCCAGTTCCTCCCAGGTCGCCAGATCCTCAGACCGGATCGCGCGGATGTTGACCGTGCTGCCATTGGTCGTCCCGTAGGCGTAATAGGCATCGTCCACCCGAATCACGTGCGGATCGGGAAAGTCCCGTTCATAGACCGGGTTGGTATAGGATGGACCGGGCAATTCCGTGGCGGTGGGCGCGGGGAGGGAAGCCTCAGGCTGAGTCACAGGCGTCTCGGTCACAGGAGCAGGCGTCTCCGTAGAGGAAGAGGCGCAGGCGGTCAGGAGGAAAAATCCGATCAGGGTGAGGAGAAAATGTCGGTTCATCCAATATTGAAGGTTGAGAATGGCATCCAATTGAAAGGGGTTGCGAGGATGATCATCCCTTGATCCCCGTCATCGAGATCGAGCGGATGATGTAGCGCTGGAAGATGGCGTAGAGGATTAACACCGGCACGGTCAACACCAGGGCGCCGGCCATCAACTTGCCGTAATCAAAGGTGTATTGGCCCTGAAGCGTTGCCAGCCCCACCGGCAGGGTGAGCGCATTTCGATCGCCACCCAGGATCAGGAGGGGCCAGAGAAAGTCGTTCCACGAGGTGAGGAAGGTGATGATGCCCAGCGTAATGATCGGTCCTTTGGAGAGCGGCAGGACGACCGAAATAAAGGTGCGCCATACGCTCGCGCCGTCAATATAGGCGGCTTCCTCCAGTTCCCGCGGCAAGCCCTGGAAAAACTGGCGCATGAAGAATACGCCGAACACCCCGGCAAAGCCGGGGGCGATCACGCCCTGGATCGTGCCGATCCAGCCGAGCCTGGCCACGGTGAGGTAGTTGGGAATCAGGAACATGATACCCGGCATCACCAGCGTCGCCAGCATCAGCCCGAAGAGCAAATCCTTGCCGGGAAATTCCAGGCGGGCATAGGCGTATCCGGCGAGCGAATCGATGACCAGGATCACGATGGTGAAAAGCGCGGCAATGAGCAGGCTGTTCAGGAACCAGTTAACCACCGGCAGGGATTTGTCATTGAAGATGGACTGGAAGTTTTCCAGAGTGGGGTTGACGGGGATCCAGTTGGGGTTGAGCCACTCCTCGAACGGCTTGAAGGCGGTCACGACCATCCAGAGGATTGGCAGCAAGAAGAACATCGCAAACAGAGCCAGTACCACATAGAAACCAATTTTTGCCAGGCGCGACTCACCGATCGGGGCTTCGGTTTCTTCGACATCGGGGGTGGTTTGTATGGTCGTCATCGCGGCTCTCCTAACGCTCCTCGGTCTGCCCGAAGAATTTGAAATTGAGATAGGTCAGTGAAAGCAGCAGGACTGCGACAAAAATGGACATGGCTGCGGCTGTGCCCATCTGCCCGCGGAGCATGCCCTCAAAAAAGATGCGGTGGATCACGGTCTGCGTGCCGTCTGCCGGACCACCGCCTGTCATGATATACGGTTGGCCGAAAAGGTTCGCCGAAGCGATCAGGGTGATCGTCAGGACAAAGACCAGGACGGAACGCAGCATGGGAACGGTGATCAGGAAGAACTGCTGCCAGGAGTCGGCGCCGTCCAGGGAGGCGGCTTCGTACAGGCTTTTTGGAATCTCCTGGAGCGCGGTCAGAAAGATGACGGTGTTGAATCCGATGGTCCACCATATCGTGCAAATCGTAATGGCAACCCAGGCGCCGGGCATGTCACCCAGCCAGTTGACCGGCTTCAGGCCGAATGCCTGGATGGTCTGGTTCACGATGCCCGTTTGTTGAAAGATCCACCACCATAACACCGAGGCAACCGTCACAGACAGTGTGTACGGCGCGAAGAAGATCGTGCGGAATACCCCCCTCCCTCGATAATTGCGATTGAGCAGGACAGCCAGCAGCAGCGCAATCCCGACCAGGGGCGCCACCGACCAGAGCATGAACTCGCCGGTGTTGCTCAAGGCATTCCAGAATTTGTCGAACTGAACGCTCTCCGGGTTGAACAGGTTGGCGTAATTCCTTAACCCGACGAAGGGGCGATTGTCCGGTCGCAGAAAGTCGAAACGGAACAGGCTGATATAGATTCCATAGAAAAACGGCCAAGCCAGGAATGCAACAAAGAACAGCAGATGCGGCGCGACGAAGAGGTAGGGAATGATGGATACTTTCTTCCGAGGCCTGCGGCTGGCGGGGGGACCAAGGGATTCGATTTTCGCTGTCATCGAGAATCTCCTTTCAAGGAACGGAGCGCATCCAGAAATGCCGGGGAGGCAGGTTCTCTTCTGCCTCCCCGGTCAACGACTTTGGAACTACTCGTAAATGGAGACGTTTTCGTCCATCACCTGCTGCGATTTGCGGGCGGCTTCATCCAAAGCGGCTTTTGGATCCGCCACGTCGCCAGCCAGGTAGGCGTCAACTACGGGGCCGAAGTGATCCCACAGGGCGGGTTCGAGGGCCGGCACCTGCGCCAGGATGACCACGATGTTGGCCGATTCTGCAACGCGCGAGATCGGGAACGCCGCCTCAGCCAGCGCCGGATCGTTGCGGACACTCTGACGGGCTGGAACCTGGCCCGCTTTCGCCCATTCCATGGAATTATCGGAGAGCCATTTGATCCAGAGGGCGCCGGCTGCCTGGGTGGTGGGATCGTCCGTTGTAAACCCAAGCTGGTGCGAGCCGCCCCACGTGGCCGGCTGATTGCCCAGGGTCGGCAGCGGAGCGAAGCCGACAAATTCCAGTTTTTGCAGGTCTGAGATCCACCACGGACCGTGGAAGGTCATGCCCACATCGCCCTGTTTGAAAACGTTCACTTCAGGGTCGCCCCCACCGCTGATCTCGGGGGTATATTTGTCCCTGAGTTCCTTGATGCGCTCCAAGGCCTGCACACCTGCCTCAGAGTTGTACGTGGCTGTGGTGCCGGCTTCGTCCGTCAGGGAACCGCCGTATTGGCGTATCAGGGCTTGCCAGAGCGCGGCGCCCTGGAATGCGGTGCCCAGGGAAAGCGGGGTGACTCCGCTGGCTTCCAGTTTGGACAGGGCATCTTCGAATTGTTCGCGCGTCCAGGGCTCGGAACCGGGTTCTTCGATGCCGGCGGCGGCGAACAGGTCCTTGTTATAGAACATCACGAGCGGATGGACATCGAGCGGAAAGGAATAGCGCTCTTCCTTGTACAGCCCCACGTTCCACAGATCCTCGGGGAGGTCTCCGGCAATCTCCTCGCCGAAGACAGCCATCGCCTCGTTGCTGAACGGCTTGAGCACATTGCGAGCTGCCAATTGCGCCACATTGATCGCCCGGACAGCGGTCATCGCCGGAAGTTGACCGGCCGCGGCCGCGGCTTCCAGTTTCTGGACGTACTCAGGCTGGGCGATGTGCGTGACGGTGACACCGCAGGGATTTTCCTGGCTGAAGCGTTCGGCCAGGGCGGTCATTTCGTCGCCATCGGGACCGGTAAAGGGACTCCACATTTCGAGCACCGCCCCTTCCACACCTGCGGGGCAGGCATTGTCACCGCTGGCGGGCGCCTGGGTCTCGGCTGGTGACTGACCAGCCGGGGCCTGAGTCGCGGCGGGTGGCTGGGTCGCGGTAGGCTGTGAGCCGCACGCGGACAACAGCAGGCTCATAATGACCAGCGCCGGAAAAACAAAGCGGGTAAAGTTTTTCATCTTTTCTCCTCTTGATATTGTGATTGGGTTGAACAAACCAAATTCAACCCTGACGGGTTTCGAACGCGCACAATGAACTTCATTCTGCCTGGAAAAGGGAGTGTGATAAACTGTATTTCGAGACGGACCTACCTCCTCTCATGGGTGCAATGTGTAGGATCGGCCAGATCAACGAACACATTGCACCCAGCCTTTTTAATCTTTGGGGATGCGCTTATAGTGCTGTCGTAAGACGATATCCTGCGGATAATTGCCAAACTTACTTCCAAACAAATTCATCCCGCCTATGTTGGCCGCATCGTCCTTGATGCCAATCCGAACCGGGATGGGTTTTCCGGGTTTGAACGACAAATCTTTCAATGTCACATTGGAGACCTGGACGCCATCCACAAAGCTGCCGCGTTGCGTGACCTTCCACACTTTCAACAAACCAAACTGCGAGTTCTGACTGTCCCACCAGCCGGGAGTCAACGCGCCGCGCTCGCCTCCGAAATCCGCCGGGCTGGTCCATGTTCCAATTTCCTTTCCCCCCACCCAAACCGTGATGTCAGAAGGCCAGCTGTCGTGATGAAGCGGCGCTTCCGAACAGACCTCAAAACTGACCTCGATATCGTCCAGAACAACACCTGGAGGCAGCCGGTTCGGGAATTGATACTCCACATGGCCCCGGCGAAACCAGAGCAATTGAGCATATATGCGTTCGGGTTCGTAGAAGGCGGAAGGGTCGTCCAAATGACCGATGATGCCCACCTCACCCGCCAGCCCGCAAGTCGGAACGAGATTGACATTCACGAAGGCTCCAATTGGCATGGACACTTCCACTGTGGTGTCCTCCAACTCGTACTCCGCCGGCAACTGGATCACGATCCGATCAAAAACACGGGCGCAGACCTTCTGCAACCCGCGTGTCGCCGGACGGAGGTCGGTTTCGATCAAACCGGCTTTTTCCAGGATATTGATATGCAACGTCGCTGTGGAAGGTGGGAGATTCAGCGCCTCGGCAATTTCCAGCACCGTGCTGGTATGGGTGCTCAAAAATTGCAAAATTCCCAGGCGCGTATCGGAAGCCAGCGCTTTTGTGACCGCCTCCAATCTTTGAAGGTTGTGGTCACCTGCCAGGAGTTCCAAAATACGTGCGTTTGGGAGTTTTTCTGGGCTCATACTCGAAAATACCGATTTGAGAAAAACATATAATTATGTTTCACTACATAAAATTATATTTCATTTCAGGGAAAAGTCAAGAGGCAACGATGTCATTTTGGGGCGGGGATGTCCACCGCGGACTCCACGACACATTGCCAGAAATGAAACGCAGGGTGTGCCCTCCGTGTGCGCGACAGCGTTGTAACCATCCGTGTCGGTAAAGGTGCTGGGGCGTGTCAGGCTCGCTATAATACCCACGGTCACAAATTGCGCTTTCCGCCTTCTAAATAAAGCGCAATTTGTGACCGAGTGCGGTATAACAATCCAGGTCGCGCCATTTTCAGCACGCGGCCTACCCGCGCCGGTTTGGATGGGCGCTGGTGGTTTTCTTTGCGCTGCTGGTGGGCTATGTCTGGCTGCTGGAGTTTGGCCCTTCAGCCGCGGCGAGTTATCAGGGACAGGTGATCCAGGCGACAGGTCAGAAAGTGATTGTGTACGCCGCCATCATGAGTGTCACATTCCAGGCGTGGGGCGTTACGGGGCAGGGGCGGGCCCCATCCTGATCGATAAGAAAAAATGCGCTCCCGTCAAAAGGTCTGGGGTTGTTTTGCATTAAATGTAATCGCCGCAAGATATTTGCCGGACTTGTTGCGTTTTGCGCACTTATCCGGCTTTATTTTGCGCAATGTGCAATTGCAAGACGCTTCACTGCATAAAGCGCAAGAATACTGGCAAAAATATCCATGTGTTTTAACCTTTACATGCGCGGGGATTATTGTATGATTTGTTGCGGCGTTTTTTCGGTTTGCCTAAACCGAGGGAGCGCCGAAAATATTTAACTTTCAGAAAGGATGTTTTATGCAGAATGGACAACCAGCCCAGCTCCTACCTTTCACCTAAGTTGGAAGGCCGCCCGAAAGCCAATGGCAGCGGAAACGGCATTTTTGCCATTAAGCCCATCAAGAAGGGCGACCTCGTGGCCGTTTTCGGGGGTGTCATCTACGAATGGGACACCTTTGTAAACCTTCCAGACATTGAGCGCAGCTTGTGCATTCAGGTGGAGGATAACTTCTTCCTGGTGCCGCGCCCGATTGGGGAGGGAGACTATGTCAATCACTGTTGCAACCCCAATGCCGGACTTTCGGGTCAGATAGCGCTGGTTGCCATGCGCGATATCATCCCCGGCGAAGAAGTGTGTTTCGATTACGCAATGAGCGATACGCGCCCATACGATGAGTTCGAGTGCCTGTGCGGTGCGCCGAACTGCCGCGGGCAGGTGAGCGGCACAGACTGGCAGATCCCTGAACTGCAGGAGCGCTACGCGGGATTCTTTGCTCCGCACGTCCAGCGCCGCATCGATGCGTTGCGCGCGCGCTCGCGCCCGTTGTACGTGTATAGCGGTGTGCTGCGCCAACCTGGTTACCTGGAGTAATGCTTGCGCAAAAACAGCGCGGACGATGATCGTCCGCGCTGTTTTCATTTCCCGAGCAGGCGCAGGAAGGCTTCGACCACTCCGGGGTCGAATTGTTTGCCTGCCTGGGTTCGGATGTAGTCCAGCGCATCCTCACCGGGCATAGCCAGGCGATGCGGGCGGTTGTGGGTGAGCGCATCCCAAACTTCCACCACGGCAAAGATGCGCGCAGCAAGCGGGATTTGCTCGCCTTTGAGACCGCGCGGGTAGCCGGAGCCGTCCCATCGCTCGTGGTGGGCATACGGGATGTCGAGCGCGGGGCGCAGGTATTCCACAGACTGAATGGTGCGGTAGGCGTGCTCGGTGTGGGTTTCGAGCAGGGCGCGCTCTTCGGGTGAGAGCGGGCCATTTTTATGCAGGATTGTGTCTGGAATGGCCATACTGCCAATGTCGTGCAGCAGCACCCCACGGTAGATATGCGCCAGTTCTTTTTCATCAATGCCGAGCATGCGCGCCAAGTCGAGCGTCATGTCGGCCATGCGGCGGGCTTGCCCCTGTTTGTATTGATCGCGCAGTTCCACTGTCTGCGACCAGCCCATCAGGGTCGAGTCGTAGGCCACGGTTAGCTCGGTGTTGGTGCGTTGGATGGTTTCGATAAGGGCGGCATTTCCGATGGAAATGGCCGCCAGCCCGGCCAGCGATTCCAGAAACTCGATCCATTCTGCGTCCACCCGCAGCGGGGTTTTGCTGAAAACTTCCAAAACACCCTTCACTTGTCCTTTGGCAATGAGCGGTACGGCGCAATAGCCCACCAGTCCTTCGCGCGTCATCACATCGGATTCCCAGTTGGCGGCGCGGCAGTCTTCAATGACAATGGTGCGCTGGTCGAGCGCGGCGCGCCCGGCCTGGGGTTCACCCAGGCGTAACGAAACCTGCCCCGGTTTGATCTCTCGGAACCCGCGCCAGGCAGCATATTCCAGGCGGCTGTTCTGGCGCAGGAGCAGGATTCCGGCGGCGTCGAGCGCCAGCTGGCTGACGATACGGTCGAGCAGTACATTAAAGGTGATACGCAGGTCGATGCTGCCCATGATGGACTGATCGATAGCGCGGATGGCTGTCAGCCATTGCAGGCGGCGTTCGGTCAACTCGGAGAGTGACAGGCGGTAGAAGGCGTTGGCCACCAGGTCGCCCATGGCTCGAAACAGGCGCAGCTGCGATTCGTTGAAGGGTGCTTTGCCGCCAATCACCAGGGCCCCGGTGGTCACTTCATGCACCACCAGCGGCATAAGGCTGAGCGCGCTCACATCCCCCAGGTTGTTGCCATACAGGCGCGGGTCGTTATAGATATCATGGGTAGAGTACATTTGACCGGTGCGCAGCACCTCGCCGGCAATGCCCAGGTGGGCCGGTTGGTAAATCTGCTCGTCCCATGCGTACCACAACCCGCAACCGCGCCCGCGAATGATCTCGAAATCGGCGGGGTCACGCAGGATGATGCCCACATTTTCGAGCCCGAGGTGCAGGCGCAGGTGCTCCAAAACCGTGTCTTCCAGCGCGTGGCGGGTTTCGGCCGCGCGCACAGCGGCGCTAAATTCCAGGAGTTTTTCCATTTCCTGCTGGCGCTGCTTGCGCTCGGTGATATCTTCGGTCAGGGAGACGACACGATCGATCTTGCCCTGGGCGTTTGGAATGGCGTAGGAGTATTCCGAAATCCAGCGGGTGATGCCCAGATTGGGGATTTCGATTTCCATTTCGGGAATGAAAAGCAACCCGTTTTCGCGTTGGATGTGCTGCACATCCTGCTCCAATTCACCCCGCAGGATCAGGCGCGCACGGGCGCTGGTTGCGAGTTGCTCGTGGAAAAGGGCCAATTCCGCCTGGCTGGTACCATAAATGGATAGCCAGGCCAGGTTCCAGAAGACCAGGTTGCCTTTGCCATCGCGCACCGCAATGCCCACCGGGGAGTTTTCCATGACGGCCCGTCCAAGTGCTTCGCTGGCGTGCAGTTCTGCGGTGCGGGCTGCAACCCTTTGTTCCAGTTGGGCGGCGTAGTCGCGCAATTGCTGGTCCTGGGTTGCCAGGGCAGTGGTCATGCTGTTGAAGGCCTCGGCCAGGCGTCCCAGCTCGTCGGTGGTATGCACATCCAGGCGCACATCGCGCCGCCCCGCTGAGAGCAGCCCGGCCCCGTGGGTAAGCGCCAGCACCGGGCGGGTGATGGTTCGAGCCAGCACACCCGCCACTGCCATACCCAAGATGAGGATGAGAAAGGCGCCCGCAACGATCTGCGGCAGTAGTTGGGTGACCGGACGCAAGGCTTCAGCTTCATCCACTTTTGTGACCAGGCACAACCCGTAGGCTGGCAACCAGCGATACGCCTTCAGAGTCAGAACGCCGCGGTAATCGATGGAAGCATCGAACCCGGATTTTCCCAACAGGCATTGCCCCACCGCCTGGCTGGGATCGGTGCTGACCAGTGTTTCAATCGTCTGCCGGTCGAGCTGTGGCAGGGTGACATATTGCCCGGCGCTGTTGACGAGGAATGACTCTCCGCTTTCGCGCAGGTTGCCGCGCTGCGCCAGGATTTCTTCCAGTATGCCCACATCAAATATGGCTACCAGTACGCCGCCAGGCTGTTGGGCGCCTTGTGGAATGACCGGCGCGGCAATCATCAGCACCGGGGGGCTGGCGGGGGTGAGGCGGGTTGGCGTTTGCAGGTAGGTGGCAGCGCGCCCGTTGAAAAACACGGACTGGCGTGTCCAGTCGATACCTGCCAGGTTGTCGATATTCGAGGCCAGCGGTTTACCGGTGGGGATTTCCAGCAACAGGTAAGCGGTCTCCCTTGCGCTGGTTTCTATCCGCTCGTAGAACTCGCTTTGCAGCAGGGTGCGGCCCGCTTCGATTTGAGCCTGGTTGAGGCTGGAAAGGTCTGCCAGGGCCCAACGGACATCCACCGAACCGGCCAGGAGATTTACATCGCGTTCGCGTTCGGCGAACCAGTTATACAGGGCGGCTTCTTTTTCGGCGCCGGTGGCCACCAGTTCGGCGCGGGTGTTTTCCACCAAAACCAGGCGCAAGGCGTGATAAAACGCGCCCGTGCCGGTAATGACCAGCAGGGATAAAAATGAAGCGAACAAGAGCAGGATCTTGGAATGAATGGATAACCGCATAGAACCGGTCTATCTTCCCGAAATTTGAAATCCAGTCTGCAACGAGTTAACCTTATCACAATCCATATAAAAACCGCGCCGCTACAATTATATTGCAACAGCGCGGTTATACGCACATGGATGGGTCAGGGCTGGACCCGGTTGGCGTCCATGATGTATTGCCACCAATTGTTGGCAATGCCATTCAGCCGCCCGCTGGCGCGGGGCAGGCGCGCGAGCCACCATTTGTGATGCGCGCGTATCTCTCCGCCGCCCCAGGCGCGCGCATCCACCATCTTTGGCGTGCCCGTAAAATTCGGGAAAGTGAGCCAGTCATCGCAGTAGCTGGCAACGGTGCGCGTATTGCCCCAATCGTAGTCAAAGTCGCTGTTTGGGGCATGGTGGATGGTTCCCACCTCGGCACGGCCGGGCGCAACCTTATCGTAACGAATGAATTTTTCATACAGGTTGGACGCACTGCTGGTGCGCGAGAAGGTTTTTTGTAGCATCGATTCGGCGCGATGCCCAAACGCTTCGAGCATTTCCCCTGTACCGCGCTCGTACGAGAATCCCATGATGATGAATCGTTTTCGGCTGGCTTCAGTGCCTGCCAGGGGCGGCGCGTTACACCAGAAGGCCCCGGCCCCGCACATGATGGACTCATAGAAACCTGCATGCGGGAAGGCAAAGACCCATACTTCGTCCACCTGGTTGGCAGCCACGCGCGCCATAATGTTGAAACGGCGCAAAATTTCGTGGTAGTCCACCCGCTCCGGGGCGTGGGGGGCAGCAACGCGGCGCATGACCTCCAGGTAGGTTTGAGGCGTATAGCGGTAGCCATCGGCTTTGGGCGGGAAGGCATCCACATCGATGCGTTCTATAATGTGATACCCGGCCAGCCCGCCGCTGGTTTCATGAATGTCGCTGATGAAGGTTTTGACAAGATCCCCTGTATTTTGCCAGCCCATGGATTCAGAAAGCTTGCGCCCGCTGGCAGGTTCGATGACCGGATCGTACACAATGAGCAGCACGCGCAGGTGGGTTGGCTGGGCGGTTTCGGTGGGATCATTGGCAGGCGGGCGGGGGCTGCCACCCAGCAGGCGGCTGAGCCATTCGCGCAGGGCGGCGAGCAAGCCGCGCGGGTTGTTCCGACTCATAGGCGTTCCTTGTCTGCCATGTCAATTAGCGCACATCGGTGGCGTAATACAACCGCCTGTCCACAAACACGAACAGGATCTGGTTGGGGCTGAGGTCCATGGCTGTGACAGACCCGGCCGGCAGGGTGGCGCTTTCGCCAATAACCGGGCGCAGTTGGTCGATCAGTTCCAGCCCGCGCGTGCTAAAGCGGTACACCGCGCGGTTTTTTGCATCCAGCATGACTATCGAGGTGTTGGGCGGGGGCGAGAAAACCACCTGGGCGAAGATGGCATCGGCCAGGGTGATGCCGCCCTGGCGCCCCGGACGCCGGTCTACGAAGGTGGCCGGGTCGACACAACGGGTGGGGGTCACATTTAACGGTCCCAGGGTGCACACGGTCAGGTGACCGTCGTCGTTTAGCAGGTACACATCATCCGAGTTGCTCACGGCCATATCCACGACATTGCCCATGTCTGGAATCTGTTCGTCGAAAAAGAAAAGGGGCGAGGAGTCGGCAAAATTGCCCTGCTGACCATAATACGTCCAGATGGCGTTGTCTTCGGCATCCAGCACATAGAGCGCGTCTTTTTCCCGGTCGTAGTCTATTCCCGCAATGCGTTTCCAGCCGGTTTCGGGCGTGTTGATGGTGATGAGCTGCGGCGATTGCCCGTTGGGCAGGCAGTAAAGCAGGTTACCCCCGGCATCGATGGCAGCCACCGAGGCCCGGTACTGGTTGAGAAGCGGCAGGCTGACCAGGTCGATGATCGGTCCCACCAGCCCGCCTGTATAGGCGCCAGGCCGGCAAATGAAATTGACATCCAGTTCGTAGCCGCGCTGGGTGAGCATGACCCGGTACACTTCTCCGCGCGCGCCATCGAGCAGGAAGACATCGTTTTCATTGGCTACCATGCGGGTAATGCTTGTCGTTTCGGCGAAAGGCTGGGACAGGGCCAATTGGAATGTGACGCGCTTGATACTGTCGAGCACATCCATGCTGGATTGGGCCTGGCGGCGCAAATTGCGCGATTCAGGGGTACCCTGGTAGGCTTCAGCCTTATCGATCCAGAAGAGGGTTTCTTCCCAGGCGCGGCGCTGGGCCACCGGCTCGGTGGTGTCGCTGGCTTTTACGGCCGCTTCTTGCGCGCTGGCAAAAAAGGACTGGTACTGGGCGGTCTGCCCGTATTGCACATACACCACCACCCCCACCGTCAGGAGGATGACCGGCAAAGCCAGCCCCAGCAGCAGCCCGGCAGTGGAAGCGCCAGGCGAGGCTGGTTGCTGCGCATCACTGTCGCCATTGCCCGGCAGCAGGCGCGGCGCTAACCGGGCAAAGCCCGCGCCAAAACGCTGCCGCCATTGGCGCCAGGCGCGCAACCCGGCAGCCAGCTGTTTGAAGAACGGCTGAAAACGGTCTGGTGCGGGCGGACGCAGCAGGTTTTTGGGTTCGGGGGATGATTCTTCTTGTGGGCGCAGGCTGGGCGGCTTGAAAGGCAGCCCGCGCACCGGAGCCTCGGCAGGTGGCGGGGTGACCGGGGGCTGTTGCACGTCCGGGCGCGGTGAAACGGGCGCAGCAGCCGGGCTGGAAACCGGGGGGCGCTGCATGGGTGGGCGTACTGGCGTACGCGGCGTTGATTCTGATGCCTGGGGCGTAGTCTGCGTGGGGGCCGCCTCTGGCTGGGCAGCACTCGCCGGGATGACCGGTGGGGGCGGCACCAGGTCCGGGCTGGCTGCCTTTGCCACCGGGGCGGGCGGGGCGGCGCGCAGGACATTGACCTGTCCGGCGCCTTCCCGCGCCATCATAAGAGCAGCCTGCATCTCCGGGCCGGGGTCGGCCATCAGGCGGCGTCGCGTGGCTTCCAGCGATGCGCCGCCCCGCTCGGACGCAAGCGCGTGAACCCACGATGGCGGCAGTTGTGTGGCAAACAACACCCTGTCACCGGGCTGTAACTGAGCCTGGGCGTAATACAGGCGCGCCGTTTGGGACAACCCCAACCCGCGCCCGGCCAGTTGCTCGTCGGCAAAGTGCCGCGAACCGTGCGGGCTCAACCAGAAGGCATGCACCGGGCCGCTCAGCGCCATGAAGAGCTGGTCATCGCGTAATGCGCCCATCACCAGCAGCCCGGTGGCGGTTTGTCCGCGCCCGCCCAGGCGCATGTTGCGCTCGAGCAGGAAAGCATTCAACGCCTCGGCGGTGGCTTTTAGCGCCGAGGTGACCGCGCCGCCTATCCCGTAATAGCGGTCTGCCATTTGGCGGGTAATTTCGGCGTATTCTTCGGCTGTCAGGCGCACGTTGCCGGAAATGGAAAGACAAATGAGCAGGCGGTCGTTTTCGCGTCCGCGCGCAGTGCGTCGCGGCGGCACAGCCGCCAGCAAGCCTGGCAGGGCGGGCTGTTCTTGCCCGTGCAGGCGGTACAGGCTGGTGAGGTCGAGGTCGAGTTTGCTGGTCACACGCAGGAAGGTAAGAAAAAAGGGAGGTTTGCGCTCATTATACTGGTAAAATCCCTTTGATATCCCCCCCGATGCCGAAAGAAACAATGCAGTTCACTTACCACACCGAATTTCCCGGGCCCGACTTTGCGCCTGCCTGGAATGCGCTGCTTTCAGAGAGCGCCGTCAATGTTCCGTTCCTGCGCCACGAGTACCTGTCCACCTGGTGGCAGACACGCGGCGGCGGCGAGTGGGCCGCAGCCAACCTGGCGCTCATCACCGCGCATCAAGACGGCCAATTGGCCGGCATCGCGCCGCTGTTCGAGACCACCAACCACGACGGCCAACCCGCGCTGATGTTGCTGGGCAGCATCGAGATCTCGGATTATCTCGACCTGATCGTGCGCCCGGCCGACCTGCCCGCCTTCATCTCCCGCCTGTTCGACCACCTCGATTCAAACCACCCGAATCCGTGGGCAGTGCTCGACTGGTACAACCTGGCTGAAAACTCGCCCGCGCTGCCCGTGCTGCGCGCCGAAGCCGAAAAGCGCGGCTGGAAGTTCGAGTCCGGGGTTTACCAGCCCACGCCGTCTATCCCGCTGCCCGGCGATTTCGAGCACTACCTGTCTGGCATCGACAAAAAACAGCGCCACGAGATCCGCCGCAAGATGCGCCGCGCCGAAGAGAGCGGCCGCAATGTGCGCTGGTATATCGTCGAAGACGAATCTATGCTGGATGCAGAAATGGACGCCTTCCTGCACCTCATGTCGCAGGACCCGGCCAAAGACGCCTTCCTCACCGGCGTAATGCGCTCGCAAATGAAGCAGAGCGTCCATGCGGCTTTCCGCGCCGGGTGGCTGCAACTGGCCTTCCTGGAAGTGGACGGCGAAAAGGCCTGCGGCTACCTCAACTTCGATTACAACAACCGCATCTGGGTCTACAACTCCGGGCTCGACCGGCGCTTCATGGACCTTTCGGTGGGCTGGGTACTGCTGGGCTACCTGTTGCAGTGGGCCAACAAACACAAGCGCAGCGAGTTCGATTTTATGCGCGGGGGCGAAGATTACAAATACAAGTTCGGCGGGCTCGACCGGCACGTGCTGCGGGTTCAAATTTCACGCTAACCCGATGACTCACGCCGGAATTAAGGCATGGCGGGTGAATCCTTTTTACCAATGGAACGCGAATAAACGCTGAACACGCGGATTTTTCAAACTTTTCCACGTTAACCTGCGCCTGCCAGCGCCCCGCATTAAATTTTGGAGGCATTATGTTTCTTTCAGCAACCTGGCACTTTGTAAAGCGGGGCGAAAACCTTAACGCGAATTGCACAAATTTGGCGAATTACGCGAATTAACATCGAGCGGCATCCGAAAAATCAGCGTAATTCGCGTTAAAAACCTCAGGCGAAAAAAACTGGCCGGTGGCTGGTGTTTCTTTCGCACCAACGTTCTTTTAATGTTTGTGGAGTATCATCAGGTCATCCAGATACCAACGGAGGCAACCCATGCAGCCAAACCTGACCGATAAAATCCTCGAACTCATCCGGCGCACTTCCTCGAGCCTGCCCAAAGACATCGAAGACCGACTGCGGGCTGCCGTGGAAAAAGAAGAACCCGGCTCGGCCGCGCGCGGCGCAATGGAAACCATCGTCAAGAACATCGAACTCTCGCGCGAAAAATCCACCCCCATTTGCCAGGATACCGGCACCCCCATCTTTTATGTGCACTACCCCGAAGGCTGGAGCACGCGCAGGCTGCGCGAGCAGATCCGCGCCGCCATGGCGGAGTCCACTGCAAAATCGTACATGCGCCCCAACGCGGTCGACGCCATCTACGATCAGAACAGCGGCAACAATCTGGGCGGCGACGACTTCCCCACCATCCACTTCGAGGAGGTGGACGCCGACCAGCCCCTGGTCATCGAACTGATGCTGAAGGGCGGCGGTTGTGAAAACGTGGGGCGGCAATATTCGCTGCCCGCCAATGACCTGGGCGCCGGGCGTGACCTGGCCGGTGTGCGCAAAGTGGTGCTGGATGCCGTCCAGAAGGCCCAGGGGCAGGGCTGCGCGCCCGGCGTGCTGGGCGTAGCCATCGGCGGCGACCGGGGCACCTCTTACGCCAAATCGAAGGAAGTGTTGTTCGACAAGATGGGCACCCGCAACGAGAACCCCGAACTGGCCGCCCTGGAAGAGCGCCTGACCGAAGAAGCCAACCAGCTCGGCATCGGCCCGATGGGTTTTGGTGGCAAGACCACTGTCATCGACACCAAGATCACCGGGCTGCACCGCCTGCCAGCCAGTTACTTCGTGACCGTCTCGTACATGTGCTGGGCCTACCGCCGCCGCAAAATGACCGTGACCGGCGACGATGTAACCTACGATTAGGCAGGAGGAACCCATGAAATCTGTCACCACCCCCATCAGCGATGAAACCATCCGTGATCTGCGCGTGGGCGAGCCGGTGCTGTTGAACGGCATCATGGTCACCGGGCGCGATGCTGCCCACAAATGGATGATCGAGACCTTTGTCAAAAAAACCAAAGAGCCCAAAGGCGATGACCTGCAGGTTTATGACGCACTGAAAAAACTCCTCAATGGCAGCGTCATTTACCACTGCGGGCCGGTGGTTGCCAAAGACGCCCAGGGCGAATACCGCTTCCTGGCCGCCGGTCCCACCACCAGCATCCGCGAAGAGCCGTACCAGGCGGACGTGATGAAGCACTTCAACACCAAAGGTGTGATCGGCAAAGGCGGCATGGGCGCAAAAACGCTGCGGGGCTGCCAGGAGGTGCCGTTCGTGTACTTCCACGCTGTGGGCGGGGCAGCTTCGTTCATTGCCCAGAGCGTGGTGAAGGTGCACGGCGTCTACAAAATGGAATTTGGTGTGCCCGAGGCCCTGTGGGTCATCGAGGTGAAGGATTTCCCGGTGGTGGTCACCATGGACAGCCAAGGGGGCAGCCAGCATGCCATTGTGGAAGAAAGTTCCAAAAAAGTGCTGGACGACTTGCTGGCCAAACCGTATTAGTCAAAGTTTCGAGCAGGGAGCGGCAGAGAGTTATCTCTGCCGCTCCCTTTTTGGTGCGGGTCAAAAGTCGCTGTGTGTGCCGCCCTGCGGGATCTCGCGCCGGTCGTAAGGCGTGACCTGGTAAACATAGTAGTTGAGCCAGTTGGCATAGAGCAGGTTGGCATGCCCGCGCCAGCGCACGTGCGGCGGGCGGGATGGGTCGTCACCCGGATAATAATTCTTTGGGACGTGGATGGGCAGCCCTTTGGCTACATCGCGGTCGTACTCAGCCTTGAGCGTCAATGGATCATACTCCGAATGGCCGGTGACAAAGATGTGGCGGCCGTCCCGGGTGCCGGCGATATACACCCCCGCCTCGTCAGACTCCGCCAGAACCTGCAACTCGCCCACCCGCTCCACATCGGCGCGGCGGATCTCGGTGTGGCGCGAGTGGGGCGCCAGGAAGACATCGTCAAAGCCGCGCAGCAGGCGCTCGGTGGGGGTCAGGTTGCGGTGCTCGTACACGCCGAACATTTTGCGAGGTAAGTCATACTTGGGAATGCCGTAACGATGAAACAACCCGGCCTGCGCTCCCCAGCAGATGTAAAAGGTCGATTCGACATGGGTCTCGGCCCAATCCATAATGCGCTGCAGCTCCGGCCAGTAATCCACCTCCTCGAAAGGCATCTGTTCCACCGGCGCGCCAGTGATGACCAGTCCGTCGAACTTGTCGGCGCGAACATCATCGAACGTGAAATAGTGGTTCAGCAGGTGGTCGGCGTCGGTATTGCGGGATTCGTAGGTGGCGGTGTGGAGCAGGGTCACTTCCACCTGCAAGGCCGAGTTACCCAGCAGTCGCAGCAGCTGCGTTTCGGTGGCCACCTTGGTGGGCATCAGGTTGAGAATGGCCACCTGCAGGGGGCGGATGTCCTGGTGTTCGGCGCGTTCTTCGCCCATCACAAAGACGTTTTCGCTTTCCAGGATGGCCCGGGCGGGCAGGGTGGCGGGGATGCGGACAGGCATTTTTCCTCCATGGGTAGGGGCGAGCCGATGGCTCACCCCTGCCAAATAATTACGCGTTCAGCGCCTGGTCCAGGTCCCACAGGATGTCGTCGATATCTTCCAGACCAAGGCTCAGGCGCACAAAATCGGGGCTGACGCCGGCCGAAACCTGCTGGTCCTCAGACAACTGACTGTGGGTGGTGGTGGCGGGATGGATGGCCAGCGATTTGGCATCACCAACATTGGCCAGGTGGCTGAAGAGCTGCAAACTTTCGATGAACTTCCGGCCCGCCTCCGCACCGCCCTTGATGCCGAAGCCGAGAATTGCGCCCGCTCCTTTGGGCAGGTAACGCTGCGCGCGGGCGTAGTCTGGGTGGCTCTTGAGCCCGGGATACTTGACCCAGCTCACTTTGGGGTGCTTCTCCAGGAATTCCGCCACCGCCTGGGCGTTCTGCACGTGCCGCTCGATGCGGATGGAGAGCGTCTCGATGCCCTGGATGGTCTGCCAGCTGTTGAACGGCGACTGGCACGCGCCGATGTCGCGCAGTACGTGCACGCGGGCCTTGATAATGAAGGGCGGCAGGCCCACCTGCGTCAGCGTGGAATAGACCAGGCCGTGATAGCTGGGATCGGGTTCGGTGAAGTTGGGGAAGCGCCCGCTCGTCCAGTCGAAGTTGCCGCCATCGACGATGATGCCGCCAATGCTGGTGCCGTGCCCGCCAATGAACTTGGTGGTGCTGTGCGTGATCACGTTCGCGCCCCACTCGAATGGGCGGAACAGGTAGGGCGTGGCGAAGGTGTTGTCAATAAAAAACACAATCTTGTGCCTTTGGGCAATTGCGGCCACTTCCTCAAATGGAAAGACGGAAATATCGGGGTTGCCGAGCGTTTCGCCGTAGATGATCTTGGTATTAGGGCGAATGGCGTCGGCAAAATTCTGCGGATTGCGCGGGTCCACAAAGGTCACATCGATGCCCAGTTTGGGCAGGGTGTAGGCGAACTGGTTGTACGTGCCGCCGTACAGGCGGCTGGAAGAGATGATGTGGTCGCCAGCGTTGCACAAGGTGAAGATGGCCTGGGCCTGGGCCGCATGGCCAGAAGAAGCCGCCAGCGCGCCCACGCCGCCTTCCAGGTCTGCGATGCGCTGCTCGAGAACATCGGTGGTGGGGTTCATCAGGCGGGTGTAGATGTTGCCCAGTTCCCTCAGCGCGAACAGGTTGGCGGCGTGCTCGGTGCTTTTGAACTGGTAACTGGTGGTCTGGTAGAGCGGCACCGCCCGCGACCCGGTGACCGGATCGGGAGAATAGCCCGCGTGCAGCTGGCGGGTGGCGAAACCAAACTTGCGATCTGACTTTGTGCTCATGGGAGCCTCCTCTAAGTTGAATTTCGCCCTTACCCAGAAGAGGTAAACAAAAGACCTCTCCTGGATATGTAAGAAGAGGCCGCAGTCAAGCGCATCATCTTATCTTCCAGAACATCTGCCGGAGTTGGCACCTTGGCATTTTGCCAGGTTGTCGAGGCTTCACAGGGCCGGTCCCTCTGCCTCTCTGGATAAGAGCGTTTATTTGGTTGTTAGCGGTAGTTTATATCACTACCGCGCCGGGCGTGTCAAGGGGGAATTCGGACATTTTTTGGCAAAAATAAAAACTCCCCTGGACATGCAGGGGAGTCACCGTTTACTGGTATGTGATCGGCTCGATGCGCCAGGACTCTTCGCCCAGCAGGTTGCGCAGCCGCCCGAGCATCTCCGGGCAAATGCGCGTGCTCTCGTTGGGGAAATCCAGCAGGTAGCCCTTGCCGCCCTCAAAGATCTGGAAAGAGAAGCGGTCCTTGCCGGGGTACGAGATGAGAATGCCGTACAGGTGCTTGATGCGCCGCCGGTCGCGCTCCGGTTCGGGGCTGGGGCGCAGTTGCAGGGTGATGATCTGCGGGGCGCGGCCATCATCGGTGCGCTCGGAGAGGATGCGCGGCGGGGCGATGGGCGGCAGGTGCGGGGCAGGCTGCGGCCCGGGCGTTTCGCTGACCGGCGTGGGGCGCGGCGCGGCGTAGACCGGGGCCGGGGGCTCGGTCACGGCAGCGGGGAGCGGCGGCTCGCTGGCGGGCGGAACAATCCGCTGTTCGGACTGTTCCATGAAGAGCAGGTCATCGAAGGGCGCGGCCGGGGCCGCGGCGGTTGCGGCCGGGGTGTAGGTATCCCAATCGGGCGGGTCGTCGGGCGGGGGCGGCATGTCAGCGTCGTCCCAGTCGAAATCGTCGGCGGGTTTGGCAGGCCTGGGCGGTTGGGGTGCAACCGGCTCAACCTGTCGGTTCGCAGCAGGCGCGGGCGGGCGCGGCGTGGCAGGAGCCGTCTGCGGTGGCGGCGCCGTTCGCTTAACGGCAGCCGGGGCCGGTTCGGCAGCGTTCCATTGGGCCACCGGCTTGGATTTGGGTGCGCTGCCCGAGAGCGTGATCCCGCTGGCAGGTTCGTAGACGTCAAATTCCGTGCGGATCTCATCCACCAAAATTTTGGGCGGCTGCGAGCTGGTGTCGGCTTTGCCGATGACCAGGATGACCTTGCCATCTTCGCACAGCGGGCGGAATTTTTCCCAGGTGCGCGGGAAGAGCACGAGCTCGATGACGCCGGTCAGGTCTTCGATGGTGACGAAGCCCATCATTTTTTCGGTCTTGGTGCGGTAAGGGCGGGACGAAACGATCATTCCGGCTACGCGCACGGCTTCTTCATGCAGCACGTCAGGCAGGGTGGAGGCGGTGAAGCTGACGGCCTTGGTCAGCTGCTCGGCGTAGGGCGAGAGCGGGTGGTCGGAGATGTACATGCCGATCAGGTCGCGCTCCCAGTTGAGCAGTTCTTTGCGGTCCATTTTGACGTTTTCGGGCAGGTGGATGGCCTGAGCCTGGACGCCCGTGGACGCCCCGAACAGCGACATCTGCCCGGCCTCGGCGGCGCGGAAGTGGCTGGCGCTGGCGGCCATCACCTGGTCGAGAGCGGCCAGCAGGGCCGGGCGCTCGCCGAACCTATCCAGCGCGCCGACCTTGATGAGGCTTTCGATGGCGCGCTTGCCGGCCGAACGCAGGTCGACCCGATTGGTGAAATCGTTCAGATCCATGAAGGGGCCGCCCTCGGCGCGGGCGCGCACGATGATCTCGACCGGTCCTTCGCCCACGTTCTTGACCGCGCCCATGCCAAAGCGGATGGCTTGTTTGCCGCCGGGCAAGTCTTCGATGGTGAAATCGAGCTCGCTGTGGTTGACGCTGGGCGGCAGCACCTCGATGCCCAGGCTGCGCGATTCGGTCACGTAGAGCGAGACCTTGGCCGTGTCGTTGCGGAAGACCGACATGAGCGCGGCCATGTATTCGGCGGTGTAGTGGGTCTTGAGGAAGGCCGTTTGCACCGAGACCAGGCCGTAGTCGGCGGCATGGCTTTTGTTGAAGCCGTAACGCGCGAACTGCTCCCAGTCTTCGAAGATGATGGTGGCGGTTTCCTTGTCCATCACGCCGCGCTCGACCGCGCCCTTGACGAACTTTTCCTTGTTCTTGGCGATCTTGTCAGCCATCTTTTTGGAGATGGCCTTGCGCAGGTCGTCGGATTCGGAGCGGGTGAAGCCGGCGATCTCGACCGCGGCGCGCATGATCTGTTCCTGGTAGACCGGGATGCCGTAGGTGTCGCTGAAGATGGGCTCGAGCGAGGGGTGGCGGTAGTCGATGGGCTCCCCGCCGTTCATGCGTTTGATGTAAGACGGGATGAAGTCCATGGGCCCCGGGCGGTAGAGCGCCACCATGGCGATGATGTGGTCGAGCGTTTTGGGCTTCATCTCGACCACCCAGCGGGTCATGCCGCCGCCTTCCAACTGGAAGACGCCGGCCGTTTTGCCCTCGCCGAGCAGCTTGAAGGTTTCGGGGTCGTCGAGCGGAATGTTGTTGAGGTCGTATTCCACACCGTGGCGCTTTTTGATCATGTCGCAGGCGCGGGCCATGACGGTCAGCGTGGAGAGGCCGAGGAAATCCACCTTGAGCATGCCCATGCTGTCGAGGATGCCCATCTCGAACTGGGTGACGGTCTTGACAGGCGACTCTTCAGACCCGGAGGTGGGGCGGTGGATGGGCAGGTAGTCGGTGATGGGCTTGTCTGAGATGACCAGCCCGGCGGCGTGCGTGCCGGCGTTGCGCACCACGCCCTCCATGTGGATGGCGGTATCGACCAGGTTTCTGACTTTTTCGTCGGCATCGTAGGCGGCTTTGAAGTCGGGGACTTCTTCGAGGGCCTGCGAGAGCGACATGGGCTTGCCGGGGATGTTCGGGACGAGCTTGGCCACCTTGTCCACTTCGGGGATGGGGATGTCCATGACGCGGGCCACATCGCGCAGGGCGCCGCGCGCGGCCATGGTGCCAAAGGTGATGATCTGCGCAACCTTGTCGTCGCCATATTTTTTGGCGGCGTACTCCAGCATTTCGGTGCGGCGGTCATCGCGGAAGTCCAGGTCGATATCGGGCATGGAGACGCGCCCGGGGTTGAGGAAGCGCTCGAACAGCAGGTGGTGGTGAATGGGGTCCACCAGGGTGATGAAGAGCGAGTAGGCCACCAGCGACCCGGCGCCGGATCCGCGCGTGTTGTACCAGATGCCGTTCTCGCGGGCGTAGCGGCACAGGTCCCACACGATGAGGAAGTAGGCGTTGAAGCCCATCGAATCGATCACGCCCAGTTCGAAGTCGAGCCGCTCCTGGATCTCGGAATCGGTCTTGCGCGCGCCATAGCGCAGTTCGAGCCCCTGGTCGCACAGGTGGCGCAGGTAATCTTTGGGGGTGTAGCCCCCTGGCACGGGGAATTCGGGGATGTGGTAGCCCTTGAAGCCCAGGTCCACGGTGCAGCGCTCGGCAATCTCGACCGTGTTGGAGAGCGCCTCGGGGATCTCGGCAAACAGGCGGCTCATCTCTTGCGGCGAGCGCAGGTAGAAGGTCTGCGAGTCGTAGCGCATGCGGTCGGGGTCGCTGAGCAGTTTGCCGGTCTGGATGGCCAGCAGGATGTCCTGGTAGGTGGCATCGTCCGGCTCGATGTAGTGCACGTCGTTGGTGGCCACAAAGCGGGCTGAATACTTGGCCCCCAGCTCGACCAGCTTGCGGTTGAGGTCGGTGATCTCTTTGATGTTGTGCTGCTGCAACTCGACGAAGAAGCGGTCTGGCCCGAAGACCTCGTAGTACCAGTTCATGCGACGCACGGCTTCATCCGGGCGTTCTTCGATCAGGTCGCGCGGAATCTCGGCCGACATGCAGCCCGAGGTGGCGATCAGCCCTTCGGCGTGCTCGGCCAGGAATTCGTGGTCGATGCGCGGGTAATAATAGAAGCCGTCCATCTGGGCGGCGGAGGTGATCTTGAGCAGGTTTTTGTAGCCGGTCTCGTTTTCGGCCAGCAGCAGCAGGTGGCTGGACTTTTTATCCAGCTTGCTGTCGCGGTCGTGCATGCGGCGGGCCGCCATGTAGGTTTCGACGCCGATGATGGGCTTGACCCCGGCCTCCCTGGCGGCATTGTAGAACTCGACCACGCCGAACATGGTGCCGTGGTCGGTGATGGCCAGGGCGGGCATGTCCATCTCTTTGGCCTTTTTGACCAGCTTCTTGATGTTGCTGAATCCATCCAGGAGCGAGTAAACGGTGTGGGTGTGCAGGTGGACAAAGGACATGGTCGGTTTTCTCGTGGGGGGCTAAAAAGATTATAGCATGCGGGCTGGCCGCCCAAACTTGCGGTTGTCTTAAAAATTGTTGGAACGTGTGTTCTTGAAACACCCTGGCGGCGAGAAACAAAAAGGGCGGGCTAAAACTGCCCGCCCCGGAGGAGGAAAACCCGGCGGTCAGAGCGCAACCGGCTGGTTGTACAGGTCCTGCTTGATCTGCACCACCTGGCGGCGCAAGCGGTCGTCGCGCTCGAGCATGTCGGTCACTTTCTCAATGGCGTACATGACGGTGGTGTGGTCGCGGCCGCCCAGGGCGTCGCCGATCTGGGGCAGCGAGGCGTTGATCTCTTCGCGCAGCAGGTACATGGCGATCTGGCGCGGCAGGGCCACGTCGCGCGAGCGGTCGCGGCTGAGCAGTTTTTCGGTGGAAAGGTTGAAGGCGCGGGCCACAAATTCCACCACCTGCGAGGTGGAGATCTCGCGGCGCTGGGGCAGCAGGTCGGAAAGGGCGACATCGGCCAGGCGGCCGTTGAGCGAGGCGCCGCTCAGGTCGGCGAAGGCTACCACGCGGTTGAGCGCGCCTTCCAGTTCGCGGATGTTGGACTGGACGCGGCGGGCGATGGTTTCCATGATCTCTTCGGGCACGGCGCGGCCGGAGCGCTCGGCTTTGGAGCGCAGGATGGCCAGGCGGGTTTCAAGGTCTGGGGCCTGGATGTCGGCGGTGAGGCCCCACTCGAAGCGCGAGCGCAGGCGCTCTTCGAGGGTGACGAGGGCTTTGGGGGGGCGGTCGGACGAGACGATGATCTGTTTGTCCTGCCCGTGCAGGGTGTTGAAGGTGTGGAAGAACTCTTCCTGGGTGGATTCTTTGCCGGCGATGAACTGGATGTCGTCGATGAGCAGCACGTCGGCGGAGCGGTATTTTTCGCGGAAGGCGGGGGTGGTGTGGGTGCGGATGGCGTTGATGAGGTCGTTGGTAAACTCTTCGCTGGAGACGTAGAGGATGTTGAGGCCGCGCGCGTTGCAGGCGTTGCCGATGGCGTGCAGCAGGTGGGTTTTGCCCAGCCCCACGCCGCCGTAGAGGAAGAGCGGGTTGTAGGCGCGGGCCGGGTTTTCGGAGACGGCCATGGCGGCCGCATGGGCCAGGCGGTTGTTGGAGCCAACCACGAAGTTGTCGAAGGTGTAGCGGGGGTTGAGGGTGGAGGGGCGGGCCCGGTTAACGAGAGCCGGCACCGGGGCGGACGGGGCGGGCGCGGGGTCGGCCCGGGGGTCGTCTTCGGCCGGTTCGGCGGGAGTCGCGCCGAGCACAACGAAATCCACATCCACCGGCCGCGACAGGATGCCGGCCAGCAGGGTGCATACGTTTTCGAGCAGGCGGCTTTCGAGCCAGTCGCGCGCGTAGGCGTTGCGTACGCCGATGGTCAATTTGCCTTCGTCATAGGACACCACATGGGTATCGCGTACCCATGTGTCGAACGATGCGCGGGGCATCTCCATTTGCAGCTGTCCCAACACGGACTGCCAAGCCTGCGGTGCATTCATAAACGGCTCCGAAGATAAGATGATGGCGGGCGGGTGGCCCAGTTCCTCCAATGTACCGGTAAAGGGGACAGGGGAAACTAAGCCCGTCGCTTGCGCAACGGGGCTGGCTATGGTCTATTTTTCTCGTTACTGCTCAGGGATTAGGCCACCGGGGAAGGTGTGTCTCGTTCAGGTATGCTCATTCTAGCAGAAAGGCGGGCCAATTGCCACACAAAAAACCTACGCCCGTCTAAAAACTTTGGCTTTTTTAAGAAGCGTCAACCTTAAGGAATCTTTCGGGCGCACGGATAATGTTTAGAACGCATGTTCCAGCCACGTACGGCAAACCTGATGAAATTCACCCCCATATATGGGGTAAGGTGCCTGTATTTTGATCACAGCGGCATATAAACCTTAATAAATTTACCTGCTGAATTATTGTGTTTGGAGGTTGGTGAAACACGCTATTCTGAGTTTCCTATACGCTCCGGGCAACGCAATGGCGGCGCGTAGCGTCTGTTATACGGTTGTCACGGAAATGAGATCATTCGGTGAGGCGCGGCACCCACGCCAGGATGGAAGTGCCCTCGCCGATAACCGAGTAGATTTCCACATCACCGCCGGTGTTGCGGGCGCGCGTGTAGATATTGGACAGCCCGTGGCCGATGGTCGTGGTCATTTTGGACATGTCGAAGCCGGCCCCGTTGTCGCGAATTTCGAGCATGATTCGGCTGTCGGTTTTCCATATATTCACATCGACCCGGGTGGCGTTGGCGTGTTTGGCCACGTTGGCCAGCGCTTCCTGGCAGATGTGGAAGAGTGAAAGGGCATGGGCTTGCGGCAGGTTAGACACGTCTTCGGGCTTGCCGTTCAGGTTCGATTCGCTGAGGGTGTTGACGCGGTACTCGGTCACCAGGCGCTTGAGGCCGTTCATCAGGTTTTCGTCGCCCAGCTGGCGCGGGCGCAGGTCGAGGATGTAGGAGCGCAGGTCGCGGATGACCTGGTTGAGTTCTTTGGTGGCATGCTGGATGCGCGCCTGAGCATGCTTGGGGGCTTCTTCGGTCAGCAGTTTGGCATGTTCGAGCACCAGCCCCACGCCGTAGATGGATTGGATGATGCCGTCGTGCAGGTCCATACCGATGCGATCGCGCTCTTCGAGCACTGCCAGGCGGCGGGCATTGTTGTGCAGGCGCGCGTTTTCGATGGCCAGCCCGGCCGTGGAGCAGACTGCCAGCACCAGTTGGGTATCGTGCTCATCGAAGGCGTTCATGCTGCGCGTGACCGCGCTTAGCACGCCTACCACGCGCCCGCTGGAGGTGAGCGGGAAGGCCACTGCCTGGCGGAAACCGGCCTTGATGATGGCCTCGCGCAAAAAGCGCCCATCGGCGGCCAGGTCGCGGGCAATGACCGGCTCGTTCTTTTTGGCGGTCAGGCCAATGAGTCCCTCTCCCAGGTTGAAGTGGGTGCGCGACCAAAAGGCCTCGGCCGCATCGCCGCGGTGCAGCACCAGGTTGAGGTTCTTGTTCTCGCCATCGTCCAACAGGAAGATCTCGCCCGCCTCGACGTTGAGGTAGTTCATGACCAGGGCCAGGGTTTTATTGAGGATGTTTTCCAACTCCAGCGAGGCCGTCAGCACGGCGCTCACATCGTTGAGCAGGGCCAGGTCCTCGTTGCGGCGGGTGATGGCCCGGTCGCGTTCGCGCAGCTCTTCGTACAGGCGCGCATTCTGGATGGCCACCGCCGCGTAGGCCGCGAGCATCTCGATGATGCCTTCGTCGTCGTCGGTGAACCCGGGCGCGCCAACCTTCTCGGTCAGGTAGATCTGGCCGAGCTGGCGCTCACCCTGCCGAATGGGCACGCCCAGGAAGGAGTGCATAGGGGGGTGGTTTTTTGGGAAACCGGCCGAGCGCGGGTGCAAGCGGATCTCCGGGACGCGGATGGGCGAGCGGGCGTCCATCATCGCCCCGATCAGTCCGCGCCCCAGCGGCGGGTGGGGGATGCGCTTAATCTCTTCGGCAGACATGCCCACAGATATGAATTGCTTCAGGCGGCCCTGGTCATCCTGCACCCCCAGCGCGGCATAACGCGCGTTAACCTGTTCGAGCGCCACCGTGGCGATGCGCTCCAGCAGGGTTTCGAGCGAGACATCCTTTACCAACTCCAGGCTGGCGCGATGTAGCGCAACCAGCCGCTCCTCCAATTGCTGGCGGGTCAGTAACATTAAAAGCTCCTCCTTCTCAATTCTACCCACCATGTCCGAATTGTCAAGTTGATAGGTTTTGCCAGCGGTTAAGACTAGAATGAGAACGTACGCCGCGTCTATGTTTTGTCTAAATTTTCTTGAGAAGGAAACGCCATGACGACCTCCCGCATCGCCGGATTTTACAACCTGACCCTCGACGAGCGCCGCGCCAGGGTGGCCGAAGCCGCCGGCATTGCCCTGCCCGACCTGTACCCATACGCCAACCAGGGCGGCGTTGCCCCCGAAGCCGCCGACCACATGATCGAGAACGTGATCGGCACCCACGCCCTGCCGCTGGGCATCGGGCTGAACTTCATGGTCAACGGACGCGAGGTGCTGGTGCCGATGGCCGTCGAGGAGCCTTCGGTGGTAGCCGGGGCGTCGTTTATGGCCAAGCTGGCGCGGGCTGGCGGCGGGTTCTTCACCACCTCCACCGAGCCGCTGATGATTGGGCAGATGCAGGTCATCAATGTGACCAACCTGCACGAAGCGCGCTACAAGATACTGGAGAAAAAAGCCGAACTGCTGGCCGAGGCCGACCAGATCGACCCGGTGCTCAAGAAATTTGGCGGCGGCGCGCGCGACCTGGAAGTGCGCATCATCGAAGATTCGCCCATTGGCGGTTTCCTGGTGGTGCACCTCATTTATGATGTGCGCGACGCCATGGGCGCCAACGCAGTCAATACGGCCTGCGAGCGCCTGTCCCCGCGCATCGACGCCATCACCGGCGGCAAGGTGCACCTGCGCATCCTCTCCAACCTGGCAGACCGGCGCATTGCCCGCGCGCGCTGCACCATCCCGGTGGGCGAGCTGGCCTTCGACAACTTCAGCGGCGAAACGGTGCGCGATGGCATCATGGCCGCTTACGCCTTCGCCGCAGCCGACCCCTATCGCGCGGCCACCCACAATAAGGGTATCATGAACGGTGTGGATGCGGTGGTCATCGCCACCGGCAATGACTGGCGCGCCATCGAAGCCGGGGCGCACGCCTATGCGGCCCGCTCCGGCCGCTACACCAGCCTGAGCACCTGGGGCAAAGACAGCCAGGGCAACCTGGCGGGCACGCTGGAAATGCCCATGGCCGTGGGCATCATTGGCGGGGCCACCAAGGTGCACCCGGCGGCCCGCGCGGCCATCAAGATGATGGGCGTCAAGACTGCCAGCGAGCTGGCCGAGATCATTGTGGCGGTGGGGCTGGCGCAAAACATGGCTGCCCTGCGCGCACTGGCCACCGAGGGCATCCAGCGCGGGCACATGGGGCTGCATGCGCGCCAGGTGGCCATCGCGGCCGGGGCCAGTGGCGAGCTGGTGGACAAAGTGGCCGCCCAGATGGTGGCCGAAAAAGTGGTGCGTATCGACCGCGCCGAAGAGATCATGAAATCGCTGGGTCAATAGCCCATTCGCAGAAAATACCCTCCCTGGAGAGATCCGAACCATGGCAACCCCTGAACATAAACATTCCCCCACCCTGCTCAAACCGGCCCGCCCGGTTGGCTTTGTTGGCTACGGCGCCTACGTGCCGCGCTTCCGCCTGCCGGCAAAAGAAGTGGCCCGCGTGTGGACGGGCGGCAAAGGCGGCGTGCCGATCAAGGAAAAAGCGGTGCCCGGCCTCGATGAAGACGTGATCACCATGTCGATTGAGGCGGCGCGCAATGCGATGGCCCGCGCCCAGATCGACCCGACCGAGATCCGCGCAGTGTGGGTCGGGTCGGAATCGCACCCGTACGCGGTCAAACCCACCTCCACCCTGGTCGCCGAGGCAATTGGCGCGGTGCCCAACACCCAGGCCGCAGACTGGGAGTTCGCCTGCAAGGCCGGCACCGAGGCAGTGGTGGCCGCCATGGGCCTGGTCGGGTCGGGCATGGGGCGTTACGCCATGGCCATCGGCATGGATACCGCCCAGGGCAAGCCGGGCGATGCGCTGGAATACACCGCCGGGGCGGGCGGGGCGGCCTATATCATCGGCCCGGCCGAAGAGGCGCTGGTCGTCATCAACTCTTCCTATTCGTTTGTGACCGACACGCCCGATTTCTGGCGCCGCGCCGATGCCAAATACCCCGAGCACGGCATGCGCTTTACCGGCGAGCCGGCCTACTTTAAGCACATCACCGAAGCGGCCACCACCATGATGGAAGCCTCGGGCACGACCGCAGAAGATTACAAATGGGCGGTTTTCCACCAGCCCAACACCAAGTTCCCGCAGCGCGTGGCCGGGCAGCTTGGCTTTTCGATGGAACAGATCGAGCCGGGGCTGCTGGTGCCGGTGATCGGCAACACCTACGCCGGCGCCGCCATGATCGGCCTGACCGGCGTGCTCGACATCGCCGAACCGGGCGACCGCATCCTGATGGTTTCGTTCGGCTCGGGGGCCGGGTCCGATGCCTTCGACCTGACCGTGACCGACAAGATCACCGGCCGCCGCGACCGGGCCACCAAGACCCAGGATTACATCAAGCGCCGCACGGAGATCGATTATGCGACGTATGTACGCTTCCGCGGCAAATTGCAGATGAAATAGCGAACGGATGCGGGAACGGATAAACGGATATGACTGACGTTGTGATTGCAGGCATTGGACAAACTGAGGTCGGCGAGCACTGGGATATTGCCCTGCGCGACCTGGCTTTTTATGCGATGAACGCCGCCATGAAAGATTCCGGCGGACTGCGCCCGCAGGCCCTGTTGGTGGGCAACATGCTGGCGCCCAACCTGTCGCGGCAGGCGCACCTGGGCGTGCTGCTGGCCGATTTCGCCGGGATGCGCGGCATCGAGGCGGTAACGGCCGAGGCGGCCGGGGCCAGCGGCGGGGCCGCGCTGCGCCAGGGATACCTGGCCGTAGCCAGCGGGCTGGTGGATGTGGCCCTGGTGGTGGGCGTGGAGAAATTCACCGACAAGGTGGGGTCGGGCGTGGAAGAGGCGCTGTCCACCACCGGCGACAGCGATTACGAATCGGTGCAGGGCATGACTCCCACGGCCCAGGCCGCTCTGATGATGCGGCGCTACATGCACGAGCACCACGTGCCGGCCGATGGCTTCGCCGGCTTCGCGCTGACAGCCCACGCCAACGGGGCAGGCAACAAGCTGGCCATGTTCCGCAAGGACATCAAGCCCGAAGCGTACGCCAGGGCAGACTGGGTAAGCGACCCGGTCAACATGTTCGATGCCGCGCCGATTGCTGATGGGGCGGCGGCCGTGGTGCTGACGCGCCGCGACCTGCTGCCGGCCGGGTTTTCGGTCCCGCTGGTCAAGATCAGCGGCTCGGCCAGCGCATCGGATACGCTGGCGCTGCACGACCGGCACGACATGCTGGCCTTTACGGCGGTGACCATCTCGACGCAGCAGGCGCTGGCGCGGGCAGGCAAGTCCCTGGCGGATGTGAATTTCTTCGAGTATCACGATGCGTACAGCATCTATGCGGCGCTCTCGCTGGAGGCGGCCGGTTATGCCCGGCGCGGCGAAGGCTGGAAGTTGGCCGCCGAAGGCGCAATTGGACTTAAGGGCGCCATTCCGTGCGCCACGATGGGCGGGTTGAAGGCGCGCGGGTTCCCGGGCGGGGCCACAGGCGTGTACCAGGCCGTGGAGGCGGCCACCCAGTTGCGGGGGGCGGCGGGCATCAACCAGGTGGCAGGCGCAAAGACCGGGATGGTGCAATCGCTCGGCGGGCCGGCAGCGACCGCAGTCACCCACATCCTCGAGCGCATGGACTGACAAAAACTATCAGCCCTGAAAGGCGCCGCCCCTGATAGTTCCTGATAGTTCCGGTGGATAGAATTATCGTTAGCAAAACAAAAAAGGAGTTTTTCTTATGGAAATCCCACGCCACTGGCGATTGAAACAACAGCGTTATTCTCTCGTGGGAGAGGTATGCCCGCATTGCGAGGTGAAGATCTTCCCGCCCCGCGACGTTTGCCCTGATTGCGGCGGCGAGGCCAAGACCACCTTTGCCTTCAGCGGGCGGGGTGAAGTGTATTCGTACACGACAATTTATGAAGCGCCGAGCGGCTTCGAGAGCACCGCGCCTTACACCGTGGCGCTGATCAAGCTGGAAGAGGGCCCGATTGTGACCGCGCAGTTGACGGATGTGGACAACTCGGCCGTGGAAATTGGCATGCCGGTGGAGATGGTGACCCGTAAAATGCGCAACGACGGCGACGAGCGCGGGATCATTGTTTATGGGTATAAATTCAGGCCGCAAAATTTTGTACCCGCCAAATAGAGAATAAACCAACCAGAAACGAACGAACACCCCTACGTATAGGGGTGTTTTTATTTAAAACATTTCCGTAAACAATCAATCCAAGGTAGTCTCCCTTTGTAGTGTGGTTAGGATCGTAGAGGGATGGTGGTTAAGAGTTCTTTTACAGACCAAGCGTGGTCAGTCAAGCCAGACGCCATCATGGGAGTGCGTTGTTG
>DAOUAP010000049.1:0-3982 GCA_034433165.1 Anaerolineales bacterium | reverse complement strand
CGGGCTTATCAATTTCAGAGCCCTCAACGCGCTCAATTGGGCATAACCCGGTAACATTGCTTGCTTGTATTGTCTCCGCTCGCCTATTTCAACTTATTATGCAGAAGGTTTTAAGTTCTTTATCCACACTGCTCAATTTACCATAGCGGCGGGATATAGGCAATTTTGCCTATATCCCGCCGCGCCATTCTGCGCTGTTCGCAAAATGCCTGAACCGGTAACATTTATACTGTTCCACATCACACCGAAATACTTGGAGAAATGCCATGCTGAAAACCCGGTTCGTCATCATCACTTTCCTTGCCGCGCTTTTGCTCGGTTCCCTTTCCGCCTGTTCCGGTCAGGCCATCGCCAGCGACCATCTTGAAATGATGGCGCTCGATAAAATGCCTGCCGAAGTCCAGTCTGCCCCGGTCAGCGTGCAGCAAGCCTACCAGTTCGCTGCCGCCAACCCCGACCTGATGAAGCAAATCCCCTGTTACTGCGGTTGTGGTGATATTGGTCACACATCCAATTACGCCTGCTATGTTTCCGGCGTGGACGACAAAGGCGGAATTACGTTCGACAACCACTCGCTGGGCTGCTCGATCTGCGTGGACATCACCCAGGATGTGATGCGGATGCTGAAGGATGGCAAAAGTCCGGGTGACATCCGGGCCTCCATTGACGCCACCTACGCCAAATACGGCCCATCCAACATTCCCTGAAATGAAAAATAAAGCCATTCTCTTTCTCCTCCTCGCACTGGCTGGGTTGGCAGCGGCGTTTGCGCCGCTGCCAACCCAGCCCACCGCGCCTGTCGAAAGGGAATTTCGTATCGAAGCCAGCCAGTACGCCTACAATCCCGGAGAAATCGCCGTCAACCCCGGCGATACCGTGACCATCCGCCTGGTTTCGACCGACGTAGTGCATGGCATTTACGTGGACGGATACGGCGTTTCGGTGAAAGCGGATCCCGGCCAAGCCGCCACCCTGACCTTTGTCGCCGATAAACCGGGTTCCTTCCGGCTGAGATGCGATGTCGCCTGCGGCGCGATGCACCCCTTCATGATTGGCAAATTGCATGTTGGCCCCAACCTGTGGCTCTATCGTTCCATCGGATTATCCATTCTTGGGGTTTTGGCAGTTTTTGTTGTTCATCACGCAGTGCGCCCCGCCAATTACCAATAACCAATTACCCAATGGAACTCACCCGCCTGCCCTTCATCAAATCCCTGTTGAAAAATCGCTATCCCCAACTGGCGCTCTTCGTGTTGATGTTGGCCGGCTTTGTATTTGCCATCCTGGCAGGTCTTATCGGCACGCCAGTGGGCAGCCACAACTTCAGCATCGTTTTTGTCTGGATTGCCTGGTGGGCAATTCTGATTCTCGTCGCGGTGCCGTTCTTCGGGCGCGGCTGGTGCGCGGTCTGCCCCATCCCGGTAGTGGGTGACTGGCTCCAGCGCGGAGCGGTGTTGGAGCCAACGCCAAAAACGCCAAAATGGTTGGGGTTTCGCTTCCCAGCCCGCTTTCGCAATATGTGGATGCAGAACATCTCCTTCACGCTGGTAGCCTTGTTCTCGTCTGTGATTTTGACCACCCCGATTGTCACCTCGGTTGTCCTGGCAGCGATGCTCTTTCTGGCCATCGGGTTAAGCATGGTCTTCGAACGGCGCGCCTTTTGCCGCTATCTCTGCCCGGTAGGTGGATTTATCGGCCTGTATGCCCAAACCGCGCCCATCGAACTGCGCATCAAGGATAAAAACGTTTGCGCAAAGTGTGTGGGAAAACCCTGTTACAACGGCTCCAACCTCGGCTCCGGCTGCCTCTGGGATGTCTTCCCTGGCGGCCTGACCAAAAACACCTATTGCGGCCTGTGCATGGAATGTATTCGCACCTGCCCGCATGACAACATTGCCGTGAACCTGCGCCCCTTCTCTGCCGACCTTGCCCGCCCCTCCGCCAAACTGGACGAAGCCTTCAAGGCCTTCATCATGCTGGGCGCGGCGCTGGTCTACGCCTATGTGCTGATGGGTTCCAACGGCGCGGCCAAACTGGCCGCCTACAACGTCTTCACGCCAAATTGGTTTGTCTACACCGCCATCTTCCTGGCTTTCATCTTTATTCTGTTGCCCGGTCTATACTGGCTGGCCGTAAAATCCGGCAATCCCAACCTGCCGCTCACCGGCAAACGCTTTGCCATTGCCAGCACGCCGCTCATCCCGCTCGGGCTGATGTTCTGGGTGGCCTTCAGCCTGTCTTTTGTGCTGACCAACGCCACCTACATCCTGGCCGCGCTCTCCGACCCGCTTGGTCTGGGCTGGAACCTGTTCGGGACAGCGGACATCGCCTGGCAGCCCGTACTTTCCGCATTCGTGGCTCCCGCCCAAATCCTGGCGTTGGTGGGCGGGCTGGCCTGGGCTGTGCGCACCGCCCAAAAGATCGCTCCGCAGGCCGAAATCTCTGCCGCTCCGGTCATCGTCTACAACCTGGCCGCCGCCCTGCTCATGCTCTGGTTGCTGCTATGAAACGCCCGGAACTCATCACCCGCTTCCTGATAACGGTAGCCCTGCTTGGGGTTGTCGCTCTCCCGGTCTGGGACTGGGCACAGACTCCACTCATCCACGCCAGCATCGCCGAACATGGCGGTTGGAGTCCCGATGTCATTCAGGCAAAAGTGGGCGAGCCGCTGCATCTCAAATTCACATCCGACGATGTTATGCACGGTTTTGCCGTAGGCCAGATGGAAATGCAGCCGGTGGACATCGAACCCGGCAAAGTGAGCGAGACCACGCTGACCTTCACCAAACCAGGGATTTACACTTTTTTCTGCACCCGTTGGTGTGGAATCAACCATTGGCGGATGCGCGGCACGATTGAAGTCTCCGGCGGCGAACCGCCCGCCCCGGAAGCTGCCCCAAAACCATTGTATGTGACGCTGGGCCTGAACCTGGATGCCCCTCATCCGGCGGACGATGTTCCCACAGAAAAACCCTCCGCCGCGCGCGGAATGGGTTTACTTCACCAAGTCGCCAACTTACCGGCTTACCAATCTACCGATTACTACCGTTCTCACACTCCCGCTCAGGTTTTCCAGGATTTGAGCAATTCCGGGCTGACCAACCCCCAGCGTTGGGACGTGGTAGCTGCCATTTGGGCGCAAAACACCACCCCGTTGGCTTTGGCCGAAGGGCAGAAAATCTACGCTCAAAACTGCGCTGCCTGCCACGGTGAAACCGGCGGCGGTGACGGGGTGTTTGCCGATGAACTTGTCGCCAGTGGTGAAGCCTCCATGCAAACCATGAGCGGCTCAATGGAGATGTCCATGCAAGCCCCGTCCAGTTTTTCAGACCCCCGGCGAATTCTTGGCGCCAGCCCTGCGCTCTTGCAAGGAAAAATCCTGCGCGGCGGCATGGGCACAGGTATGCCCATGTGGGGCAGCATTTTTACCGATGAACAAATCTGGAATGTCGTTGCCTACCTATACTCATTCCAGTTTGACTATTTCAAATAGGAGGTACGTATGACAAAAAAGAAACCCAGGCAGCAAAACAAATTCCCGGCACCCTTGCTGGCTTTGGTGGGAGGTGGCATTCTGCTGGTGGCAATTGCCCTGTTCTTCGTCTTTGGCGGCGCGTATGGCGGCGGAACACCCCAGTTATCTGTAGATCAGGAACGGATTGATTATGGCGACGTAACATTTAATACACCAAAAACCTTTGCCATCAAGGTCACCAATACCGGCGATGGTGTACTACGCTTTAAGGAAACACCTTATATCCAGGTACTGGAGGGGTGCTGACCGCCCGAACTGACCATCGGTTCGATGGTTCTCAAGCCTGGCGAAAGCACGATTGTTGAATCAACAGTTTTCATGATGCACGAAGGCATGGGTGGCCCGCACAACTTTGCCGTTCACCTAATCACCAACGACCCAGCCCAGCCGGACAAGGTGGTGAATGTTTTGTCCAACTGGATACCATAGATAAATGGAAGTCCAGCG
>DAOUAP010000048.1:0-2212 GCA_034433165.1 Anaerolineales bacterium | reverse complement strand
GATTATGCACCGGCGGGTGGATGACCCCTTCTTTACCGAAACGCGGAACGGGGTCATCACTGCACGGTCTGTGCCGGTTGCCTCATACAGGCTGGGGCTTTCGGGGGTGTGCGATGTGGTCGAGTTTACCGAATCACCCGAAGGTGTGCGTTTGCCGGGGCGGGAGGGGCTTTACCTGCCCGCCCCGGTGGAGTACAAACGCGGGCGTCCCAAGCCCACGCCAGTGGATGAAGCCCAACTGTGCGCGCAATCCATGTGCCTGGAGGAAATGCTCGCAGTCTCCATCCCAATTGGCTACCTGTACTACGGCGAGACCCGCCACCGGCTCCCGGTCAGTCTGACGGATGATCTGCGCCAACTTGTAACGAAGATGTCCGCAGAGATGCACGCCTACTTCCAGCGCGGGTACACGCCCAGGGTCAAGACATCCAAAGCCTGCCGTTCGTGCTCGCTGGCAGACATCTGCCTGCCCAGGCTTCAGGAGAAGACCGTCCCCGCCTCGCGTTATATTCGCCAGCAAATCGAAAGCGCCTGACCCATGAAACCGCTTGCCAATGTGTTGTATGTCACCACCCCCGAAGCGTACCTCTCGCTGGATGGGGAGAATGTGGTCATCAAGAAAGATGCTCACGCCTCTACGCGCCTGCCGCTGCACAACATCGAAAACATCGTCTGCTTTACCTGGCAGGGCGCCAGCCCGGCGCTCATGGGTGCCTGCGCAGAGCGCAATATTGGCCTGGCTTTTCTCACCCCCAATGGGCGCTTTCAGGCGCGCGTAAGCGGCAAAACGCGCGGCAATGTGCTGTTGCGCAAGAAGCAGTATCGCGTTTCAGACGATGAATCTGCCCGTGTGCCAGTTGCCGCATCCTGCCTGATTGGCAAGATTGCCAACAGCCGCAAAGTGATCGAGCGCGCCTTGCGCGACCATGCCATGATTCTGGACACAGGCGCGCTGGCAAAAGCTTCAGCAACGCTCAAGGAGGCCCTGGAGCAGATCCCAAATTGCGCTTCGACTGACGACCTGATGGGCTTTGAGGGCAGCGCCGCAAAATGCTACTTTGGCGTATTCGACCAGTTGATTTTGCAACAGCGCGATGCCTTCCAGTTCACCGAGCGCTCACGCCGTCCGCCCATGGACAATATGAATGCCCTGCTCTCCTTTCTTTATACCTTGCTGACCAATGAAATGGTCTCGGCATTGGAAGCGGTTGGGCTGGACCCGTATGTAGGCTTCCTGCACCGCGACCGCCCCGGCCGCCCCTCACTGGCGCTTGATATGATCGAGGAACTGCGCCCGGTATTTGCAGACCGGCTGGCGCTCTCACTGGTCAATCGCAGGCAGATTAGCGCAAGAGGCTTTACAGTTAAGGAAAGCGGTGGCGTTCTTATGGATGATGAAACCCGAAAAACAGTCCTGACCGCCTGGCAGGACCGCAAAAAGGAGACGATTCTGCATCCTTACCTTCAGGAGCGCATCCCATTCGGGCTGATTCCGCACGTTCAGTCCATGCTGCTGGCGCGCCACCTGCGCGGCGACCTGGACGCCTACCCGCCTTTTTTCTGGAGTTAGCGCTCATGCTTGTGCTGATCACATACGATGTGAACACGGAAACCCCTGCCGGGCAAAAGCGCTTGCGCAAGGTCTCCAAAGCCTGCCAGAATTACGGGCAGCGTGTACAAAATTCGGTATTCGAATGCGTGATCGATGCGGCGCGCCTCAAGATGCTGCAAGCCGACCTGGAAAAATTGATCGACCCGGACAAAGACAGCCTGCGTTATTATCATCTCGGCGACGAGTGGAAAAACCGGGTCGAGCATGTTGGCGCAAAGCCCAGCCGGGACCTGACAGGGATATTACTGGGCTGAAATGCGCGTTTGCGAACCCCAAGTGAACACGGAAACCTGGTCAGGTTCGCAGGAAAATTTGCACATTAACAGCCGAATAATCAGGACAAAGTGATCATTTTCATTCGTTTCTCGGTTCTGCAAGAAAAGCAAGTCCAACATCTGACGCATGCGTGTTGAGCACCCCCAGATGTTGCGGTCGCCTCCCCCACGGGGGGCGTGGATTGAAACCGATAGACTGTCTGTATATCGCATTATCCCCCAGGTCGCCTATACCATCGCCAATAACTTTCGGCTCGACCGCATCCGCGTTGAAAACCTTGCCGAAATTACCTATCCGGGAGATGAAGCGTTGCCAGACGCCCTC
>DAOUAP010000047.1:0-80737 GCA_034433165.1 Anaerolineales bacterium | reverse complement strand
TTGCGCGTCAAAATCTCGGTCAAAAAGTTGCCCGTGCCACAGGCAGGCTCGAGGAAGCGCGAATCAATCCGCTCGGTTTCCTGTTTCACCAGGTCGAGCATGGCATTCACTTCGCGCGGGCTGGTAAAGACCTCGCCGTGGTCGGCAACGCGCTGTTTGGAGATTACTTGTTTGGTCATTGTGCCAAAATTATAGCATCCCTGCAACGCACAGGCAGGCGCGCCCACCTCGCGCCTGCCTGTGCGTATGCGTGTCATTCTGAGGCGCGAAGCGCTGAAGAATCTTGTGCCCAAACGCAACTCCTTTTTTGGTCGAGATTCTTCGCTCCCGTTGGCCGCTCAGAATGACAATGTTATTTGTGCAAGTGTTTCGCGGCCACAAAACTCAAGCCTTGGGCGGTCAGGTCCCAGGCGGTGTGGTTGGCGGCATCCACCTTGTCCATAAAGTTGAGCTGCAGCCCGTCCCAGTCGCCGCTTTCGATCACTTCCTTCTTGTCGCGGAAGTAGTCCAGGATGTCGCTGATGTGGGCGCGGGTCACGTCCACTTCGGGGTCGCCGCCTTCGTGCTTGGCCGCAATGTTGGCCACATGGTCGGCAATCTCCACCAGTTCGGCGCGGCGGTTGTACGGCTGAATGACGATGCTCTTCTGTGGTTCGGTGATGTGATGCTCAAAGCGGATGACCCTCTCGAAGCCGAGCGCCTTGCGGAAATCGGCGGTCAGTTCCATGGTCTTGTTGTTGATGGCGTTGGACCAGTTGAAGCCGATCAACGGGCTGGAGCCGTCTTCGCGGCTGAACAGCTTGGCCATCGTCATGATCCACAACGCATGGTAAGGGTTGTCACTGCCAAAGAACACACTAATCTTGAAGTTGATATCCACGCCCAGTTTGTAGAGCATGAACCCAAGCAGAATGGTGCCTGCGTTGAAGTTGAGCACGTGCTGCACGCCGTAGTTGGTGTAGTAGTACAAAAACTCGTCCAGCCACATCAGCGCGTGGTCGTTGGGCTGGCCAATGCCGCCAAAGTAGCCGGTGATGGTGGCCGGGCCGCCCAGGTGCGGGTTGGAGCCGTCGGTGCCTTTGGTGTCCAGCGTTTCCACAAAAGACGCGCCAATAATATCCAGCGCGGCCACAATGGCCGGCAGGTCGCCATCGGCTTCGCTTTCCTTCATTTTACGCACGGCGATAAAGCGGCCGGGCACCAGCGTTTGGTCGGCAATGGCGCGTTCGCACATGGCCCGCACCCAGGGGAAGTATTGCAGCGCGCTCACTTCCAGCGTTACCGCGTATTTATCCTTGAACTTGGTTTTGGCCGCGGCCTTGCCCAGCACCTTTTTGCGGTAATCCGCCACACTTATGAAACGGCCTTCCTTGCGCATTTGCAACAGCCACTCCAGGTCTTTCACCGCGTCTGGGTTGCGCTGTTTGACAACGCCAAAGAGGTTTTCCATTTTGCGCGCAGCTTTGTGCTTGCGGTTGATCTCTTCCGGTGTGCCATATTTGGCCACAACGGCTAGAAAGTCTTGCATGACGGGCATGTCGGCATCCAGCAACACGGCATTGATGTTGTTCAGCCGCTCGGCGGGGATGGACAGTCGTTGGCGAAGATCGATCATTTTGCCTCCTTGAAACACAACAGGGGCAGGGTGTGGCCCCACCCCTGCGAGCGATTATTTATTCTTTTTACAGCAATCGCAGTCACAGTTGCAATTGCAGTCACATTTCTTGTTCTTGTCTTCTTCGATCAATTTTTCCAGCTCGGCAAATTCCTCGTCTTTCATGCCAAACCAGTTTTCCGGCTGCGGGAATTGCCTGCCGATCACTTCATCGTGATAGCCTTTCAAACCGTTCAGGATGACCTCGCCCGCGTTGCCGAACACCTTGGCCATTTTCGGCTTGAATCTCGGGTACAACCCAAACATATCGTGGTAGATGAGCAGTTGCCCGTGCGCATCCGGGCCTGATCCCAGACTCATGATGATGCAGTTTTCAGCCTGCTCTGTGATCAGTTTACACAGCCGGTCGGGCACCATCTCGAGCAGGATCATGAACGCCCCGGCCTTTTCGAGCGCTTTGGCATCATCCAGGATCTTCTTGGCCAGGCGGGCGTCCTTGCCCTGTACCTTGAATCCGCCCAGCGCCGACACCGATTGTGGCGTCAGTCCCAGGTGCCCAATGGCCGGGATGCCCGCATCCACAATGCCGCGAATGCGATCTGCCATGGCCGCGCCGCCTTCCAGTTTGATGGCGTCGCAGCCCGCCTCGGCCATAAAGCGCCCGGCATGCCGGATGGCCGTCTCGACCGAGGGCTGGTAGGTCATGTAAGGCATGTCGCCCACCACAAAGGCGGTGGGCGCGCCGCGCCGCACGGCCTGGCTGTGGCGGATCATATCATCCATGGTCACCGGCAGGGTGCTCTCGTAGCCGAGCATGGTCATCCCCAGGCTGTCGCCCACCAGGATCATCTCGACCCCGGCTTGCTCCTGCAGGTAGGCGGTGGGGTAGTCGTAACAGGTCAGCCAGGTGATTGGCTCGCCTTTGGCGACTTTATCGAACAGGTAGGGCAGGGTAATCTTTTTTCGGTCAGTCATTCCGTCCTCCGTGTGAATTTGTGTATTTGGACACAATACTAGTATAGGGCGAATTGCAGGCGCGGGCAATTGACAAATATCACATCCTTGGCTTGACCCGTGGTATTGGTTAGGTTATTATCTAACGCATTAGATATATATCTAATTCAATTGGTGAAACTATGATTCCTCTCCACTGGTCATCAGGCACTGCGTACGATTTCTTCATCAGCCTGTTCGTGCTGCATCACGCCGGGCGCTTTGGGCTGCGGGCCTCGTGGGCGGCCGGGGTGCGCCAGCGTTTTTCGCCAGGCAGCCGGTCTTTTTTGGAGAAGGCCCTCACTTTTGCGCCGGTTCCGCTCACCTGGGTTTCGCGCCTGCCCGAGCCGCGCGACCCCACCCGGGCACTCGATGCGCTTGCCGCGCTCGAACCGGGTGCGCGTCTGCCTGAACTGTGCGTCACGCCCGAAATGGCTGCCAGCGGTGTACGCGAGGTGCTGCTTTCGGTAGCGGCGCGCGGCAGCGCCACCCGCGCCGAGCAGGACTTCCTGCGCGCCAACTACAACCGGCGCGGCGAAGCGCTCAAACCGGCCGCGCTGGCCAACCTGGTGGAAACCTGGTCGCAGTCGCACCAATCGGGCGCGCTGCTGCTGGGCGCACTGCGCGAGTACCAGGCAGCCTTTTTTGCGGATGAAATGCTGCGCATTGCGCCCGCGCTCGACTGGGCACTGGAAGAAGCCCGCGCGCTGGCCGCCAGCCTGCCACCGGATGAATTGGTGACGCGGCTCTCGCGCGGGGTGCATTTCGACCTGGAGAGCGCGCCCGCCGGGCTGACGCTGGCGCCCTCGTACTGGAGTGCGCCGCTCATCTTCATTGCCCGTCCAACCGACGTTTCGGCCCTGCTGGTGTTCGGCGCGCGTCCCGAGCATGTCAGCCTTATTTCGGGCGAAGACACTTCGGATGCCATCATTGGCCCGCTCAAGGCCCTGGCCGACCCCACCCGCCTGCGCATCTTGCGCGACGTGGCCGCCCAGCCGCTGACCCCGGCCGAGTTGGCCCGCCGCCTGCGCCTGCGACCGCCCACGGTGGTGCATCACCTGCGCATCCTGCGCCTGGCCGGGCTGGTGGAGATCACCGTGAGCGCGGGCAGCGAGCGGATGTACGCGGCCCGGCTGACGGCCATCGAGTCTGTGCCTGAGGCGTTGATGCGCTTCATTCGCCCGTAGGCGGCCGCGGGGCGAAGCGTGCCGCGCACGCGGCGGCCCGGGCTGCCTGCGCCGCCCGGGGCTTGACTGCGCTGTTTGGGCCGCCATCCCACTTCCTCATCAAAAAAGAAACACGAGCCATGAACCATTTATTCCGTTTGCGCCGTTTTATTCGCCCCTATCTGGGGCCGATCGCCTTCAACCTGTTGATGCTGCTGGCCCTGACCGGGCTGGGGCTGGTGGTGCCGCGCATCATCCAACACGTGGTGGACGATGGCCTGTTGCGCGGGCAGGAGAGTTTCCTGGTGCGTTCGGCGCTCATCCTGCTGGGGCTGGGGGTCGCCTCCGCGCTGATCGGGCTGGTGCTGCGCTATAACTCGGAGCGGGTGGCATCGTTCATTGGTTACGACCTGCGCAATGCCATGTACGACCACATCCAGTACCTGCCGTTCACGTATCACGACCATGCCCAGACCGGGCAATTGATCACGCGCTGCATCGAGGATGTGCGCGCCATTCAGAACTTTGCCGGGAGCAGCATCATCGAAATGGCGCAGATGTCCGCGCTGGCGGTGGGGGTGGTGACGATCCTGTTTTCGACCAACCCGTTGCTGGCGCTGGTGAGCCTGCTGCCGCTGATCCCGATGTTTTTGATGACGGCCGATTTTGGGGTGCGCGTGACGCGCCTGTTCTACAACGTGGACAACGCCCTGGGCGATCTTTCGGCGCGCCTGCAGGAAAATGTGAGCGGGGTGCAGGTGGTGCGGGCTTTTGCGCGCGAGCCGCATGAGGTGGCGCGCTTCGATGAGGGCAACCGCAATTATTTCAACGCGCGCCTCCGGCTTATCAGCGAGTGGTCAAAGGTGATGCCATCGACGCAGCTGCTGGTGACGCTCGGCACGATCCTGATCCTGCTGGTGGGCGGGCCGATGGTGCTGCGCGGCGAGATGACGGTGGGCGAGATCGTGGCCTTCAACGCTTACCTGCTGATGCTTTCTGCGCCGGTGCAGCAGTTGACCTGGCTGGTGAACCAGGCCGGGGAGGCCGCGGCCGGGGCGCAGCGCGTGCTGGAGGTGCTGGAGCATGACCCGGAGATCCAGTCGCCGCCAGAGGCGGTTGCGCTGCCCGCCCTGAGTGGGCGTGTGGATTTCGAGAACGTGTCGCTGCGCTACAAAGACGAAAAGACCACTGCGTTGGAAGATATTTCTGTTTCTGTGGCACCCAACCAGGTGGTGGCGCTCATCGGGCAGACCGGCTCGGGCAAGACCTCATTGGTCAACCTTATCCCCCGTTTCTACGATGCCACCGATGGTGCGGTGCGCGTGGACGGGGTGGATGTGCGCACGGTAGACCTGCCTTCGCTGCGCCGCCAGATCGGCATTGTGCTGCAAACCTCGCTGTTGTTCTCCGACACAATCAAGGCCAACATTGCCTACGGCCGCCCGGAAGCCACGCATGCAGAGATCGTCGCCGCCGCGAAAGCGGCCCAGGCACATGAGTTCATTGTGGGATTCCCAAACGGCTACGAGACGGCCGTGGGCGAGCGCGGCGTGACGCTCAGCGGCGGTCAGCGCCAGCGCATCGCCATTGCCCGCGCCCTGCTGATGGATCCGCGCATCCTCATCCTGGACGATTCCACCTCCAGTGTGGACACGCAGACCGAGAAGCTCATCCAGGAGGCGCTCGACCGCCTGATGGAAGGGCGCACCACCTTTGTCATTGCCCACCGCCTGGCCACCGTGCGCCGCGCCGACCTGATCCTGGTCATGGAGAACGGGCGCATCGTCCAGCGCGGGCGGCACGACGAGTTGCTGGGGCAGGGCGGCCTGTATAAAGAGATCCACGACCTGCAACTCAGCCAGAACATGCCCTTTGGCGATGAAGCGCTCGAAGCAGAGAAACCCTTCCGCGCCCCGGCCAGCCATTCGCTTTCATAAATTCATGCGTTTCCCCCGTTTACCGGTTTGTCCGTTTTGTATTCTGGACAGGCTCACGGGATAATGTGGAAACGGTTAACGGATTAACAAAAATGACCCAAACCGCAACGACCATCACCCCGCCCGAATACGTCACCCAGTCTGAGGAGTTGTACGATAAAGGCCTCGACCCGGTCGTCTTCCGGCGCATCCTGCAATTCGTGCGCCCTTACAGCGGACGCCTGCTCCTCGCCATGGCGCTCACCCTCATGGCTACCCTGTCTTCGGTGGCCGGGCCGTACTTCGTCAAGATCGCCATCGATGACGGGCTGACCGCCGGGAACGAAACCACCCTGCGCTGGACCGTGCTGGCCTACCTCGGCGCGGCTGTGCTGCAATGGGGTTTTACCTACTTCCGCGTCAATCTGATGGCATTCGTCGGGCAGGCCGTCATCTACGACCTGCGCACCAGCCTGTTTGCGCACCTGCAAAAACTCTCGCTGGGATTTTTCAGCCGCTACTCGGTCGGGCGCGTCATCACGCGCGTCATCAACGATGTCGAAACCGTGCGCGACTTCGTCACCTGGGCGGTGCTGGCTGTGGCGCGCGATATCTTCACCATCATCGGCATCGTGGTCGCCATGCTGGTCATGGACGTGCGCCTGTCGCTCATCACTTTTTCGGTGTTGCCCGTCATGTTCGTTTCCACGTATGTCTTTCGCCGCGTGGCGCGTGTAGCCTACCGCAAAGTGCGCGCGGCCATCTCGTGGGTCAACTCCGTGCTGGCCGAAAATGTCAACGGCGTGCGTGTCGTGCAGGCCTTCAGCCGCCAGCCGCACAACTACGACAACTTCCGCAACTACGTCAACCGCTACCACCTCGAGCGCGCCCTGGATGCCGCCTGGATCGCCTCACTCTTCGTTCCGGTGGTCGACATCCTCGGCGCCATCGCCACGGCCCTGGTGGTCTGGCTGGGCGGCGCGGCCGTGCTGGGCGAATCCATCACCGCCGGGGTGCTGGTGGCCTTTGTACTTTACATCGACCGCTTCTTCGAACCCATCCGCGACCTCTTCCGCCGATTCGACGCGCTTCAATCCACCATGGCCGGCAGCGAGCGCATCCTCACCCTGCTCGATACGCCCGTGGATGTGCAGGATGCCCCGGACGCCCGGGCGCTGCCCCGCATCTGTGGCGCGGTGCGCTTCGAAAATGTCTCCTTCCACTATTCCGACGACCCGACGCTTGTCCTCCGCCAAATAGACCTTGACATTCCCCCCGGACAGACGGTGGCCCTGGTCGGTGAGACCGGCGCCGGCAAGACCACGCTCGTCAAGCTGCTCTCGCGCTTCATGGACCCCACCGAAGGCCGCGTGCTGGTCGATGGCGTGGACCTGCGCAGCGTCACCCAGTCTTCGTTGCGCGAGCAGATGGGCGTGGTGCTGCAAGACCCCTTCCTGTTCAACGGCTCGGTCAAGGAAAACATCCGTTTTGGCCGCCTGAACGCCACCGACGCCGAGATCGAATCGGCGGCCCGGGCCGTGGGCGCGCACGATTTCATCGTTCACCTCAAAAACGGCTACGACACCTCGGTGGAAGAAGGCGGCGTGCTACTCAGCGTGGGGCAACGACAGCTGCTCTCCTTTGCGCGCGCCCTGCTGGCCGACCCGCGCATCCTCATCCTCGACGAAGCCACTTCCAGCGTCGATACCCAGACCGAGCGCATCATCCAGCAGGCGCTCCACACCCTGCTGAAAGGGCGCACCAGCTTTGTCATCGCCCACCGCCTCAGCACCATCACCAATGCCGACCTGATCGTGGTCATTGATGATGGACGGATCGTGGAGCAGGGGACGCATCAATCCCTGCTTGAGAAGCAGGGCATTTACTTTGAACTGTACAAAACCGGATTTCAGGATTAGCCAAAGCCTTGACGAAAGAAAAACCCGGTGCTAAACTCTTCCCGTTCTTGTTTTGAAAGGAGGCGCGACAATCGATGGAAGCCATCTCTACGTCCACCCAACGTCTTTTGAGCGTACCTCCTGCCGGGCTTGTGTAGCCCCCTTTGTTTGGTTTTTCAGGCCGCAGGTGCGCTCGCCCTGCGGTTTTTGATTCCCACCGCCGCAGGATGAACAACCCTGTGGCTTTTAATTTAAGCTACGCCAACGAACAAGAAGAAAATAACACCATCATGAACACCAAGCATTACATCGACCTGTACGATCACTTTGACGATATGGACCTGGATGAGCGCGGCGACCCGCGCCACCCACGTAATGACCCGCGCAAAAGCCCCAGTCGCGACGAGAAATTCCTCAAAGCGCAGGATGACTCGCGCGGCAGTTTCAACTTCACATACCAGGCGGCCCGTTTCGAATCCGGCTGGCTGCTCAACTCGCTCGGCGGCTTTTACGAGCACCAGTGGATCTCAGATGTGCTGCGCAAGGTCCGCGGCGGCAAGGAGGCTTCGGTCTACCTGTGCCGCCCAGGCGCGCAGGTGGATGCGCCCCTGGCGGCCGCCAAGGTCTACCGCCCACGCATGTTGCGCAACCTGAAGCAGGATCACATCTACCGCGAGGGCCGCGTGGACTTGGGCGCGGATGGCAAGCGGCTGGTCAAGGATGCCGATGTGCATGCTGTGGCCAAGCGCACCGCCTACGGTGAGGAAGTGCGACACCAATCCTGGATCGCCTACGAGTTCGCCACCATGAACGCGCTCTACGCCGCCGGGGCAGACATCCCGCGTCCGTACGAGATGGCCAACAACGCCATTTTAATGGGATACGTGGGTGATGTCGGTGTGTCTGCGCCGGCCCTTAGCGAGATCTCGCTCGAGCGCGATGAGGCCCGGGTGCTGTTCGAGCGCGTCCTCCACAACATCGACATCATGCTGGACAACCGCTGTGTGCATGGCGACCTCTCGGCGTACAACATCCTGTACTGGGAGGGCGACATCGCCCTGATCGACTTCCCGCAGGTGGTCAACCCGCTCGAAAACCGGAATGCCTACGCCATCTTACAGCGAGATGTGGCCCGCGTGTGCGAGTACTTTGACCGTCAGGGCGTGCCCAGCCACCCGGCGCGGCTGGCGTCCTCGCTGTGGACAAAGCATGGCTACGCTGTGGCGCAGGAAGTTCACCCGCGTCTGCTGGATGCCGAAGACCCGCGCGACCGCAAGCTGTGGAAGAAGCAACACCCTGCATAACAAGCGGCCCGCTTTGCTGCGGCTTGTCATTTTGCTTACAAAATCGCGCGGCTTGTGGCCGGGACGGCAGGTTACAGTAAAATATTTCCTGCTCAAACCAAGTTACGCTGGAGGTCACATGTTGTTCCCATATTATGATGTTCAGGTGCAAGCCTGCCGCACCGATTGCTTCACCGGGTGGCTGACCGACTCGACCACGCTTTCACTGAACGCCTGAGCAACATCGTCTTATTGAAACCGATCAAGTAACCATGGATATCATCAGCCTGCAGAACCCCCGCGTTAAACAGGTCGTCCGCCTGCGCGAAAAGCGCCAGCGCGAACGGGATGGCTTGATGCTGGTCGAAGGCTGGGATGAATTGACCCTGGCATTGGACGCAGGCTGGCAGCCGCTTACGGTCTACCATGCCCCGGAGCTTGCCTCCCGTCCAATTGAGGGAATCCAGTCTGAATTGCTGACCGTCAGCCGTCCCGTCTTCGAGAAGATGTCGTACCGCGACACGCCCGATGGGTGGCTGGCGGTCTTCCCGTTGCCTGCGCCCACCCTGGCAGGCCTTCGCCTTTCCGCCCTGCCGCTGCTTCTGGTGGCCGAGGCGGTCGAAAAACCCGGCAACCTTGGCGCCATGCTGCGCACCGCCGATGCAGCCGGGGTCGATGCGCTCATCGTCTGCGACCCGCGCACCGACCTGTACAACCCCAACGTGGTGCGCGCCAGCCGGGGCGCGCTCTTCAGCGTCCCCACCGTACAGGCCTTCAGCGCAGAAACCCTGGCCTTCCTGCGCGCGCACGGGATCAAGACCCTGGCGGCCACCGCCCACACCGACCTGGACTACACCGCTGCAGACCTCCGCCAGCCTGTGGCCATCGTGGTCGGCGCCGAGGATGAGGGGCTGAGCGAGTTCTGGTTGCAGCAAGCCGACTTGAAGGTGAAAATCCCCATGGTGGGGCGGGTCGAGTCGCTCAACGTGTCGGTGGCGGCCGCGCTCATTGCCTACGAGGCCATCCGGCAAAGGAGGCAGTGACGCACCGGCTGTTCGCGCTCAACAAAAAATCCCGAAGGGTTGCGCCCTTCGGGATTTTGTTTGCCGCTTACTTGATGACCGGGATGCCCACGGCTTGCACGCTTGCGCCCAGTTGCTGTTCGCGCTCGTACTTGAACTGCTGCGTGTACAGCCGGTAGTAGTGCCCGCGCATGCGTAGCAGCTCGGCGTGGGTGCCCATTTCGGCGATGTGGCCGTTCTCGATCACGATGATGCGGTTGGCCTTGCGGATGGTGCTCAGCCGGTGCGCGATCACGAAGGAGGTGCGGCCCGTCATCAGGTGCTCCATGCCCCTCTGGATCAGCGCTTCGGTCAGGGTGTCCACCGCCGAGGTGGCCTCATCCATGATGAAAAGCTCCGGTTTGGCCAGCACGGCGCGCGCCAGGCTGATGAGCTGCTTCTGCCCGGTCGAGAGCAGGTTGCCGCCTTCGCCCACGTTCTGGTCGTAGCCCTTTTCCAGGGTCATAATGAAGTCGTGCGCGCCGGCCAGTTTGGCGGCATCCTCCACCTCTTGGTTGCTGGCGTCCAGCCGCCCGTAGCGGATGTTCTCGCGCACCGAGCCGCTGAACAGGTGCGGCGTCTGCAGCACGATGCCGATCTTGTTGTGGATGCTGTGCAGCGTGTAATCGGTATAGTCGCGTCCGTTGATGCGGATCTGGCCTTCGCGGGGTTGGTAGAAGCGGCACAGCAGGTTGACGATGGTGCTCTTGCCGCCGCCGGTGGGCCCCACCAGCGCGATCATCTCGCCTGGTTTGACGGTCAGCGTGAAGTCGGTCAGCACCGGCTTGCGGTCTTCGTAGTAGAAGTTGACATGGTCGAAGGCGATCTCGCCCAGCAGGGTTTCGGCATCCACCGCGCCAGGTTTGTTGGACACTTCCGGCGGGGTGTCGACCAGTTTGAAGATGCGTTCTGCCGAAGCGATGGCATGCTGCATTTCGGCGTACACGCGCGCCAGGTCTTGCACCGGCCACATGATGAAGGTCAGGTACGAGACAAAGGCGTGGATGCCGCCAATGGTCATCAGTCCGGTGGTGACCTGCACGCCGCCATACCACACGATGGCGCCCAGCGCAAAGGCGGTGATGATCTGCACGGTGGGCAGGAAGAGCGCCGAAAGCCACGCCGCGCGGTAGGAGGCGCTGTACATGTCGTCGGTCAGGGCCTGGAACTCGACCAGGTTGGCATCCTCACGCCCCAGCGCCTTGACCACGCGCACGCCCTGGATGTTCTCGTTGTACGCGCCGGTGATCTTGGAGTTGGCCCGCCGCGACTTGCGGAACTGCAACAGGATGCGTTTGCGGAACTCGACCGCGATGACGGTCAGGATCGGGATGGACAGCAGCACGATCAGCCCCAGCCGCCAGTTGATGAGCATCATGAAGAAGGTGGCGGTGGTGATGTTCATGAAGGCCCAGGTGATGTCAAGCAGGCCCCAGGTCATCATGTCGGCCACACGCCCCGAGTCTGAGGTGACGCGTGCCATCAGGCGGCCCACGGCGTTCTGGGCGTAGTACGAAAGCGACAGGTCTTGCAGGTGCTCGAACATCATCTTGCGCAGGTCGTATTGCACCCGCTCACCCAGCACACCGGCCAGGTAGATGAATATGAACACCAGGCCGGCCTGCAGGATCTGCAGCACGCCGTAGTTGATGGCCAGGCGGGTCAGGGCTTCAGTGTCGCGCCCGAGGATGGCCAGGTCGATGATGTCCTTGTTGATATAGGTGAAGAGCGAATCCAACGCGGAAACAGCCGCAATGGTCACCAGGAAGCCGGCCACCCACTTCCAGTGCGGGCGCAGCAGCCCCACGATGCGCCGGAAGACTGGCGCGGTGAGCTGGCTGGTGTGTTCCTCTTCTTCGAGGGCGATGAGTTCTTGATCGCTCATTTTTACTCCTAAGCGGATGCGATTTCCGCTTCCAATTCTTCGTCGATGCGGGTCTGAATGTCGTAGATCTGGCGATACATGCCGTCCTGCCTTACCAGGTCGGCGTGCGTGCCCATTTGCACGATCTCGCCTTTGTCGAGCACCACAATCAGGTCAGCGTTCATCACCGATTGGATGCGGTGGGCAATGATGAAGGTGGTGCGGTCCTGCATCAGGTTGTAGAGCGCCTGGCGGATCTCCGCCTCAGTCTCCGTATCCACACTCGAGGTCGAGTCGTCCAGGATGAGGATGCGCGGGTTCTTGAGCAGGGTGCGCGCGATGGTCACACGTTGTTTTTGCCCACCGCTCAGGGTCACGCCTTTTTCGCCGACGATGGTGTTGTACCCATCCGGGAAGGTGGCGATGACATCGTGGACGGCGGCGGCTTTTGCCGCGGCTTCGATCTCGTCCTGCGTCACCTCGCGCCCCACGCTGTAGGCAATGTTCTCGCGGATCGAGCGGCTGAACAGGAACGGTTCCTGCTCGACGATGCCGATCTGGCTGCGCAGGTAGCCGCGCGGGTAATCCTTGAGTTCGATGCCATCCAGCAGGATGCGCCCGCCGGTGTATTCGTGGAAGCGCGGCAGCAGGTTGACCAGCGAAGTCTTGCCCGAGCCGGTGGATCCCAGCAGCGCCACCGATTGCCCGGACTGCACGCTGAAGGTGATGTTCTTGATCACATCCGACTTGCCGTCCGAGTACATGAACGAGACATCCTCAAAGTTGATGTTGCCCCGCACGGGGCCGTTCGGGTGCACTTTGCCTTCTTCCAGCGGCTCGCGTCCCTGTTTTGTGATCTCCATCAGGCGGCCATACGAGACCATGCCCGTAGAGGTCTGCACGATCAGGCGGCCCAGGTTGCGGATGGGCCAGATCAGCCAGACCACCAGCCCCACATAGGCCAGGTAGGTGCCCACGGTCATCTCGCCCCGAATGGCCATCAGCGCCGCAAAGATGAACCCGCCCAGCATCTGGATGCCAAGCACGATATCTGAAAGCGGCCAGAAAAGCGAGTGCATGAGCAACAGGAACTTGCCGCGCACGAACTTTTCGTGGTTGTCCTTCTCGAACTTTTTCTTCTCGTACTCCTGCTGCGCGAAGGCCTTCACCACGCGCACGCCGGTCAGGTTCTCCTGCAGGGTGGTCGAGAGCGTGGCTTCCTGTTCCTGGTACTTTTCGTAGGCGGCGGTCACTTTCTTGAAGAACCACAGCGAAACGAGCAGGATGGGCGGTATGGCGATGACTGAGACCCAGCCCAGCACCCAGTTCAGGTTGAGGATGGCCATGAAGTTGATCACGAACAGCAGAATGATGCGCCCCACGCCAATGGCCTGCTCGCTGAAGAAGCGCCGCAGCGCATCCACATCGCTGGTCACGCGCTCGATCAGGTCACCCGTCGGCGTGGTGCTGTGGTACGAGAAGCTCAGGCGCTGGATATGATCGAACAGGAAGTTGCGCAAGCGGCGTGTAATGCCTTCCGCAGTGTAAGCAGCCAGCCGCCCGGAGAGGAACGCGAACCCGCCCTCGAAGGCCGCCAGGAGCACGAAGCCGCCGGCGATCAACGCCAGGGCGCGCATCTGCGCATCGTTCATCCCGCCGGCCACCAGTGCATCGGTCATGATGTTGTCCACGAAATAGCGCAGCAGCAGGAAGGTGGCTGTCTTGGCCAGCGCGGAAACGGCCAGGGCGGCGGTCGCCCCGGCGTACGGCAGCCGGAAACCGGTCATCATACGCAGCAGACCGGTCAGGCGGTTTTCCGAAAGAGCCTTGCGGAAGTCGAAATAAATTGAGGGTTGTGATGGTGCAATGGAAGCCATTTCTTACATCCTTACGTTGAACCTGGCGCGAAACGACAAAAAAACCACGGGGCCTTGTGCGCACCGTGGTGTGGGCAAACAACCAAAAGGGACCTTTTTAGGGGATTCCAACAGGCGCACTACGACAAGGCTCACAAGCGGGAGCAACTTTGACAGCAACGATCAAGCGAAACATGTAGCGCGCCTCCTTTCTTAGATTTAGATTAACGCTCCGAGTTTACTACCGCCCTTGCAAAAATGTCAAGGCTTATAATCAAATTATGAATACTCCCACGCTCTACCAACTCCTGCCCGGGCAGCCGCCTGCCCCGTTGGCCCTGCCCGATATGTCCTCGCTGGATGCCATCACCCGCCAGCTGCCCGACGGTTTGTACACCACGTTCCGCACCTATGGGGGGCGGGCGCGCGTCATTGGGCTGCGGGCGCACCTGGCGCGGCTCTACGAGCCGTGCGCTGGACTGGGCATTACACCGGTGCTGCCTGTGGATGTCTTGCGCCGGATGCTCGCCGTGCTGCTGGCAGGTTACCCCGCTGAAGAGGCCCGCGTTCGCCTGGTTTTGACGGTGCGTGGCGACCCGGACGCGTTGTACGCGGCCCTCGAGCCGCTGCAACCCCCGGTGCGCAGCGTGTACGAGCATGGAGTGCGCGTAGCCACAGTGGCGCAACTTGGGCGGGAGAATCCCGCCCTGAAGCGCACGGCGTTCATCAGCGCCAGCCAGGGTGAACGCACCCACCTGGCGCAGGAGCATATTTATGAGGGGCTGCTCGTGCGTAATGGCCGCATCCTGGAAGGGATGACCAGTAACTTTTTCTATGTTTCAAGTTCGGGGGAGGTAGGTACGGCTGGGCGCAATGTGCTCATGGGAGTCACACGCAGCCTGGTCATCGTGGCTGCGCGCAAGGCCGGGCTCAGCGTGTGCTACCGCGCATTGGCGGTGAAGCAGGTAACGGGTATCCGCGAAGCGTTCATCACGAGCAGTTCGCGCGGTGTGGTGCCGGTCGTCAGCGTGGATGATGTTCAAATCGGCGGCGGGAGTCCAGGCCCAATCACCCGTGACCTGATTCGGCAGTACGAAGCGCTGGCTGTGCGGCGGGCAGAAGTCATCTAAACATGGCGCGTCAGGTTGTGGATCCACTTGCGTGAGAAGAATCGCGCCAGCCCCAGCGACCATTTGACCAGTTCATCACCCATGGCCAGCAGGTAAACGAAGTGGATGGGCAGCTTGAGCGCGATGCCGCCCAGGTAGACCAATGGAACGCCTACAATCCAGATTATGATTCCGTCCAGAAACATGGTGTATTTTGTGTCGCCGCCGCTGCGGAAGATGCCCACCAACATAAGCATGTTCATGACACGGATCCACAGGAAAAGGCTGGTAAAGGCGATCACGTTATGCGCGTTGGCAATCACTTCGGGGGATACTTTGTAGAGCGAGAGCGCCAGCCCCGAAACCGAGAAAAGCACGATGCCCATCAGCATGCCAAAAGCGGCAGCCAGCCCCAGCGAGCGCAGCGCGTAGCTATATGCTTTTTTATCATCCCCGGCGCCGATGGTATTGCCCACCAGCACCGCTGAACCATGGGTGAGCCCAAAAAAGATGACCAGCGCCATTTGGTCGAGCGTGCTGGCGATATTGATGGCGGCCAACGCATCGGTGCCCATGCGCCCGTAGATGGCATTGTAGCTGGTGATGGCCAGCGACCATAAGATCTCGGTCAGCGCGACGGGCAGCACCGGTCGCAGGATGCGCATTGCAAAGCCGAGATCGAAGCCCATCAGGTCGCGTGGGTGGGCAGCCAGGGGGGATGAGTTACGTTTGTAGATAAGCGCCAGCAGCGCCAGGGCTTCGAGCGCGCGTGAAATGACGATGGCCCAGGCCGCGCCAAGGATTCCCATGCCTGGCAGGCCGGGCAGTCCGAACAAAAAGAGATACGTGAGCGCGCCATTGAATACCAGGGCTGTGGTGCTGACAGCGACCGGCAGGCGCACGTTCCCTGTGCTGCGCAGGATGGAGGAGAATGCAAACGTTACGATGAAAAAGGGGAAGGACCAGCCAAAGATGCGCAGGTAGTTGCTGCCCAGAGTGATGACTTGTTCATCTTGCGAATAGAAGCGCAGCACCGCTTCTGGAAAGAAGATGGAGGCCGCCCAGAAGAAGGCCGCGATGAGCAGGCTGAGCGCGAGGGTGAGTCCCAGCACGCGCCGGATGTTGGGGATATCCTGTTTGCCCCACAATTGGGCCGTGAACATGGCCGCGCCGCTGCTGAAACCGAATAATACCAGGTTGAGCAGGAAGAATACCTGCCCGGCCAGCGCCACGGCCGCCACCGACACTTCCCCTTTTTGCCCGATCATGATCACACTGACCATGTTCAACCCGGAGTTGATCAGGCTTTGCACGGCCACCGGCCCGGCGATGCGCAGCAGGGGGCGCATATAGTCAGGGTCACGGTAGGCGGCGAACAGGCGGGGGAGCAACTCTCTGGCAAGCGGCATGGTTTCCTCAAGGTTTCGAATTATACGCCTGCGGCGGGCAAAATAGGACTAATGGGTGATAGGTTAGGGGGGTAAAAATTCCGTATATTTTTATCAAATTTGTCTTATAAATACTTTTTAAGCGAGTAATTTGGAGATATCTAGTAGAAATTTGGATTAGAAATTGCTATAATTTTAGTGCAGGGGTAGTCAAATTGAAAACGACCTTTTGGAGGCCAGTGTGACTCGCGCATTGAAGACCATTGTTCTTGCTTTGGTTATTATCAGCCTGATATTGCCCGGAGGCAGCCACGCAACTGCCCAGGACGAGAAGTGGGAGATTCGCATCAACCAGTTTTCCACGCTGGAAGGCCCCGAACAGATGACCCTGAAGGTTTACTTCAGCATTTTTGATGATCGAACCGGCACCCCGATGCTCAATGTGGATGCGCAATCTGCCCAGGTTACCCTGCTCAATACAAACTATATCTCTGCGGCTGAACTCAAAAAACCCGACCTGCCCATCTATATTACCCTGGTGATGGATGCCAGTGGCAGCATGGGGGGCGCAGCCCAGGCGCTTAAAGACGCCGCCAAGCTGGCGCTCAACAATCCCCCTAACAATGCATTTTTCTCCATTGTTCAATTTGATGAAGAGATAAAACTCCTGCAGGATTTCACCGAAAACCTGCCAGCCCTGTCGTTTGCCATTGACCGTTATCAGGTATCGCGGCGCGGTACTTGCATGTATGATGCCACCTATTCTGCGGTCGAAGCCATGCTCAGAGCGCCGGTGGGCCGCCGCGCGGTCATCCTTTTTACCGACGGCAAGGATGAGAATGCCCAGGGAAAGCCGTGTTCCAAGCGCACTTACCAGGAACTGGTGGACCTGGCCATGCAGGCGCAGGTGCCCATCAGCACCATTGGGTTATCTTTCAAGGAAGGCGCGATTAATGAGGTGGAACTGCGCAGCATGGCTGGCAGCACTGGGGGCGTGAGCGCCATTGCCAAACAGTCCGACCTGAACGTTGCCTTTGAGCAGATCATGTTAGCGCTCAAAGCCCAATGGATGGTTGAGACGCCGCTCTACCCGCGTCGTGGCAACAATGATGCTGTCCTTTCCATCACACTCAAAGATGGGCTGGCCCTCAACAAGGCTTTCACTGTCAATTCCAATACAGACTACCCCGGGCCGCCCAGCCCGGTCAAGCTGCGTTTTGCGGGGTTGCTGCTTAATGCCGCGCAGCAATCCTACGAAGTCCAATTGGATATGACCTCACCCGAACTCGCGGCGTACGTCAAAATAGAGGTTTGGGATGAAGAATCCGGGCTTAAGGTGGGCGAATACATCTTCAATGAGCCAGCCACCAAGAACCAGTTCTTTGTACCCACCGAATCGCTGGCCATTGGCAGAAATTACACCCTGCGCATCAGCGCGGTGAGCAAGGAGGACAACAAACCTTTCGAAATTTTGCGCGATGACCAAGGCCGGACATCTACCCAACTCATCCATGAGTTTGCCTTTGATCCGACGGGTGCGTACCCCTCGCTGCAAGTGCAATCGCTGGTGCAGCAGGGCGGCGACATGCTGCTTACCGTCAATGTCACCAATCCTGATCTGATCGGCGGTTTTGACGGCTGGCTGGTAAGTGAGGAAACGAACTCGCAGGTACCCAATTCCAGCTTCGCCATCTCGCCGTTTACCGGCACCTCTGGCACACTTACCATCCCTGCCCGGGCCAACCGCATCCCGGATGGCAAGTACACCATCATCGTGCGGGTGTTAGCCAGGAACAACAACGTTTATTCGACAGCTGTGTATGAAAACGTAATTTACCGCGCGCCATCTGTTTTCGAGCGGTTGGGTGTTGCTTTAATCGCAGCCCCCATATTTTTGTTTGGCATCCTGGGTATCATCATCCTGGTGGTGGTTTTCCTTATGTGGAACTCCTCGCGCCAAAAATCGCTGACCGGTACGCCCGTGCTGCAGGGGCGGCTGGGCGGCAAGATGGGCGGCGGCGTAAAGTCCGGGCCGGTTATTCCGGTGGCGGATGATGAGCCCCTGGCTGGGCGTGGACGCACGCCCTCGGCACCACCGTCACAAAAATCCATGCCGCCTGCGTCGCATCAAGCCCCGCCGCCGACTCCCGTTTCCATGCCGTCCCAGTCATCCCGCCCCTCTGGCGATGCGACCATGATCGCCGGGAATTTTGGCGGTGGCTCATTACCGCAAGGGGGCGGCGCCACCATGATTGCTTCTACGCCGGTCATGCCGCGCGCCATGCTCACTGTCATTCAGGCTGGGGGCGGTGTTTTTGCCCAAAGTTCCGTTATGGTTACCCCGTTTCCGTTTATCCTCGGGCGCACTGAGGGTGCTTTTATCATCCAGGAGGGCAATATATCCCGCCGGCATGCCCAGATCACATACGAAGCGTCCAAGAATGCCTATTTCATCACCGATTTGAATAGCAGCAATGGCACGCGCCTCAACCAGCAGCGCCTGCCTTCTGCCCAGCCCGTGAAGCTGGAGAGCGGCTCTGTTATCGGGCTCGGTCCAAACGTTTTGCTCCGTTTTGATGTTACCTAAGAGTGAGGGATGGATGGCGTCTAACAAATTTCAGCTGAATTATGAAGAAATGGCAGCCATTGCCAAACAGTTTCGTGGTCAAGGCGAAGATATTCGCAGGTTGCATTCAGTAACCCGCGCACGTGTGCGTGATATACAAAAGGAATGGATTGGGGAAGGCGCCAACAAATTTTTCGATGAGATGGAAAACCGGGTGTTGCCTGCTCTCGAGCGGCTGGCAAATGCCCTGTTGTTCACACAGGATGTCACCAACGACATCACGAAGATCATCCGCAGCGCCGACGAGGAAACCGCCCGTTACTTCGATGCCCGCCTTTCAGGTGATGACTTTGGCGCAGGGCGTTTTAGTGATGCCCTGGGCGGGTTGCGCGATGCGCGCCCCAGCCCAGACGACTTTGGCGCGGGTCAATTTGGCGCTGCACTGGGTGGACTGTCTGGCGGCAGCGGGCCGGATGATTTTGGCGCCGGGCAATTTGGCGAAGCGCTGCCGGGTGGCGGGCAAGGCGGTAGCGCGGATGATTTTGGCGCTGGCAAGTTCCAGGAAGCAGGCGCACAGCCGGGCGGCGGCGGGCAGCCCCAGGGTGTCCGTGAAAATGACGGCGGTGGGGGCGGCCCGGAAAAAGAAACCAAGGCACCCGAGTCCGCCGCAACTGGCGGCGGCGGGGGGGGCGGTGGAGGATCCAGCCAGGGGTTGCAAGGTGGCTTGCAAGAGATGGGTGCTGGCCTCAGTGACCAAGCCGCGCAGGGTGGCGCCATGGGTGCGCATGGCGGCGGCGGTGGCATGGAAGATTCGATCTATACCGGCGGGTCAGGCGGTGGCGGCGGGGGCGGGCAGCCCCAGGGCGGCGCCCCGGGCGCTTCTGGTGGGGGTGGTGAAGCGCCCCCCGATGCTGGTGGGGCCGCAGCGGCAGCCGGGGCGGCTGGAATTGCCGGGACGGCTGCGGCCGGTGGGGCCGCCAAGGTTATCAAAGACCAGCAAAGCGGCAATAAGTCTTGAGCAGGCAGCTGGCAAATTCATTACGCGATAAGCGGAGTTGTTGACTCCGAATATCAAAAGTAGATTATTAAGAAACAGTCTTTTACAGGAGGTTGACCATTCAGTCAATTGAACATGCGTTATTTTCACCCCCTGGCTGGTTGTGTAACCTGGAGAGAGAGCCAGCCTGGCCAGGCTATCGTATCCAAATGATCAATTCAGAAAGGATGTCCCTATGCCCGGAACGACCCAAGTCAACTACAACGAGATGGACAACATCATCAAAACCTTGAAAACGGAGCAGGAGCAAATTTTGGCCCTCATGAAGTCGACACGCTCCAAGTCCGAGGCCCTGCATGGCGGCCAGTGGATCGGACAGGCTGCCGATAATTTCAAGAATGAGATGGACAGTCTCGCCCTGCCGGCCATGGCCCGGCTTGCGAACGCGCTCGGCGTGGGTGCGCAGGTGGCCCAGGAAATCGTTAACACCATCCGTCAGGCGGATGAAGAGACCCAGAGCTACTTCAACAACCTGGGATAACAAGGAGGTAACAATGTCTGTCAGCAAAATTCGCGTAAACTACGCTGCGCTCGAAGATATGGCAAAACACTGCCAGAAGGTGGCTGTCGAGTTGCAGCAGACGGCCTCAACGGCCAACAAGATTGCCGCCCAAATGCAAAATGGGGCCCTGGTGGGCAAACCTGGCGAAGCCTTTGTGCAGGCGCTCAGCGTGTTGCAATCGCGCACCATGAAGTTGAGCGGCAAGTTCATCGAAATTTCCAACGATATCAAGCAGTCCATGGCGGACATGCAGGCTGCTGATAGCGCTGCCGGCAACAAATTCTAGGAGGTGAAATATGTTTCTCTTTAAATTTATTGAAGACGCAGTAAGCAGCGCCATTGGGCAGATCCTCAAGCAGGTCAATGTGGTTCAAGATGCGGTAACCGCGCCCCTGCGCGGCCTGGTCAATGAAGTGATGGGCGGCATGTGGAAGGGTGAGGGCGCCAATCGCTTTGTCCAGGAGATGATGAGCGAAGTCATCCCGATGCTGGTCAACATCATGGGCTTTAACACCAATTTCGCCAATGCCATCAGCAAGGCCCAGAACCGGATGAACCAGGCCATCAACCAGGCCACTTCCAAGGCCCTGTCGTTGAATGACATCTTCAACCAGATATTCTAGGATTAAGGAGTAACGACCATGGCACAAGAAGTATTCATGGATATTCCGCGCGTCGAGCAAATGGCCAAGTCCTTCAAGACATTTGGCATGGTGCTCAATGGCGTTGCCAAGGCGCTCCTGGCGATCAGCATCGCGCTCAAGGCCACAGCCTGGATTTCCTTTGGCGCTACGGCCGCCGCCGCTGCGTGGGCGGATCGTATTCGCCCCAACGTGGAAAAAGCCGCCGCCAAAATGGAAGAGCTCTCCGGTGATATCGCCAGCGCCATCAAGGCCTACCGCGATGGCGATATGTCAGGTTCCAAGCGGTTTGTTGGGTAAATCTGTGGGCGATCTGGAGGTGTGGGGCGCTGTTACCCCGTGTGTTTTACAGCGCCCGCTCTCTGCCTGCGCAATCTGGCAGGTGTCACTCAAGGAATCCGCGCTCACATGCGGTTACAACCGGGTGAGCGCGGATTCCCTGTGATAGCACAGACCGCCCCCGGCGCGGTCATTTTCAGCGAGGCGTTATGAAACGAATTTGCCAGCGTTGCAACGTCATTTCACAAGATTTCAACCTGTGGTGCCAGGAAAAATACTGCCCGGCCGAAAATGCTACCGAGATATTCGACAATGGCGAGTGGTTCGGCCCAATCGAAATTGTTCAACCCATTGTCATCACCCGCTCTGCAATCATTTATCATGCCCGGCGCGGCGATGATGAAGTGTTGTTAAAAGTGGCGAATGTGGGCTGCGAAGAAAAATTGCGGCTCGAAGCCAAGGCTTTTTTACAACTGGCGCGCTCTGGCCAGCACCCCCTGCTGCCGGTGCTTTTACCAGCCCACCCGCAAGGGTCCATTGATCATCACCCCTATGGATGGACGGTCATTAACGGGCGTATTAAATATTTTGAAGTTTTTCAATATGCCGAGGGGACCATCCTGCGCAACTTGTTGCTCAAAAACCCCCAGCCGTGGTTCCAACATGTTGGTTGGATCACCTTGAGTATTGCCGATGTGGTCTTTTACCTGCACCGTGCCGGCAAGCTGCACCTGTGCCTAAACCCCGATGTCATCCTGGTGCGCTACGACAAGCAGGGCTACCCGCGTCCCATGCTACTCGACCTGGGGTTGGCGCACTCCGGGCAAGATATTCACGAGTTGTGGAACGAAAGCTACAACCTGCCCGCCTACACCGCCCCGGAGATCGCCGACCGGCGCAGCGGTGTGGGCCCGGCTACCGATGTGTATGGTTTGGGCATCCTGCTTTATGAGATGCTCGCAGGCCGCCCGCCCTATGAGTACCATCTCAAAAAAGATGAAATTGTCTTGCGCTCGGTTATGGGGGGAGAATTCAAGTCCACCGGGCGCATCGACCTTAAGAATATTCCAGAAATTGCCGAGAAAGCCCTCAACCGTCAATATAACCAACGCTTCCCAGACGTACTGTCACTTGTCGGGGCTTTGCAGCCGAACTTTCCCGGCATCCCTGCCGAGCGCAAACCCTTCCGGATCAACTGGCAGATCGTGTTTATCGTACTTGGGTCGCTGTTGTCCATTTCCATGCTCCTGGCGCTTGCGCTCACGCTGGTGCCTTCTTGACCGGGGAGATGACGTATGCCTGAGAAAAAGTACATCGATAGACCGCCGCGCATAGAACCCCAGATTCCATCCGGGGTGTTCCAGATCCCCAACCCGCCCGATACTGAAGAGAACATCGGGCAACTGCTCCAGCAGGCTTTCCTGCCGGCCATCATGATCCTTGGTTACCTGCTCGCCTCCATCTTTGGGCAGGGGCGAAACATGATCATGATGGTGCCGATGCTGCTTTCGGTGATTGGCACTGTGGCGCTGGCTTTTTACACCCATTTCCGGGAACGCAAGCAGCGCGAAGCCGCCGAAGCGGCCTACAAGCGCCGCATCAGTGAAATGCGCTTGAAAATGGAAAGTGAGCACGAACAACAGCGCATTTACTATTACTACAATCACCCTGACCCCGAGAAAACCCTGGGCGTTGCCGCCGACCTCGCACGCGAACCTGCCCATCGGGAGGAAGAGATCCGCTCGGGCACCCGTCTGTGGGAGCGCCGCTCCAAGGATCACGATTTCCTGTTCTTGCGCCTGGGAATCAGCACGCGCCAGTCTACCGTGACCTATAAAATCTCGGAAAACGAAAAGACGGAAAGCCCGCTCATGCGCGAGGCCACCCGCCTGGCTGAAGACTCGCGCCTGCTTTACGACGTGCCTGTGACCGTTCCCATTTACCTGCCATTCGATGATACCGAAAAGAAAAAATCTGAAGCCAAGCGCACCGAACAAGGGCAGGGCGGCGAAGGGCAACAGGAGCAAAGCCAGGAGGCCAAGGGCATCTCAGTTCGCCATTCCATTGGCATCACCGGCGGTTCTGTCGAAAAGGTGCACGCCTACCTGCGCACCATGCTGGTCGATTATGCAGCCTTCCACTCGCCGCAAGATACTATGTTGTATGTCGCCGGCACCAATGATGCGCGCCAGTACTGGCGCTGGGCTTATGCCCTGCCGCATTGCAAGGAAGCCGACAAGTCTGAGACGCTATTCTTCGAGGGCGATGAGAAACCCGGCGAAAACGAAGCCGACCGCATGCGTTTGTTCTGGAAGAACATTCGTACCATTTTGGAGCGTCGCCGCATGCGCTTGCAAGACCGCGAAAGCGGCGTGGATGTGAAACTGCCATTCCTGCTGGTTGTGGTGGATGTGCGCACGCCAGCCCCAGAATGGTCCTGCCTGCGCGATCTGGAAGGCGAGGCTGCCATCTCGACCATTCTTATGGACGGGCAGATGCTTGGCGCGGGGATCATTTTCCTGGCGCCAGAGCGCGCCAAGGTGCCCAGCCGGTGTACCGCCATCATCGAGGTCGACGATGACCCCATGGATGAAGACTCGGCTATCTTTCGTTATGCCGAAACCGGGTTCAACACCGTGCGCTACGTGGGAAAGACCCGCGTCATTTCCGTCCAGGAAAAGGCGCGCGACTTTTCACGCAACCTCGAACCGGTCGACATTCGCCGCGGCTATGGTTCCAGCCTGGCCTCTACCATCACGCTGATGGAAATGCTAAACATCCAGTCCATCGATGCATTGCAGGAATATGCCCGCGAGAACTGGCGCCGGAGCATGGACCCCAAAACCGCAGACTGGTTGCACACAGCGGTGGGCTTGCTTTCGGGCAACGAACCACGCGTGCTAACCTTCTCGGCCAAGGCAGATGGTGTACACGGCATCATCGCTGGTTCCACCGGGTCGGGCAAGTCTGAATTGCTCATGACCATTATCATTGGGCTTGCGCTCAACTTCAACCCGGATGTGCTCAACTTTGTGCTGGTTGACTACAAAGGCGGCGCTGCCTTCGAGCCATTCAAACGTTTGCCGCATAAAGTGGATATCGTCACCAACCTGGACCAGTCTGCCACGGCGCGTGTGTTCGCTTCCATCATTGCAGAACTTGACCGCCGTCAAAAACTCAATACCTATTCCAACTCGAAAGATATTGTTCATTACCGCAAAAAGGGGCTTAATCTCGATCCTGAGCGCCCGCATTATCCACATCTCTTCATCATCATTGACGAGTTTGCAGAAATGATCTCGGGCAATGCGGAGTACCGGGCCCAGCTGGAAAGCATTACCCGCCTGGGGCGCTCGCTCGGTGTCACCCTCATCCTCGCCGCCCAACGCCCGGTGGGCGTCAGCGACCAGATGCGCGCCAACATCAAGTTTCGCATTTGCCTGCGTGTGGAAACACCCGATGACAGCCGCGAAGTGCTTCGCCGGGCCGATGCCGCTTTCCTGCCGCCCGGCATTCCGGGACGTGGCTACCTGCAGGTTGGTAATGAGAATATCGAACTGATCCAGACCGCTTACACTGGCGGTGACTACAAAGGCCCGCAGGAAGAGAATGTGGTCCAGAACGTCATCTGGCTCGACCGGCCGCGCAAAACTGCCGCGCAAAAAGCCACCGAGCCGCCCAAGCTGTACGATGTGATTGTGGAGATGATAGCCAACCTGGCCGGACAGGAATCTCGACCGCAATGGCGGCCCTGGCCCGAGTTCCTTCCTCCGCAAACCGGCAGCAATGTGCTTACCCTGCAAACCCCGCTCGATACAGCCTACATGAGTGACTCTGATATCGACTCACTGCGTTCTACGGATTCAGACCTGGTGACAGGTCTCTCACTCAACGAGCGCGCCACCACCTTCTGGAATGAGTCCTTTCAGTGGGAGGGAGCCGGTTGGGGCAAAACGGCCATGCGCCCGCTGGTGGGCATCATCGACAACCCCTACCAGGCCAGCCAGAAACCGCTCAAAATCGATTTCCCGAATGGGCACGCCGCCATATTCGGTTCGTCCGGGCGCGGAAAAACCACATTCCTGCGCACGGTCATTACAGGCCTGGCCCTCACGCACTCGCCAGATGAATTGCACATCTACATCCTGGACTTTGGCGGACGCGCCCTTACCCTGTTGGGTGACCTGCCTCACGTTGGCGCAGTGGTTACTTCGGAAGAAGAAGAGCGCGTGTTACGCGCCCTGCGAAAGGTGAATGACATCATCGATTACCGCCAGGTGCTGTTCAGCGAAGCCAAGGTTAACAGCCTGGATTCGTACAACCTGGCGCATCCACAAAAACCCTTGCCGGCCGTGCTGGTGGTTATAGACAACTTTGCCGAGTTCAAAGAGTACTATGAAGGCCTCATGGGCCCGCTCACGTCCCTCATCCGCGAGTCGCGCGCCTATGGTGTGCACTTCCTCATTTCCGCCGACCTGCCGAATGCGCTGACCGGCAAACTCTACAACCTGATCACTGAACGCTTCACCCTCAAGCTGTCTGACCCTTCGGAATATGCCGAGGTGGTGGGGCGTGGTGTGCCCGCCGACCTGGGCGTTGTGCCAGGGCGCGGCTATGTGCGTGTAGGAAACATGCCGCTCGAATTCCAGACCGCGCTGACCTTCAACCCGGAAGAAAACGACCCGGACGGCTTGGCAAAGATCAACCGCATGTGTGTGCGCATGAAGGATTTGTGGGGTAACCAGTGGAAAGGCGAAAAACCGTCCACGGTTGAAACGCTGCCGTTGCGCTATTCGCTCGAAAACTTGCTGTCGCAGGCTACCCTCCCGGAAGTGCGCCGAATTAATGCCGTGATGGGTATCGACGACCGCTCACTCGAGCCAGCCCTCATCGACATCGAGCGGCAGGGACCGCACATGGTTGTTATTGGGCAGCCATTCTCTGGCAAGACCACCACCTTGCGTACCATGATCCTTTCTATCGCCATGAACTACACTCCCGAAGAGGTGGCGATGGTGCTCATCGATTACTCGCGCAAGCTATGGAAGGGCAGCGCCACCTCACTGGCAGACCTGCCGCACGTTCTGGAAACCATCGACGATCTCGAGCAGTTGGATGCCTTTTACGAAAACCTGGCCGCAGAATGCGCCGAGTTCGACACACAGCCCCGGCGGCGCAAGTTGATGATCTTCATCGACGATTACGACAGTTTTACGGACGAATCGAGCCGCAAAAAGATGACCTTCTTCGAGAATATCTCGGCGCTCATTCGCAGATACCAGACAGCAGGCGTGTACCTTGTTGTAGCCGGGTCGCTGGGCATCATGAGCTCTTCAGATGACCTGCGCAAGGTGTATGCAGCCCCCAACTTTGGCATTGCCCTGATGAGCGCCGATGCCGTCAACCGTCTCAATGGCAAGTTCCCGCGCAGCCTGGCCGATGCCGAATTGCCCATGGGGCGTGCGTTCATTATCCGCTCGGGAATTACCAATATGGTGCAACTGGCCACCCCTTACGCCAATGAAGAAGATATCGAAGGCTCGCTGGATGCCTGGGTCAGGCGCATCAAAGAGCGGCATCCTGGTGCCGGGGCGCTGTGGGTTAGCGGACAGGGCGCCGAGGAAAAGCCAAAGAAAAAAGGCAAGAAAGAGGCCGAAGCCGCGCCGGTTCCAAAAGGGCCCGACGTTTCCAAATACGACATCAAGGTGATCAAAGAAAAACTGATCGAAGCCGGCTTGCCCGAAGAAATGCTCAACATGTTCTCTGATGCCGATGCGGTTGAAAATGCCCGCTCGATGGGCTTGCTCGACGAAAAACCGGAAGGCGCAGGATAGGCAGGTGACCATGGATGAATATATTGATGTCAAGATCGATGTTTTCGAGCACACCGGGCAGCGCGCCCGCCTGCGAAAAAGCCTGACAGTCACCCAGCTTGTCGAGGAAATCCTGCGAGAGTTTGATGACATAGTTGCTGATTCACCCGAAAAATACGCGCTTTACCTGAAAGGCTTCGACCGCCCGTTGGCCCACAACAGCACCCTGACCCAGCTCGACATCCAACCGCAGGATGAACTGGTCTTTGAGTATGTGCGCCAGACTTTCAGGAAAATGCTCGAACCGCGACATTATGCCGTATTACGAGAAGAAGTGACCGGCAAAGAATTCGACATTCAATGGCAGCCAGCCGTCATCGGCCGCCCAAGCAACGATGTCGATCACAACATTATGCTTGCAGTCAATGTGCAATTGCTGCCCAATGGGATGACTGTCTCGCGCAGGCACGCCCAGGTCACTTTCAGTGAGGGACGGTATTACATCGAGCCGCTGGCAGACCAGAACCCGGTTTTTCACAATGGTAAAGAGATCCCGGCCAACAGCCGGCGCGAAATACGCACCGGAGACAAGCTGGCGTTTGGACGCAACCGCTTGAGCATGTTCTTCCTGACCCAGTCGCAGCCGGATGCGCGCCAGGCAGTGCGGGCCCAGGCTTCTCAGCCACAGCCATACACACCGCCGCAATCCCATGCAGCGCCTGCTTCCACCCCGGTGTCCTCCACTCCCGTCACACCACCGCCCCAGCAATATGCACCCCCGCCGCAGGCCTACAGCGCAGACGCGACCAACATCGCCGCGCCTGCTTCAATGGGTGCATTGGTGATCGAGCGCGCCAACGATGCCAGTCGGATGGGTGAGCGCATCGAGTTGATCGCTTTCCCGTTCGTGCTTGGGCGCAGCATGGTGGCGCTCAGCGCAGAGAACGAAGTTTCGCGCCGGCACGCCGAAGTGAATCGTGATGCCCAGGGCGGGTATACCATCACCGACCTGCAAAGCACCAACGGCGTTACCCTCAACGGGCAAAAGATTCCCCCGAATGTGCCGCACATCATCACACCCGGTATGCGCATTGGGCTGGGGCAGGTGGTTATCCTTCGCTTCGATGCCTGATGTTTGCAGTGTTTTTCGAGACCCGTCATGTTGACGGGTCTTTTTTGTTGACATGACAGATGATGTTGTTATAATGTTATAACATTTAAATTGAGGAAAACCGTGCAGCAACAACTTCCCATCATTATCGTCGGCGCGGGGCCGGTCGGGCTCAGCCTGGCGCGCGCGCTCACCCTGGCGGGTATTCCGGCCCATGTTTACGAATCCCTGCCCGAGCTCAGCCCCGAGTCCCGGGCCAGTACCTTCCACCCGCCCACGCTAGAGATGTTCTCTGCCTGGGGCGTCATCGACCCGGTACTGAGTCAGGGTCACATTGTCCGCCGCCTGCAATACTGGGAACGCGCCACCCGCAGCCGGGTGGCCGATTTCGATTATTCCCTCATCGCCCGAGACACCCCGCACCCGTATCGCCTTCAGCTGCCCCAATCTGAAGTGACCCGCATCTTCAAGCCGATGATCGAGTCGCATCCGCAGGGGGCGGTTTTTATGAACCACACGCTGGCCAGCTTTGAAGATCGCGGCGACCATGTGACCGCCATCTTTGAAACGCCGGATGGACTGAAAACCGTAGAAGGGCTGTACCTGTGCGCGGCCGACGGCTCGAAGAGCACCGTCCGCAGGCAGTTGGGGCTGGGCTTCGAGGGGCTGACCTATCCCGACCGCTTCCTGCTGCTGCCCAGCGAGATCGACCTCGCCCCCGTTTTCCCAAACCTGGGCCCGGTCAACTATGTGTTCGACCCGCTGGAGTGGGTCATTATCCTGCACCTGCCGGGTGTGGTGCGCATCGTGTTCCAGATCCGCCCGGATGAAGATGAATCCGAGGTGCTCGACCCGGCCAACATCCAGCGCAGGATGCTTGGGCTGGTGGGTGATGCGCCCTTCAATATTCGCGGCACTTCAATTTACAGCGTGCACCAGCGCGTGGCCGAAACTTTTCGGCGCGGGCGGGTGCTCCTGCTGGGCGATGCGGCCCACATCAACAACCCGGCCGGAGGCATGGGGATGAACAGCGGCATCCACGACGCGGCCAACCTGGCAGATAAGTTCATTCGCGTGTTGGCCGGAGAGTCCGACTCCCTGCTCGACCAGTACGCATCCGAGCGCCGCGCCTGGGCGGTGGACAAGGTGCAGAAGCACACCCATGTGGTCTATTTGGACATGGTGGTGCAGGATGAAGCCGCGCGCCAGGCCCGCAACGCCCATTACCGTGAAATGGCCGCCGACCCGGCCAAAGCGCGCGCGTATTTGCTGCGGGCGAGTATGCTGGAAGAGCGAATCTAATTCATTAACCACGAAGCGACACAAAATATCACGAAGGAATTAAATTAAAAACCTTGTACCTTCGTGGCCCTTTGTGGTTGAAAAAGAAGGCAGCCATGAGAATATACGGACACTTCATCCACGGGCGCGAAATTCCTGCCGCCAACGGCGAAACCTTCCCCAGTTACGCGCCGATGACGGGCGAGATCCTTGGCCATGCCGCGCGCGGCACCGGGGCAGATGTCGAGGCGGCGGTAACGTCTGCGCGGGCAGGGTACGAGCAGTGGTCGTCGCTGCCGCCATATGAGCGTGAGAAGATTCTGCTCAAGTGTGCGGATAACGTCGAAGCGAATTATGACCGTCTGTTGAATCTGCTGATTGATGAAAGCGGTTCGGCTGTGATGAAGGCGAAGTATGAGACGCTGTATACCGCTTCGGTGTTGCGGGCGGCAGCCGGGGAGGTGCGGCGCATGGTGGCGGACACGTTGCCCAACGAAAAACCGCATCGCATCTCGATGGTTGTCTGCGAGCCGGTGGGCGTGGTGCTGGCGATATCGCCGTTCAATGCGCCTTTGGTGCTGCTGGCGAAGATGATCGCCTTTCCACTCGGCGCGGGCAATACCGTTATCGCCAAGCCGTCAGAGGAGACTCCGCTCATTGCGGTGGAGCTGGCTAAGGTCATGTATGAGGCGGGGCTGCCGGATGGCGTCTTCAACGTGGTGACCGGATTCGGTGCGGAGTGCGGCAGCCCGCTGGCGAAGCATCCCAAAGTGAACGGCATTGCGCTGACCGGCTCCACGGCCACAGGCGTGAAAATTGGCGAGATCGCCATCCAGTCCATGAAGCGCTTGCAACTGGAACTCGGCGGGAAAAACCCGCTATTGGTACTGAACGATTTCGATGTGAGCCAGGCGGCAGAGATCGCGGCTGTGGGCGCATTCACACACGGCGGGCAGATCTGTATGTCGAGCGCGCGCATGCTGGTCGAGGCGCCGAACGGGCGCGCGTTCGCCGAGGCGCTGGCCAAAAAGGCCGCCAGTCTGCACCTCGGCGATTTGCGCGATGAATGCACGGCGTATGGTCCGTTGATCAATCAGCGAGCGGTGGATAAAGTGTTGCGACATGTACAAGCCGCGAAAGATAGCGGCGCGGAAATTCTCACGGGCGGCGCGGTGCATCGAGGTTTGGTTTTTCAGCCGACAGTGATCTACAGCCCGCCGATGTCGGGTCCGTGTTGGGGTGAGGAAACGTTTGGTCCCGTGGCGATGGTGACGGAAGCGCCGTCCTTTGAAGAGATGATCGCGATTGCGAACAAAAGCGATTATGGATTAAGTGCGGGCGTGTTGACGAATGATCTCGTGCGCGGTATGACTGCGGCGCGACGCATCCGCTGCGGGTCGGTGCATGTGGGCGCGCACTCATTCCAGTCTGACCCGATGGCGCCGATTGGCGGGTATGGCATGTCTGGCATTGGTCGCAGTGGCGGGAAATATTCAGTGGAGCATTTCACCGAGTTGAAGTGGATCAGTTTGGAGTTGGGGAAAACGCCGAGGCCGTTTTAGTGAAACTTTATCAAGTTTGGGGGAGGCAGGGCGGGGGTTAAAACTCCCGCAACAACCTTCCCGCCCCATAAACCTTTTCTTCAATCCCATTATCGCGCAGGGCCATCCAGTACGTGGCGGCGTTGATGGCGATGACCGGTTTTCCCAGCCAGCGTTCGGCTTCATCGGCCAGGCTGACCATGCTCAGGTTGGTGCCCACCTGCACCAGCGCATCGGCATCCTTGTTCACCTCGATGAGCGCATTGCGCAGTTCATCCTGCGAGACGTTGGCAATGGCGATGGCCGTTGGGCAGCGCAGCCCCTTGATGGCGGTCACTTCGAAACCCAGGTCGTTGAAGAAGCGCGTCACGTTCTTGTCGCCGATGGGCTGGTACGGGGTGACCACGCCGATCTTCTTCACGTTGAACAGTTTCAGTGCGCGCTCGCAGGCTTCCGCGCCGGTAGCCACGCGCAACCCGCCTGCCCAATCGGAGATCATCTGGGTGAACTTGCGGTTGCCCTCCACGCCGTCCCAAAATGTTTCGGCGCTCATGCCCATCACCATGTAATCGGGTTCGGCTGTCATCACACGCTCGACCGCGTACTGGATCTCAACGCGAATCTGCTCGAGCAGGCGCACAAACGCCTCGTCGCTGTCCAGGTTCTGGTCGCGGATGTGGATGCGCGAGATGTGCGGCGTCACGCCGGGCACGGTCATGCGGTAGAACTCAGGCTCCACGATGGTGTTCGTGCTGGGGATGATGACCCCAAATTTTTTACGCCAGCCAAGAGCGTCAGTCATAAGTTGGGTCTCCTTGTGGGTCAAATTTGGATAATTTCTGTCTTGACTACCAAATATAAATGTTATAACATTATAACATTCAGGATTATTATGTCAATCATCCGCAAAGGGTACGCCGACACGCCCGGTGGGCAAATTCATTTTCGCCAGTCTGCGCGAGCAGGCGGGGCGCCGCTTGTGCTGCTGCACCAGACCGCCAGTTCTGGGTCGATGTTCGAGGCGCTGATCTCGCTCCTGGCGGATGACTTCACCCTGATCGCGCCGGATACCCCGGGTTTTGGGGCATCCTTCACGCCCCCGGCGTGTTTCACTGTTAAATATTTGTCCGATTCACTTCACGCCGCACTGACCGCCCTGGGCGTGGAGTCTTGTTCCCTGTTCGGGCACCACACCGGGTCTGCCATCGCCGTGCAGATAGCCTTCGACCACCCTGGCTTTGTGCGGCGTGCGGTGCTTTCTGGCCCGCCACTCCTCAGCCGGGAGCAGGTCGATGGTCTGAAGTCCAGCCTGCGGCCGTTCGATCTGCACCCCGAGGGTCAGCACCTGACCCGGGTGTGGGAGCGCATCCGCAAGCGGGATGCGGCCCTGCCGCTCGACATCGTGCACCGCGAAGTGCTGCTCACCCAGTCGGCGCGTGATGCCGCCCAGGATGCCTACGCGGCGGTGTTCGACCAGCCTTTTGGCGAGCAACTGGCAGTGCTGGATATCCCGGTACTGGTGATGGCAGGCGAGTTCGATACGCTGCGCGCCAGCCTTGAACCGGCTTTCCAGTTATTACGAAATGGCAAGGTGCGGGTTATAGCAGGTCAAGGACCGTACATCTGCGACCAGGCGCCGCAGGTGGTGGCGGATATTTTGCGCGAATTCTTGAAGGGAGCGTGAAAGATGCAAAGTATTTACTTTCTGTTGGCCGGGCTGGTGCAACTGGGAATCGCCATTTATGGCGTGCAGAAAATGCGCAAGTTTTTCAACTACTACGCCCTGCTGGTGCTGCTGGTGGTTTTTGGGCTGGCGTATGACAACTTCGTGCTGGCGGCTGGCGGGTTCATCCCGGCAGGTGACCTGCTTAAAACGCTGAATGCGCCGCGTTACTGGATGCATGCCCTCTTTACCCCGGTGATGATGATCGCTGCTTTTGGCGCGCTGCGCCTGACCGGCTCGAAGTTCGCGCAGGGCAAGTCCTGGCACATCATCATCTGCGTGCTGGCCACGGCCTTGATCGCGTTGGGGAGCTACTCTGACATCCTCAATCTGACGCTCGAACCAGAAACCAGCGGAGGGTTGACGCGCTATGTGAACACTTTTGACTTCCTGAAAGGCCCGCCCATCCCGGCGGTGGCCACCGTGCTGGTTGTGCTCATCTTTGGTGTTGTGTTGTGGCGCAACACCCGTTTCCCGTGGATGTTCGCGGGTGCGCTGGTCATGTTTGGGGCGGCTGGCGCAACAGGGATGTTGATCGTTCAAAATATCGGTGAGATCGCTTTCGCAGGTGGGCTGGTCGTTGCACAGATCTTTGCAGCGCAGAAGAAAAGCTGATGCCATGGAACAACCCGCGACTTACACTGTTGCCCTCGCCCTGCAAGACTTCATGCCCGTGGCTTTATCGGCCATCGGGCTGTTCTACCTGGCCGAGCTGGCAAGCAAAATGTCCGGCGGGCGGGCCGTGCTCAAATGGTTTGCGTTGGCGGGCGCCTGGCTCACCATGCTGGGCGGCGGCACCAAGGCCGCCTGGAAGCTCAACATCGCGCTCAGCGGCCAAAACCTGGTCTGGACTGACCAGCAGCTCTTCTTCATGCTTGGCGCGGGCTTCACTCTGTTGGCCTGGGCCTTCATCACCGCCCGCCGCGCCCATGCAGGCAAGCCCATTACGGCCTATGGTTGGCTCATCCCGCTCGGCATCATCGTCGCGCACTGGGGCACAGCCTTCTACTTGCAAAACGCCCAGCCTGATGCGCGCACATGGTTCTTCCTGCTGCTCGGGCTGACCACCATCGCTAACTTCGTCCTCAGCGGCACCTGCATCCGCCAGGCTTTCGAGCAAAAACAGACCCTGGTGGCCGTCCTGTTCATCCTAAACATCGTCGCCATTCTGGCCCTGCAAGGTCTGGCTCGCACCGGCGACCGCAGCGAGACCATGCAGTGGGTGCAGCAGAGCTTCAATACCATCAGCAACGCTTTCTTCGCCTATGCCGGGTATGCGCTCAACCGTAAATTCGGCAAGTAAATGCGCGGGAGTTACGTTTATTTTTTGAATGGGGAACAGATGGACATCCGCGAAGGCTGGCAGGTGGATGCCGCGCCCCCTGGCCGCCTCATCCGCTCGGAGCGTAGCGCCTACGGGACAACCCTCAGCGTGGATGCCGTTGAAACGGGCGGTCGCCTCACCCGCTTCGATGTGCGTTACCGCGCTGGCGCAACAGACATTCGGGCCTGGTACGAAGTTGATGGGCAGGAGGTGCGCGTTCAGCGTCTGGTGAACGGGCGGGAAGAATACCGGCATGTGCGCACCGAAGCGCCATTTATCGTCTCGCCAATCATGCGTGTATTCACAGGTGGCGTGATCCGGCAGCTTGTTGCGCTCGGCCAACCGGGCTGCGTGCTTGTCCCCTGGCTGTTCGACCCCGCCCAAGCTGAGCGTTTCCTGCTGCCGCACTTCGACACCCGCAGCGCCCGCCTGCTGGAGAAGGATGGGGCGATGGACGTTTACGAATATATTGGTGAGCAATACGATGCGAACGCCCGCTTTTGGGTCGATGCGCGCAGCATCCTGGCGCGCTACAACTGGCAGCAGGGCGACAAGTCTTGGGATGTGAGGTTGGGAGAAAAATGACCGATTCTCTGAGCAATAATTACAAAGGCGTATTCGATGGGCGCATTGGTTTTGGCAGCCGCCCGGCCGTGCTGGTGGTCGATTTTATCAATGCCTACATCACACCCGGCTCGCCGCTCTACGCGCCCGATGTGGTCACTGCCGTGCGCGAAACGGCCGGCCTGCTGGCGCTGGCCCGCCGCAAGAATGTGCCGGTGCTCTACACCAGGGTCATCTATAACCGGAATTTCCGCGATGGCGGCATTTTTATCCAGAAAGTACCGGTGCTGAAAACGATGGTCGAAGGCGAGCCGCTGGCCGAGATCGTGCCCGAACTGCCGCCCGCCGAGACGGACATCATCGTCATCAAGCAGTACGCCAGCGCCTTCTTCGGCACCTCGCTGGCGGCCACGCTCACCAGCCTGGGCGTGGATACCGTCATTTTGACGGGATGCAGCACTTCGGGTTGTGTGCGCGCCTCCGCTGTCGATGGGATGCAGTACGGATTCCGGGTCATCGTCCCGCAGGAGTGCGTGGGCGACCGCCATCCCGGCCCGCATGCGGCCAACCTGTTCGACATCAACTCTAAATATGGCGATGTGATCGCAAAATCGGAAGTGATGGAGTATCTCGGAAGTTTATGAAAGCGCTCAACGGAATTCGTGTATTAGACCTGACCCACATGCTCTCTGGCCCATATGGCGCCATGCTGCTGTCCGACCTGGGCGCGGAGACGATCAAGGTCGAGCCGCCTGGAACGGGTGAGGGCACGCGCCGCCTGCTGGAGCGCGACACTGCCAACAGCCTGAACGGGTTTGGCGCGTATTACATGACGCTCAATCGCAACAAAAAGAGCGTCACGCTCGACCTGAAATCGGAGCGCGGGCTGGCGGTTTTCTACCAACTGGTCAAGACGGCCGACGTGGTCATAAGCAACTTCAGCGCCGGGGTGACAGCGCGCCTCAAGGTCGATTACGCCCGCCTGAGCGCCATCAACCCGGGCATCATCACCTGCACCGTGACCGGCTTCGGCGAGACCGGACCTGGCAAAGACCGCACCGCCTTCGACATGGTGGCCCAGGCCATGGGCGGCGGCATGAGCATCACCGGCCAGCCCGGCGACCCGCCCACGCGCTCCGGCATCCCCATCGGCGACCTGGCGGGCGGGTTGATGGCCACCATCGGTGTGCTGGCGGCGCTCAATGCGCGCCATACCACCGGGCGCGGCCAGCATGTGGATATCTCCATGCTCGACGCGCAGATCAGCCTGCTCAATTACATGGCCACAATGCACTTCCTCTCCGGGCTTGTCCCGGACAAGCTCGGCAACGGGCATTTTGTGCACGTCCCATACGACACCTTCCCGTGCTCCGACGGGTACATTATCATCGCCATTATCGCGGATAACTTCTGGGAAGCCCTGCTGACGGTCATCCCGGCCGACGACCTGGCCACCGAAGACCACAGATACCAGCCCGGCCGCCTGCGGGACAAGGAACTCATCAACCGCCGCCTCAACGAGATCCTGAGCGCCAACACGCAATCCTACTGGCTGGAGCGGCTGCAGTCGGTGCGCATCCCGTGCGCGCCGGTCTACAACCTGGCTCAGGCTGTCAGTGACCCGCAGGTGCTGGCCCGCAACATGATCGTGGAGGTGGCGCACCCGCTCGGCGGCGCGGTGCGCATGCCCGGCAACCCGGTCAAACTCTCGGAAACCCACGAGGACACCTTCACCCCGCCGCCCACGCTCGGCCAGCACAACGAAGAGGTTTTCACCTCCCTGGGTTTTACCCGCGAAGAACTCGAAACCCTCCAGCAATCCGGCGTTATCTAACCCCGCAATTACTTTTCACGCCTCACTCTTCACTTCTTACTAATCATGTCGATCACCCTCCAACACGTCAACCTGCAAGCCACGCGCGTTTTCATGGGTACACTGACCGGCGATGCCGACCTGCACGCTGCGCTGGCCCAAGTGGCCGCGGCGCATACCGTCCAGACCGCCACCTTCGACCTGCTGGGCGGCCTGCGCGAGGTGGAGTTCCGCGCCTTCGACTTCGAAAGCCAGCAACGCAAGCCACCGCTTACCTGCAAACGCGCGCTGGAGATCGTGTCCGGCCACGGGACGATTTCGCTGCTCGATGGGCGGCCGCACATCCACATGCACCTGGCGGTGGCGTACCAGGACCCGGCCGCCCCGAATGGGATCGTGGTGTTGGCCGGGCACGCCGCCCGGGCCGTGGCCTTCGCGGTCGAGTTCACGCTGACCGCCTACGACGGCAACCCCGTCCACCGCGCCAAACACCCCGCCACTGGCCTGATGCTTTGGGATTCACCGCCGCTACCCTTACTCCCCGGGGGAGGGGTTTAAGTTTTTATCTAAAAAATTAACATGATCAGGTTACCATCTTATCCATTTTTGCACCGCGGAGGCGCAGAGTCCGCCAAGTTTCCCCTCATTTCTCTGTGCGCTCTGTGTCTCTGCAGTTCAAAACGGGCTGTCTTCTGCTGATTTGGGATGGTGGACAGGTGTGTTGTTTAACGCAAAGGCGCGAAGCCGCCAGGACTATTTTTGGAAAACACGCCATACTGCCACCTTTCCGGCAGAAACTTAAACTCTTTGCGCCCCTGCGTCTTGGCGTTGAAGAATTTTCGGGAAGGTTCTAAAAAGGTGGAGAACTTATGCTAATCCAAGCCAACAAAACCAAAGCCAAACTCCAGGCCGGGCAGCCGGTCTACGGCGTGATCGCCACCTCCGATGACCCGCAGTTCGCCGAGTTGTGCGGGCTGGCCGGGTTCGACTACTACATGCTCGACGCCGAGCACGGACTGGTGGACGCGGCCCAGGCGGTCAACGTCATCCGCGCCTGCGAACGGACGGGCATCACCCCGCTCGTCCGCATCGGGCCCAAAGACCCCAAGCTCGTCCTGCAATACCTCGACGCCGGCATGATGGGTATCATGATGCCCGGACTCGAATCGGTGGACGAGGTAAAAATGCTGGTCGATGCGGTCAAGTACGCGCCGTTGGGCAGGCGCGGGCTGGGCATCTCGCGCGGATCGTCCTATACCGCCTACGTGGGCATCTCCGCCTCGGAATACATCGCCTTCTCCAACGCGCAGACCATGGTCATCCCGCAGTTCGAAGACCCCAGCCTGATCGACCGTTTGCCGGGGATGATTTCCGTGCCGGGTGTGGATGTGTGTCTGATCGGCCCGCGCGACCTCTCGCTGGCCATGGGCTTCCCGGACGGCCCCAGCCACCCCGAAGTGCAGGGGATGATCGACCGCGTGGTATCCGTTTGCCGCCCGCGCGGGGTGACGGTTGGCATCACGGCCGCCACCCGCGCTGATTCTGCCAAACAGGTCTCGCGAGGCATCAATATGATCTTGACCGCGGCCCAGTCGCTTGTCTTTGCCGCCGCCCAATCCTTCCTGCCGGAAAAATAACCAATGCCCACCGTTCGCGTTTCCGCCATCCAGTTCGCCGTCACCGAAGATGTGCAGGCCAACCTGGCCACCGTTCTGCGCATGATTGACACCGCCGCGCAGCACAAGCCGGATATCATCGTCACCCCCGAGTTCATCAACCACATCCTGTGGTTCACCGACCCCGACCACTGCTGGCGCGTCTCGGTGGATTTGGACGGCGATTTCCTCGAAGCCATCGCCGCCTGGGCCCGCCAGCATGCCTGCTACATCAAGGTCAACGTGACCCTGAGGCGCGAGCCGCCCCGCGTCACCGGCACCAACATCCTCTTCGACCCGCACGGCCGCCGCATCGCCGTCACCGACAAACAGATCCTGATGGGCAACGAGAACAACTTCCTCGCGCCCGCCACCGAACCGGCCCAACTGGTCGAGACTCCCGTTGGCGTGCTCGGCATGTACTGCTGCATGGACGGCGTCATCCCCGAACCGGCCCGCGCCCTGGCCGTGCGCGGCGCGCACATCCTGCTCAACAGCCTCAACTCCTTCGCCCACGACGAAGCCTCGCTGCACATCCCCGTCCGCGCCGGTGAGAACAAGGTTTACGTGGTGGCGGCCAACAAGGTCGGCGGACTCGTCCCGCCGCACATGGCGCAGGTTGTCGCCGGGCGGCTCAAGATCCCGGCCGAGGCCATCGCCGGGGCCGGCGAGAGCCAGATCCTCGCGCCGGATGGCACGGTGCTGGCCAAAGCGCCAAAGCTGGGAGAAGCGGCGGTCTTCGCCGACATCCCGGTCGACACCGCCTTCGACAAGCGCCGCCCCGACGGGACCGACATCCTCGCCTCCCGCCGCCCGGATCGCTACGCCCCGCTGGCCGATTCGCCGTTACCCCAGCCGCCCCATCCCGCAGCGGAGCGGGTCGCCGCGGCCGTGTACCAGCCCGCCAGCGACCGCCCGGACGGGATCATCCAGGCAATCCGTGAGGCGGCCGGTTCCGGCGTGCAGTTGCTCGTCCTGCCCGAGTTATCCCTCGAGGCGGATGGAGTGACCGCCATCCAAAACGCCCTGCACGGCAGTGATTGCCTCTTGGCCACCTCCCTCGCCGAAAGCGCCTATCACGTGGGCGTGCTCATCGGCGCGCGGGGCGTGTTGCTGCGCCAGCCGCAGATGCACGCCTGCGGGCGGCATCCCTGGGCCACGCGCCTGGGTGATGCCCTCAACGTCATTAGCCTGCCCTGGGGGCGGCTGGCGCTGGTCGTGGGCGGTGACTCCATTTATCCCGAAGTGTTTCGCCTGGTCGCGCTGCAAGGCGCGAATGTAGTGGCCGTCCCGACCCGCATCCTTGAAAAATGGGAGGTGGAGACCGGCCTGCTGGAGCGCGCCGCCGAGAACCGCATGAACGTGGTGGCGGCCAGCCAGCCCTCCGAAGCGGGCGCCAGCCTCATCCTGGCGCTCGACAAAGACTTCACACTCTGGACGCAATGGGAGAAGAACTTTGATGGCAACATCAACTACCCGCTGGTGACCCGCGCCAGTGAGAAGCCGGGTCTGACCCGCGCCGATATTTTCCCCGCCCTGGCTGCCAACAAAGTTATTTCGCAAAAGACCCACCTGCTCGACAACCGTCCCTGGTGGCTGGCAAAAGGCATTCTTACATCATAAAAATAGGGGCGACCCAACGGATCGCCCCTATTGAATTTACTTCCCCGCAACTCCCACCACACTCTTCCCACAGAACACATCGAACGTCTCCAGCGTACCCTCTTCACCGAAGCCGCTCAGACCCCAGGCCGGGCGAGGCGCATCCACGTTGAGTTCCAGCAGGCTGACGCCGTTCACCTTCACGCCGCCGGTGTTCATCTGGCGCGCGATCTGCATGGCGTGGGCTTCATCGGCGCTGAAAACGTAGCCACCCAGCCCGTAGGGAGTCTGGTTGGCCAGGCGCACCGCCTCTTCATCGGTCTTGAACGGATGCACGGTGGCCACCGGGCCGAAGATCTCTTCCAGGGTGTCTTCGGGCGCGGCGTCCGTGATCAGCGTAGGCGGCAGGAAGTAACCGGCATCCGGCGTGGGTGTGGTGCGGTGTGCGCGTCCGCCATTCTGCTCCAGCGCGGCGATGGCTGCTTCGATGCGCTCCTTGTGCGCTTCGTTGGCCAGCGGCCCGAGCTGGGATTCCATGGAGAGCGCGTTGCCCGCTTTGAGCGCCTTAAACCGCTCCAACGCGGCGTTGACCACCTGCTCCTGGATCGATTCATGCACGATCAAGCGCCCCAATGCGCGGCACCACTGACCATTGAGTGTGGTCATGCCCGCCACGATCCCGTCCGCCACCTTGTCCACGTCTGCATCGGGCAGCACGACCATGGCATTGTTGCCGCCCAGTTCGAGCTGTAGCGATTTGAAGTCTGCCGCGCAGGCGGCCGCCACGGCCTGCCCGCCCCGCAAGCCGCCTGTGAAGGAGACGGCCCGCACGCGCCGGTCGCTGACCAGTTGGTTGCCCACCTCCGCGCCGCCGTTCACGATCTGGAACAAGCCTTTCGGCAGCCTGGCCGCTTCCAGCCCATCTGCAAGGAAAAGGCAGGAGTAGGGCGCCCACTCGGTCGGTTTGAGGATGACCGGGCAGCCCGCGGCCAGGGCGTTGGCGATTTTGTGCGCGGCCAGCGCGGCCGGGGAGTTCCACGGCACAATTGCCACGGCTACGCCCAGCGGTTTGCGCAGCACTTCCACATTGCCGTGCGGGCCGGGCACCGTGCTGACGGCGTATCCGCTGCGCAGCACGCCCGCGGCCGCCTTGAAGGCCAGCCAGACGATGGCGTTGACAAAGCTGGTGGTGCTGAACACAATGCCGGTGTTGCAGGACTCTACAGCGGCGATCATCGGAACAAGCCCCATCAGGTGGTTGGCGGCCGCATCGAGCAGGTCGGCGCGCGTTTTGGGTGGGGTGTTGGCCCACGCACCGGATTCATGCAGGCGCTGGGCAACCGCCAGGGCGCGCTCCACATTTTCTGGGCTGGTGGCCATCTGTGGGGCAATCTGTTCGCCGGTGCTGGGATTGGTCACCCAGGCGTTGAGCGGCATGCCGGGGGCGATGCGCTCCCCGTCGATATAATCGAAAAGGGTGAAGTGTTTCTTCACTTCGTCGAGCGGGGGAATGGCAATCTGGGGGAAGGACATGGGTAATCTCCTGCGAAAGAATCTTCTACTTCTCCGACACCGTAAACGATTTCGTCTCCGCCCCGTCGGTGATGGTTTTGGCGGCTTCCAGGCGGCCGCGCTCGGCTGGGAAGGCCATCACCAGCGCCATGGCGATGTCGCGCAGCATGCGGGCTGTCACGCCGCTGTTGGCGGTGCCGCTGGTGCCGGTCAGTTTCAGGGCCAGTTGGGCAACCTCGAACGCGCTTTCGGAGATGCTGCCTTTGGCCATGCGCCAGTGCTGCACCACCTCGGTCTTTGAGGCGATGGGCGGCTCGCTGGTCTCCAGGTCGATCTGGCGCTTTAGCCACAAGCGGGCCGTTTCCATCTCGACCGTCATCTTGCCAATCAACTCCTGGTGGAAGGGACTGGTGGCGATGGGTTTGCCCGTGTCCTCGAACTTCATGCTCATGGTTTTGTTGAGCGCAAAGTCGTAAGCCTGCTTGGCTGCGCCGAGGTAGATGGCCGAGATGGCGGGTTGGTTGCCCATCAGCGAGCCGCGGCTGGCCTGCATCAGTTTGACGAATGCGCCCGGGATGGCCAGTGCTTCGTTATCGGGGATGAAGACGTTTTCGAGGATGATGCCGTGCGAGGCGGTGGCGCGCATCCCGAGTGCGTCCCACTGCGGGCGTTCCTTCACCCCTTCGGTCTCAGGCGGGACGAAGAACATGACCAACCCTTCGGCGGTGTCGTAACCCTTAAGCTTGGCTGCCACCAGGTAGGCATCGGCCACGCCGGTATTGCACCCGAACGACTTGACGCCGTTCAGCCGCCAGCCGCCCTCTGCTTTTTCCGCTTCGGTGGAGATGAAGACCGCGCTCTGCGAAGATTTAGCCGTCTCGCTGGCGAAGTTGCCCAGCAACTGTCCCCTGGTGCCCATGCGGTGCAGCACATTCTCGGCGAATGTGCGCACAGACGGGATCTCTTCGGCGCTGAATTTGCCCTCCTCGATCGCGTCCAGCGCCAGGATGCCGCGCGATGAGGTGGAGCAGTGGAAGAAGTATGCCAGCGCGGTGGAGGGGCAGGCCGTACCCATGGCAAATGTGGCCGCAGACAAGTCGCGCAGCCCGCCGCCCAGCCCGCCGTACGCTTCGGGGACGACCAGACCCAGCAGCCCGGCATTGCGCAGGGTTTCGCGGTGTGGCGCGTGGAACTGCCCGGTGCGGTCCGATTCTTCGGCGTGGGCGCGCAACTCGGGCAAGATGGATTCCACCCGCTCGGCGCGGGCGCGCTCGCCGGATGTGAGATCGTCAAAGAGAAATTCAGCGGTCAGTTTGGTCATGTGATAAGTCCTGTTTTTCCGGGGTGTTGCGCTCTCTTCTCACGCGGTCGGCCTGTGGAGGTATTGTCCCTTTGCCTCGCCGATCACCTGCCCGTTTTCGTAGATCTTGTGCCCGCGCAGGAAGGTGGTCTTGACGCGCCCGGTCAGTTCGTGCCCCTCGAAGGGCGTGTATCCCTGCCCGGATTCGGATTCGGCGGCGCGCACAGTGAAGGTTTCGTTCGGGTCGAAGAGCACCAGGTCGGCATCGAAGCCGGGGGCGATGTCGCCCTTGTTGAGTAGCCCGAAGCGCCGGGCCGGGTTCCAACTGGCCAGTTCGGCCATGCGGTTGAGCGAGAGTCCGCGCCTGGTGCCTTCGCTGTGCAGCCCGGAGAGCATGTACTCGGTGCCGCCGAAGCCGGATTTGGCCATCCAGATGTCTTCGGGGTGTTCGGCGTTGTACTTGATCTCGGTTCGGCAGCAGGCATGGTCGCTGACCACCCAGTCCACATCCCTGTCTAGCAGGCGTTCCCACAGGAACTCGACATCGGCCCGGGGGCGGATGGGCGGGTTCACTTTCGCCAGCAGCCCGTTCGGGGAGTCGGTATCCAGCAGCAGGTGGCCGATGGTCACTTCGCGGCGAAAGTTGATGTGCGGGAACAGGTCGCGCATCATCAGCGCGGCCTCGAGCGCCTTGCGCGAGGTCAGGTGCAGCAGGTTGATGTTGGCGCATTGGGTTTCATACGCCAGGTATGAGGCGATGAAGACGGCCAGCCCTTCGCTGTGCGGCGGGCGGGCCGCGCTGTAGGCGGGCAGGCCCTTCAGTTTGCCGTCGCGCTCGACCATGGCAGTGTAGGCGTTGAGGATGTCGGCGATCTCGCAGTGCAGGCTGAGCGAGATGTGCTCGGCGTTGTCCGGGCGGGTTTCGAGCAGCTCGGTCATTTTGCGCATGATGAATTCGAAGTGGGCGAAGTCGTAGCGCTCGCCTTCTTCGAGCATCAGGAAGTTGTGCTGTTTGTCCGAGCGGCCGTGCAGCCCGTGCCCGCCGTAGAACATGAATATTTTGAACGATGACACACCGTGCTGGTCGAGCAGGGCGGGCATCTCTTCAATGTGACCGCGGTTGATGGGCGCCAGGTGGTAGCCGTAATCGACCCAGTAGCGCCCGCGCGAAATATCCAGCACTTCGGGGTAGAAGTCGCGGTAGGCCCCGCCCTTGTTGAGGTAGTACTCACCGGTGCGGAAGTAGGTCAGCGCGCTGGTCACGCCGCCCATGGCCGCAGCCTTGCTCTCGGTGACGGCATCCTCGGACAGCGGCTGATAGATGCCGACGTGCATGTGGGCGTCCACCAGCCCGGGGAAGGCCAGCAGCCCCTTGCTGGCATACACCTGGGCGGCTTCATTCGCATCGATGGATGGGGCGATGCGCGCGAAGCGCCCATCCTTGATGGCGATATCGGCGCTTTCAACAGCGGGCTGGTTGGGGCGCACCAGTTTGACATTTTTTACAATGAGGTCGAATTGCGGCATGCGGACTCCTTGCGCTTGACAATCACCCTGAACAGAAGTATTATTGTTATAACATTATAACATTTGTTTTCGAAAGCGCAACATGATGACTACGATTGACCGTGAATCACCCATCCCGCTCTACTACCAGCTCAAGCAGCTGATCGTGGAGAAATTGGATTCTGGCGAGTGGAAGCCCGGCGACCTGGTGCCCAGCGAACAAGAATTGCAGGACACCTATGGGCTGAGCCGCACGACCGTGCGCCAGGCGCTGGCCGAATTGACCTTTGAGGGGCGTTTTACCCGCCACCGCGGGCAAGGCACCTTTGTGGCCGCGCGCCAGATCGTGCATGATCCCACCCAGCGCATCAGCATCACGGCCCTCATGCGCCAGCAGGGCATCGAGCCGGAGTGGCAATTCCTCAGCCGCGATTTCGGCGTGCCGTTCCAGCCGGTGCAGGAGGCCTTGGGCATCTCTGCGGATGAGAAGGTTTATATTGTGGAACTGCTGCTGCGCGCCAACGGCGAACCGATCGGACGGCATTTCGTGGTTTTGGCCAACTGCGCCGAGACCGGGTTCGATCCTGCCGCCGCCAGCGATGCCGACCTGCGCGATTACCTGCGCAGCCTGCCCGACCGTGAGGGCGTCCGCATCACGCGCAGCATCCAGGCCTTGCCGGCTGGCAGCACCGAGGCCGGGCTGCTCAAGATCAAGCCTGGCGAGCCGGTGCTCTCCATCCAGGTGGTGTACTCGGATGCAGATGGTCACCCGCTCGAATTCCTGCGCGCCAACTACCGCGGCGACCGATTCAAATTCCAGTTGAACATTTAATCTCACCACAGAGACACGAAGGGCACGGAGTTTTCACTTTGTGTGCGCAAAGAAAAACCTTTGTGATCTTTGTGCCTTTGTGGTGATCCGATAGGAGCAGACATGACCGATATAAACTACGGCGACCCGAAATCGACCCGCCCGTACCAGTGCTTTATGGGGCGCTGGGAGGGGCTGTGCAAAACCTTCGACGACAAGGGCAACTTCCTCGAAGCCTCCGCCGTTCACATGGACGTGTACTGGATCGACGAGAACACCTGGCACCTGCACGAAGACTTCGAGAAACTATACGGTTATGGCCCGGCCGTCTACCATACCGATATCAAGGTCGATGGCAAATTTTGCTTCGGCGGCAACGAGATGGTCCAGCTGCACGGCTCGGAACTGACCCCCTTCAACTATGTTTTCACCATCGAGAGCCAGGTCTCCAAATCCACCGTATATAACAACCACTACTTTCTCGACCCCAACAACCGCCGCATCATCACCCACAAGGTTCGCGACGGCAAAACACTCATTTTTCAGATCCAGGACTTTGTGCGGGTCGTCCAGCCATGATCATCCAGACCGCCCCCGAGGGACATCCCAACTTTGTGATCGAACAGCCCGACCATACCCGCACCTGCGGGCAGCTGGCGCGCGCCTTTGGCAATGACCGCTTCGATGCGCCCGAGCCGCGCGACCTGGTGGTGTATATCGTCGAGCATCACGATGAAGGCTGGCAGCCGGTCGATGCCCTGCGTGAGCAGTCGCCTGTCACCGGTCTGCCGCATCACCTTACGCAGACCCCGCTTCCGTACCTGGTGCGCACCAGCAAAGGCTCGCCTGATTTCAACGAGGCCCATCACGCCTACTGCGGGCTGCTCTCGTCCATGCACACCTACGGGTTGTTCAACGGGCGTTACGGGTTGTCCGATTTCATTTTCATCGACAAAGTGCCCGACGCGCACAAGACCGCCGCGCAGCAGATGCTGGCCGCCGAACTTGACCGCCAGCAGCGGCTTAAGGAAGCGCTGGCTGCCAGCCCCGAAACATCCGCCTGGGTGACGCAAGCGGCCCTCTTCACCAACTACAAACTGCTGCAATTCTTCGACACCCTGGCGCTCTACTTCCACATGAATTGTCCCGAGAAACGCGCCGAGGCAAAATTCCTGAACGTGCCCGATGGCCGCGGCGGCGACCATACCCTGAGCATCACCCCGCGCACCGATGGCGCTTACGCGCTCGATCCGTTCCCGTTTCCTGGCGCTGCGCTCGAAATAAGCGTCGAAGGGCGCTACCTTGCGCCCCAGCCGCCCGGCGCCGACCTCAGCCCGCTTTTCGAAGCCACGCCCAAAACCACCCAGGTTTACCGCCTCGTGGCCGCATAGATTCACTCGTCATTTCTCACCCTTCACCCTTCACTCACCATGTCACGAACCGAAGGTTTCAACAAAGCCGCAGGCAAATGGGCGGGCAGCGCCGAAGTCTACTCTGGCGAGGGGCGCTTCGTGGGAAACGGCACCGACCGCCGCAACGTCCAGCAGGTCAGCCCCGAGCGCATCCGCATCGACCTGTCGTTCATCGGACCGTTCAAGTTTGCCGGGCATTATTTCATCGAAGACCGCAAGACCGAGCGCCTTTACCAGGGCCCGGTCAACGTCGGTTATGCCGAACCGCTCAGCAGCAGCCTGGTGGATTCCAACTCCTACTGGGCGGCCACCGGTTTCACCCAGCGCTTCTTCCTCATGGTGCTGCCCGACGGCCAGCGGCAGGTCAGCATGGCGCAGCTTTTGCGCGGCGACCAGCTCATTTACACGGTGGTGGGCGAAAACCAGCGGGTCGATGACGCCTTCGAGGGCATCCCCGGCCTGGTCAACGGCTCGGAATACGACTTCACCAGCGACCCTACTGCCGGGCGCGGCGAGATCCTGCTGCACCGTAAAGGCATCTGGCGCGGCACGCTCGCGGTCCTGGATGAAAAAATGATGGAGATGCCCGCCGTTGATTACGCCGAATCCATCATCCCGGCCGCCAACCGCCTCGAAATCACCACCACCGGCGCCGCATTCGACCCGCAGCCTGCCACCGTTACACTGGCCACCAACGACTACCAGGCCTGGTCCGAGCCGGGCGAGGTGGTGGGTTCGTATAACCTGTGCGGCGGACGCGCCCTGAGCGGGCACTTCCAGCACCTGCGCCCAAACCTGCGCGTCTGGAAGCGCGAAGTGGTGACCCACGAAGGCGATCTGAAGGTTGTGGTGCACATCTGGTATCGCGGCGGGCAGCGCATTGGCGCACAGCTTGGCATTTTGCGCTTCGAGCCGGCCTGACCATGTCCTTCCTCGGCGCCTGGCTGGTCAGCGAGTACGTTTACAACCCGGATGGGTCCTTCGCGGGCATCAACCGCCAGCGGCGCGAACTGCACACGCTCGAAAATGGTCACATCCGCGTTACCCAAACCTGCAACCCCGCGTCCGAACTGGAGTCGCATGCGCTGGGGCGTTTCCGCGGCGAGTGGGTCTTCGACCTCTCCACCGATGGGCGCGCGCGGCGCTACCACGGCCCGGATGTGGTCGGCACGGGGCTGACCTGGGGCAGCGGTGTGATGACCGGGCGCGGCTTTTGGACGCGGCTGGGCTTCAACTTCACTTCGTTTGGGATGTTGGCCACACCCCAGCGCCAACTGACCGGCGGCAAGTTCCATGCGGCGGGCGAACTGAAGGCCAACATCGTGGGTATCGCCGTCAGTGGGGAGACCGCCGAAGGGCAGTATCCTGTTTTCGGCGCGGCCACCCGCCCCGAGCAGGTGACCGGCCGCTGGGGCGGCACGCTGCGCAGCCTGGCGGCGGATGGCCGCCTGGAAGGCGAATCCGCTTTTTGGAGACGGTACGCGGGCGGCGGGTGGGAAGAGTCCGGGCGGTATGCCACCTGGGCGTTTGGTCCCGCTCCCGATAGCGGCATCCAGCGCCTTGTGTGCGAGGCACTCTCCGGTCTCTCCAAACAAACCGGACCCATGCTGGAAGCTGAACTGGCCGCCGGGACGGATACGATCCTTGAACTGATGGAGATCCTGGACGCGGACGGCGGCAACCTGCTGGGCTTGCGCAAGTGGTTTGTGGACCATGCGCTGGCGCGCGTTGAGTTTTATCACCTGAAACCCGAGTAGGAGACATTATGGCATCGACCCAATCGCTTTTGGATTTGCTGGCGGCCCAGCCGGATGTGGACAGCACCGGCTGGTTTGGCAAACTGTGGGACATTACGCGCGAACTGAGCGAGAAACTGACTGCGCGTTTTGAACTGACCCCGGATGCCTCGACCGCGCCGTTCGCGAGCTACACCTCGCTGGATGGCAATGCGCGCGGCGCGCTGAACACCTTCACCGGCCCGGAGATCGACTGGCTGGTGCATTCGCATATTGGCAACCCGAAGCACAGTTTTACCAACATGCACTTTACTGTGTGGCTGGGTCCGCAGGTGAAAGCCCCGCATTTTGGCATGGCCATGGGCACCATGCCCGATATTTTCATTTATTTCGATTACATCCCGCGCGCAGACCTGATGGTGGACCTGGATTACCTCGACAAATACTACCAGCCGGTCAACGCCCGCTGGCGCGAGTTCCAGGACAACCCGGACTACCGCCCGTTCATCAGCCGCGATGTGTACATGCGCGAGTCGGTTTCGCAGACCGGGTTCGTGTACCTGGTCAAGCCGTCGGATAAGGCCGTGGCCGAAATCCGCAATCTGGCGCACTGGATGTTCGACGGCTTTTTGAAAAATGTGAATGAAGCAGAGCTGACCCCGGCCGCCGAACGCGCCGCGCTGGCTGCGCGTGACCTGACCGTGCGCCGCGCCATTGCCGACCGTGACCCGGCCAATGTGGTGGGCGAACAGCTCTTCGGCAAGGAGATGGCAGACAAGCTGGTGCGCGGCCTGTGGGGCGGCGACCGGGTGAACCCGCGGCCATGGGAGTTTTGCCACCGATGAACACAAATGAACGAAAATCCGCCACCTTTTTTTATCTATGTTCATCTGTGGTGGATTAACCGATGGTCCGTGCTTTTTACCGCTCTGCCAAAGTGACCGGCGCGCCCGCGCCGTACGACACCCTGACGCTGAAGGTGTATTATCCGGCCGTCTTTGGCGACACGCCGCACGAGCGCAACACGGGAGTCATCCCGGCCGATGTAAACGGCGCGCCCTACCCGGTGGTGGTCTTCTTCCCCGGTGTGAACGTGGGCATGGAATCCTATGCCTGGCTGGCGGTGGAACTGGCGCAGCGCGGATCGGTCGTGGTGCTGTTCTCGTGGATCGCGGAGGATTTCCCCGGCTCGGTCAGCCTGACGCCGGGCATGGACCTGGCCTTTATCAACCCCGATACTTACGGCACGGGTCCGTCTGCCTCGGCGTTGCCGTCCATTCTCGATGAATTGGCGCGCATCAATGCGGTTGGCGTGCTGTCAGGCCTGCTTAATCTGGAGCGTGTCGTGCTCGGCGGCCATTCGGCAGGCGGGACGATGGCGCTGCTCAATGCCAGCCGCAGTTGGTTCCCGCAGGTGGCGGGAGCGTTCGCCTACGGGGCACATTCGGGCGCGAGCACGATGCTCGGTTTCCCGCCCGCCACTGTGCTGTCGCTGCCCGATGCGCCGCTGCTGATCGTGGGCGGCACGCGCGATGGTGTGATCGAATCGTCCAGCCACCGTTACGCGCTGGATGGGATCGGGACGACCACCCTGTTACTGGAGCGCACCTTCCACGAGGGCGCGCAAGCCGGTTCGACGTTGGTGTTGCTGGAGGGCGCGAACCACTTCCTGGTCTGTCATCCGCACGATGACACCACCGGGCGCGGCTTCCTCGAGCAGCCCGCCGCAGGCGACGAATCAGCGCTGCGGGCGTTGTTCGTCGATCTGGTGGATGCGTTCGTCAAATCGGTGACCGGCAAAAACGGCGATATGCGAGCGATTGTAAGTGATCACCCTCTGGTCAGTCGTTTTGAAATGAAATAAAACATTGAGATAAATCACCAACCCAGGCTGTTCTGTAAAAGGAGAGAATCATGCTCAAAAATTTCTGGTGGCCGCTAGAGTTCTCCCATGTGGTTAAAGACAAGCCCATCCGCGTCACGGCGCTGGAGCAGGAGTTCGTCATCTACCGCACGCCGGATGGCACGGCCCACACCCTCAGTGACCTGTGCGTGCATCGCGGCGGCGCGCTTTCAGATGGCTGGAAGAACGGCGATTGCATCGTCTGCCCGTACCACGGCTGGGAATACAAGTCGGATGGCGCGTGCGTCAAGATCCCCGCCCACCCGGATATGGCGGTGCCCAAGAAGGCCCGCGTCGATTCCTACCCGACGGTCGAAAAATACGGCTACATCTGGGCCTTCCTGGGCGACCTGCCCGAAGAAGAGCGCCCGGCCCTGCCTGAGCTGCCACACTTCGACAACCCGGATTTCAAGATCATCCGCGGCACGTTCGAGTGGCCGGTCTATTACGAGCGCGCGCTCGAAAACAGCCTGGATGCAGCCCACGCACCCTTCGTGCACGGCGGCGCGTTCGGCAACCGCGAAGAACCGGACATCCCCGATTACGAGGTGGTCCAGTACCCGCTCGGCGCAGAGATGACTGTCACACTCAAGCCGCCCAGGAAGAACATCAAGGGAATCTGGAAGAGCCTGTACAAGGAAGACCGCCCGGGCGTCAAAACCCGCGCCGGGTTCTGGATGCCATGCATGACTCTGCTGGAAGTCAACCTGCCGATGGGCCAGATGGTGCTGTTCAATTTCCACCTGCCGGTCAACGAGTTCAAGACCATCACCAAGTGGACGCAGATGCGCACCTTCTTCAAGGGCAACTGGGCCGATGGCGACGCCCTCAAACGCGTGCTCAAGATCTTCAACCAGGATTACCCAATCGTGCTCTCGCAGCGCCCCGAACTGCTGCCTTACGATATCGGCGCGGAGTTATCGGTCAAGTCCGATGGCATCCAGATTGCCTACCGCCGCATGCGCCAGAAGTACATCGACATGGGCTGGCAGATCGACATCCACCGCATCAAACGCGAGTTTGGACGCCAGCATGCGGTCGTCATCCCTTCCCCGGCCCGCAAGGAAGTGCCCGAGCTGGCCAAAGCCTGGGTGCTCAGGGAAGTGCCCACGGTCGATCCTAAAACAGACGAGTAGCCATGTCCCTGCCCGCCCAACTCTCGCTCGGCACGCTGGAAAAGATCGCGGCCCGCTTCAAACTTACCGAAGTTGGCGCGCCGCACATTACGCTGACCAGCCCCATGTCGCCCGCGCCGGTCGGGTCGCTGCGCCTGTTCCGCGGCGACCAAATCCACAAAATGGTGTACATCGGGCTGACGGTGCCGCCCATCGGGCTGGATTCGCACATGCTCTTCGCCTTCACCGCGCCGGACAGCCCTGTGCCGCACTTCACGCTCGATTCTGTGCTGGCGGGCCCCTACTTCGCCTTCCACCTCGACCTGATCCCGCGCGCCGACCTGGGCGCGAACCTGGCCTACATTAATGCCGCCTTCAGCCCGCTCACGCCCATTTTTGACGCGGCCAAAAAGATCGAGGGGTTGACCCCGGCCCAACTCGGACCGGTGCAGTACGCGCTCATGTCGCCCTGGATGTTGGCTTACCGCGCCAGCGAATCCGCCTTCGAGCAGATCCAGTCCCCGGTCAACGCCTACCTCGAACACTGGTTTGGGCTGGTCGAGCGCGGCATCCCGTCCGATGCGCTGCCCGCCGGGGACTTTGCCCACCGCGACCGCCTCAACCGCGCCGCCATCTTCGACCCGGCCGTGGACAAGGTCTGGGCCCAGGTGGCCCGCCTGGTGGGCGAAGCGACCAGTGAGACGATGCGGCACATCCTGATCGAACAAAATATCTGAAACATAAAGCGTAAAACGTAATTACACGTTACGTTTTACGCTTTATGTGTGTATTGAGGAGTATCATGTCCCAGCCCCAACCCTCCAACTGGCAAAAATCCATCGAAGGCGAGTGGCACGGTTTGCCCTCCATCTTCGACTCCGAAGGCAACCACATCGGCTACAACAAGGTCTACCGCGCCAGTGTGTTCGAAGACGGCAAAACCACCTACACCATGAACACGAAGATCGTCGAGGCGGCCGGGCCGCTAGTGCCGCGTTTCGAGGTTTCCGACATCTTCGCCTTCGGCGTGATCGACAGCGACCGCGACCGCATCTACCTCGGACCCGATTTCATCGGCGCCGGGCATCCCTACGGCTCCCTGGTCGATGCCCACTACTACTCCCCCGGCTGGACGGGCGATCTGCGCACCATGGTGCATATCCTGCCGGATGGCCAGACCCAGGTCTACTCCTCGCTCATCAATGACGGCCCCCGGATCGCCACGGTCTTCAACGGCATCTACAAAGTGGCTTTCGATTACCACACCAACCCCGAGACCAAAGCTCGCATCGATGCGCACTGTGATGCCGAGCGCGTTAACGGGCGCAACCCGCACATCCTGCCCTCCAAAAAGGCGGGCGCGTGGCACGGCGAAATGCTCGTCTATGGCGACGACCAGCAAAAACTGGGTGTCAACCAGGTGCACATCGATTACCAACCGCTCGACCTGCTGCGCGCCGAAATGACCGTGCGCATCCGCGGCGTGTTCGATAAGACCTACACCTTCCGCCGCTACCGCAATGCCGCCCGCCACACCTTCGAAGGCCCCGACCTGTTCGGCAATTCCTTCGGCTACGGGCGCGCACTCTTCACCAGCCAGCATTTCTTCGGCGAAGCGCTCAAGATCAAGGGGCGCGAGTTCCTGATCGACGACCACTTTACTCTCAGCGCCGTCTGGCAGTTCTACCAATCCGACCGCATGCGCTACACCACCTTTGGCGTGCTGGACTGGACTGAATCCATACCATGACCTTCACCCCCGATAATTTCAAGCGCGCCATGGCGCAGTTCGCCTCCGGTGTGACCGTGGTCACCACCCGGCACGGCGAGACACCCATTGGCATCACGGCCAGTTCGTTCACCAGTCTCAGTCTTGACCCGCCGCTGGTGCTGGTCAGCCTCAACAAGCGCCTGTTCACGCACAACGTCATCGCCGAAAGCGGCTACTTTGCCGTCAACGTGCTCAGCGCGCGCCAGCTCGACCTGGGCATGCGCTTCGCCGGGATGCGCCCCGAGATCAAGGACCGCTTTGCCGGGCTGAACACCACCCTCGCGGCTACCGGCGCACCACTGCTGCCCGATTCGCTGGCCTGGGTCGATTGCAACGTATGGGCCATGTACGATGGCGGCGACCACACCATTTTTGTAGGCGAGGTCAGGGACCTGGCTGTCTCGGATTTCGATATGCCATTGCTCTATCACAACCGTCTTTGGCGGCGCAGCGAAGCGTTGGAGGTGCCGACCGTGCCGCTCGAAGCGACCCTGGTCGAAGTCGGGTTGCGTGATGGTATCCAGCGCGAGGAAAAATTCATCCCAACCGAGATGAAGGTCGAGTTCGCCACGGCGCTGGCCGATGCGGGTCTCAAACAGATCCAGGTGGCGTCTTTTGTGAACCCCAGGATCGTCCCGCAAATGGCAGATGCCGCGGATGTGTTCGCCCGCCTGCCCAACCGCGATGATGTGACCTTCTCTGCCCTGGTGCTCAACTTGAAGGGGCTGGAGCGGGCCGCGGACGCAGGCGTTCGCCACGTGGATATGGGCGTGCCTGCCTCCGAGACGCTGGCTCGCAATAACGCCAACACCTCCATCGAAGAAGGCATGCAGGAAATGGAAGCGATGGTGCAGGCCGCCCGCGAACATGGCATGAAAGTGCGGGCCGGGGTGCAGGTGGCTTTCGGATGTGCCTACGAAGGCAAGATCGAGATCGGCAAGGTGGTGGCGCTGGCGCGCCGCTTCCTGGCCATGGGCATCGATGAACTCTCCCTGGCGGATTCGGCCGGGCTGGGCAACCCGCAGCTGGTGCGGCGCGTGGTGCAGGAAGTGCTGCCGCTGGCCGGGGGTGTGCCCGTGGTGTTGCACCTGCACGATACGCGCGGGCAGGGGCTGGCCAACCTGCTTTCGGCGCTCAAATCGGGTGTGACGGCCTTCGACACCTCGTTCGGCGGGTTGGGCGGTTGCCCGTTCATCCGCACGGCCAAAGGCAACATCGCCACCGAGGATACGGCCTACATGCTGCACGAAATGGGCGTCCAGACCGGCATCGACATCCCCAAAGTGGCCGCGCTCTCGCGCCGCATGGAAGACTACCTGGGGAAAGAGCTGCCAGCGAAAATGCACAAAATATTGACGAGTGAATAGTGAAGAGTGCATCCCCGCCCATGCCCCAAACCCTCGCTGAACGCATCATCTCGAAACACGCCGGTAAGCCTGTCTGCGCCGGGGAGATTGCCATTGTGGATGTGGACGCCGTCATGGCCACCGACGCCACGGCCCCCTTTGCGCTGAAGGCCTTCCGCGAGATGGGCGGCGAAACCGTCTGGAACCGGGAGCGCGTTTTCCTGGTCATTGACCACGCCGCGCCCGCGCCCAACGAGCGCGTGGCCAACTTGCACAAGCTCATGCGCGACTTTGCCCGCCAGCAGGGCATAAAACTCTATGATGTGGGCGAGGGCATCTGCCATCAGTTAATGGTCGAGAATGGGCACGTGCGCCCCGGAGACCTGTTCCTGGGTGCTGATTCGCACACGCCCACTTACGGCGCGCTGGGCGCGTTCGCCGTGGGCGTAGGTTCCACTGATTTGGCGGGAGTCCTGCTCACGGGGCGCACGTGGCTCAAAGTTCCCCGCAGCGTGCTCTTCCGCCTGGAAGGGCAGTTCCAGCCGGGGGTGACCGCCAAAGATGTCATCCTTTTCCTCATCAGCAAAATGGGCGTGGAAGGCGCAGTGTACGAGTCGGTCGAGTTCACCGGCGGGGCGGTGGCGGGCATGACGCTGGCCAGCCGCATGGTGCTCGCGAACATGGTGGCTGAGATGGGCGCCAAGGCCGGGCTGGTGGATACGACCGGGCTGACGCTGGACGCGCCCTTTGTGCCGCACTTGGTGGACCCCAACGCAGATTACCGCGTCACATTCACTTATGATCTCTCTGGCCTGCGCCCGCAAATTGCCGCGCCGCATTCACCGGATAATGTCGTGCCGATTGATGCGCTTCTCGGCACGAAGATCGATGCCGCGTTCATTGGTTCGTGTACCAATAGCCGCCTCGAAGACCTGCGCGCCGCGGCCGCGGTGCTGCGCGGGCGCAAATTGGCCGTGCGCCTGACCATTGCGCCCGCATCGAAAGCGGTTTTCGATGCCGCCCTGCGCGATGGCACCGTCCAAACGCTGACCGAAGCCGGGGCGGTGTTCATCACTTCTGGCTGCGGCCCGTGCGTGGGCACCCACTTGGGCGTGCCCGGCGACGGCGAGGTCATCCTCTCCTCGACCAACCGCAACTTCCAGGGGCGCATGGGCAACCCGCGCGCCAGCGTGTACCTGGCCTCCCCGGCGGTGGTGGCCGCCGCGGCCCTGGCGGGCGAGATCATCGACCCGGCGAAACTTTAGTGGGAACTTTTATGTCTACTTCCATCACCGGCCCCGCTTATGTTTACGATATCGACAATATCGATACCGACCGCATCATCCCTGGCAAGTACACCAAAACGCTCGATATGAGCGACCTGGCCGCGCATGTGCTCGAAGACCTCGACCCGCACTTCGCCAAAACTGTCCAGTCCGGCGCCATCCTGGTGGCGGGCGGCAATTTTGGCTGCGGCTCCAGCCGCGAGCAGGCGCCCATCGCGCTCAAGGCGGCCGGGGTTTCGGCGGTGGTGGCGCGCTCGTTTGCGCGCATTTTCTTCCGCAACGCCATCAACATCGGATTGCTGGTGGTCGAAGCCCCGGGTCACGCCATCCAACCCGGTGCGCAGGTCACCATCGACCTGGAAGCGGGCACGGTCTCCAGCGGTGGGCAGACCTGGCCAGCCACCAAAATGCCGGATGTCATGCTCGGCATCCTTAATGCGGGTGGGCTGGTCGAATATCTCAAAGCCAACGGGGGCTACTGATGAGTCCGCTTGAAGGCTTGCGCGTGCTCGAATTTACGCATGCCGTGCTCGGCCCCACCACCGGGCTTTTCCTGTCCGACCTGGGCGCGGAGGTCATCCGCATCGAGCCGCCCGAAGGCGACCCAACCCGCCGCCTCAAGGGCTTTGGCATGGGCTATTTTCCCTTTTTCAATCGCAACAAAAAGAGCCTGGCGCTCAACCTCAAAGACCCGCGCGGGCTGGAGATCGTACATAAATTATTGGAAACGAGCGACATCCTGGTCGAGAACTACGCCCCCGGTACGATGGACCGTCTCGGACTCGGGTGGGGCGCGCTCGGACCACGCTACCCGCGGCTGGTTTACTGCTCTCTGAAGGGATTCCTGCCCGGGCCGTACGAGCAGCGCGCCGCGCTCGACGAGGTGGTGCAGATGATGAGCGGGCTGGCCTACATGACCGGCCCGGCCGGGCAGCCGCTGCGGGCCGGGGCATCCGTGATCGATGTGACCACCGGCATGATGGGCGCCATGGCTGTGCTGGTGGCCCTGCGCGAACGCGACCAGACCGGGCGTGGGCAATTGGTCCGCTCGGCGTTGTTCGAGACGGCCGCCTTCCTGATGGGACATCACATGGCCTATGCGGCCGTCTCCGGCGCGCCGGTGCCGCCCATGCCGGCCCGGGTCAGCGCCTGGGCCATCTATCATCAGTTCGAGACCGGCGACGGACAGCGTGTCTTTATCGGTGTGACCAGCGATAAGCAGTGGGCGCGTTTCTGCGAAGTCTTCGAGCGCCCCGATTGGCTGGCAAATGACCGGCTGGCCACCAACAACGGGCGTATTGACCAGCGCGAGTGGTTCCTGCCGGCCGTGCGTGAGATGATCGCTGCCTTGCCCCTGGCGGAGGTGTTGTCCCGTTGCGAGGCCGCCGAGCTGCCCTTCTCGCCCATTGCTCGCCCCGAAGACCTGTTCGACGACCCGCATCTGCGCGGCTCCGGGAGCCTCATCCCCACGATTTTGCCCGATGGGAACGTGGCCTCGCTGCCGTCGCTGCCGTTTCGCGTAGGCGAAGAATCCGTTCCGGGCGAGGCGGCCCTGCCGACAGCCGGGCAGCATTCGCGGGCGATCCTGCTCGGGTTGGGTTATCCGCCCGGCGTGGTGGATGAATTACTGGCGGCCGGGGTCGTATTCGGGACTTGAGTGCCGGACAGGGGCGGGGGGTATAATCATGCAGGATAATACTTGAGAATTCAGGTCGTTTTACTTTGATATAGGTTGATGCCGCGGGAGGTAATATGCGAAAACATTTGCTTGCGGTGGTCATTATGGGGGCGTTTTTTATCTTGGGCGCGTGTGCCCGGGCGGGCAGCCAGCCTCTCGATCCCAATTACTTCCTGACTGCCACCGAGGTGCCGCCCATCACCCCGGTGCCTACGCCCACCCTCACCGGCGACCTGGCCGAGATCCTGGTCGGGCTGAATATGGGCGGCGGCGGCGCGGGTTTTGCTGCCACCATTTACGCGCAGGAGGTCAGTTCGGGCAAAACTTTCAAGACCTTCCTGCCGGCAGGCATGCACGGGCTGGCGGTGTTGCCCACCTCGCCGCCGGTGCTTATGTCGGTGCAGGCGCCGGGGACGTATGTCTTCTATGCGCGCCTCATTAACGCGCCGGATGATTATTTTTACGGGTACACCCGCTGCCCGATCAGGGAGCAGTGTGCTGATCATTCCCTGTTGGCGCTGGAGGTGGCTCCGAACCGTCAATACCAGGTGACGATCACCGATAAGGGTGTGGTTTTACCGGAAATTGATCAGCCGGTCACTGTGCCCTGGGTAAAAAAGTAGCATTCCCCTGTGATGCACACATCAAGATGATGCAATTTCCTGCCATTCTGGGATTTCGCGCACAACTGTTTCTATGAGGAAAGCGCTTTGCTGTGGCAGCATGTCAAAATAGCTGCTATTTTCACGGGCAGTATCACGATTCTCGACCAGCAAAATGGTTGCATCACGGCTAATGGCTACCGCATGCCACGCGCCTTGCCTGACATTATAGAGCACGCCGCTTTTCATGACATGGGGAATGATCGTATCAACGGTTTGATCGCCTTCCCCGATGAACAATACTGCCTGTCCGTGCAGCAACACAAAAACCTCGTCGGTCTCGTTATGGCGTTCGAAGTATGAAATGCGATCGGGCTGCAGCTCGTCCAGGTAACGTAACACGGCAACTCGCCAGCAGTTGAAATCAATCAAGGGCTTGTAGCCTTCGCCGAGATATTCATGTGGTTCAAGTAAGTTATTGTTCATAATCCTGACTTCCTGGGGGTGATTGTTTGGATAATTTTTTCGGAAGCGTTGAGACCGGGCTTTTCTATCGTTCAACCAACTCAATCAAAAATTCAATCCGCTCCGTTAAGGCGTCAATTTCAGACCGCCTGATCTTGACGCCACCATCCACACTCATAACGGCAGCTTTTTGTCCATTGATCCGAACCTTCCCGATCTTGTACTGACCAAAATCCAGCTTTCCTTGATTTCGAAATGTTATTTTTAATTCTCTGTTTGCAAACAACGTGCCAACAGTTGTGTTCCCATTCAAATCGAACTGACGCGCAAGCAGTTTAGGGGCAATTACCAGATCGCCCAAATCCCCCCGCACACCATACACTTCGGTTAGCATGGTCAAAAGGTACCAGCTGGCCGAACCTGTCAGGTATGGATACATGCCGCGTCCGCGCTGGCTGAAGTATTCCGGGATGCCGGGATACATCCGACTGACGGGAAAATCCTGGCTTTGCGCATAGATTCCCTCGAGCACACGCCAGCCTGCCTTGGCCAGCCCGCGCCGATAGAGCGCATTGGCAAACATGACAGCCATGTGGCTGAACATCGCCCCGTTTTCTTTGTGGCCATAGGCAAAGCCAAAGGCGCGCCCCAGGTTCATGCGCACCTCGCCGAAATGGGAGTTCAGCCGGTAGCCACGCAACAACGGGTCATACAGATGTTTGTCTGCTGCCGCTAAGATTTTGTGCACCTGTTCTTTACTGGCAACGGCGCACATTAATGTAAAAACCTGCCCCGTAAGCGTCATGCGTGTCACCGCCGTCCCTGCATCCTCGACTGCCTGACCAGCATCATCGTAATAGCCATTGAACCAGCCCAGCCCGTCATCCGCTTCGAGCCACTCATGATTGCGAATGTGATCCGACATCCAATCTGCTTTTTGGCGCAGGTTTATGGCCAGTGTGTTTAGTTTAGCGGGAATTTTGGTTCCAGAAAAACCACAGCGTACCTGTTCGAAATAAGCATGAAGCCGATAGCGTTTTTCTTCAACGGTGTCAAACCCTGTTCCGTCCAGCAAGGTCGTTAACTCAGCAGGCAATTGCGTTTCGTCTACCCCTCGTTTGAACAACGCCTGGCACAAATCGGCTAATGTGCGCAGGTTGCCAGCGTACAAAGCGCTGAAGGCAACACTCTCCCCGCGGGTTCGGGCCATATCCAGCCCGTCGTTCCAGTCTGCGTCTTCGAGAAGGATATTGTTGTGGTCGCCTACGTTATAAAAGGCCGTCAAATGTTGAACAAGTAAATGCTCGAGCACTGATCCTTTGTACACACTGCCATCCGGCGTTCGCATCTGCGTTCCGTGACCTGGCAACCAATTTGGGTCAAGTTCTGTGCAGCGATGGCTCAGGTGATCTTTGAAATAACCCTGTTCGCGCAGCAGGAACAACAGGTCACCACTCTGATCAATGTACAGGCGCACAGTCAGAAGTGGCCAGGCGCCATGGTCCATCCACACACGCGGTATCCCATTGCGGTCAGCACGGAACTCCCCAGGCCGGTCGCCGATGATGGTCGCGTTCGACCCATCTGCCCGGACACCGCCAAAATAGCCCAGCAACATTTCGTCCACGTTATCGTGTTCCATCATCAGCAGGGCCAGCACATCCTGCCACAGGTCGCGCCAGCCGCGCCCGCCGCGCCCGTAATCGTGATACGGCAAAAACGAATTGCCCATCATGCGCCGCAAAGTCGGTTGCAACGCCACCCATCGCAGCCAGCCATCCAAGCGAGAGTCGCCGGTATCAAAAGTCAGCGCCGATACTTTTGCCTGCCAGAACGCCCCGGTTGCTTGCAGCGCATGCTCAAATTTATCGTTGGTGGCATATTTTTCAAGCCAGGCATCAGGGTTTTGCCCTTCACGTAAAATGCCCATTAGCAGGATGTAGGATTTTTCCTCACCTGCCGCCAGCGCCACATCCCTGAAGCGCAATCCACCCATCGCTTCGTACCCCTCGACCATACTCTCCGCAGGCTGGGGTTCCGTTAAACCAGTCACAACCGCCCCGGGCCAATCCAGTGAGCCGCCTTCGCCGATGAAATCTTCAAGCACCGGGTAAAAGCCGACAGGCGGCGTTGTCCGGGCAGTTGAGCCGGCGCCTGCTTCGACCCCAAGCACCGCATATGTTAGCGTATTTACAGTATGCCCGCGCTCGTCGAAGGACAATGTTGGGCGCACAAGCACACCATGCGTCGAGCAGGAAGTGCGCTGCAAGAGCGAGGTAACGTGGCGGTGATCGCGCAGGTTGTCGGCCGAGCGCGCATAGATGGGAATGGCTGCGGTTGGGGACAGGCGCAGGGTTTGTTTGCTGGTGTTCTTGAAGGTCACGCGCATCAACTCCACCTGGTCTTGCGCGCTCGCGGGGACGAAGCTGGTCACCTCGGCCTGTAATCCACTCTTTGCATCAGTCCGTCGGACCGTCTGCCAGAGCAAACCTGCAGTCAGGGTGACGGTCTCTTTATCTGTAGCAGGTGCGGGCTTGTCGTGGGCTGACAGCCGGGCCATGGTTTGTTCTGCGCTGTTTCCCGTTGCGGACCAGGCTTGTTCCCCATCGATCAATACCCAGAAATTGCGTGCAGCGCGGCTGATATGCAGGTCTTCCACTGAGACTGGCTGCAGCAGGTAGCTGTTTTGACTGGTTTTGGCGTCGCCATGGGCATTGGGCGTAATGGCAGACATCATCCCGGCTTCGTTGATCAGCGGGAAATAAAGATAACTGCTATGGTCAGGCGCATGAAGTTGGAATGTGCCGTTGGGGTCGGTGAATTGCCAGGTGGGAGTGGGCATGGTGGTTTCTCGGTTTTTACCGCGAGGCAAACCCGTTGGGTTGCTTTGCATCGGGGAATTTTTGCTGGTGGGTTGAAAACTGAAATATGAACCAGTCTGTCACGCAGGCCAGATTTTGCGCCCTTTGCCGGGCGCAACCAGACTGTCTATCACAGCCTGGTCCCCGGCGTTAAGGGGCGGCAGCAGACCGGCTGCAATATTTTTTTGTGCCTGTTGCACATCCTTGATGCCCGGTATGACGGTTGTCACCGCAGGGTGATGCAACACGAACTGTAGCGCCAGGTGCGCCAGGCTGCGCTCGGGGGTTGCCAGTTCGCGCAGTTGCGCCACGATTTGCAGATCATTTCGGAAGATTTCGTACTCTTCCGGGTTTTCGTGCCAGCGGCGGCGAAAATCGCCTTCGTTGAAACGGGTTTCGGGACTGAATTTGCCTGTCAGGATGCCCATTGCCAGCCCGCCGCGTACGATGACACCGATGTTGTTTTGCTGGCAATAGGGCAAAATCTGCGCTTCGGCTGTGCGGTTGAGAATGCTGTAATCAATTTGCAGGCTGGCACAGCCGCCATCGATGTTAAAGGCTCTCAGATATTCGAAATCGCTGGTGCTGAGACCGTACGCCTTTATCTTGCCATTCTTCTTCAGGCGCTGGAATCCCTCGACAAAAATCTCCATGGTCGGGTCGCGGAAGTTTATATGGCTCTGCAGCAGGTCGATGTAGTCGGTTCCCAGGCGCTGCAGGTTGCTCTCGACCCCGGTGATGAGTTTCTCGACGGTGGTGTAGGCGCTTAGTCCGCGCTCGCCATCAAAGTCGCGCCAGCCAATTTTGGTGGCAACGATGAACTTTTCACGCCGCCCGCGCATGGCTTTACCGAGCAATGCTTCACTATGCCCGGATCCGTACACATCGGCGGTATCGTAGAAGTTCATGCCCTGATCCAGTGCGTAATCAACGGCATCGAAAACCTGCTCATCGTCGGTGACGCCCCACTGGTCACCGCCGGCGGCCCACAATCCGAAGCCGATTTCTGTGATGCGCAGGTTGCTCTTGCCGAGGGTGCGGAATCGCATGGTGTCTGTCAAGGGCTTCTCCTTTGGGATGGTGTCAGATCAAGACTTGAAATGCACATCCAGCGAGATGACCTGCCCTTCACGTATCTTTTGGGCATACGGCGCAGGCAGAATGCCGCCCGGGAATTCAACGGTTTCTCCGCTGGTGAGGTGCAGGATGATTTTTTCCGTTTCGAAGCCACTGAAGGTATCGCGTCGCGATGGGTTGTGGTAGGTCACTGCCGTTTTGCCAAGCAGGCAAAAAGACAGGCACCCAGCCGCATCGAACCATGCGCCGGGCAAGACCGGGCGTAAAGACAGTTGCAGTTCGCCGTTCTGCACAACAAACGGCCGGTCACCGCTCATCATGACCTGCCACATCGACAGGAATTCGGCTGTCGAGCCGCTCAGGCGGGCAACGTAGCCCGCGCCATGCAGGGACTCGTCTGGGTGTGCGCTGGATACGAGGAACGAGGCGTTTTCCAGTGTAGAACGTCCATAAACCGCCGGGTCCATAAAGGGAACCAGGTTTTTGGACAGTTCGTCGAAAAACTGTGTATATAAACCAGCGCGCAGCAGTTCGAGCAGGTATTTGTAGGACATGTGCAGCCAAATGGAGCCGTTTTCGAGCCAACCCGGTGAGAATGCGCGGGCACGCCCGATGTCTTGCGGCAGGTCTGCGAGCGAGGCGTTGACGCGATACATGCCAAGTTTGTGATCAAACAATTCGCTGGCGCGTACGGCTTCGTATAGCTTTTGAGCTTCGGCTTTGGGTAACACTTTCATCTGGCGTACGGGCCCTTCAAGAAAGATGGGCAGCGGCACAGGCAAAAAGGATCTGACCTGTATGTATGGCCGCCCGGCAGGATCGGTGTCGTCCAACACATCAAACGCGACGGGCTGGCAAAACAGATAGGTGGGTGGCACCGCGGTTGTGAGCGTGGCAGCGCGGCGGATACCGTCCAGCAGGCAGGATTTCATCCCGCGCAGGAGTTCCGTAAGAGCGCCTGGGTCCAGGTGGTGGATTTCGCCGCTGAAGCCGAGGCGGGTTGCCGCGCGATAGGATTCACGCGCATCTGAGAACGCATGCCACTTGATCAAGTCGTCTGTGCCGGAGGACAGCTGCGCTCGAATGGTTTCAAGGACAGGCTCGGCCTCGCATGGCAGTTCTGCGTCGTGGGGGAGTTGCTCCAGGGTTTCGAGCAGGAAGTTGACCAGCCGCAGCAGTTCATACGTTTCGGGCAGCGATGAACCGAACAGGCCGGGCAGCCCATTCAGGGCATCGTACCAGCCAGGGCGTCCAGCTTCCATTTCGATGCCCATGCCAAATGGGTCACGGGTTACAAACTTCAACAGGGCCAATAGACTCAGCTTGCCGAACAGGTTCAGGCGGAAGGGTTGTCCTTGTCCGTTCCTGGCGCGCGCCCAGTGCCGGTTTTCATCGCGACTGGCAATCAGTGTGACTTTTTCGGGGTCTTTGCGCAGGGCATTGAGTTGGCGGGGCTTGTCGCCGGCCAAAACATGCCGCTCATGGCGCGGCAGAACGACTTCCGGGCTGTCATAAAAAGGCAGGGGTTCAGAGTCGAATAGCAGGTCAGATTTTTTGTCAGGGTAAATGGCGAGATATGAGTTGAGCAGGTCGAGAATGTAAGTCCAGTGGTCAATCCAGTAGCCTTCGCCAAATTCGGCGCGGATATGCTGCTCGGATTGAGCGAGGACAGACTCGAGGAATTCAACCGGCTTGGGCAATCCCGCGTCAATTGCTGCGGTCAGCAGTTTGCCGGGGGTGAAAGGCGCGGAGAGGGTTTTTTCGAGGCTTTGTGGATGTTCAACCTGCGCCAGGATGTCGGCGCGCTGTGTCTGGGGCAGGCTGAACGCAGCGCCTTGCACAACGAGCGGGTTGTAGCCATCGGACTGGATCAGGCTTGCGAAGGTGCGGATGTTGTAATCGGTGATGCGTGGTTCAAAATAGACATCGCAGCGGCGATTTTGGTTTACGTCCCGATAGTTGCCGTTGCCCTGGGAATAATGCTCGGCCGCCAGAACAAAATAGTTGTAGTCACGTTCCATGTCGCCATGCTTGCGCGAGTAGGCATGGTAGCTGTGTTTACCGCCCAGGATGAGCGGCCAGCCGCCGCGCATAACGTTATCCAGGAAGGTTTGGCGGCAGTAAGCGTCAAAAAGCGGCAGGGCGGTCTTGGTGGCAATCGGATCGGTCAGGGTTTGGGTGAGTTGGCGGGCTTGCGCCAGGGCGGTGTCGAAGAAGGCATTGTGGGTCAGGCTGGCTGTTTGCGCTGCGATGCGTGGGAAGGAGGGGGCCATGCCATACAGGCTGTTTATTGTCCGCATTTCGGCAGGGGAAAGTGTTAGTTTGACAGCAAAAAATGCGCACGGTGTGCGTCCTTCGCAAATCTGCGTTGCCGCTAAAACGGAATCCAGCCCACGGGTGGCAAAGGGATTGGGCGCTGAAAAAGCCGTATCGAACCCGAATACTGTAACCGGGTCGGCTATTGCAGGGAGCAATTCTCCATCCGCCGCAAAAGCCAGGGCAAAATTCCCGGACTGAATGGTGGAAACGTCTGTGCCATCCCCCACACTGGCGCGCAGTTTGTAGAATGGGATGCGCGTTTCGAGATGCTGAACTTCCATCCATGCTTCGAGGGTGCGGCTCATATCTTTGAGCACGGCATTGCCTGCGCCGTAGGGTATGATGGCGGGCAAGCCGTCCAGCAGTTCGATTTCGATGGGGGTTGCTGAAAGGTTGCGTAAACTGACGCGCCGCGCCAGGGCTGCGAAAGGTTGGTTGGGGATCAGGAAATATAGCACGCTGGTTTCCAGCCCCACATCCTGGTTCGTCTCGCGAATTTCGACTTCGTTCATGCCGATCAGCATGTGGCGCTGGCCGTTTTGCCCGCCGAAGGGTTCGTAGAAGCCACTCTGTTCGCCGCGCCGCCAACGCAGGAAGGTGCGAAAGCCGAGCGTGGCAGCCTGCTGGTAGGCTTTGTTGGCGGGTTGGAACTCCATGATGGGGTGGTCTTTGCTTTCGATCCCAAACCCGGCAATGGCCTGCCCGCGGTTGGTGTAAAAGACCCATAGTGGTATGCCGCCTACCCCGGCAATACCTGGCAGGAAAGAGGAAAAGGGACGTTTCTGCTGGTAGCCTGGCAGAATAAAGCGCCCGAGCTGGTCAAAGTGGTCAGATTTTTCAGGTGGTGTAGGGTTCATTCTTTCATCCCGGGCCATTCTGACAGCCAATAGTCATCGGAAATGGCGTTGCGATAGGCGTCGCGTGCAGCGTCGGATGAGTTGATTCGCCAGTCGGTTTCTTTGGCAATGTGGAACCAGATGATGGCGCGAATTTGTGGGTAATTTGTGCGGATTTTCTGGAAGGTGTCGCTGATCCAGGCGGTTTTGTCACCGCCTTCTTCGGTGGAAGCAAATTCGCCGATGTCGCCGTATTCATCGCGCGTTGCGCCGCCGTTCAGCACGCCTGACCAGGGGTACCAGTCGCCGTTCATTTCGTGCCCGAAGCGCAACAAGACGGGTTTGCCGAATGTGCGCATGCTGGCCGCCCATCCATCTATGTATTTGTCATAGTCGCCATTCATGATGGCTTCAAGCACGCGCCCTTCGTACCCGCTGACTGCTCCGGTTGAACCGGGCATAAACTCCCAGGTGATGAGGGTGGTGCGCCCGGCGTAACTGTTGGCAGCCAGCAAGCCGTTGTTGAATCCTTTGTTCCAGTTCAGGTATACACCCGAAATGGCAATCCCTTTTCCGAGTTTTTCAAACAGGTCCACGCTGGAGGCTTTCGTGCCGTGAAAAGTGCCCAGATACACACCAGGAATGCTTTCATATTCTGGCGGTTGCGATGCAGGCTGGCAGGCTGGTAACACAACCAGGGCTAGGATAATGAAAGAATTCAACAAACCGTTTTTTGGAGTCATTTATTTCGTTATTTTGGCGCAGGTGCGAACATTGGCTGCTTTATTGTAATTGGCGTTTTGCCCGCTTATGCTGGTTACGCAGAAAGTGATCTCGCCAGATCTCGCGACCGCATCTGAAAGCAGGCGCACGGTACCCTGGGAATCGGTCTTGGCGCTGGTTTCGCCACGCACAACGATGCCGACCCAACCCCCTGTAACAGTGATGCCCTCGGCTGGGTTGCCCGCCGCATCGTAAACAGTGACCAGTGCTGCGGCGCGCCAGTCACCGTTGGCTTCATCTGCTTGCAGGGTAATGTCACCGATGTGAACGGCGCTGTTGCCAATGCTGCCGGTTGCGGCGTCAGGTCGCTGGTAGACACGCACATAATCGACAACCAGGAATTGGGGAAAAACGGTTGTTTCGTCTGGCGGGCCGGGCCAGTTGCCGCCAACCGCCAGGTTAAGAATGATAAAGAAGGGGTGATCGTAAACCCAGCGCCCTGGCACGGACTTGGGTGTCAATTTGAAAAACTGTGTATCATCCACGTACCAGCGAATTTCTTCAGGTTCCCATTCAACTGCAAAGACATGAAAACTTTCGTTTAATACACCATCGGGCATAGTGGTAAAGTGCCCAACCCCGCCCGCGCCGGAATACCCCGGACCGTGGACAGTTCCGTAGACCTTGCTGGGTTCGCGTCCGATGTATTCCATAATGTCGATTTCGCCGGAAGCTGGCCAGGGTGTTTCGGCGATGTTGGCGCCAAGCATCCAGAAGGCAGGCCAAATGCCATTGCCATAGGGCAGTTTCATACGAGCTTCGATGCGTCCATAGGTCCAGGCGTGCAATCCCTGGGTTTTCAGGCGGGCGGATGTGTAATCACGGCGAACAAATTCTTCCTGGCGGGCTTCTATAACCAGTGTGCCATTCTCAATGCGGGCGTTTTCGGGGCGATCGGTATAGGCCTGAAGTTCATTGTTTCCCCATCCGTGGCCGCCAATGTCAAAAGTCCACTTGGTGCGATCGATTTCCGGACCGGTGAATTCGTCCTGCCACACCAGTGTCCAGCCGGCGCGCTCCCATTCGGGGGTATTGGTTGGCATGGGGGCAGTTTCTGGCATTGCCGCTGGCGCGCAGGCCGAGATGATGAGCACGATTGCCAGAAGAATGAGACTTTTCCAGACAGATTTCATGGCTTACACCTTTTCTAAAACTTCCTTTGCATAAGTTGCCAACTTAATAATGCAGGCATGTCAGGCGCGAACGATCTTTATGCGCCTTGTGTGATTCCTTATGGGCATACTGGTACAGCAAGTGGTTCGCTGACCGTCGTGGCATCCAGTCCGTAGCCGTAAGGGAAAAGCGGGGCTTCGCAGCCCTCTGAAGGCAGGTTGGCAAGGTCGAAGGGCAATTGTTCCACCGAGCGCGGCCAGGTGAAGGGCAGTTTGCCGGTGAAGGGTCGGTCGCCGAACAGAACATCTGCCACGCCTTGCCCTTCGGTGCCGGGCAGCCAGGCGGCTACAAAAGCATCGGCAAAGGGCAGGGAATCGGTGATGACCAGTGGGCGGCCCGAAATGAGCACCACAACCACTTTTTCAACCTGTTCGCGCATCCGTTGGATCAGTTCGATGTCGTTCTCACTCAGGGACGGGTTTGCATTATCCCCGCGCCCCTCGGCATAGGGTTTTTCACCAACCACCACAATACCCACATCGGCTTTGCGTCCTTCGTCAAAATTGCCGAAGCGGTTGACGCGCACCTCACCCGATGCTGTCGCTTTGATGGCCTCTAAAATGGTTGTGCCAGGTGTGATATTGCCTGACTTGCCCTGCCACTCAATCGTCCAGCCCCCGCATTGCGCGCCAATATCATCAGCCAGCATGCCCGCCACAAAAATCAACCCGGTGTCTTTGGCGATCGGCAGTGCGGCATTGTCATTTTTCAGCAGGACAAGCGATTTCGCCACGGCTTCACGGGCCAGTTCGCGATGCGCATTGGCGCCGATTGTGTCAAGGTAGGCCGGGTCTGAGAATGGCTGTTCAAACAATCCCAGCCTGAACTTGACCGTCAGAATGCGCAACACGGCATTGTCAATGCGCTCCATTGGAATATCTCCCGCCTCAATTGCCTGGTTCATTACCGCAAGGTAGCGCTGGTAACCCTGCGGCACCATATTCATATCAACCCCGGCGTTTATTGCGGTCACAACGGCTGTGTAATAGTCGCCATTCACCTGGTCGATTCCGGCCCAATCTGAAACGACGAAGCCTTCGAACCCCAGTTCGCCTTTGAGCACATCGGTGATGAGGTATTTGTGCCCGTGTAATTTGACACCATTCCAGCTACTGTAAGAGACCATCACACTCTGCGCCCCGGCTTGTACGGCAGCCTGGTAAGGCGGCAGGAAACGAGCGCGCAAGGTAGCCTCATCCATCTGCGTGTCACCCTGATCGAGTTTGTAGTTTTCTGTTTTGGAGGTCCCCCAGGCTGTTCCACCATCGCCAATATAGTGCTTGGGTGTTGCCAAGACGAAAAGCGAATCATCTTCACTCACCGACTGTAACCCGTTTTGGTAAGCAATACCCAGGCGGGTGACCAGTTCTGTATCTTCCCCGAATGCTTCATACGTGCGCCCCCAACGGATATCCTGCACGACTGCCAGCACCGGCGCAAAATTCCACGGGATGCCCGTTGCTCGCATTTCTTCCGCCGTGGCGCGTCCAATTTTTTCGACCAGCGCCGCATCATCTGCTGCGCCCAGCCCGATGTTGTGAGGGAAGATGGTTGCGCCTTTCAGGTTGTTGTGCCCATGCACGGCATCCACCCCGTAAATGAGCGGGATGGCAAGCGGAGTTTCGAGCGCTGCCGCCTGGAAGCCATCTACCATTTTCGACCAGCCTTCGGGTGTATTGTTGCCGGTTGGGAAGCCGCCGCCCCCGCTCAGGATGGACCCGATGCGGTAGCGGGTTACATCATCGGGTGTGATGGATCCCTTTTCGACCTGGGTCATCTGACCGATCTTTTCCTCCGTGCTCATTCGTCGGAGCAGGTCACGGGCGCGCTCTTCGGCAGGCAGTGATGCGTCGAGGTAAGCGGGTGGCACTTCCGTTTGCGGAGGCTGGGTGGGGGTGGGAAGTGATTCCACGTCGGCAGTGAGTTGGCAGGCGCTCAGGAGCAAGGCCAGGATCAAGACAGCGAAGAAGAGGTTTTTTTTCATGTCAAAACTTTCAAGCAAATAGGATACGCCATGCTTGGCGCAAAGTGTGCATGCAGTATTCAACCGTACCGTGGCGGTTGCGGCGAAACCAGTCTATTTTTCGACGCCGGTAATCACCACACCTTGCATGAATACCCGCTGGGCGAAGAAGAAGACGATGATGGGAATGATCGCCGAGAGCAGCGAAGCCGCCTGGATCAGGTTGGTGGACTGTGAATAGAGATTGTTGAATGCCGTCAAACCAACCGTGATGGGGAATTTATCTGGATTTCCGGCCAGGTAGATCAGCGGGCCAAAGAAATCGTTCCACGCGAAGAAGAAGTGGAACAAACCCACTGCTGTCAGCGCCGGGCCAGATTGCGGCAAAATGATCGAGAAGAAGACCCTAAATGGGCCAGCCCCGTCGATCATGGCAGCTTCGTCGAGTTCGCGCGGAATTCCCATGAAAAATTGGCGCAGCAGGAAAACGTTCGTGCCCCATGAGAAGAAGGCGGGCACGATGAGCGGCAGCCAGGTGCCTACCCAGCCAAGTTTGAGGAACACGAAATAGGTGGGAATGAGCGTGACCGCGCCGGGCAGGATGACGGTGGAGAGCATGAGCATGAACAGGATGCTTTTTCCAGGAATACGGAAGCGCGCAAACCCGTAAGCCACCAAGGCGGCGGAGAATACAGCGCCAAAGGTGGTGATGACGGCATACATGGCTGTATTGCGCAGCAGAATCGGGAAGTCGATGGTGGACCAGGCTTCTGGAAAATTGTTCCACTGCGGGTCCAACTCCCACGCGCGTTCCAACTGACGCCAGGAGCCTTGCCACTCAATGAGCCCGGCTTCCGGGTTGCCCGGGTCAACAAACGAGCTTTTTTCGCGGCCCTTTACCACCAGCGCAAGATCCCGAATTTCGCCATCTGGCATGGGGACAGCATAAATTTCGTAATCTTTCCCTTCATAATTGTATTTACTCTCACTGGCAGGCCACCAGGGCGCTCCGATTTTGGAGAATTGCGAATCGGTTTTGAGGGCGGTTACGATGCCATAAACCATGGGTACCATAAAGAGGAAGAGAACAGCCAGGGCAAGCCCGGTGATCGCAACGGTGGTGAAAAAATTGCGAACTTTGCGGTTCATTACAGGGGTGTTCTTTTGGGCGGCCATTATCGTTCCTCCGAAGCGTAGTAAACCCAGTATTTGGCTGTGCCGAATAGCACAATGGTCAGGATGAGCGCAACGATGAACATCAGCCAGGCCAGGGTGGCGCCATAGCCCATACTGAAGAAGGAGAAGGATTGCTTGTAGAAATAAACCATATAGAAGCGGGTCATCCCTTCCGGAAAGCCGGTTCCCCGGTTGAGCACAAAAGGCGCCAGGAAGTATTGCAGGGAGCCGATCGTGCCCAGCACCAATTGATAGAAGATGACCGGTGAAATCATCGGGAGTGTGATGTTGAACAGGCGATGGAACCAGTTGGCGCCATCGATTTCTGCCGCCTCATATAGCTCTGTGGGAACGCCCTGCAGACCCGCCAGGAAGATGATCATGGCGTTACCCACCCCCCATAACCCGAACATGGTGTAGGCGTAGTAAACCAGCTGGGGGTCAGCCAGCCAACGCAGCCCCTGGGTGCCGACTGCCTTGATGCCGGTCAGATTTTCGATGATGACATTGATCCAGCCGGTTTGTTCGTTGAGAACGCCTGACCAAATCAAGACCACGGCAACCACAGGGATCATGGTTGGCATGTAAAACAAAGTACGGAAGAGGTTTTTTCCCAGCACATTCTTCGAGTTGAGCAAGATTGCCAGGAACAACGAAAAGCCCAGTCCAATGGGTAAGGAAATTGCAGCGAACTGCAGGGTGCGCACAAAAGACAGCCACACTTCATCGTCTGAAAATAAGGCGCGGTACCAGTTGTCGAAACCAATGAATTTTGCCTGGTCGGGAACAGCCGGGTTGAAATCGTACAGCGAGAAAACAAACGATGCAACCATTGGCGCGAGGTAGAAAAGCACGAAACCAATTATCCAGGGCGTCAGGAACGTCAACCCCCAGCGGGCTTCCCGCTTTTGTATCTTGGTCAGTGGAACACTGCGTTTTTTGAATTTTGCAAAAACTGTGCTGAGAGACATTTTCAACCTCCGTAACAAGTTTCCGGCCTGGCCTTACAAAGGCCAGGCCGGTTATTAGGTTGTTGCTTACTTGTTGGCGTCGAAGATTTTTTGCAGATCGACCAGCAACTTGGCTGTTTCTGCTTCAAAATCGGCATCGGGGGTGTTGGCGAGCAGGTTCCAGTATTCGTTGTAGCGGTCGGTGGTTTCCTGGAAGCTGGGCATGTACGATTCGTGGTTGGGGTTGTCGGCGTATGCCATGCTGGCCACAACGACGTCCCAGTTGATGTCTTTGCCCGGGAAGTTGGTTTCGCCGTACTTCTCGAAGTAGTCCCCCTGCAGCGACAGGCGGGCGGGCATACCGCCGTAAATGTTGAGCAGTTTGGGGGCAACTTCGGGGCTGAGCATGTAAGTCAGGACTTCGAAGGCGGCATCGGGGTTCTTGCTGCCCTTGAGGATGCCAAAGGTGTCAGCGTGCATCTTGGAGGTCACGACACCGTTGTACGATGGGGTGGCGGCAAGCTGCCAGTTGAAGGTTGAGTCGCCGAAGGCCCACGGGGCAACGTACCACATGTGCATGTGGATCATGGCCAGGTTGCCAGACGAGAAGGGTCCACCAGGGCCTTGCAGGAAGTCTGCGCCACCATAGGGGCCGTTCGGGATGAAATGATCCTGCCACCAACCTTTGTAGGTCCAATCCCAGGCGGTTTTCCAGTTGTCTGGAATTTGGGCGTTGCCGTTGTCATCGACGAGCGAGCCAGCGCCAAAGAAGGTGCCAATACCGCGCGGATCGGTCCACTGGTTCATGAAGCCAAACTGAACAATCTGCTCGGGGTCGAACTCTTCACTGAGGGCGTCTTTGCCGTTGGCGTCAACCGTCAGCTTCATGGCAACTTCGCGCAGGGTGTCCATATTCCATTCTTTTTCGACACCGTTCTCATCGACATACGGTTGACCGTATTCAGCCGGGGGGTAGGGCAGGCCGGCTTCATCGAACAGGTCGGCATTGTAGATGATGAACGAGGGGAAGATGGCAAACGGGATGCCCAGCTGGCCTTCTTCTTTGACCTGGTAGAACTCAACCAGGGCGGGATCGAAATCGCTCAGATCGAAACTGTTTTTGTCGATGAAGGGCTGCAGATCAAGCCAGGCGCCCTTGAAGCTGTCGCGTCCGCGAATGCCGACGGGGCCAACAATGTCGGGGGCGTTGCCCGCAGCGATCTGGGTGGCCAGGGTGTCATACGCGGCATCGTTATCAACGATTTCGAGCACCAACTCGATTTTATCCTGCGAGGCGTTGAATTCTTCAACGACAGCCTGCTGGCCGGCAAAGGTGCCTTCGTCAGAGCCGGCGCCGAGGCCGACAAACCAGCGCACCTGGATCTTGTCACTGGTGGCAGGGGCGGGTTCCGTGGCAACCTCTTCCGCGGGTGCCGATGTGGGGGCGGGTGTGGCTGCGCCGCATGCTGCGAGCAGCATGCTCATGGCAACAAGCAAAGACAGAAACACGGTTAGCTTACGCATGATTTTTCTTTCTCCTTATTGTGAATGTGGATGCCGGACAATTTGCCGGAACGAACCAGGATGAAAACAGACAGTGTTCCGAAAATCACCTCCTTTTTTCATAAACATGAGGCGCCACATGACTGACGAACGATCAATTCAACAGGCAGGATGATGCGGCGTTTGTGTGCTCCCGGTTTTTGGACGATCTCGATCAGTGTGTCAACAGCGTGTGCGCCTAATTGCTGTGAGGGCTGTCGAATGGTGGTAAGTGGCGGTGAGGTGCGACTGGCGTTGGGCATATCATCGTAGCTTGCAATCGCCATATCTTGTGGTACACGCATCCCGGCTTCACGCAGCGCGCGCAGCGCGCCTTCGGCCATCATGTCGGTGGCAATGAAAACAGCGGTGGGGCGGTGCGGCATTAATTGCCGCATGGCTTTATAGCCGCTTGCTTCGGTGAAATCCCCTTCTGCGATCAGCTCGGGGTGCGGCGCAATACCCTGTTCCTGGAGCGCACGATGGTAACCACCCAGTCGATCTTGCCCGGCGATCATATTGAGCGGGCCGGTGATTGTGGCCACTTGCTGGTGCCCCAGGCGAAACAGGTGCCGGGTTGCTTCATAAGCGCCAGTGGCGTTATCAACATCCACGTAGTTGACATCAAGGTAAGGATGCCGCCCGATGAGAACAAAAGGTTTTTTGCTATCATACAGGGCTTGCACAATCGGGTCATCCAACAACATGGACGAAACGATCACGCCGTCCAAAATCCCGCTATGCAGTATTTGCCGCATCGTGCGTCGTTCATATTCTGGTTCTGCCAGCCAGAGCATGACTGAAAAATCGCGCGCATTGCACGCTGACGATACACCTTGTATGAGCAGGGGAAAGTAGGGGTCAGTGAAGAGAGCCGAAACGCCAGCAGGGATTACCAGTCCGATAATGTTGGTGCGGCCTGCTGCCAGGCTTCGGGCTGCAATGTTCGGCTGGAAGTTGATTTGCTTAATGACTTCCATGACTTTTTCGCGTGTGCGTGGTTTCACGTTGGGGTCATCATTGATGACACGCGACACGGTGGCACGCGAAACGCCTGAAAGACTGGCAATATCTTCAAGGGTCAGGGGCATAACTCAAGGCTCCGTTTTGAGAGCGCTCTCACGATTCTTGTTTTTATATGCCGATCCAGGCGGCATATAGGGAGTACTTTTGAGGTTTTGAGAGCGCTCTCAATTTATTATAATGATTTCTTCCCGAGAGTCAACAGATTTTTATATGACATTCCTCATATTTTGAGTAATACAATCATAGTGAAAATGCTCGCTCGTTAATGCCAGCAGCTGCTCTGTGTTTTGCTCGGTGGATTGTGCGCAGGGCGGGGCCCTGTGTCGCTATCTGTTAAATTTTTTGGCTGCCTCGGCCAGTTCGGCCGCGTTGTGCTGGATCTTCTTGATGGCGGCCACGGCCGCATCCACACCCTGGCGGCCGGCGCGGAAGATGGACTCGTCCAGCCAGACGGCTTCATGTTCGCAAGCGCGGGTGGCTTCCGGCAGGTGCATGGATTGGAAATCGAAGAATTCGGGGAAGGCGCTGGGCACAGCCAGTTTGGATTTCTGCGGCTGAAACAGCGAATAGTTGTGCATGGCCTCGTAGCCAACCCAGCAGTCCACGCCCTCGGCTTCGAGCGCGGCGCACAGGGCCTCGTGCTCCACGCCAAAGGCGGCGGGGTCGATGGCGAAGATGTAGCGGTAGAACGAGCGGGTGGTGTGGCGCGGATCGCGCGGCAGGACGCGCACGCCCGGAATCTCGCTGAGGGCTTCGTCCATATATGCGGCCATTTCTTCCCGCTCTTTGGCCTGCGCCGGGAAGCGTTCGATGCCCACCAGCGCCAGTGCGGCGGCGATCTCGCTCAGGCGGAAGTTGCCGCCCACCTCGAAATCCAGGCTGTAATCTTCGGGGCCGCCGCCTGGGGTGTGCGGGCGCCCGCAGTCGATGATGGAGGCAGCTTTGGCGGCCAACTCCGGCGTGCGGCACAGCAGAATTCCGCCCTCGCCGGTGGTGAGGGTTTTGGAGGATTGCAGCGAGAACGACCCGAAGTGACCGATGGTGCCCGCGCCGCGCCCGTTCCATTTTGCGCCATGGGCGTGGGCGCAGTCTTCGATCACAATGAGGTTGTGTTTTTCGGCCAGCGCCATGATGGCGTCCATGTCGGCCATGTTCGAACCGAGGTGCACCGGGATGATGGACTTCGTCTTGGGCGTGATGGCTTTTTCGGCGGCTTTGGGATCGAGGCAGTAATTGTTCGGGTCGATATCCACAATGACCGGCACGGCCCCGGCTGCCATGGGCGCTGAGGCGGTGGCCTGGAAGGTGTATGCCGGCACGATCACTTCGTCGCCCCAGCCGATGCCCGCTGCCCGCAGCGCCACTTCCATGGTGATGCTGCCATTGGCCATCGGCACAGCATAGCCCCCGCCCTGCATCTCGGCGAATTTCCGGGCCAGTTCGGCGGTCTGGGGTCCGGGATACGGGTAGCCTCCCCATCGCCCGGATTTTATCACCGCGGTGACCGCATCAATGTCGCGCTGGTCCCAAACGGGCCACTGGGGGTAGGGTTCGGTGCGGGTTTTGGGCCCGCCAAGGATGGCAAGTTCGGACATGTGGGGTCTCCTTTGTTTTTTGTTGCGGCGCGTTGTTTCGGGTTTGTGTAAGCCAGATTTAAGTCAGTCTTCGGCTTTTTGCTCGAGGAAGGCGGTGATGTTTTCAAGCAGGGATTGCCGGGCTGGCGCGGTGGTCAGCCCGGCGTGCTGCATAGCCAGCACCACACCGCCAATGACTGGCGGGGTGGTGAGGCGCACCAGGCGGGCGCGCGGCGCCACCCTGTGAATGGTTTCGCGTGCGCTGTCGGTCATGAGCGGGTGGCCTTTCCACAGGCTGCCAATCAGCACCACCTCGACCGGTTCCTGTTCCAACGCGAGCTGCCGGATGACGCCGCAAGCCATGTCACCCAGTTCGGCGCCAGCCCAGCGGACGACTTCCAGGGCTTGCAGGTCACCCTCGGCGGCCACCTGGAATACCCGCCGGATAATGGCTTCGTCGATGGCGAAGCGGTGCAGGTACATGCCCTCGACCAGGTCATCCAGGTCCCTGGCGCCGGTGGCTGCGATGAAGGCCGCCGTGAGCGCCGTAGCCGGGCCGCGTTTGTTCCACGCGAAGGTGACGGCCCGCATGGCGCGCAGGGCGATATCCCAGCCCCCGGCATGCTCTCCAGACCAGTGGCTGGCTCCGCCTACCACGCGTCCTTCCCGTCCATCCCTGCGCCAGCCCCGGCAGTTATCGCCCGTGCCCGAAACAATGGATACGCCCCAGCCTTCTGTGGTGCCGGCCAGGATGCCGAGCGTGGCGTCATTGACGATCGCGATTGGGCAGCCCAGACCCAACGGGACGATGGCATTCAGAATCATTCCCCTTTGGCTGGGCCAGTCGTAACCGGCCAATCCCATGCCCGCGCCGCTGATTTGATCGATGCGCAGGCCGGACGTGGCCAACGCGCTGCTCACAGACTGTTTGACGGCCTGGGTCAGTCCATCGAGCCCCACACCTTCCCAGTTGCCGGGCCCGCCTGCGCCAAAACCCAGTGCGCGGCCATCCTCATCTGTGATCAGGGCATGAGTCTTGGTGCCCCCGGCATCGACGCCGAGAAAGTAATGTTCAGGCATATCTTTAATCCTTTTGCCGAGGCGCGTGGCAGCATCTTGGGGATGAGGCGGCCAGCGCGGCGTGGCACATGCCGATGTCGTCGGTGTGGATGATGGCAAGCTGGTCGGTGTCTGAGTAGCCTAATTTTTTGAGAAGCGGGTTGGGGGTCATAAGGTGACCTTTCTGATGATCTCGTCTTCCCAGGTCAGGTCGTCCGAGTTCGGGATGCGTCCTTCGCGTTCCATCACCTCAAAAACTTGCGCCATGCCTTGTTCGAGCGATACCTGTGGGTGGAACTCTGGTACATCACGGAACAGCTTTTCGGCGGAGTAATACACATGGTGGGCAAAGATCTCCTCGCAGATGCCGAAACCTGGCACGTTGAGGCGCTTCAGCGTCTCGAACGGCACGCCCACCAGTTGAGTTTTGCACCCCAGGATCGTCCCGGCCAGGCGATGGTAGTCGGCCCAGGGGATGTAGCCGCGGTTGACCGCGTTGTAAACCTGACCCTTCGTGTGTTCCTTGCCAATCACGCCCACAAAGGCGCGCGCGATGTCATCCACGTGCAGGTGCTGGTGCAGGGCGTTGCCGTCCCCGCACACCACAATGGGCTTGCCCTTTTTCACGCGGTCGATCCATTGGAAATCCCAGCACACCTGTCGCACCATGCCCTGCACGGGCCCGTACGTGGTGGATGGCTTGATGATGACGGACGGGAACTTTTCGGTGTGCCAGGCAGCCAGGTACACATCGTCTGCGGCGGCTTTGTTGCGCGCGTAATCCGTGATGGGACGCAGCGGATGGGTCTCGTCGGCCGGGAGATAATCGTAGCGGATGCCGTAGGTGCACACCGTGGAGGTCTGCACGAACCAGCCCACGCCCCGAAACGCGCGCACCGATGAAGCGGCATCCTCCGCGCTGAAGCCGACCATATCGATGGCGGCGTCGAATCGCTCGGCCTGCATCAAACGCTCGAAGCGCTCGCGGTCGTTCCGGTTGACTTGGATGAGCCGCGCGCCGGGGTGGATCGGGCGCGACTCGCCCCGGTTGGCGCACACCACCTCGTGCCCCTGTTCGAGTAGCAGCCGAACGATGGGCTGGCTGATGTTGCCTGTGCCACCGACAACGCAAATCTTCACTGGACCTCCACAATCTTGCCGGTGCGGCTCGATTCGTAAGCCGCATCGACCACTTTCATGTTGACCCAGCCTTCCATGCCGCCGGGGATGGGCGTTTGGCCCGAGCGGATGCAGTCGAAAAAGTATGCCATCTGCCGGTCGTACATCGACTGTGGGGCGTGGTTCTCGCGCGGGAAGGCAAAACCAGGGTCGTCGATATCGATTTTTTCTTCCGCCCGGTTCCGAATTTCGAGGCGGGTTGGGTACAGGCTGGCAAAACCCTCTGCGCCGTACAGTTGCGTGGCGGCTTCCGCCCCATCGGCGTGTGGTTGCCACCACCCCGATTCGAGGTAGGATGTCGCGCCGTTGTCCCACTCCACCATGATGACCCCGGTATCGTCCACGTCATAGTCGCCGTAATAGGTGCCGATCCTGGCGTAAACGCGCACCGGCAGCGGCTCGCCGAGCAGCCAGCGGGACGTGTCGAGCGCGTGGATGCCCATATCGGCCAATGCGCCGCCGCCCGCAAAGTGCTTTTGCGTGAACCAGCCGCCCGGTCCCCAGTGAACATGCACACCGTAGCCCTTGGTGCGCACGATCCTGCCCAGGCGAGGCGTTTGCCCCGCGAGCCAGTTCGCTTCTTCGTCGAAGCGCCAGCAGTGCGCCACCATCAGGTGCGCGCCGCTTCTCTGGCTGGCTGCGAGCATTTTCCCGGCTTCGTTGGCATTCATGGCCATTGGCTTTTCGACCATCACATGCGCGCCAGCCTCCAGCGCGGCAATGCTCTGTTCGGCGTGCAGGTAGTTGGGGGTGCTGACCACCAGCGCATCCACATCGCCGTCCCGCAGCAGCGCCCCCACATTTGCATATTGGCGCAGGATGCCAAACTCGGCTGCGAAGGCCGCCATCGATTCGGGTTTATGGTTGACCACGGCGGCCAGTTCTGCGCCTGCGTTGCGGGCGGCCGCAGCATGGATTCTGTTGATGTAGCCGGTTCCGGCAAATGCGATCTTCATCGGTTCAATCCTTTACTTGAAAAAATTGACCTCGTGCCCGGTCAGCGTCAGGAAACGCGCCAGTTCTGCCTTTGCGATCACGAGCGTGGCCGTGTTGACCAGCGGGTGACTCTGGAAGTATTCGCCAGCCCAAATATCAGAATCCATCCACAGTTCCACCTGCAGGGCGGTATCGTTGGCCAGCCCCATCATCGTCACCGCGCCGCGCGTCACACCCAGCATGCGCTCCAGGCGCTCCTGCGAGGCAAAGCGCAGGTGCGAAACGCCCAGTTGTGGCGCGAGCGCGGCCAGGTCCACCGTTTTTTCGCAGGCCGTTACCACCAGGAAGCAGCGCCGACCCTTTTTGTCGCACAGGAACAGGTTCTTGGTGCTCACGGCCGGTTGGGGCGGGCGGTGCTGCTCGGCTTCTTCGCAGGTGAAAACAGCGGGGTGCTCGATGCGCAGGTAGGTGAACCCGTGTTCGTCCAAAAAGCGCAGGAAATCTTGTTCGGATGTAATCATGCTTTCATTGTATAAGCAAGTGTTAATGCCTGGCTGTGCTTTTGGCGGCAGGCTTTGCCAGTCTGCCGCCTGAACAAAAGCCTATTCGACCGAATTGGAAGCGATCACGCGGCTGTACCAGTGCCCGCTGTCCTTGATGGTGCGCTGCTGGGTGGCGTAATTGACGCGCACGATTCCAAAGCGCTTGGTGTAGCCGTGCCCCCACTCGAAGTTGTCGAGCAGCGACCAGGCAAAGTAGCCGCGCACGTCCACGCCGTCCTGCATGGCCAGGCGCATCTGGATGAAGTGTTCGCGCAGGTAGTTCTGCCGCCTTTCGTCGTGGATGGCGCCATCGGGCGCGACTGCATCCGGGAAGGCCGCGCCGTTCTCGGTGATGTAGAGCGGCGGCAGGTGGTAGTCGTGGCGCAGGCGGTTGAGCAGGCGGCGCAGGGCCGGGGCGTGCACCTCCCAGCCCATTTCGGTGTATTCCGCGCCGGGCACAGGGTCGATTTGCCCGTTGGCGTCGTACAGGTTGCGCGAGTAGAAGTTGACACCCAGGAAATCCAGTTTTTGGGCAATCAGGGCCATGTCGCCGGGCAGGATCTCAGGCGCGTTTTCCGCGGCCCGCGCGATTGCGGCCGGGTGATAGTAGCCATTGAAGATGGGATGCAGGAAAAGGGTCTCGCTGGCGTCCCAGGCCGCTTCGGTGTTGGCCCGGGCGGCGGGGCTGTCGTCGGCGGCGTCTGAGCCCCACTCGTTGAGCACGATGCCCACCTCCAGGGCGGGGTTGGCCGCCCGGATGGCCTGCGCGGCCAGCCCGTGCGCCACCATCAGGTTGTGCGCCACCTGCATGGCCGTGCGCGGGTTGCGCTCGCCGGGGGCGTGCTCGCCGCCCCAGTAGCCGTCAAAGGCGATGACAGCCGGCTCGTTAAAGGTGGTCCATTTTTGGATGCGGTCGCCCAGGCGCTTGACCAGGACGGCCGCGAAGTCGGCGAAGTAGCCCAGGTTGGCGCGGTTGGTCCAGCCGCCGGTTTCATACAGGGCTTGCGGGTAATCCCAGTGGTGCAGGGTGATGAACGGCGCGATGTTGGCTGCGCACAGGGCATCGACCAGCCGGTCGTAGAAATCCAGCCCGGCGGGGTTGACGGCTCCTTTGCCGGCAGGCAGGATGCGGGTCCAGTTGACCGAAAAACGGTAGGCTTTCAGCCCGAGCTGGCGCATGAGGGCGACATCTTGCGTGTAGCGGTGATAATGGTCGCAGGCGATGTCGCCCGTGTCGCCGTTGGTGACGTTGCCGGGGGTGTGGCTGAAGCGATCCCAAATCGATTCGCCTTTGCCATCGGCGTCCCAGGCGCCTTCGATCTGGTAGGCGGCGGTGGCCGCGCCCCACAGGAAGTTGTGCGGGAAGGTGTAGCGGGTCATTGCAGGTATCCTTTCAGGATGTGTGTGATGTTGTTATTCTGCGCACCTGCACGGCTGGCAGATGCCTGCGCTTTGGCAGGGGGTGCGCGTTTATGGTTGCGCACACATTGGCGATAAGCTGCCGAATTTTCCCCAGCGTTTGTGTTTCGACTTTTGACGCCAATGTGCATTTATTTACAAGGGTTTCACTACCGTACATCCCGAATTTTCGCTGTACTGGTCCTCAAAAACCTGCACCACGACGGCGACAAAGGCACACAACGGAATAATTGCCTTAGTTTTTACGTCGTGGCCCTT
>DAOUAP010000046.1:0-56841 GCA_034433165.1 Anaerolineales bacterium | reverse complement strand
CACCCCTTCTGCGCCATTTGAATATGTGGTGCAGGAAGGCGATTACCTGACCCTGATCGCTGAAAAATTCAGCCTTGGCACAGACGGCGTGGCGCTCATCCTGCTGCTCAACCCTTCCATCAACCCGGCCAACCCCATCATCAGCGTTGGGCAAACCTTGCTCATCCCCAACCCAGACCTCAAGCTGCCCACCCCCACGCCCATCCCCACCGGCATTCGTATTGGCACGACGGTAAACTACACTGTGCAAGCAGGCGATACGCTGGCCGTGATAGCAGCCAAATTCAACAGCACCATCGAAGATATTCAGAAACAAAACAACATCGAAAATGTGAATGCCATTTTTGTGGGCCAGCTGCTCAAAGTTCGCGTCAACCTGGTAACACCCGTGCCCACCAGCACCCCCACCTTCACACCGGGACCGGGAACACCTTCAGTCACACCACCGCCCACACCAACACCCTAGCTCCCACTGGACAAACCACCAGGCCTCGTGTAAAATAGCCTGCCGTCGCAAGTAGAACGTTTTTTGGAGGAAGTACTTTGGCTAATATCAAGTCCCAGATCAAGCGCAATCGCCAGAATGAGAAACGCCGCCTGCGCAACCGCGTAGTGCGCGGCCTCACCCGCAGCGCAGTCCGCCAGGCCCGCGCCGCCTTCGACACTGGCAATGTGGAAGAAACCAAAACCGCCGTTATCGAGGCCATCAGCAAGCTCGACAAAGCCGCGGAAAAGGGCGTCATCCACAAGAACAATGCTGCGCGCCGCAAAAGCCGCCTGATGAAAAAGCTCGCGGCCATGCAGTCTGCCTAGTTTTGTTATCCCCACCCCGACTGTAGAAGCGGGAGCGTAAACGCTCCCGCTTTTGCGTGTGTTGGGTTTTATAATACGCGCATGCAGCCTGGCACCGTTCTCTTCCTCAATGGCGCCTCCAGCGCGGGGAAAACAAGCATCCTCAACGCTGTGCAAGCACGGCTCGAACAGCCCTACCTGGACATGGGATTGGATCGCTTTTTGCAGATGCTGCCCAAGCGTTACCTGGACCGCCCGTTATGGGATGATGTATTGGGCAGGGCGACCGTTGCAGGAGCAACCGGTCACCGCCTTGTTTTTGGCATGCATCGCGCCATCCTGGCGGCATGCCACGCCGGGAACAATATTGTTGCCGATCATGTGCTGGTCGAGCGCATTTGGGCGGATGATTGCGCCAACCTGTTCTCCGGACTGCCAGCCTACCTGATCGGCGTCCGTTGTCCGCTGGCGGTACTAGAACAGCGCGAGCGCGCGCGTAAAGACCGCACACTCGGGCAGGCTGCGGCCCAGTTCCCCCTGGTGCACCGCTACTGTGTATACGACCTGGAGGTGGATACCTCTATCCTTTCTCCAGAGCAGTGCGCCCAGCGGATCATCGAGCGAATCAAATATCCTCCCGAAGCCTTGCAGCGGCTCAATAAAACCAAACCGGTTTAGTGCATGGGCTTTGGCGGTCAATTCGACGCCCAAAGCCCCAAAAAGAGCCTATGTTATAATCGCCCCAACTTTGCAGGAGCGTGTGAAAATGTTGAATATTCGCCTTACCTACTGCGCTGTCTGACATTACACCCCCCGCGCGACCGGTCTGGTCGCGGAACTTCTCGACAATTTCGAACCAGACATTGAAACCATCACCCTGGTGCCTTCAGATGGCGGGCAGTTTGAAGTGGAAGTGAATGGCTGCCTGGTTTACTCCAAAGTACAAACCAGGCGCCACGCCGAAAAAGGTGAGGTGGTGGCTATGGTGCAAAAAATCATCGAAGGAAAATGATCCTATGACCAAAAAAGGACGTGTTTTCTCGGGCGCCCGCCCCACCGGGCGGCAGCACCTGGGCAACTACCTGGGGGCAATGAAAAATTATGTAGCCCTTCAGGATAACTACGAGTGTGTTTATTGCATCGTTGATCTGCATGCCCTGACCACCGTCGAAACCACACATACATTGCGCCAAAATACGTACGAGATGGCGCTCGACTGGCTGGCGGCGGGCATTCGGCCGCAGGAAAGCATCGTGTTCGTCCAATCGCACGTGCCCGAAGTAACTGAATTGCACACCATCCTCTCGATGGTAACACCGCTCGGCAAGCTGACCGACCTGCCCACCTTCAAAGAGAAGGTGCGCGACAATCCCGGCAATGTCAATTACGGGCTGGTTGGCTACCCGGTGCTCATGACCGCCGATATTGTGTTGTATAAAACGGATGTGGTACCGGTAGGCGTAGACCAGGCCCCACACATCGAGTTCGCGCGCGAAATCGTGCGGTCTTTCAACCATCGGTACAATACCAGCGTGTTGATCGAACCCGCCATGAAGAACACCGAAATTCCCAAGGTGCTGGGCATCGATGGCGCGCAAAAAATGGGCAAAAGCCTGAACAACCACATTGAACTTGCAGCCAGCCCCGAAGAGACCCGCCAGCGTGTCATGCAGATGGTTACCGATCCGCAGCGTATGAAACGCACCGACCCTGGCGACCCGGACGTGTGCAATGTTTTCTCCATGCACAAGGTTTTCTCGCCAGCCGAAGAAGTCGCCATGATCAACACCGAATGCCGGCGGGCGGGAATTGGCTGCGTGGATTGCAAGAAGCGCTTTGCCGAAAATCTCAACCAAAACCTTGCCCCCTTCCGCGCCAAACGCGAAGAAATCAGTCAACGCCCCGGCGCAGTGTGGGACGTGCTGCATGATGGCGCCCGCCGCGCGCGCGATATTGCCAAAGTGACCATGCAAGAAGTGCGCGAAGCGGTGCAGCTGCCACTCTAGAACACCTGAAAAACGTAATCCTGCCTGCAGGGTTGCGTTTTTCGTTTAACGCAGATCAACCGACAAGGCGGCAAGCCGCTTCGAACATCGTATGGAGGATTTGATGCGCGCACTCATCCAACGGGTTTCTTTTGGCAGCGTAACAGTTAATGATAAAACGGTAGCAGAAATTGGAACCGGGCTGGTTATCCTGCTGGGGGTGGGACAAGGTGACACCAGCGCACAAGCCGACTTTTTGGCAGAAAAAATTGCCCACTTGCGCATCTTTGAAGACCAGCAGGGAAAAGTCAACCTGTCTGTGCTGGATAAGGGCGGTGAAGCGATTGTTGTCTCGCAGTTCACCCTGTATGCCGATGCGCGCAAAGGGCGCCGCCCTTCGTTCACCGACGCTGCGGTGCCCGAGGCGGCCAGCCCGCTGGTCGATCAGTTTGCGCAAATGTTGCGCATCCGGGGCGTGCCCACCCAGCAAGGGGTGTTTGGCGCCAACATGCAGGTGGTCATCCATAACGATGGTCCGGTGACCATCTGGCTCGAAAAATAACGCCAATTGTCTCACCGAAAAAATCGTGTCATAATCTAAGCAAAATGGACAGCAACCCCGCAACGTTCCTGGAAATTGCCTGGCACGCCCTGGCGCGCTACCCGCTGGTGGAGCCCTCGCCGGACTACATCAACCACAGTGAAAATGTGACCTTCAAAGTCAGCACAGCGCCCGGGCAGCCTTACCTGTTGCGATTGCACCTGCCAAAGTTTGCAGCCATGGGCGCGCACGGCGCAAACCCGGCCGCCGTGCGCTCGGAGATGCAATGGCTGCACGCTTTGCACCACAACGGACTGCCTGTACAGCAACCACAAACAAACACCGGGGGGCAGTGGGTCACCACCGTGGCAGTTGAGCCAGGCGCGCAGGTTAACAGCACACTGCTCACTTGGATTCCCGGCGTGGTTTTTGAACGCGCCATGGAAAATGAAGACACCGCCGCGCAAATGGGCGCGTTGGTGGGCAAATTGCACTTGCACAGCAGCCGCTGGCGTCGTCCGCACGGGTTCACCCGCCCCTGGCGCGATTCAGCCTATTTCGACACATGCCTCGACCTGCTGCGCCCGGCAGTGCTGGATGGTCGCGTGGGCTATGCCGATTTCGCCGAGTTGCAAACCGCGCTCGAAAAACTCAAAGCCCTCCTGCGGACACAACCAAAAACACGGCAGACCAATGGGCTGCTGCATGGCGACCTTCACCGCGGCAATTTCCTGTACGACGAAGGCGTCATTCGCCTGATCGATTTCTCATTATGCTGCTTTGGCAGTTACATGTTCGACCTGGGAATTTGCCTGTCTGGGATCGGCAAAGACCTGCATGAAATCTTCCTCATCAATTACGACCGCCTCTTTCCCTTGCCCACTCGTTACGCAGAACTGATCGAAGGCTGCTTCGTGGGGGCCTACATTGGCACACTCTCCTTTTGGGTCAACGATCCCGATGCGCAGGAGCTATTCGTCCAACGCGTACCGCACGTTGCGGCTACCTTTGCGGCCCCCTTTAACCACGATGAGCGGTTCTGGTTTGATTAAGGGCAAAGCCAGTCAATGCCAGTCCGAACTTGCGCATATGCCAACCTGGCAACCCTGCTTGCCAGCACCCTTCGTCGTCAAATCAAACCCTTCCATAGTGTTTGCCAATGAACAAATTTCGCCAGTCCCTCATCAACTTTGTTAAACCGCCTAACCTCCCAGACTCGGTGGATAAAACACGCCGCGCCTTTGTGCTGAATGTAGTGTTGCTGACCCTGGCAGGCTTTCAAATCCTGGGCGGGGTTGTGGGCTTTTTATTCTTCTTCCAGGAAAAGGTTTTTACCGCCATTTCATTTCTCGTCGGGCTGTCCATCATTTTTACCGGTTGGGTCTTGCTGAGGTCTGGCAAGGTGGACCTGGCCAGCAGGCTTGTCCTGGGTTTGTACTGGCTGGTAATCTCAGCGCGCATGGTGGCTGGCGGGGGCATCGTGAGCTACGATCTGATGTTCCACATCTCTGGCACCATTATTGCCGGGCTGCTCACCGGCATGAGCGGCATCATCATGTATGTCGTCATGACCCTGCTTGCTATCATCAGCATGGTGGCGGCCCCGGCTTTTGGCGCAACCTTGCCACGGATGTTCGCCTACCCGCCTGGCACCATCCTGGTTTTGTTTTTAATCAACATCGGCTTTACCGTGGTGCCAATTTTGATCACGCTGGATTACCTGGCCAAGACCCTCAAACGCGCCACATGGGACCTGGAAGAACGAAAATTTACAGAAAACCTGGACCACCAACGAGCCACCGAAATGGAACTGCTTTACCGGGTTGGCATGGGTTTTTCAAAAAGCAGCGACCTCGAAAGCCTGCTCGAAACCATCTATGCGCATGTCAATAGCGCCTTTCGGATCAACACCTTTTTCATCGCGTTTTACGATGAAGCCACCGAGATGGTCAGCTTCCCCCTGTTTCGCAACAATGACCAACGCGTCATGGTGCCCACGCGCAGTCTCCGCGAACGGCCCGGACTGACCGGGTATATCATCAAAAACCGCAGCCTGCTCTACATCCCGGATATTACTGATCCCGATGTGCAGCAACAATACGATATCATCGTGCTGGCACCCTCTGTTACGGTTTCCTTCCTGGGAATCCCGCTCATGTCTGAGGGGCGTGTGATCGGTGTGATGAGTGTGCAGGCCAGCATTGCGCATGCATACACGGTGGAGCAAATTCGCCTTTTTGAAACCCTCTCGATCCAGGTTGCAAGCGGGTTGGAGCGTGCCCTTCTGCTCGAGCAGCTGCAAAAAGAATTGGACAAACGTCACATAGCGCAAACCCGCCTGCGCGAAGAGCGCGACAACCTGAGCCAGCGCCAGGACATGATGGAAAAGGTCATCGAAATGGGCAAGCAAATCGCCCAGGAAACGGATCTCAGGGCATGCCTGAGGCAGTCGCACCAGTCCATACAAAAAGGGTTGGGGTTCGACCGGGTCGGGTTGTTCCTTTACGATCCGGCGCAGAATACGATCAGTGGCACGTATGGCACAGACCGGCAAGGAAACATGGAGGAAGCATTTGGCTTTTCAGAGAAAATCGACCCCACCAGCGCCTGGCGCATTTCCCTGAACGACCCCAAAGGGATCTCGATCATCAACAATTACCACGACACCCACCAGCACAGCGCAGACAGCGAAATGTACGGGGTGACCCAGCACGCCACCCTGGCTGCCTGGGCCGGAGATACCCCCGTGGCGCTCATTGCAGTAGATAACCTCGTTTCGGGAAGGCGTTTCAGCAATGAAAGCCTCGAAGCCCTGCGCCTTTTGGCCGGATATATTGGGTTGTCGATCCAGAATGCGCGCCTCAATGCCGAGTTGGAGCAGCGCGTACACGAACGTACAGCGCAGGTGGAAGGCGCCATCGCGGAGTTGGAAACTTTTTCCTACTCGGTGGCCCACGATTTGCGCGCCCCAATACGCGGCATGCGTGGTTTCAGCCAGATCATTTTGGAAGAGGAAGGGCACGACCTGACCGAAAGCGCCCGCGACAAGCTGAAGCAAATTCGCGCTTCGGCCCAAACCATGGGCGAACTGATAGACGCCCTGCTCGATTTCTCGCGCCTGACGCGCAGCAGTCTTATGCGAACCAATGTAGACCTGGCACGCATCACATCGGACATTATCACACGCCTCTCTGTGGAAAACCCGGACCGCAATGTGGAGATCGATATCGCAACCAACCTGGAAACCTTTGCCGATGAGGGACTGGTGCGCATCCTGCTCAACAATCTGCTCGAAAACGCCTGGAAATTCACATCCAAAACCAAACACGCCAAAATAACCATCGCCAAAGAGATGAAGCAAGGCAAGCCTGTGTTCTTCATCCGTGATAACGGCGCGGGTTTTAACATGGAATATGCCGGCAAATTGTTCGGCGCCTTCCAGCGCTTGCACCGCCCCGATGAGTTCCCCGGGCATGGTGCCGGGCTGGCAGTCGCACAGCGAATCGTTCAAAAACACGGCGGGCGCATTTGGGGCGAAGGACAGCCGGGGCAGGGCGCCACTTTTTATTTCACCCTTCCCGAGGCAAAGCCATGAGCCAGGCAACCCGCCCCCCTGCCCGCCAGGCGCAGCGAGAGATGGCTTTACTCAGCGTGCTCAACGAAGTCACCCAGACCCTGCACCGCACCCACACCCTCGACCAGATCGCCGCCATCACCGTGGGCGCCCTGAAAAAATACAGCCAATCGCCCATGCTGGCCTTCTACATTCTCCCATCACACCAACACCACCTGGAACTGGTGGCGCAGCACGGGTTTTCAGACCTGGCCCAAACTGCAGGCGCACGCCTGCCGTTGCAGGGCAGCCGCGATGCCGCGCAACAAATAGGCGAACTGATCGACAGCCTCTTGGCCCTCACGCGCCTGACCCGACACCCCATCAAACACAGTGAAGTGAACCTGAGCAAAATTGTCAGCCAGGTCATCGACCGGCTGCGCAGCGCGGAACCAGCCCGGGCAGTAAAAGTCACCTTTGCGCCGCGAATTATTGTCCATGCCGACCCGCTGTTGATATCCAGCATGATGGAGCACCTGCTGGGTAACGCCTGGAAATTCTCCTCGCGCACCGAGAACGCCCAGATCGAATTTGGCGTGTCAGATGCCAAAGATTTCCTCACTTTTTTTGTACGCGACAATGGCGTGGGTTTCGACATGCAATACGTCAAGAAACTGTTCGGCACCATCCAACGCCTGCACCATGCAGATGAGTTCCCTGGCATCGGCGTGGGGCTGGCGATTTGGCAGCGCATTTTGCGGCGCCACGGCGGCCGCATTTGGGCCGAATCGGAGCCGGGGTGCGGCGCAACCTTCCACTTCACGCCAGGAGGGCAGCAATGAGCGCACCGCGTTTTCGGGCCCGCCTCCAAGGGCTGTGGCGCTGGTTTAAGCACGTCGATTTCGGCAACGAAGACAACAATCGCATTGCCGTTTACCTGCAGGTGGTCTCGCTGCTTACCGTTTTGGCCTGCGGCGCCATTGCGTTGAACTACCTGTTGGTTGGCGATGCGTTGGTCGTCGCTTTTCTAATGGCCGCCTGCGCACTTTACGGAATCGTTTTCATCCTCATTCGCCGCAGGCGGCTGGAGCTGGCCATGTTCCTTTTCCTGGCCGCCTTGCCGGGCATCCTCACTTTTGGCCTGTTCATAAAAAATGCAATGCGCGGTGCGGGCGCGCTGCTTTTCCCGGTCATCATCATCTTTGCCAGCCTCATCCTGTCGCGGCGGCAGTTTGCGCTGTACACCCTGGGCATTCTGGCGTGCATCGGGCTGGTCATTTATGCTGAAAATGCCAACCTCATCCCCATCATCACACTCGACCCGCCCAATGCGACCCTGTTTGTAACATTTGTGGTCATCATCCTCTTTACAGCGATCGTGGTTCGGGTGCTCACCGAGGAACTGCAAACCAGCCTGGAACGCGCCATCAGCAAGGAGCGCATGCTCGAAACGCAAACCCGCCTGGTCGAAGCCTCCGAGTCACGCTGGCGCACCCTGGTGGCCAACTCACCGGTCATCATCACCCAGTGCGACCGCGAGGGAAACATATTTTTCATCAACTACCCGCATATTGCCCCCCAACTGCTGTCCCAGGGGCTCACTGTGTACACCTTCGTTTCAGAAAAATACCACCACATCGTGCGCAATGGACTGCAGGCCATGTTCGAGACCGGCCAACCCGCCCAGTACGAAATGGAAGGGTTGTCCCCATCTGGCGATCTTACCTGGTACGCCGTTACAGCCGGGCCGGTCATCGAAAGCGGCGAAGTAACCAGCGCGGTCATCATCGCCACAAACATCAACAAACAAAAACTGGCCGAAGCCGAGATCCGCGCCCTCAACGCGGACCTTGACCAACGCGTGCGCGAACGCACCGAAGAACTGGAATCGGCATATGACGAATTGGAACTGTTCTCTTATACCGTTTCGCACAACCTGCGCACCCCCGCACGCGCCATGACCGGCTTTGCTGAAATGATGCTGCGCGAAAATAAAAACCAACTGGATGAAGATGGACAGGAACGCTTGCGGCGCATCAGCCAGAACGCCATCACCATGGGGCTGATGATCGATGACCTGCTCGAATTCCTGCAGCTTGGCAAAGAAACCATCCGAAAACGCGAGTTTGCGCCCGCATCCATCGCACGGCATGCGCTGGGCAAACTGCCCGCCTACCTCGACAACCAGCACGTCCGGTTCACCATCGGCGATATGCCCGCCTGCCATGCCGATCCCGCCATGCTCACCCAAGTCTATACCCACCTGCTCGATAATGCCATCAAATTCTCGCGCAACAACCCCGCGGCCGAGGTGCAGGCCGGCAGCTTCGAGCGCGACGGCGAGATCATCTACTTTGTGCGCGACAACGGCATCGGCTTCGACATGCAATATGTGGGAAAACTGTTCGGCATGTTCGCCCAACTGCACCGCCCGGGTGAGTTCGAGGGGAATGGCATCGGGCTGGCCACCGTCCGGCGCATCATCCGCCGGCATGGCGGGCGCGTATGGGCCGAAGGCGAACCCAGCAAAGGCGCTACGTTCTATTTCACACTGCCGGGCTGAAATCGCCACGCCACAGCGCCGCATCCACCTGCACTGCCAACGCCCCGGCTGCAAGCATCTCGCTGGCATTTTCTTTGGAATACACCCCTCCCCCGCCAATGACAGGCAAACCCAGGCGGGATGCATCGCGCGCCACCAAAAGCGACTGCGCGAACAGCGCCGGACCATACAACCTCCCGGTCACATCACCGAGCATGCCACGCGGCGCGCCCAGGCTGACCGCCGCCGCGCCCGCATCCATCACCTGCCGGCCAAGCGCGAGCACCTGTTCTGGCGGCAGCGAGACCACGATTGGCAACTCGCCCTGGCACATTTCCACCGCCAGTACAATGATATCCCCCGCCAGTTGCGGCGCAAATCCGAACTCCACCGCCATCACATTCTCCAGCCCTTCCAGCATGCGCACCATATGCAGGGTTTCTTCGGGGCGGTCGGCCATCAGGTGCACAATGACCGGCAACGCAGACCGCTCCCAGGCGCGCGCATGCTTCTTGATGGCCGCAGGAAGCCCGGGGTTGGGCAGCCCGCTGTGCATGAGAAAACCGCCCGGGTATGCCACCAGCGCGGGGGTGGCGGCCGGGCGGCGCGGCGTAAAACTGAGCGGATTGGTCACAAAAGCGCCAAAATCCGCCCAGTTTAGCGGCTGGCGCGCATCGGGCGCAAAGCCAAGCGTTCCGGCGGCATTCATCAAGGGTTTCGAAAGATACAGGTCGCGTTTGAACATACGGTAAAATGATTATACAATCTCCCCACCTCTAACATAACCCATGACCGACTTCACCACCTACCAATCCCCCTTCACCTGGCGCTACGGCAGCGAGCCCATGCGCCGCATCTGGTCCGAGCACAACAAACGCCTCACCTGGCGGCACATCTGGGTGGCGCTGGCCGAAGTGCAGCAGGGCTTCGGGCTGGTCACGCCCGAACAAATCATCGACCTGCGCGCCCATGTCGAAACCATCGATGTGCCGCGCGCCCTGGAAATCGAAGCCGAGATCCACCACGACCTGATGGCCGAGGTGCGCACCTACGCCGAACAGGCCTTAGTCGGCGGTGGCATCATCCACCTGGGCGCGACTTCGATGGATGTGGAAGACAACGCCGATGCGCTGCGCCTGCGCCAAAGCCTGGACTTGACCCTGGAGACCCTGCGCGCGCTCCTCGCCACCCTCGGCCGGCTGCTCGATAAATATGCCGACACCCCGCTGATCGCCTTCACCCACATCCAGCCCGCCGAACCGAGCACGCTTGGCTACCGCCTGGCCCAGTACGCCCAGGATCTGCTCGAAGATTACAAAAGCCTCAGCGCCCAACGCGCACACATCCGAGGCAAGGGGTTCAAGGGCGCAGTTGGCACCAGCGCCAGCTACGCCGAACTTTTCGGCGAAGAGAACGTGGCCGCCTTCGAACAGCAGCTCAGCGACAAGCTCGACCTGCCATTCTACGCTGTCGCCACCCAGACCTACCCGCGCAAGCAGGATTACACCGTGCTGGCCGCGCTGGCCGGGCTGGGGCAATCGCTCTACAAAATGGCCTTCGATCTGCGCCTGCTGCAATCGCCGCCCATCGGCGAACTGAGCGAGCCTTTCGGCAGCAAGCAGGTTGGTTCGTCGGCCATGCCGTTCAAGCGCAACCCCATCCGCGCCGAAAAGATCGACTCGCTCGGGCGCTACCTGGCCCAGATGCCGCGCATCGCCTGGGATAACGCCGCCCACTCGCTGCTCGAACGCACCCTCGACGACTCCGCCAACCGCCGCACCGTGCTGCCCGAGGCCTTCCTGGCGGCTGATGAGATGCTGCGCACCATGCAGGGCATACTGGCCGGCCTGCGCGTGGATGAACGCGCCCTGGCGCGCAACCTGTCCACTTATGGGCCATTCGCCGCCACCGAACGCGTGCTCATGGCCGCCGTCAAAGCCGGGGCCAGCCGCCAGGACATGCACGAACTCATCCGCGAGCATGCCATGCGCGCCTGGGAATCCGTGCGCGCCGGCCAGCCCAACCCGCTGGCCGCCAACCTGGCGGCCGACCCGCAGGTGCGCGCTTACATTTCCGTCGGCGAGATCGACGGGGTGATGGATTACACCCACCATGTGGGCAATGCCCCGCAAAAAGCGCGCGAAATGGCCCGCCTGCTGGCAGGAATCGAATAAATGCCGCTCCTATACAAACAAGCACCCCGCCAGACTATGCTGACGGGGTGCTGCGGGGAGGGAGGAGAAGAAAATCAATCCCGCAGGATGAAAGGGGAGTCATCGTCCTGGTCGGGGAAGAGCACCGGTTGAAGGCTGGCCACGAGGAACAGCGCAACGACACATGCAATTACAACATAAACAAATTCGGACATATCAGCCTCCTTTTTTAAGATGATTGTGCTGGTAGTTTAACAGCGCGGGCGGCGTCCCGTACCCTACCACTGACCGGTTTTAACCCATCCACAAGGATGGTTGGGCTAAAAAAACAGGCGCGCCAGATGCGCGCCTGTTCGTTCACATGAGTGAGCGCACATCAATCCTGCACGAGCCCAATTGCCTCAAGGTCTTGCTGGCTGTACGTAACCGGCAGGAGACTCAATGAAGCGAACAGGGCGGTCAGGGACACTATAACGGTGATAATGAGCAGCGACATCGATGAACCTCCTTTGCTTTGGTCTATAAGTATTACGTTGCAATGTGTAAAAAAGTTCCAAAAATCTATATTTCTAAACACCATTATACGGACAAGTTTCCTTGCAACGGCCATACAAAAAGGGCGGCCGGGGTCACCCTTAAGTACTACCACCGCACATCCCGGAGACCTCATCAGCCAGCCGACATGATGGCCTCAAGCATCTCCTCATTGGTGCCAAACTTGAACGACTCCACGTTGCGCTTGCGGGCTTCGTAATGTTCGATGACGTTCAGGTTGCGAATATCGTGGGTGGTGACCACGTACTTGCCCAGTGATTTGAGTTTAGCCTTGAGGCGCGAATCATCGGCCGGGGCGGGCCGCAGGGTTTGCAGGTATTGCAGCACCGCTTTGGCGCCATTGGTGCCGTCTTTGCGGGCGTAGCCCACCAGCCCTGTGCTGGCCTGGCGCGACCACCCGGCCACAAAAACATCCTCGATAACGGAAGCCGCGGCCGGGTCGTAGGCTTCGTAAGAGTTGCCATCCACCGGAAAGCGGGGGTTGGGGTTCTTGGCAAACTCGTTCCACTCGGTGGGCAGGCCAAAAGATTCATCCACTTTGTCGCCAATTGCAAAAACTACTGAATCGACTTCGATGAGCCTTCTATTCCCCGTGCCGCGCGCTTTGGTGTCACCATCCCTGAGCGCCAGAATGTTGTCTTCGACCTCCAGCGCTGTCACCCGCCCCTCCCTGCCAATGATCTGTGTTGGCGATGCCAGAAACTCGAAACGGAAGCGCGCCGCCGAGTTGGTGGGCAGGGCCTTGGGCAGGGCTTCCAGAATGTTGGCCTTGGCAATCTCGGGGTCCTGATCAATTGCCCGCATAATGGGTGTCACCCTGGCAATTTCGTCGTCGAGCGCGCGCTGTGAAAGATTGGCGATGACGTATTCCATCTCTTTCTTGTCGAACTTGACTTCGGCCGGCCCGCGCCGCACCACAGCAATGACCTCATCCACCTTAATCTTTTGGATGAGGTAGCGGGCGATGTCGAGCATGACGTTGCCCGCGCCTACCACAGCCGCCTTGCGTCCAAACACGAAGGGACGCTGGCTGAACGGCGGCAGTTGGTTATAGTGGAAGACCAGGTCTTTGGCATGGTACACGCCCGTCAGCCCTTCACCCGGCAGGCCCAGCGACTTGGTACCCTGCGCCCCTGCGCACACCAGCACTGCCTGGAATCCAAGGGCACGCAGGTCACTCAGCGAAAGGTCTCCACTGGTGCCGATGGTGATATTGCCGTAATACGACAGCCCGGGCGTTTCGAGCACGGTACGAAACTGGGTGCGCAAGCCTTCTTTCATGGCGTGTTTTTCTACATAAATACCATACTCTGCCAGACCTCCGGGTTTGATGTCGCGGTTGAAGATAACCACCCGGGCCCCGTTGCGCGCCAGTTCGCGGGCGGCGAACATGCCGGCCGGCCCGGCGCCAATGACGGCTACGAAATAGGTTGGTTCGGCCACATTCTCTCTCTTTCTCCCAAAGGAACCCCGCAATTTGGACAAAACGGGCTGATTATATGGGCAAACTACCAGCCCTGCAAGGAAACCCCGATCCCATTAAATTATAAGCCGGATGGAGCGATTCCATCCGGCTGCTGGTAAGATTTATGGGCTGGGCAATGTGATCACAATGATGTGCGTCGGCAGAATGAACCCCGGTGTGGCCGTTGGCGTTGGCGTGACTGTGGGTGTAGCCGTGGGCGCAGGCACCTTGATCTGCACCCAGAACTGGCTCATGCCGTTGGCCCCAATGCCAAAGACCACATTCTCTGGCGAGCGCAGCCGGAAATTGGCCCGATATGTGCCGGGGTTGGCCGGCGCCTTGAAATTAGCCGAGACATCCACCGTGGCGCCAGGCGGCACGGTGCCCGGCGTGAGTTGTGTGGTTGCCGGTACACCCATGGGATCGCCACTTTCGAAAAGCAACACATACCCCGATGTCCATGTGCATGAGCCGGTATTCTTCAACCGCCAGGTCTTTGTGAAGTTGGCATTAGCCAGAACTTCCGTGTTATCGGGGTAATTTACATCCGAAACAAACTCGGCCCGATTGCACGGAACAGGTGTGACCGTGGCGGTGGGCGCAGGGGTATTGGTAAAATTGGGCGTAACAGTCACCAAGGCCTCGGTCGGCGGGACGGGCGTGGTAGGCTGGGCTGCAAGGCGGGTCAGTTCCACTTCCAGGGTCTGGGCCGCTGCGGTAAAGATGGCATCCTGCGCCTGGGTGGGTGTACCGCCCGCACGTGGCAGGTTGCAGCCCGCAAGGGCCAGGATGAGCAAAACTGCCAGCGCCCCAAGGGCAATACGAGTCAGGGATTTCTTCATTATCAATTCTCCTCAAATTTATGGTTGCATCGTTATGGCTCAGGGGTGCGTCGCACCATATTAAACGCGCATTTCTTCCGCCAGATCTGGCTCCGCTTAAGCGGCTGGATGTAAAAAAGTCTGGTGCAACGCACTTCCGGGTGAGCAGTTACGTTTCATCAATTATGATTATAGTGATGAAGACAGGAAAAACAAGTACTGGCAAAAAATGTCGCCTCCCCCCGAAATTCCTAATCCGGCGCTCGCTGCCAGGCGAATTGTAAGACCATTAATGCGAATAGTGCAAATCTGGCGAATAGCGAACTTTTTATGTTCTCCCGTTCTTAACGGGATGGCGCGGTGGGGCGAACCGTCAAAGACAGTGGCGCCGCTTTTTACAGGACGCGATCCGACAGGCCTGTGTGATGCGCGTTGTCGAAACGCTTTCCCGGGATACTGCTCGGTAGAGATAAAATGCGCACGTAATCTCGCAGTGACAGCGCGCAGTACGTCTCTCCATTCTGTGCTATATTAATTCTTATAATCAAACCACAAGGGTGAACCGCATGAACCGACGTTTTCCGCCACGTAAACCGCCCGTCACCGCCATGCCCGTGCAGGGGCCACAATTGCCGCCACAGCCCCAAGCGCAAAGGGGCGAGCGCGCCCTACGGACCATTTGGACCATCGGCAGCGTGCTCTCAATCTTGTTCAACGTGGTGCTGCTCATCGCGCTCATTATTGCCACCAACCAGCTCTTTGCCATCAAAAAACTGCTGGGCGAAGACTTGCTGGGCGGGCTGTACAACAACTTCGTGCTCATGGATCAGGCCAACATCACCACCACCATCCTGGTGCAGGATGAGATTCCGATCAACTTCGACCTGCCCATCGAGCAGAATACCGTGGTCGTGCTCACCGAAGATACGCGCATCAACGGCGCGCGCGTCAGCCTCTCCACCGGCGGGCTCAACATCGTCAGCGCGCCCACCAACATCATCCTGCCGGCTGGGGCAGAACTGCCCGTGCGGTTGAAGTTGACCGTCCCCGTACAGACCACCGTTCCGGTCACGCTCAACGTCCCGGTAGACATTCCGCTTAACCAGACCGAACTGCACGAGCCGTTCGTTGGCTTGCAGAACGTGGTCGGGCCGTACTACCAACTGATCCAGCCCGACTGGCAAACCTGGCGCGATGTGCCCGCCTGCGGCGGCGCAACCGGCATCTTGTGCGGTGCCATCTTCTCGGACCCCCAACCCTAAATGAGCGACGTCACCCGCGTTACCCTCGAAAACGGGCTGAAAGTCCTGCTCAAAGAGATCCACACGGCCCCGCTCATCAGCGCCTGGCTGTGGTACCGTGTTGGCTCAAAAGATGAAAAGCCCGGACAAACCGGTCTTTCGCACTGGGTCGAGCACATGCAGTTCAAGGGCACACCGCACTTCCCCGGCAGCCTGCTCGATAAAGCCATCGCCCGCGAAGGCGGCACATGGAACGCCTTCACCTACATCGACTGGACCGCCTACTACGAAACCCTGCCCGCCGACAAAATAGACCTGTCTCTGCGCCTCGAAGCCGACCGCATGGCCAACAGCGCCTTCGACCCCGCCGAAGTCGAATCGGAGCGCACGGTCATCATGTCGGAGCGCGAAGGCGACGAGAACGAACCGCTCTTCCTGCTGGGCGAAGAACTGCAACGGGCCGCCTTCAGCGAACACCCCTACAACCACCAGGTCATCGGCTTCATGGACGACCTGCGCGCCATCACCCGCGACGACCTGTACCGCCATTACCGCTCCTACTATGTGCCCGGCAACGCCGTGCTGGCCATCGCCGGAGATTTAGACACCGGGCAGATGCTCACCCGCATCCGCGAACTCTACGCACCGGTGGCGCCCGCTCCAGCCGCACCGCCGCGCATCGAAACAGCAGAGCCGGAACCGGGTGGCGAAGTGCGGGTCGAGGTGGCCGGCCCGGGTGAAACCACCTTCATCCAGGTGGCATATCGCGCCCCAGCCGCCGCGCATCCAGACATCTTCCCCCTGGCCGTGCTCGACAGCTTGCTCTCCGGTCCCAGCAATCCCGGCGCGTATGGCGGCACGGGCATCTCCAACAAAACCTCGCGGCTGTACCGCGCCCTGGTCGAAAAAGAACGCACCGTCAGCGTGTATGGCAGCCTGCCCGTTACTATCGACCCTTTCCTCTACACCATCACCATGACCCTGCACCCCGAGCGCAACCCTGAAGAAGCCCTGGCCGCGCTCGACGAACAGATCGACCGCGTCCTGCAGCATACCGTCTCGCAAGACGAGGTAACGCGCGCCATCAAACAAGCCCGTGCCATATTTGCCTTTGGCAGCGAGAACATCACCAACCAGGCCGCCTGGCTGGGCTACAGCGAAATGTTCGCCACCTACGACTGGTTTTTGAATTATCTGGATAACCTGGCCGCCGTCACCCCCCAGGATGTGCTGCGCGTAGCCCAGCGATACCTGCGTCCCGAACGGCGCGTGGTCGGAACCTACCTCCCGCAACCGGGGGAAGTGGACGAATGAGCCGCCTCACCCCTGTGCCGCACTCCCTGCCCGGCCCCGATGACATCCACCGCGCCGAACTGTCCAATGGCATCGTCGTACTCAGCCGTCCCAACCATAACAGCCCCTCGGTGGTTATGGCCGGTTATGTGCTGGCCGGGTCGCTCTTCGACAGCGACGAGAAATTGGGTCTTTCTGATTTCACCGCCAGCGCCCTCATGCGCGGTACGGCCAAACGCGACTTCCAGCAGATCTACGATTCGCTCGAGGCAGTCGGCGCGGGGCTGGGCTTTAGCGGCGGCACGCACACCACCAGCTTTAGCGGGCGCGCCCTGGTCGAAGACCTGCCCCTGCTGCTCGACCTGACCGCCGAATCGCTGCGTTGCCCGGTCTTCCCGACCGAACAGGTGGACCGCCTGCGCTCTCAGATCCTCACCGGGCTGGCCCTGCGTGCGCAAGACACCTCCGAAATGGCCTCGCTGGCCTTCGATGAACTGGTTTTCGCGGGTCACCCCTACTCCCGCCCGGACGATGGCACGCCGGAAAGCATCCGGGCCATCACCCGCGAGGATATGGCCGCCTTCCACGCGTGGGCTTACGGCCCGCGCGGCATGGTCATTACACTGGTGGGCGCTATCACCCCCGCAGAAGCTGTGGCGCAGGTGGAGCGCGTCCTCGGCGACTGGCAAAACCCGCAGCAGCTCGATCTGCCAGCCCTGCCTGAACTCGCCCCGCTGGCCAGGGGCAGGCGCAGACATGTGCCTATCAGCGGCAAGTCACAGGCAGATATCGTCATGGGCGCGGTCGGGCCCACCCGCAATTCGCCCGAGTATATGCCCGCCTCGCTGGGCAACTCGGTGCTGGGCGTGTTCGGTATGATGGGGCGCATCGGCGATGTGGTGCGCGAGCGCAGCGGGCTGGCCTACTATGCCTACTCCAGCTTAAGCGCGGGTATCGGCCCGGGCATCTGGGAAGTGAGCGCGGGTGTGAACCCATTCAACGTGGAAAAAACCATCGAACTGATCCGCTCTGAAATCCAGCAGTTCGTCACCCACGGCGTGACCGAACAAGAGTTGGAAGACAGCAAAGCCAACTTCACTGGGCGGCTGCCGCTCTCGTTGGAATCGAATGCCGGTGTGGCCGGGGCGCTCATCAGCATTGAGCGTTACGGGCTGGGCATGGATTACTACCGCCGCTACCCCGCCCTGGTGCGGAATGTGACCCCCGCAGCAGTGATCGAAACGGCGCGCAAATACCTGGACCTGGAGAAGTTATCCATCGCCACTGCAGGGTCGCTATGAAACTTGTCACTGGTGTGGACCTGATCGAGATCGACCGCGTTTCGACCGTGGTGGCGCGCCAGGGCAAGCGTTACCTGGAGCGCGTCTATACCCCGGCAGAACTTGCTTTGTGCGGCAAGCGCATGGAATCGCTGGCCGCGCGTTTTGCCGCCAAAGAGGCGGTGGCAAAAGCCCTGGGCTGCGGCCTGGGCGAGGTGGGCTTCCACGACATTGAGGTGCTTCACAACGAAAAAAACGCGCCCGTGCTGCACCTGCACGGGGCAGCCGCCCAAAAAGCGGATGAACAGGGGCTGGCAACCTGGTCGGTCAGCCTGAGCCACAGCCTGAATATGGCCATTGCCTTCGTGGTGGGCATGGGCGAGTAGGGTTCACGCGGCTAAAACAACGTACACTGAATCCCAAACTACGTAAAACAAAAAGGGCAGCCATTATGGGTTGCCCTTTTTCTAATGTGGATGAATAGCGATATGCCTCATTTCCCCCCGGTGGAGCCAAATCGTGTGCTATTCGTTCCAGTCAGTCCGCGCCGAGCGGGATTTTCTCCTCAACACCGATCCACAGGTGACCGGGCAAAACGGCGCGCAACGCTTTGACCACAACACGCCCGGCGTGCAGTTCGGGTTCAGTCATCATTTTGGGGTTGACCAGGCACAGGTCGGGGGCGCGCCCGTATTTTTCGCGATAATAAGCGGCTGCCTGCTCCACTTTTTCAAGTAGGGCGGTCTTGGGATCGTTGTCGAACCACATCATGCCAATGTTCATAGAAGTCCTCCAAAAACTAATCTGGGGTTGGCAGGAAAAACTTCAACCAGGCCCCACGGCGCGTGCGCATGCAAAACTGAGCGCCTGCCAGCAGGTCAGGTGCAGGTGAGCCGGGAGCAAGTGCAAAGGCGTCATTCGCATTTTCTATCCACCCAAAAACTTTAGTGGAAAAGAGGCGAATCCAGGCTTGCATTTTGAAGGACGTGCTTGTACCCAGCGTAACAATGGGCCATAATCCATAACCTGGGCCGTTAACAAGCAGCCATTGCAGGTTTTGTTGTGTCTCTTCATCGAGGTGCATCAATGTCGCCAGGTCGTCTATCAACAGCAGCCGCGACTGCCCGTACGGACCACTTTGGGCCCAATCAGATAAATCGAATAAAATATCTCGAAGGTCGCGGTCAAAAGGAGAAATGGTTGCCAGGTGATGTGGATGGCTGGCAAAGGCTCCCCAGGATTCCAGGCGCGATGAAACCATCACAAACTGAACCTGGCTGTGAGATTGCGACCAGATTGCGGATTGGGCAGCCACCCGCAGGAAGTCCGTCTTTCCGCTACCCGGGTCGCCGATGACAAGGAGCGGCCCGGGGCCGGGGTCGAGAAGATTGAGGGCTACCGGCAACCCATCGCTCGCAATCCCAAACAACAGGCTACCTGAAGGCAGGGTGGTTTCCTCTATCAGCCCAGATAGGCGCGGTAAATCTGGCAGGGAGGAGGCAAAAGCAGCCACCTCCGAGTCTTCATCCTCTTTCATTATTCTTAATACCCGTGCAAATTGTGCTGCAATAGACATGCTTCCTGCCGATAATAGAACTTTTGTTCTATTTCATTATACGTGTTTTTTTACAAAAGGCAACCCCTAATCTAAAGGTTTATACGCATGGCGGCCGGGCGTATCTTTAAGTGGCTTTACCGTTTTGGTTGGGTCGCCTATACCGCACCATCCCGTTATGACCGGGGGAACTCTTTAAGTTTTTCAGATACCGGAAATTTGTAGTATTATTATCAGGTATATTTACCTGGCAAAAAACAGTCCGCCTAAGCAAAGGACTGTTTGTATTTCCTCACAGGAGCGTTCGTCATGCCCGATACACTTAAAGTTCTGATGCTGGCAATTTACCCGCGGGTACAGCAAAAGCTGCGCGACCTGCTGCGTCAAATTCCAGGCATAACTTTGCCAGATGCAAACATCAACAATGCCGAAGAGGCTATAGACGCCATCTTCAATCTCAAACCCGATGTAGTGTTGCTCGAAAATGATTTCCCCGGCATGGATGGCTTTTACCTGGCAGAACTGATTCACAAAGAGTCACCGCTAACGCAGGTGATCGTCATTTCTGAAGTCAGCAGCGCCGAATCGGTGCGCATGGCCATGCGGGCCGGCGCTGTAGATTACTTGAGCTACAAAACCCTCACCGTCGAAGAACTGAGCGCGGCGCTTTCGCATGCGCAAAGCATCGTTCAGGAAGAACGGACCAAACGCCGAAACTACGGATTGATCGACGATGATGAAAAAACGCCCGCAAAGCCAACCTCCACCCGTCGCCAGCGCGCGCGCATTGTTACTTTCTACAGTCCCAAGGGCGGCGCAGGCACAAGCACCATCATGGTCAACATGGCCCAGGCGCTCCACGACAAAGGCATGAAAGTGCTGGCTGTTGACGCCAGCCTGCAATACGGCGATATTGCTTTGCTTTTCAATCAGTTCAGCAACCGAACCATCGCCAACCTGGCCAACAAGATCGACGACATTGACGAACAGTTGGTGCTCGATATTGTCGGCAAAGCCGGGCCGGATATTCTCGCCGCACCCAACGATCCCGCCCAGGCTGTACAGGTGACCGGTCCGGCTTTTTCAAAAATCGTGAATTTCGTAGCCAACATGGACTACGATATCATCCTCCTCAACACCAGCAGTTACATCAACGATGCCACCTTTGTGGCGCTCGACGTTGCCGAGATCATTGTGCTGCTCGTCGTCCAAGAGATCGCCGCTGTGCGGGCTGCGCGCTCCTTCCTGTCGCTCATGTCTGAACTTGGGCTGCAAGTGAACCGCTCCGAGATTGTGCTAAATCGCCACGACCCGGACGCCATCCTGACCACTTCAAAAATCAGCGACAGCCTGGGTCGCCGCGTTGGCTTCACGCTCACCTCAGATTACGAAATGGCATCACGGGCAGCAAACCTGGGTGTGCCGTTCATGATGGAATACAAAACTTACGAGCTATCCAAGCAGATCATATCCCTGGGTGAATACCTTATGCGCCGCCTGGCAGAAATCGAACCCAACCAGCCTGAACTTCAGCAGAGCTGATTCTGGCAAAACAGCTGCCAGCCAGCCGGAGGAAAGAAGCAAATGACGAGTCTGGACCCCACCCCCCTGGACACCAGCCCCGCCGTGGAGGCTAGTGATACAGGCATGGAACAGGCCCCCGCGCCCGAACCCGAACCCATCATTATCGCTCAAAAAGGCAGCCTCAAGGCCCGCTTTGAAAAAGCCAACAATGAGTTCCGAGAATGGCTCGGACTGCCCCTGCGCGTTCGCAGCCTGGTACCCAAAACAAAAAAAAACCTCGCCCAACTGCGCGGGCAGCTCATTTTGTATCGCCTGCTGCTCTTGGAATTTAAGTACTACACAAACAACATCGACGCCGAGATCTGGGAAAAGTACCACTGGATCTTCAACGAAATCATCCGGTTGGAAAAAACAACCGCCGGTCGCCTGTTGCGCTTCAGAGGCTTGAAATTCCTGCGAGCCCTTTACCAGGACTGGGTGCACATCCTCGACCAACAAAACGACCTGGTGCGCCTTATCGAAGCCGCCCCGGAGTCGGTCTCCTTCTACAACAAGATGATGATCAACAAGGAGACCCACCAGAAACTGCGCGAGCAGGATGAAGCATTTTCCCAAAAACTGTCGCGGGCCTACTCCGGGCTGGAAAGCGCCCTCGAATACGTCGAGAAGTTCAACCGCGAGAGTAATATCAGCATTTTCGGGGCATCCTCGCTCAAATTTGAAGATGCCCGCACTTACTGGGACTCCAAGCTCAACCAGATCGAGCAAATGGAACAGCGCCGCGATCCCGCAGACCGGATTGTGGAAGAACTGGAAGCGCTAAAAAAGGCGATGTACGAAGCGCCCGCGCTGGCAAAATGGATTCATGAGCTTGAACAACGCTTCAGCCGTCTGATGTACGATCACGACCTGCTGGTCTCCACAGTCGGGAAGGCAGTCATTTCCAACGATGAGATCATGGAAATGCGCGACAATCTTGAGCGCTTCATCCCGCGCATGTGGGCCACCGGCCAGCGTGATAAGCTGGACCAGTATGTCAAGGCTGTGGAAACTTTCCTGAATGTGTACGAACCGGAAGTTGAATCCGAGATCTCGTTTGCCGAGCGCCACCAACTGCGCAAGCAAGCCTCACGCGATGCGCTGGCCACGCAACAAGGGCTGCGCCAGATCATCGACTTGACCAAACTGCTGGTGAGCGCCATGGAAGCGCGCGAACCGTTCATGATGAACCACTCGATCAATGTGGCGCGCCTCTCATCAAAGATAGGACAGCAATTGAACTGGGGCGAGGAAGAGTTGCAACACCTCGAGCTATCGGCCCTGCTGCACGATGTAGGCAAGGCGTGGATTCCTGAAGCGCTGCTCAACAAAGAAGAAGAACTGACCGATATGGACAAACGCGAACTGCGCAAGCATGCCGTGTATGCCAGCCAGATTCTCGAGTCGCTCACCTCTTTCACCGAAATCGTGCCGTGGATCTACCATCACCACGAACGTTGGGACGGTAAAGGCTACCCCGATGGGCTGATGGGCGAAGACATCCCGGTGGCTTCGCGCATCATTGCCGTTGCAGAGAGCTATCACAGCATGATTAGCGGTATGCCAGGGCGCAGTCCCATGGGGCCAGATGTCGCCTCGCAGATCATCAATGCCGAGGCCGGCAGGTCTTTCGACCCATTCATTGTGGACGCGTTTAAGCAAGTTATCCAGGCAGAGAACGAGGCATAGATTATCCCCCTTGCAGCATGCCGCCCCGCGCCAAAATTAGCGCGGGGCGGTTTTCTATCTTCAATGCAAATCCTATCGGCGTGTGGCAAACAACATTGCATCCAACTTGAAGCCCATGGCTTTGAGCGCATCCGAGAAAGACGGGCGCAGCCCGGTGGAGCGGTAAATGCCCTTAACGCGCCCGTTTTCATCCACCCCCTGCTGCTCGAAGATGTACAGGTCCGTCATGGTCACAATATCACCTTCCATGCCGTTCACTTCGGCTACCTGCGTGATCTTGCGTGACCCATCCGGGAAACGATTGAGGTACACGATCAGGTCGACGGCAGAGGCGATCTGGCGGCGGATGGCCATCAGCGGCATTTCCAGCCCGGACATCAGGGCGGTCGTCTCGAGGCGGGAAAGGGTGTCACGCGGCGAGTTGGAGTGGATGGTGGTCAGCGAGCCATCGTGACCGGTGTTCATGGCCTGCAGCATGTCGATGGTTTCGCCGCCGCGGCACTCGCCCACGATGATGCGGTCGGGACGCATGCGCAGCGAGTTGCGCACCAGGTCGCGCACCGCGACACCGCCCCGCCCCAGGTAGTCCACCGGCTGGGCTTCGAGTGATACTTTGTGCGTCTGCTGGAGTGAAAGTTCCGCCGAGTCTTCGATGGAAATGATGCGCTCATGGTTGGGGATGTAATTTGCCAGGATGTTCAGCAGGGTGGTCTTGCCAGAGCTTGTGTTCCCCGCCACAATAATGTTGAGGCGCGCCCGGACGCACACCGAAAGAAACTCGGCCATCTGATCGGTCAGCGAACCCAGGTTGATGAGCTGCTCGATGGTGAGCTTGTCCTTGAGAAACTTGCGGATGGTGATACACGGTCCTTGCTGAGAAACCGGCGGGATGACCACGTTAACGCGCGATCCATCCGGCAGGCGCGAGTCGACGGTGGGGTTGAAGGCATTGACAAAGCGCCCCGTGGGGTTGACGATGTGGTTGATGGCAAACCGCACGTGGCGTGAGTCGTCGTATTTTGCTTCGGTCAAAATCAATTCGCCGAACTTTTCAATAAATACCTGCCCGGCGCCATTGACCATAATTTCGCTGACCTGCGGGTCATCGATGAATTCCTGAATTGGGCCATAATCTGCAATATAACCATATAATTCATCCACCGACCGCTGCCTGGCCTCTTTGGTGAGGCGGCCGCACACTTCCTCACAGGCGCTGCCAATCATTTCGCGTACGAGGGCTTCATAACGCTCACCGACCGGCGGCTCACGGTCCATCATATCGAACACAGATTTTAGTATTTCCTGGCGTTTCACGGCATCGGGCATCGTCTCGACGAGCACATCGCCGCTGGTTTTCTTGACGGGCATAATAACCTCCTCGTTATCGCTTTTTAACCGATACTCTCATTATAGAACGTTTTTGAAAAATTATTGCGGCTAAAACGATACCCCCCGCATTGCAAAATGAGAAAAAGAAGCTACAATTGCGCCCTGCCGGTTGCAGACCACCCGGCCTACCAAAACTGCGGCGGTCGCAGTTCCCGCCTGAACAAAACAAAGGAGAACCCGTGCAAGCCCAAAAATCTTTCCGTTTCTTCGACATCATCATGGCCCTGTTCGTCACCGTGCTGATCGTCAGCAACATTGCCTCGTCTGCCAAGATCGTGGATTGGGGCGCCAACCTGCTGGGGCTGCCGCTGGCTTTCGATGCCGGCACCCTGCTCTTTCCGGTCAGTTACATCTTTGGAGATATCCTGACCGAGGTGTACGGTTACAAGCGCTCGCGCCGTGTCATCTGGACCGGTTTCGCCGCCCTGGCGCTGGCGGCCGCCACCTTTGCGCTGGTGAGCGCTCTGCCCGGCGAAGCCGCCTGGCAGAGCTATGCGGGCGATGCCGCCTATAACGCCATTTTGGGCGGCATGAGCACCGGCGGCATTGTGCTGGCCAGCCTGGCCGGCTACTGGAGCGGCGAATTCCTGAACTCATTCGTGCTGGCCAAGCTGAAGGTGGCCACAGCCGGGCGCTGGCTGTGGCTGCGCACCATCGGCAGCACGCTGGCCGGACAGGGCGTGGATACGCTCGTGTTCATGCTGGTCGCTTCACTGGCGGGCGTCTTCCCATGGGAATTGTTCGCCACACTAACGGTGACCAATTACATCTTCAAGGTGGGCATCGAAGCGCTGATGACACCCGTGACCTATGCGCTGGTGGCCGGGTTGAAGCGGGCCGAAAACGAAGACTACTACGACCGCGACACCAACTTCAACCCGTTCGCGGTATAAGCCCAGCCTGTTCGGACTGCAAAACGCCGGGGCGGCTGCCCCGGCGTTTTTATTCCCGTTACACACGCCGCCTAATCGTAGGTATACGAATAACAGTCGTACAACGCGCCGTCCGGGGCGCTTATCTGGGTATCATATTCGCCACCCAGAGTGTAATCGGACTGCAGGCGCGCTTGGAGCGAGGCCAGGGCCCGGTCGGCCAGGTAGCGCGAGAGGGAGAAGGCCCGCCAGCCTGGGTCGGTGCGCGAGAGGCTGCCAAAGTGGGTTTTGCAGGCCAGGGCAGCGCCCAGCCGGATGCGGGTGGCATCGTCCACCGCCGGGGATTGGTACAGCCCCACCAGCGCGGGCACCGCATCGGTGGAGAGGCTGGCCAGGTAGCCGACATCCAGGTCTTTACCTTGTGCCACGCGCGCCACGTTGCTGCGGGCGATGAAGGCATCCACATTGAGCACGGGCAGGGTCATGGCAAAGCCCACCGCCGCAACCAGCGCGGCAAATGCAAACCAGCGCACCTGGCGCAGCATGTCGAGCGCCACAGTAACCGCCAACAGCAGCCCCAGCCAGATGATGAACACGTGTGTATATGTGCGCAGGCGTGTAAAACCGTAAGCCGCCTCATAGAGCAACAGGCGCTGGAAGGCCGAGAGCAGCATGACCCCCACCAGCACCGTAAGCGCCACGCCCAGCCCGGCAAAAACACGGTGCTGCCGCTCGCTTTCGCGCCGCACAATGCCGCCCAGCCCCAAAAAGAGCAGCAGGCTAAAGAACGCCACGCTCACCAGTTCGCCAAAACCGCGCCGGGCATATTCGGCATACGTAAAACCCTCGATGTTGATGTTCGCCTGCCCGCCAAAAAAATATTGGAACTGGATGCCCACGAACAGCGCAAACAACGCCACCACGCTGCCCAGCACAATGGACGCCTCGGTAAAGCCGAAGAAAGGCGGCAGCACCGGCTTCTCAAGCCCCAGCAACTTCTCTTCCGCGCTCTTGCGGGCCGCGTGCAGCAGCACACCTGCCAGCAGGTACGCCAGCGCCAGAATGTACATGCCCCGGAAGATGTACTCCGGCAGGTTCTCAAGCCTGAAGAGCGCTACAAAACTTTCCAGGCGGTTGGCAAAGACCGCATCGGCCGAGGCCAACAGCGCCGCAAAGAATGCCAGCACCGGCACCGCAAAGAGCACCCCGCGCACCACCGGCCAAATGCTGCGGGATTTCTGGCCGCCTGTGACCGGCTCGCCGTTGGATGTGTGGCGCGTCTCGGCCCAAAAGATGCCCGCCAAACCCAGCGCGCTACCCAAAAGGTGAACGGCCTTGGCCAGGTAGTCTGCCACGCTGTAGCGGAACCACTGCCCGCCCCGGTAGGTGACCACCAGCCCGGCCATCAGGAAGAGCGTGAGGATGTAACCGAGAAAGACGGTCAGGCCTTCGGCGCGCGCAACCGTGACCACGGCAAAGAATACAATGAACGGCACCAGGATGAGCGCAGTCCGTGCCGGGCGGATGCCCTCTGCGGCCAGCAGGGCGTAGCCACTGCCCAGGGTGACCAGCGCAAACAGGGCGAACTGCATGCCCGGTTCGTGCATCCAGAACAGGAAGTCGAACAGCCAGCCAAGCGCAAGGACGAGCAGCCAGAGACGTGCGGGTTGTTTTTGCATGAAAGCCTCCAAATGGTTTTGCAAAGGATAGTCCCGCTCGGCTGGCAGGAACTCTCTGATAGGTTTGGAGAGTGTCAGATTATTACAGCGAGGTTAGAAAGCGAATTCGCCTATTGACATCCGATTTTATTTGTGACATACTAATTTCACAACGCGGGCTTGCCCGCCTCAAAATCGCTATCCTTATGAAAGGAGGAGGTGATGTCTAGCATGGACAGTAAGAGTAACCAACGCAGCGCTGTGGCATCCCTCCTCGTAAGATAGAGGAAGCCACAGCGCGCAACTGGGCGCCGTCCGCAAGGGCGGCGTTCCGGTTTTAATCCTCGTCGCCAAACGAAATGCCCACCGAGCGGGCTGTCAGCACGGCATCGCCATGTACATCCACGCGTTTGGGCGCTTTCAGTGCCTCGGCAAGCGGGATATCGACCACCCGGGCAAATTGCAGCGCCACCATGTTTCCGAAGCGCTTTTTCGCAGCAGTGCGCACCGCTGCGGCGCCATAGCGTGTACCCAGCCAGCGGTCAAAAGCGGTGGGTGTGCCGCCGCGCTGAAGATGCCCCAGCACAGTCACACGCGTCTCCGAGCCGGTTTCGCGCTCCACGTATTCAGCCACCTTCTGCCCGATGCCGCCCAGGCGCGGCACATAGATGGCATCACCGCTGCGCGAAAAGACCTGGTCGCCATCGAGCGGCTTGGCGCCTTCAGAAACAGCGATGATGCTGAAGACGCTGCCTTTGGCCTTGCGCTTCAGCACCTTGGTGGCCACCGCCTCGTAACGGAAAGGAATCTCCGGGATGAGGATGACATCTGCCCCGCCAGAGACGCCCGCATGCAGGGCAATGAAGCCGGCATCGCGCCCCATCAGTTCGAGCACCATCACGCGGTGGTGCGACTCGGCCGTGGTGTGCAGCTTGTCGAGCGCATCGCAGGCTGTGTTGAGCGCGGTATCGAAACCGAAGGTGACTTCTGTACCGCAGATATCGTTGTCGATGGTTTTGGGCACACCCACCACCGGTACGCCGCGCTGGAAGAGCTCGTGGGCAATGTGCAGGGTACCATCGCCGCCAATCACAATCACGGCATCGATATCCAGCATTTTTATATTCCTGATGATCTGGTCGGAAACATCGATGATCTCTTCCTGTCCATTGCGGATGACCTTGCGCGCAAACGGGTTGCCGCGGTTGGCCGTGCCCAAAATCGTGCCGCCGCGCGGCAGGATGCCGCGCACTTCGTTGTGACCCAGCGTCATCACCCCGCCGTTATCCAGGAAACCATCGTACCCATTGCGAATGCCCAGTACCTCGCAGCCATAATCATGGATGGCCGTCTTGACCGCCGCGCGGATGACCGCATTCAGCCCGGGCGCATCACCACCACCTGTCAGCACCGCGATCCGTTTCATGGCTGCCTCCTTTTTTACATCATCATTATAGGCCTTTTTGGCGGCTTAAATCAAAAGGGCGGGTTGTCCCGCCCTTTTGATCTTTACGGAATGCTGAAAATAAACCTGAACCCGTTGTCGATGGGGCTCACCTGTGAGGAGGCGCCCATCACCTGGAACCAGGTGTTGCCCGGTTTGAACGGGAAATAGCTGCCATCCGGGTTTGTGAGGGTCAGCATGGTATCGCGGTTGGCGCGCTGCCAGAGCACCTTGTACACCCTGCCATCGCGGAAGATGTAAGCGTCGCCCGAACCCACCAGGTTGATCTCGATCATCTCCGGCGACTGCGAGAAATACGCATGTGGAACAAACAGGATGACCACGTTATCTGCCGAGAGTTGCAGCCCGGTGATGCGGTCGAGCGCGGGCACATATTGCTCGTTGGCGCCTTTGGCGTAATCTTCGGCGGCATCTGCAAAGCGGAAGTATTTACCGGTGGTTAAGTCATAATCCCAGCGCTCATAAATTGCCGCAGAATAACGTGTGTTGGCTACAAAACCGTTCTCGCCGCCTTCGGGCACGCGCAACTGAAACGTCATACCATCCAGGTCTTGCCGCCCGTTGGACACCTTGCGTGTGCCCATCAGGGCGCTCAGGGCAGCCGTATCAGCAACCAGGAAGTTACTGCCGTTGGGCTCGTAGCGGCACATGGGCGGGCATTTGACTGCTTCGATAACCAGGCGGTTGGCGTAATCTGACCCGTACAGCCGGTTTCGGACGCGATAATCGGCGCTGCCAAAGGCAAAAACCGCTTTGAACATGCGAATCAGTTGATCGTCGAAGAAGCGCGCCGAACGGATGGGCCCCACTGTGGCGGCATCCTGCCCTAGGAAGATGGCCGCCATGCGCGTGGCGCCTTCCTCGGTATAGTATTCATAGACAATATCAGCGGCAGACAACCCAGACTGCGGGCGGTGGCTGCGCGGCAGGTTTTCCACCTTGATTACCAGCGGGCGTCGATCCAGCAGGGTGGCATCAGAAACTTCCAGCCCGGTGAGCGGGTTGATGTTGGCCTCAAAACCGGTCGGGCCGCGCCCTTCCACGGGGTAGTTGGGCGTGGGGGTGGGCGATGGCGTCTCGGTCGGCGTTGGCGTGGGGGTATCGGTGAGGGTGGGTGTGATGGTTGGGGTGAACGCGACCATCGCAGTGGGCGATGCGGTTGGTTCATCCACTGCCTGTGCCCCGGTTGGCCCGCAGGCAGTCACCACGAGGGCCACCAGCAAGATGAGTATTAGCATTTTTGGCATAAAACCTCCGGCAAGAATCATACCGCAAATGCGGTATTTACGCTTGATTTATTGACGCAAAAAAACATATAATGTTCCCATGCCAGAAAACATTGCTCATAAATTGTCCCGTTGGTTGGTGCCGTTGGCAGCCATTATCATTTTTTCCGGTTGGTTCCTGTTTTCGCCGCCCGGACTGCTTGGCAAAGCGGATGCCGTGGGTTATGCCGTGTGCCACCGCATCGACGAGCGCTCGTTCCACCTCGACGATGGCCGCCAAACCCCGCTGTGCGCGCGCTGCTCGGGCATGTACCTGGGCGCAGTGCTGGGGCTGGCCTTCCAGGCGGTTGTCGCGCCCAGGCGCGGGGGCATGCCCGGCAGGTGGGTGGTCATCCCGCTCCTGGCGCTGGCCGGTTCGTTCGCGCTGGATGGCGCCAACTCGTACCTGTACCTGCTCAAGGGAACTTACCCGGGCATCCTGCCGCAGATCCCCAACCTGTACACACCCAACAACACCCTGCGCCTGTTCACCGGCGCGGGCATGGGGCTGGGCATCGCGGCCGCGCTCTACCCGTCGTTCAACCAGTCGGTGTGGAAGGATTGGGACGCCCGCCCCGCCCTGGACGGGCTCAAACCCCTGGGGCTGCTGGTGGCCCTGGCGGTGGCGCTCAACCTGCTGGTGCTGACCGAACACCCGCTGGTGCTCTACCCGGGGGCGGTCATCAGCGCCGGGGGCGTGCTGCTGCTGCTGACCATGGTGTATTCGATTGTCTGGTCCATGGTCATGCGGCTGGAAAATACCTTCACCCACCTGCGCCAGATGGGCCTCACCCTGCTGGCCGGGCTGACGGTGGCCCTGTTGCAAATCTACATCATTGACTTGTTCCGTTTCTGGTTGACCGGCACCTGGGGCGCGTTCCCGATGGGATAGAACGCCCGGCAAGGAGGTTTTATGGAACTGTTGCTCGGAATTTTTTCTGCGTTCGGGCTTTCGGCCAGCGCCGGGCTGAATGCTTATATCCCGCTGCTGGTGGTGGGCGTGCTGGCGCACTACACCGACCTGCTCAAGCTCAGCCCGCCCTTCGATGCCCTGGCCAACCCGTGGATCCTGATCCTGCTGGGCGTGCTGGTCATCATCGAGTTCCTGGCAGACAAGATCCCCGCCGTCAACCACATCAATGACGCCATCCAGACCTTCATCCGCCCGGCGGCGGGAGCAATTGCCTTCGCGGCCGGGGCCAAAGTGATCACGGATGTCAGCCCGGTGCTGGCCCTGGCCTGCGGACTGCTGGTAGCCGGCGGGGTGCACGTGGCCAAATCGGCTGTGCTGCGCCCGGTCGTCACCGCCACCACGGGCGGGGCAGGCAACGTGCCCGTGTCCATCGCGGAAGACATCACCTCCACCGTGCTGTCCATCCTGGCGGTGATCATCCCCATGCTGGTGGGCGCCATCCTCATCCTGGCTGTCTCGCTCATCATCTATTGGATCTGGCGGCGCGCCATGCGTGAAAAACCAGCCAGGTAAACACCTGTTTTTTTACAGGCCACTTGTTTACTGTACCTGAATCCCGTATTATTTATATACTTTACACAAGGAGAAAAAATCATGGAAGACAAGACCATCATCGGCTCTGCGCCAATCACCCCCGAACCCCCGCCCCCTCCTCAAACCCCACCTCCTCCACCCCCGCCAGCCGACATTCCGTTTTACGCACCGCCCGAACCCCCCAAGAAAAAGAACAACACAGGGCTGATCATCGGCGTGGTGGTTGTTCTCCTGTTATGCTGCTGCTGCCTGGTAACCATTGGCGTGGTCTGGTCGTTTGGCGACACCATCATCGATGCAATCGAAGACATCAGTGTGCTGCCTCACTTCGCGGCTGCGCTGCTGTAACCCCGTAAGAATATGCGAAAGGTGCGACACACGACAACTTTTAAGACAGCCTTTTTAATGTGACATTCGCCTCTTGAAATCGGTGCTGCAATTTGCTAAAGTAAATATGGATCGGCGGTCAAACCGTCAAAGCAATAAAAAAACAGGGGACACTCCCTTAACAACTGAATACTGTTCCACCCGCCACGGCAACGTGGCACACGCCGGGTGCACCCTGGCACCCGCAAACAACAGCCCCCTAAAACGGGGGCTTGTTGTTTTTGAACAGGGCTTGCAGTTCGCCCAGCGCCGCCAGGGTACGCGCATGCATTTCCGCATCCAACCCCAGCGCCTCGAACTCACCCACATCCAGCACGTGCTGTGCGCCATCCGCGCCCACCCACAGGTCCAGCGCCAGGTCCACATACGAAACCCTGCCGTGCGCTTCCATAACAGCGGGATGCCCCAGGTTGCAGTACCAGCCCTTGATGGCGTCGTCATCCCGGTCGTGGATCTCGAAAATGTTGTACCAGCGGTCGGTGTAGAACCACTCCACAAAGCGGTCGTCGCGTTTCAATATCACATCCATGAACGGCGTGTCATCGCGGTTGAAGCGCGCTTCGAGCTGGACAAAATTCGCGGCGCGCGCCAGCGCCTGCCCACTATAACGCCAGGTCTCTTCGCCGCGCAGGTTGCGCTTAATGACAGTGATTGGGTCGGGGGTCATGGCAGGCATTGTACCCCGGTTTCTGGCACCGCGATATGAACGCGCTGCCCCAAAGCAGGTTTTTCGGGCAGGGCAAAATACGGCCCGCCCGCCAGCGTCACGCGGAACGATTCGTTGCGGAAAGTGACATCGGACACCTCGCCGCTAAAGATATTTTCCCCGGCATTCGCAACCAGGCGCGCGCTCCCGGGCCGCACCAACACCCGCGCCACGCCACCCGCATCCGGCTGTGGCGCGCCGAGCGGCCGCAGCCAACCCCAATCCGACTCCCAGCGCCCCCCGGCGGCCATGCGCGCCGCGATGACCGTGCCCAGCCCCAGGAACTCCGCCACCCACGCCGAAGCAGGTTGCGAAAAAACCCAGTTGGGTGCGCCCATCTGCGCGATGCGCCCTTCATGCAGCAGGATGAGCGTATCCGCGATGGTAAAGGCCTCTTCCTGATCGTGCGTCACATAGATGGCCGGCACACCCGTCTGGCGCAGGATGCCGCGCAGCTCACCCAGCAGGTGCTCGCGCAGGGCCCGGTCCAGCGCGCCGAGCGGCTCGTCGAACATGAGCAGGCGCGGGATGGGGGCCAGCGTGCGCGCCAGGGCCACGCGCTGCTGCTCCCCGCCAGAAAGGTCCGTCACCCGGCGAGTTGCGAACGTGCCCATGTTCACTTGCTCCAGCGCCCGGGCCGCCTGCAAGCCCGCCTGCGCCGGAGAGAATCCCTGCATGCGCAGCCCAAAGGCCACATTTTCAGCCACATCCAGGTGCGGGAAGAGCGCATAATCCTGGAACATCAGCCCAAAGCGGCGGCGGTGAACCGGCACGCCCGAAAGGTCGGCCCCGCCCCAGCGCACGCGGCCTTTTTCGGGTGTTTCCAACCCGGCAACAATGCGCAGCAACGTGCTTTTACCGCTGCCCGAAGCCCCCAGCAGGCAGGCCGTTTCGCCAGTCCGCACCGTAAAAGTGATACCGGTCAGAAGGGTTTTGCCCTCGTAATCTTTGTGAATGTTTTCGAGTTCAAGCATGGTTCAAAACTCGCCAGCGCCAGGCAGGCGCAGCCGCTCGATGAGCAGGATGCCGCCACCCGTCAGCGCCATGAGCAGGGTGGCCATGGCCATGGCCTGCCCGTAATTCATCCCGCCCGGCTGTGAGAGGAAGCGATAAATGGCCGTCGTCAGGGTGGGGTACTCCGGCCGCGCGATGAGCAGCGTGGCCCCAAACTCGCCCAGCGAAACCGTAAAGGCAAACACCGCGGCTGAAAGCGCCGCGCGCCCCACAATGGGCAGGTCCACGGCGCGCCAGGCCTGCCAGGGGTCCGCGCCCAGGGTGCGGGCCGCCTCGCGCAGCCGGGGCGGAATGGAGGCCAGGGCCGGCTGCAACGCGCGGATGACGAACGGCAGGGCAATGAGGGTGTGGGCCACCGGCACCAGCCAAGGCGAAGCGATGAAATTAAGCGGCGGGCGGCTGAAAGCCAGGATGAACCCCAACCCCAGCGTCACCGCCGAAGCCCCCAGCGGCAGCATCAGCAAGGGGTCAAGCAGGCGTTCCAGGCGGGTGGGGCGCGCCAGGGCTGCTGCGGCCGGGAAGCCCATCAGCAGCGAGAGCGCCACCGTGGCCCCGGCATACCCCAGCGAGTTGGCCAGGGCTTGCGCGGGCGGCACATAGAACAGCGACCCGCGCCGGTTGACGAACAACTCGCGGTAGTAATCGCCGGTCAGCCCATAGGATACGCCGCCCTGCTGGGCGCGGTCGGCTTCGAGGCGGGTGACCGAGCGCAAGGGCAGCGAGGCCAACGGCAGCGCGAACAGGGATACCAGAAAGACCACCATGACCGCCACAAAGACCTTCTGCCGCCAGCCGCGGGCCGGGCGCAGGTTTTCGGCAGCGGCGCGCGGGTTGAGCGGCACGGATGCAGCCCGCACCGCCCGGCTGTAGAGCGCCGAAAAAGCCAGCGTGCACAACAACTGGATGAGCGAGAGCGCCGCCGCCAGCGGCAGGTTGAAGTACGAGAGCGCCTGCAGGTAGATCTCCACCTCCAGTGTGGCGAACTGCGCCCCCCCGAGCAGCAGGATGACCCCAAAACTGGTGAAATTGAACAGGAAAACCAGCAATGACGCGGCCAGGATGGGCGCGCGCAGCACGGGCAAGGTCACGCGCCACAGGGCCTGCCGGGGGCTGGCGCCCAGTGCGCGCGCGGCCAATTCCAGCCGGGGGTCGAAGGCAGACAGCGCGTTCCCCACAATGCGGATAATGATGGTGGTGTTGTAGAAAACGTGCGCCAGCAGGATGGCCGCCAGCGTGCCGGTCACGGCCAGGGGCGGCACGGGCAGGTCGAAGAGCCGCACCAGCGCCAGGTTGAGCCAGCCACGCGGGCCGATGAGCGCATTGAAGGCGGCCGCCACCACCAGCGTGGGCAGCATGAACGGGATGGCCGTCAGCGTGCGCAGCAGGCGCTTGCCGGGGAAATCGAACCGCGCAAAAAGATAGGCGGCCGGCAGCCCGGCCAGCAGCGTCAGCGCGGTGGAAAGCGCGGCCTGGTAGAGCGTGAACCCAAGCACCGCCGCAATGCGCCCCAGCGTCTGCGGCGCGACAAGCGCCTCCAGGTCCAGCCCCAGGGACAGGATGCGCCCCAGGGGATAGAAAAAGAACAGTCCCAGGAAGAGCGAAGGCGCCAGCCAGTCCAGCGCGCGTTTCACCGTAGCACGGTCTCCGTCCAGGTTTCGATCCATTTCTCACGGTTGGCGGCAATGGCGGCCGGGTCGAGCGCGGCCGGCTGGGTCACCACCGGGGCGTAATCCACAAAGTCTGTTGGCAGGGCGGCGGCCGGGTTGACCGGGTAAACGAACATTTGCGCGGGCATATCTTCCTGGAAGGGAACAGCGAGCATGAAATCAATCCATTTTTCGGCCAGGTCGCGGTTGGGCGTGCCGCGCAGGATGCCCGCGAACTCGACCTGCCGGAAGCACATGCCCGCGGCGGTCAGCGAGGCGGTGGGGGGCGCTTTGGGGCGCGGGTCGGCGAAGATCATTTCCGCGGCCGGGCTGGAGGCGTACGAAACCACCATGGGGCGCGGCCCGGCCCCGCTGGAACCGGAAAACTCGGTGTAATAGGCGCTTTCCCAGCCGTCCACCACTTTTACATCGTTGGCGCGCAGGGACGCCCAGTACGCGGCAAACCCGTCTTCGCCAAACGCGGAGAGTGTGGCCAGCAAGAAGGCCAGCCCAGGCGACGATGTGGCCGGGTTCTGCACCACCAGCAGCCCCTTGTAGGCCGGGTCGGCCAGGTCCGCAAGCGATTGCGGCAGCGGCAGGGCTTTTTCTGCGAACCAGCGCGTATCATAGTTGATGCACACATCACCAAAATCGATGGGAATGGCGCGAAATTGTGGGTCGAGCTTGAACTCAGGCGGCACCTGCGCCAGGGCGGGCGCCTGGTAAGGATCGAAAATACCCGCATCCAGCGCGCGCGACAAAAAAGTGTTGTCCACCCCGAAAAGCACGTCCGCCAGGGGCGCGTCCTTGCTCAGGATGGCTTTGTTCAACATGGCGCCGGTATCGCCGCTCTTGAGAAACGTCACAGTGGCATTGTTCTGCGCCTCGAACTGGCGCACCAGGTCTTCACTGACTGCAAACGAGTCGTGGGTCATCACAGTCAGGGTGCGCGGGCCGTCCGCCGGGGCGCAAGCCGCCAGCAACACAGCCAGCAGCCCGGCCAGGGAAAGGTATCTTTTGAACATTTTGGCTACTCCTTGCGTGTATGGATGCATAATAATAAACCCGTGCCCACCCTCACCTCGGCGAAATCAGACAGCATGACGTTGCTGATGCCGCGTGCGCAGTCGGGGTAGAGCGTTTCACTGGCCAGGGGGTATTTCAAGTTCGCAGTGACAACGCCCGTCACTGCGCCGCCCCACGGGATGAGTGAAACCATATCGCCCGCCGCACCGTGAATGGTCGCCCCGTCCCGGATGAAGACAACCTCCTCGAGTCCATCATCGCAGCGGATATCTACATCCGCCAGGCGCGCGCTGGTCAGCAGCGACAGGTTGCCCAGCGATTGATCCACCCGGCCGCCCAGTGCGCCTACCACCAGCATGCGGCGGTAACCGGCCTCCAGGGCATAGCGGATGGCCAGTTCCAGGTCGGTTTCGTCTTTTTCGGCGGGGAAGCGCCAGAAGATGGTACCCTGCATGGTCAGGTGGTGGACCTCGGCTTCGGAGATGGAGTCGAAATCGCCCACTACCACATGCGGGCGAATCTGCATGGCCAATGCATGGCGGCTGCCTCCATCGGCAGCGATGAAATAATCGCCTTTGTGCAGCAGCCGGATCACTTTTGTATAGTCTGGCACCCCTCCATTTGCGAACAGTATGACACGGTCTTGTGACATAAAAACATCCTCGCGGCGGAGGATGTTTACTTACGTGAGTGTCCCTCCGCCGGCATTATCCGGATCAGGTTTGGCGGGTCGAGGGCACGCGCCCTCCTCTCAGCCTTGCGGCTCCCCGTTGGGTTGTACAATGATTATACTTTAGCGTATGCGCCGCCGCCACTCATCCTTAAGTTGCAGGTCGCGCGGGCTTTCGCCGCTCTCAAGCGCCAGCCAATCGGTCAACAGGCGGTTGAAGCGGCCGGGTTCGTCGAGCATGGGGAAATGCCCCGATTGCTCCAGGATGATCTGGTGAACATTTTCCGGCGCAACCGATTCGATATTGGGCGGCGGGATGGCCGGGTCGTTTTGCCCATGCACCATCAGGCAGGGGGTGGCAATCCGGTCGATGCGTATGGAAAGGTTGTAAGACAGCAAATCGTTAAAAGTGCTGGCCAGGGCCTGCGGGTCCGATTTTATGGCATCTGTTCGGGCAGGTTCTGAGGCCGGGCTTTTGTCGAGCAGCCAATCCACCAGGTCGGCAACCGGGGCGGTTTTCAGGCGGTGGGTTATTCCAGCCGCATCCAGTGGGCAGTTGATCGTCATGATGCGGTCCACAATTTGCGGAGAGCGAATGCAATAGAGCAGCCCGATCAGCCCGCCCAGGCCGTGCCCCACCAGGGCAACGCGCCCGATGCCCAACTCGTTGAGAAAGCGCTCCAGCAGGGTGATCTGTTCCTGAAGGCTGTAGCGGCTTTTTTCGTGGGAGGTATCGCCAAAACCCCACATATCGAGTGCATAAGCGCGAAAACTGGTCGAGGCAGTTTGCAGGGCAGGAATCCAATAACGCCACGAACCAACCCAGCCGTGCAGGAAGATGACCGGGCGGCCGCGCCCGATGACCTCGTAGTGAACAATTCCGCCGTCAAGAATGATGGCACTCATTGCGCGTGGTCATCCCTTGTTGTATTTGGACAAAACAGCCCGAATGCGTTCGGTCAGGTCGCCAGGCGCAAATGGTTTCAGCAGGTAGTCATCTGCGCCAGCCTCCAACCCGGTCTGGATCTCGGATTCTTGTCCCTTGGCAGACAGGAAAATAACCGGAATGTGGGCAATTTCCGGGTCAGCTTTAATTTTTCGGCAGGCTTCATAACCGGTCATGCGCGGCATGCGCACGTCCATCATCACCAGGTCGGGCTTTTCGCGTTTGGCAAGTTCGTAGCCTTCTTCGCCATTGGCACCGGCAATCACCTCGAAACCGGCAAAGCGCAGGGTGAAGGTAATCAGGTCCCGGATATCAGGTTCATCTTCAGCAATTACGATTTTTGTCATTAATCATTACTCCTCTGCGCCGTATACCGGCAGGGTGAATGAAAACGTGCTGCCCTGGCCCGGTATACCGGAACTTTGCATCCAAATGCGCCCGCGGTGCATTTCCACCAGCTGTTGAACTATGGGCAGGCCCAACCCGGTACCGGGGGTGGCCAACACGAGGGGGTCTTCGCCCCTAAAAAAGCGTTCAAAAACACGGTCCTGGTCTTCAAGCGGGATACCAATGCCCGTGTCCATGACATCCACCTGAACCACCGATCCGTTCGGGCGCAGGCTGACGGTGATGCGTCCGTTCTCCGGGGTGTAGTGATAGGCATTATCCACCAGGTTGTCAAGGATCTGGCGCACGCGCTCGGCATCGCCAAAGATGCGCGGCATATCGGCCGGGGCGTCGAGCGCCAGCGAGATGGGTTTGCTTTCTTCCTGAGATCGGCGCACCAACCCATCGATGACTTCCTCGGCGACTTCGCGCAAATCAACCGCCTGCAGCGAGAGCGTCACCCGCCCGGATTCGATGCGCGAGATGTCGAGCAAATCGTTAACCAGGATATTGAGACGCTCGGTATTGCCTTTGACAATTTCAAGAAAGTGGCGCTGGTTGTCATTAATGGCGCCTGCTGCCCCCATGAGCAGGATATCGACATAACCGCGAATGGAGGTCATGGGTGTGCGCAACTCATGGCTGACCGTGGCAACAAATTCCGATTTTAAGCGGTCCACTTCCACTTCGCGGGTAATGTCACGGAAGATGGACACGGTACCCATGAATTCATTGCGCCAGATGACCGGCGCCAGGTTGACCAGCACCACCTGACCATTTTCCAGGGTGAATTGCTCGGCATAGGTTTCACCGGATTGGTGCTGTGAGGGATTCTCGGACCAGTTGCTGATGGTCTCGATCCATGCCTGGGTGGCGCGCCCAAACAACCCGGCAAAAGCCTCGAGCGGCCTGCCCAACACCTGGTTGGCGCGCAATGAAAGAATGCGTTCGACCGAATTGTTGACGAAATTGATCTGGTTGGATGGATCGGTCACCAGCACGCCGTCTGCAACCGACTCAAGGATGGCCTGAGACTGACTGGCCTGCACCTGCTGGCTGCGCAGCATGGCGCCCAGGCGCTCGGCCTGGTCACGGATCAACTCGTAGAGGCGGGCGTTGTTGATGGAAATGGCCACCTGGTTGCCGATGGCCTGGACCATTTCCAGGTTATCTTCGCCGAAGAAATTGACAGCCCGGCTGAAAACCATAATGGCCCCAATCACATCTTCACCGACCATGAGTGGCGCAACAATGGCGCTGCGGTGCTGCTGGGATGCATTCGGGTTAACCTTCCAGCGCGGGTCGAGGGTCAGGTCGCCTACCAGGGCGGGTTTGCGGTTTTTGACCACCCAACCGGCCAGGCCTTCACCCACCTTGAGTGTGGTGGCGCGCCCGGAGCCGCCGCCCACGCCATCGGTGCCAGAGGCATAACCATAACCGGCACGATAGTGCAGCAGGTTGTCTTCAGGGTGCAGGAGCATGATGGTGCCCTGTTCGGCGCCAATGGTTTCGTTGAGCAGAAAAAGTGTGCGGCTGAGGGCCCGGTCCAGGTCGAGGCTGGCAGACACTTCGGTGAGTATGCTGAGCAGGGCTTCTGTGTTGCGCTGCTCGCGCTGCAATTCGGCTGTACGCTCAATGACACGCTGCTCGAGGGTGGCGGCAAAACTCTGCGTTTGGGCGAAAAGGCGTCCGTTTTGCACCGCAACAGCGGCCTGGTTGGCCAGGGTGTTGAGTACTTGCAGGTCGTCGGCACTGTAAGCATTAAAATTGTAGCTCTGCGCCGACATGGCGCCAATCACTTTGCCGCCCGATGCAATCATAGGCACGGCCACAATAGAATTTGGCTCGGTTTCATCGTTCCCCACCAAAACCGAGGGGCGGTCTGCCAGGTCTGAAGGCTTCATGGAAAGGATGGTCTCGCCAGTGGCGATAACCTGCCCAGAAAGCCCCTGCCCAAGCGGCAGGCGCACGCCCGTGATTCGTTGTCCGCTGTCAAAGATGTAGGCGCCTTCGATATCGTCGCGTTCCTCGTCGAGCAGGGATATCACAAATGCATCGACAGGCATCAAACGGGCCGTGGCAGCATGCACCGCTTTGTAAGTTTCCTCTGCATTGAGGCTGGCGCCAATCTGCGCACTGACTTCGTTGAGAATAACCAAGCGCTGCGCGGTTGCCAGGGTGGATTGGTACAGGTCTGCATTTTTCAGGGCAATGGAGGCCTGGTTGCTCAATGTGCGCGCCAGTTCGATTTCAGTGGAAGTGAAATGCTGTTTGCGCTCACCCTGAATGAAAATGGCATGCAGGTGCGGCGGCGCGCCAACAGGCAACACCATAAGGGTCTTGGCCTCCATCAACAGGTTGCGCAGGTCGGCCAGGCGCACTTCGTTTTGCACATCGTCGGTGGTGAACACGCCCATCGCCTCGCTGAAGTACGCAAAAAACGGCGAATCGGGCAGGGCGCGCATGGGGAATATTTTGGGGTCATCTGGGATGGTGTTTTGGATAAAAGCGCGATTGCCCTTGTCGAGCGTGACGATCCACGCCCGTGATGCTTCAAGGGCCTGGAGGAGTTGTTCGGTGGTGAGGCGCAGCACCTGATCGGCATTGAGCGAACCAGAAAGCGCCGCCGAAAAGCGGTTGAGCAGGGCCAGGCGCTTCGAGCGTTCATCCAACTCGGCGGCGCGGCGCACACTGTCTTCGAACAGGCTGGCATTTTCGAGCGCTACGGCGGCCTGGCCGGCAAATGTGGTGGCCAATTGTGCAAGCTCGGGTGTGTAAAAGTGGTCTTCGGCCTTTTCCAGCGCCATCACACCGATGGTTTTACCTTTGGCAATGAGCGGTATGCCGATCCAGGACAGGTTGTGTGCTTCGACCATAGAGGGAAACCGCGGGTCTTCACGCACATTGGGTACGGTGATGCAGCGTCCCTGGGTAATCATCTGGTTCAGTAAAACACTGTCGGAAATATCGACACTTAGACCAAGGCGCTGTTCGGAATCTTCAAAACCGCGCGCAACCGCGACAATCATTTTATCGTCAGAACGCAGCCACAAAATGCCAGTATCATACGATATGACGGTCTTCAACTGGTCGAGCAGGGTTTCGATCAGTTCATCCCGCTTGATGCTCGAAGCGATGGTCGAGGCCACGTCATTGAGCGCCTGGAGCTGCCCGGCGCGCTGCTGGGTGGATTGGACAAGACGCACATTTTCGAGCGAGAGCGCCACCTGCTGGGTCAGTGAAAGCAGGATGGCTTCATCATCTGGCTTGAAAGCACCGGGGGTGTTGAAGTTGTCGAGCACCAGCACACCCAGAATGTTTTCGCTGGTTTGAATGGGGATGAGCAGGTTGGCAACTGGCAGGCGCCCGCCGGTGGCTTTGCGGTATTTGATCAGGTTTTCGGCGGTCAGGTTGTAGTCCACCGCAAAACGGATTTCATCGGCGCGATAGGGGCTGCGCTGCCCAAAGACGCGCCCGGGCAGTCCTTCGCCGGGGCGGTACTGGATGGAGAGGGCGGTTTCAACATCGGCATAGTTTGCCGCCACTTGCGGTACCAGCATGCCCAGGTTGGCATCCCACAATAAGACAGCCCCGGCATGGGCGGGGGTGACCACCCGCAAGGCGTTTTCGAGCAGGGAACGGACGATGTTTTCAGGGTTTAGCCCGCTCAACTGCCGGCTGAAATCGAGCAACAGGTTCACTTCTTGCAGGCGGCGGCGTTGTTCGGTCAGCAGGGTGAGGTTTTGCAGGGTGACCGATACAAGGTGGCTGAGTTGGTGGTAAACGTTGCGATCCTGAAGCGCCAGGCTGGGCAGGGGCTCGGGGTTCACGGCCATTACAGCCGCCACAGGCCGTCCTTTGATGATGACCGGCAGGCAGACAAATGATCGGGCGCGCAGGGCATTCAACAGCGCGGTATCATTCCATTCGTGGTTATCATCCAGGTTTTCGACCACCAGGGTTTCGCCACTCTGCATGACCGCGCGCAGGGGGTTGCGCTGCCCAAAAAGGGCTTCCGGGTTGACGCTACGCGGGATGCTGCCAAATGTGTGCAGGATGCGCGGCCCTTCGCTGGTTTCCTCGGCAACGATGGACGATTGCATGTCAAACTGGGTCAAGATCTCTCTGCCTAAGGCCATTAACGCCGCGGTGAAATCCAACTGACGGCTGAGCGCGTCTGCCATCGACAGCCCGGCGCGCATTCGACTGGTGCGTTGGTTCAGGTTGCTAATGGACAGGGTGTGGGTCAGGTCTTTGCGCATCAGCATAGGCAGGTTCGATTGGGTAATCGAAAAAAGCGCGCGCTGGCGGGCTACTTCGTCTGAAAGTTGGCGCACCTGTTCGCGCATTTCCTGCATGCGCCGGACGCTGGATAAGATCATCGAAGCCTGGATGGCCAGCAGGTCGAGGATTTCGTAAACCGAGGGGTCGGGGCGGCGGCCATCGCGGGGGGCATCGAGGCTTACCAGCCCCAGCGGTTTGCCATGTTCATCATACAGGGGATATATCAACAGATCGTCGGCATCCCAGGCGTTTGGATGGCCGCCAGGCTGCGCAGGCATGACGGTGACCAGGTGGGCTTCCCCGGATGCTACTGGCGACCGCTCGATGGCAACGAAGAAACCCTGGCCGGTTTTATACTCGGGCCGCATGAACTGCGAAAGTGCCGACCAGGGCTGCTGGCGCGCTTTGAGCGACTCGAGTGTTTCGGGGGTCATGCCCAATCCGGCAACGCGGCGCAGCATTCCCGTTTTTGGTTCGAAAACGCTGAACAACACCACCTGGAAGGGGGTCGAATCGCACATAACCTGCCCAACCATGGTGAGAGCTTCTTCGGTTGTTCGCTCGGCTTTAAGTTCTTCGGTGATTTCAAGCAGCCGGTCGAGCGAATCGGAGCGGCGGCGCAGGGACTCGTTGCGTCGGGTGAGGTCTGAAAACCGCAGGCTGTTGAGCAGTGCAATTGCGGCCTGGCCTGAGAGCATTTCAACCAGTTCGCGCAGCGATTCATTCAACGCGTTGGGGGCAGTGGCGTGCAGGCTCATGAGTCCCAGAGTTTCACCCTGGTAGGCAATGGGTACAATCACCAGTCCACACACGCCATCGTGAGGCGGTACAACATCGCTTTGGGCAAGGTCTGGAATGATGATGGTTTCGCCGCGCGCCAGGGCCGTTTCTTCCAGCGCGGTGAGCGATTGCGGCATGGGGTGTCCGGCAGCGTGCAGGATGCTAAACCCACCGCCAGGGTGTTTCTCCAGGTGGAGCACCACGCTGCATGCCGCACCTGTAATGCGGAGCGTTTCTTCATAGACGAGATTGAGCAGCTGGGAAGGATCCGCAGTGGCGCTTAATTCGCGCACCATGCGGGTTACGGCGCTCAATTGCGCTGCGCGTTTGCGCAGGCCCTCTTCGTTCAGCCCGCTTGCCGAAATGGCATCAACCGCTGTGGCAACCTCGCGGGCCAGGCTGGCCGCCCAGCGCATGTCATCTTCGCTAAAGAAGCTCTCCTTGCGGCTGGCCAACATTAACTCGCCGATGCCCCGATTGCGCACCACGAGCGGCACAACAATGGCCGATTCGACCCCGGCCCTGCGGATGAGCGGGCGGTACAGGCGTAGTACGCGCCGGTCTTTGCCCACATTGCTGGAGACAAAAGGCTGCAGGCTGCCAGTGACTGTGTAGCGGAAGTGTGAAGGGTTGATGTAGAGTTTTGAAAGCGGGTCGTTTAGCTCGACAGGCACACCAAACAGCGAAGGCATGTGTGTGCGCAGCACCCCTTGCTGTTCATCGTAGAGGAAGATTGCAACTGCATCGGCACGTACACGTGTGGCCACCTCGCGCACCGCCACATCCAGCAGCGCGTCCAAAGGTGTGTTTGCGCCCGCCACTGCGGCAATCTTGCGCAGCGACTCGGCGCGCAGGGCTTGCTCGCGGGCGGCGGCCGCCAGCGTAACATTCTCGATCACGGCGCTCACCTGGTTGGTGACGATCCGAATCAGTCGCACATCCTCCCCGCCTGGCATCCCACCAGCATGCCGGTTGGAGAGCAGCAAATAGCCAAGAAAACGCCCGGACGCAGCCAGCGGGGCAAGCGTGGCATCGCGCAGGCTGGCGGCCTGGGCAATATCGATCAGTCCAAGCGCCTGCCAGCGCGGGTCACTGGCGGCATCTTCGGTCTGAATGATGTCTTTCGAAAGGATCAGCGATTCGGCATCGCTGTGCGGCGCGATTGTGGCGCGATAGAGCTGGATCACGTTGCCAGGGATGCCATAAAAAGGCGTTCGGCCAGAGAGCAGCCGGCGGGTTTCGTCGTACAACAAGAAGCCCAACACCTCGACAGGAAAGAGCCCCGCCAGGCTTTGCACCATGACCGGGTAAAGGTCATCTTCAGCGTCAGTTTGCAACCCTGAGGCAATGAGCTTATCCAACCCAATTAATTCGGCCGTGCGCAAGCCCTTTTCTTCATACACGCGTGCATTGCGCAGCGCCACAGCAGCCGGGCTTTTGACCATCTCCAGAACGTTCAGGTCTTCGCGCGTAAACCCGCCGGGCAAGAAAATCCCCGCTTCGATCGTGCCCACCAAAATATCACCCACCAGCAGTGGTACACCCAGGTATGAGCGCATGGGCGCCAGGCGGCTGCGGTCTGCCGGAAAGTATGTGGGCGCCAGCGGGGACTGTGTGTCATCAATCCACAGGGGTTTTTTCTCTGACGCCAGGTAATCCTGAAACCCCCCAAATTGTGAGGTTTCCACTTTTTCCAACGTGGCAGTATCGCCCGCGCCCGCCGAGAGCCGGTAGGCTGATAATTGGCCTGTTTGTGGGGATAAATACTTAACTTCCAAAACATCCGAGGGAACAAGGCGCGCAACATTGTGCAAGATGGCCGCGATGGTTTCGGGCAAATTTTGTCCCCCGGCGATGGATTGTCCGAAATCGGCGACCAGTTTGAGGAGCGCGCTGGATACGCTCTCACCCTGGGCGGCCACGGCAAGGTTCGTTTCGACGCGCCGCAGGGTGACCAGCACACCCGCCAAAGGGGCGGGCGTGGCATAGGAAAAGCCCTCCACCAACTTGCCGTTAATAGAAAAACGCGCCTGCCCTTCGGCAGCGCAAATTTCCAAAAAATCATCACTGGGGCGCACACGCCTGGCCAGGCGTTCGAGGTCGGGTATTTCTTCTGGCTGCAGGTCGAACCAGGCCAGCGCTGCCTGGTTGAGGTATTCGATGCGTCCACCGCCGCTCACGAAAAAGACTGCGTTTTGGTGACGTTGTACATCCAGCGGTTGAATACGCCGCTCGATGCCTCGGTTGGCAGGCTGCAGTAAGGGCACCAGGCGCAATAAAGCCCAGACCAGCAGGACGCCCACCAGTCCGATAACAATCAGAGCCATGCCCAAACCGAGCGGCTGCACCTGAATCATGCAAATTCCTTACTTTGCGCCCACCGCATCCTGGCGGCGCGCGTCTGCCGCGAGTTCTGTTATTTCGCGAATATCGGCAAACGATTGTTCACGCGGAGAAACCACACCCACCGCCAAAGTCATGAGCGGCACCTGCGCGTTGTCATTACCTGCGCCAGGCGCCAGGATGTATCCCTGCTGGCGGTCCATAAAGTTGTAATGGGTTTGTACTTCTGCCGCAAAGCGCTCTTTGATGCGGTTGCGAATGGTCCTGGCATTGTCGTCGCGGGTGATGATGATAAAGTTATCGCCGCCGGCATGCCCAATGAAGTCGTTCTTGGTGCCCAGTTCATCCAACACTTCGCCGATCAACATGCCAGTAAAGCGAAGCACATCGTCGCCCGCGACAAAGCCATACACCTCGTTGAACGGGCCAAAATGGTTGATGCGCAGGTCCATGAATGCCCAACCCGTTTCGCGAATGATCTTGCGAAGCTGCTCTTCGATGAGACGTCCGGCCGGGAGTCCTGAGCGCGGGTCGGTGAGGCTTTCGCGCTCCGAACGGCGAATGGCGCCCTGCACCCGCAATTTCAATTCCTCGATGTCAAATGGCTTGGTGATGTAATCATCTGCGCCCAGTTCCAGCCCCTGCAGCCGATCACTGCGTTCATCTTTTTGGGTCAGGAAGATGACCGGAATGTGGCTGGTGCGGGTGTTGGTGCGCAGGGTGCGGCAAACCTCATAACCGTCGATGTCTGGCAGCATGATGTCCAGCACGATCAAGTGGGGCAGCACCTGGCGCGTTTTCTCCAGGGCATCGTTGCCTCGCATGGCCGTGTCCACTTCAAAACCCAGTCCACCAAAGTAGATTTTGAGCATGGTCGAAATGTCGAAATCATCTTCGACAATCAACAGGCGCGATTTTCCCATAACGAGCCTCCCGTAATTCTTATTTGCCCTGGCGCTGTCTGGCGCGCAGGCGCACTGCTTCGATTTGTTGTTCGGTCACTTCACGTTCGAAAGAACGAAAACCGCTCAGGCGAAACCCATGCCGTGACGCAATCTGGGTGATCTCGTCTACCCGGTCGCGGGTAATGTGCTTGCCGAGGGTGTAATCTTCAAAACGGCCTTCCAGGGCCAGTGCAATGGTTTCGGCCATGCATGCGTAAGATTTCCCCGGCGGAAAGCCGAAGTTAAAGTGGAAATTTACGGGGCCTGGCACATCCACCATGCCGCCGTCGATTACTAATATATCATCCCGCGCTGCCGCAACCATTGCAGATACATCACGGGGGCGCGCCACATCACATACCACGCTGCCCGGCAGTAGATGTTCCGGGTAGATTACATCGTGGACTGCGCTTGTAACGGTAAGAATAAGGTTGGCCTTGCGCAGCACATCCATACGGGTGGAGGTATGCAGTTCAGCGCGTGCGGTGTGCGCCAGGTGATCGCGCAGTTGGTTGAGGGCATCCTGCTGACGCGCTATTAAGTATAACGCACCTGTACGTTCTGCAAGCAGTTCTGCGCAAACTTTGCCAATGGCGCCGGTGGCGCCTACCACGGCGGCGGTGGCATTTTGAATGGGAATGCCCATCATTTCCGCTGCTTTCTGAATAGCCTCAACCGCCATAGCAATGGTGTATGAGTCGCCTGTTGTAACCGGGATGTCAAGCTGGCGTGCAATGGTCACACCAGCGTCGCCAACCACCGAGGTAAAAGCCCCCAGCCCAAGCAGCTGCGCGCCCAATTTTTCAGCCATACGCCCGGTCTGGATAATTTTGTTATAAACCGTTTTTTCAGGCAGCGAAACCATACGCCGGGGTGTATAAGGGCAGGCCACAAACCATCCACGAACCTGTTTTCCGGTCGCTTGCGAAGCGATGCCCTCAATTTCTGATATGTAAACCGGCGGGAAAAAAGTGGAAAAAAAGTCGATCTGGCCTTCGGTCAGCAGCTTGCCCAGCGCAGGAAATTTCCGACTGACATCGCGCTTGGGGTCAATCGGGTGGATGATGAACGCAAAACTATCCATGGATTACCAGGATTCCAATTCTTTTTCGCCATGGCGAGGGTACATTCGTTTGTGCAGGTGGGCGGCGCGCGTTTTGTGGTGGTCGCTGTCTTCATACTTGACATCTTTGTCAATGACGCGGCGTTCTTTTGAAGCGGCCAATACTACGTCAGATTCGATGGTGCGCGCAGGGTAAACGATCATACCTGCGCCAATGCGGCAGTTGTGCCCAACCGCGCCACCCAAAACCGGGCGATTGGACGGGCGCAGCTGCCCGCTGCCATCCAGCGCACGGATGGGCGTCGGGATGAGGTTGTAATCTGTAAATGTTGAGCCGGCGCCAATAAATGTATTACGCCCCACCACACACATTTGCAGGCAGGTATTTTGGGCCACCATGGAGTTGTCCATGATGGTGGTCATGAACAAGGCCGCCTTGAAAGGCAGAAAAGTGCCATCGCCAACCACCGAAAGCATCAGCTGGCAACCTTGCGACACATTCACATTGTTGCCAATAATACAATTTTCGATGACTGCGCCTGCGCCGACCGTAACATTATCTCCAAGCGTGGTGGGGCCGTGAATGATGGCATCGGGATCGATGAGACAGTTCTTGCCGACTTTGACAAGTTGCGAATTCTGCAATATCTGGCGGCCCTCGTATAGGGACTTGCTCAAAACCCCGATCTTGAAACCCAGGTTGGTATTGAGTTGGTGCTCAAAACGCGCGCCTCGCGCAAACAGCCCAAAAACCACATCAGCGATGAAGATGTGCACCCAGGTATCGATGGCAAGCAAAGCGCGCAACGGCACCTGGAAAACCAGGTCGCCACGCTCGCCAGCCATGTAGCTGGGGACATGATAATAGCCAATCTCACGCGTCTGCAAGGCAATTACAAGTGGTTCAACATCTGCCACGGGTCCGTTGGGGTAGTACCACAAGTCTGCCAGGTAGATGTTGCCTGCCGGGGTGTAGGCAGTGGAAAGCGGCAAGGCGTGTTCGCGAAAGGCCGGGTCATCTGCGGCAAAGCCCGCGCGCACCGGGCGGTTGCGCTTGCGGGCTTCGTCCATAAAGGCGGTGATGTAGTGCTCGTCGAACCACAAATTATCCCGGTACACCAGGGTCGGCTCACGGGTAAGCGGCAGGCGGGCGCCCACCGGCACCTCCTGCTCGCGGGTGACGTATTGGGCCAGCATGTTGCGCTGCCAGAGCCACAGCGGTGTATTCTGGATACGCAAATCGCGCGCCGGTTCATTGAACGGCGCAATCGGTTTAGGCGCAGGCAAAATCAGTTTGAGCATAAGTCAACAGTCACCAAGTGATGGCAATTAGCACAACGGATGCGGTCAGGCAGGTCAACCCACAGCAGCGCTGTGTATGCCAGCTAGACCGGTCCCGCCGCATCTTCAATAAGAAAGCTTCTCAGCTTTTCCAGGAAATCGTCCGAAACATCCAGCATGGGGAAGTGTTTGGCGTTCGACCAGCGTACAACACGCGTATCGGGCAGGCCCTTTTTGAGTGGCTGCCACTGGCGTGGATGCACAATGTTATCGCCATCCCCATACATGCCCATGACAGGTACCTTCACCTGATCGAGCATGGGGCGCAAGTCGGTACGGCGTAACGAGGCGATGCTTAGGAGGAAAGACTCAAGGGTGGTGCGCGACAGATCTCGGTCCATCATGGTCCAAAAGCGCGGGTCATTACAAATGAATGGCGCGGCCACGCGCATCCCGGTGCGAAAAGCACCCATCATATTGAACAGCATAAAAGCGACGGGGCGATGCCCGGCCAGCTTGAGCGGAATGGCCAGGGAAGAACCGGCAATGGGTGACCCCACCACCACCACTTTACTCACCCGCTCGGGGTATTGGATGGACACCAGGAGGCTGACTGTACCGCCCATCGAGTGCCCCACCAGCGGGGCCTGGGTAATACCCAGACGATCCATGAACTGAGCGACCAGGCTGACAAAATCTTGCACGGCATAGGTATCTCGCTTTTTTCCAGACTCGCCAAACCCCCAAAAATCCAGCGCATAGGTGCGAAAATTACGCCCCAGATAGGTCATGGTTTCTTGCCAAAGCCCCCACGACCCCAGCCAGCCATGCAGCAAAATTACTGGACGGCCGCGCCCGTAAACCTCATAATGAACAATTCCCTGATCGGTGGTGATAGAGGACACGGCAACACAAAAGGCGGAGGGTTATTTGCCTCCGCTCTCCATTTCTGAAAGGATGCTGTACAGCAACTCCAACAAAACATCTTTGACTGTATTGCGGTTATTGGCAACACAGGGCAGCAATTTCACTTTTTTATCAAGCCGCAGGGCATGACGCATATCTTCCAAATCCCAGGCTTCTGGTATGTCTTGTTTGTTGGCCGCCACGACATAGGGCGTGGGTGCATACGCCCGAAAGGTTTCCAGAATGGAGCGTGCCTCGCGGAAAGTTTCGGGGCGGGTGCTGTCGACCATCACGATAAAACCGAGCATGCCCTCAGAGAGGATTTCCCACATGAAGTCGAAGCGCTTTTGTCCGGGTGTGCCGAATAAATAAAGCACCAGGTCTTCATCCACGGTGATGCGCCCAAAATCCATGGCAACGGTGGTTGCCTGTTTCACGGTCCGTTCTGCATCACCTGAGATTTTGCGCTCGGTAGATACAACATCAATTTCACTCACTGACCGGATAAATTCCGTCTTTCCTGAGCTAAACGGCCCGGTAACAACCATTTTGACAGTTTGCATAATAAAATCCTCAAAATGAGTGATTTACATGGAGCGGATGCGGGTGATCAGCCGGTTGACCAGCGATTTTTGCTCTTCTTTATCCTGGGTTGGCATGGCGCGCGCCGTAGATTGCCGGGGCGGCGGGGCGCCTTCCGGACGAACCACCTCGACCAACCCGGCCTGTATCAGCCCATATACGATACGGCGGATTTCCAACTCGTTGAGCTTTGCCGCCACGCCAATTTGCCGAATGGCGTTTTTGGGGTTGATAAATGAAACCACCCGCCACTCTTCAACGCTCAGGTTGACTTTCTTGATATTGACATCGGGGCGGTCTGTGAATTTCAGTGCCATATCCAGGCTCGGAATCTCATCTTGAAGCTGCTCCCATTCGCGCAGCTGACGTGACCCTTCGATGATGAGATTTTCAAGGTCAAGGCGCACATTAATGCGATCTTCCGGCGGCATGGCATCATTCTCGAAACGGAAAATCCCCTCCACCCAGGTAAACAAGCGCCGGATGACATCTGTAAAATAGATTTGCAGGTTGGTCAGGATATCTTCCTGCGAAACATACCCGGCATTAATGAGCAACAAACCCAATTCTTTGTCAGACACATGGCTGGCCCGTTGTTGTATGGCGCGATATTGCCCCACCGATAATTTATTGGCCCGGTGAAGGATGGTGGCAAGGCGGTTGTCTTCCACGCCAATTTGCGCATAGGCCAATTTCCCATCGCGAAACGCGATCCGGGCTTCTTCGGTCGGGCCTTCGACGATCAAGGTACCAGTCTTATGGGCCAGGTTGACCAGGTTGAGCAATTGGGTTACTGTAAAATCGCGCAGATTGCCGCGAAGCGCCATGGCGACCCCAATCTTTTACTTAATGAAATGGAATTTCGACGATTATACTTGCAAGCGAGTCTTGCGTCAATTTGAGCGGCCTACAAAAATATGAGGGGGCCGCGCTATGGCAAGGCTTCCACCAGCACTTCGACCCGGGCAATGACTCCGCCCAAGCTGCCTGCTTCAAAATCGAACGGCAGGCGCGCGCCAGCTTCGAGCGGGCCCGCCAGTTCGATGCGGCGCACACCGACCACGTGCCCCTGCAGGTCGTAAACGACCGCCGCAAGGCGCACCTGGCTGGCCAGGCCGGCATTACCCAGCAAAACCACACTGCCTGTCACCTGGGCGCTGCGCCCGCTCCAGTTGACCGAAACGGTGATGTTTTGAGCCTCGGCTGGCAGGTAACGCAGGTCAATAGGGAGTAGCGCCGTGGATGATGCCACCTGCACACGGGGCGACAACCCGGACGCAAGCGGTGGCGGGAAGTAAGCTGCCAGCGGTATGCTGCGCCCAGGGTAGAGGATGTTCAGGGCGGTGACCACCATTTGTTCGGCAACGATTTCGTTATTCGAGTCGATCAACATAAATTGGGCCGAGATGTTTTCGAGCGGGTAGGCGTAGGGATTGTCCACCAACGCAAAACACCACTTGCCGCCGCTTGCGCCGGAAAAGCAATCTATCTGGTTGATTTGCAGGGGCACAGGCGTGGGTGTGGGTACCACAGTGAGCGCGTCTTGTGGGCCGGTGGGGATGCGAATGGTCATGCCGATGGTGAGGGCATTGGGAGACACACCGGGGTTGGCGTTTTGCAGATCGGATACACTCACGCCAAAACGCTCGGCGATGCGGATGAACGTATCGCCGGCGGTAATGATATACAGGACCGGGGTGGGTGAGGGACGGGCCGGATCGACCGCCAGGGTAAACGGATCTCGCACCCGGGTTGGAGCAGGCGTTTGGGTGCGGTAGGCATCCAGTTGGCCGGGTACGGGCAGCGCACTGCCAGGAGAAGCCGCAGGTGCGCATGCCGCGAGAAAAAACGTAACGGTAATAATGAATATTGCTAACCTTTTTCGCCTGATCATGCGGCGATTATAGCACTTGCCCCGCGTATGATGCTGTGCTAGACTCGTGCTATGACTGAAGAAATACAAACCATGCTTCAGGATGCAGTGGAAGCCCTGCGCCAGGGGGAGCGCCAGCGCGCGCGTGACTTGTTGACGCGCCTGCTCAAAAATGATCAAACCAACCCGGATGTCTGGGTATGGTTGAGCGCAGCGGTGGATACCCCCAAAGAGCGTTTGTATTGCCTGCAAACCGCGCTCAAGCTGGACCCACAAAACACGGCTGCAAAACGCGGGCTGGTGCTGTTGGGCGCCATGCCGCCCGATGCTGGCGTCACACCTTTTCCGATGAGCCACCCGCGCCCGTGGGAAGAAAAAGCCGTGCTCGCCGAAGAGCAAGACAAACCGCGCGGGCTGAAGGCTTTCATTGGCAGCCCGGTGGGGCGGCTGGTGGGCATTTTGGGGTTGGGGGTTTTAATGGTTGGCGCCGTGATTGTGTTCTTTTCCACCCAGGGGTCTGGGCAAATTCGCCCCTTTAATCCGGCAGCGGTTAGCACGCGTACCCCTGGGCCTTCGCCCACATTCTCGCCCACGGTTACATCGATTGGCAGTTCAGCGCGGGCCACGCCCACTTTCGTGGGGCCCACCCCGCTTTCGGCCCTGCTGGATGCCACCTATACGCCCACCCCGCTTTACGTGGATACGCCCCACCCAGGCACCGAGGCTTACCGGGCCGGAATGCGCTTCTTTATGAATGGCGATTATCGCAATGCGATTGCGCTCTTTGAGCAATTGCTTACTGCCGAACCCGGTGCGGTGGACGGGTATTATTACATTGGGCAGTCTTACCTAGGTTTGGGGCAGCCCCGCCAGGCGCTGAATGCTTTCCAGAATGGGATTAATGCCAACCCCAATTTTGCCCCCAATTACCTGGGGCGCGCCCTGGCCCGCCTGGCGTTGGATGAAAAAGCCAAAGTAATCGATGACCTGAACGCCGCCGTGCAACTGGACAATAATTACCTCGCGGCCCTGCTGCGCCGCGGGCAATACCACTTGGGGGAAAACAGCCTGCAAGATGCGCAGGATGATTTTAGCGCGGCAGTGCGCGTTGCGCCCGGCTCACCGCTTGGGTACCTGGGGCTGGCGCGTGTTCAACTGGCGCTCGGCAACCCGCAAGAAGCATTGGACGCAGCCCAGCAGGCCAACCGCCTTGACATTACGCTGCTGGAGTCTTACCTGGTGCTGGGCGAAGCATTTGTGGCCAATGACCAACTCGCTGACGCTGTGAAAGCGCTGAACACCTATACAACCTATGTTACCGACGATGCCGAAGCCTTCCTGACCCTGTCGCAGGGGTACAACGCGGCTGGCAGCTACGAAGAAGCGCTGGATGCCGCCGACCGCGTGATGCGCCTGGCCCCGCGCAGCTGGCAGGGGTTAATCCAGCGCGCCAATGCGTACCTGAGGCTTAATGACGCTCTCCGCGCTTATGAAGATTTCGACCAGGCCTTCAGGCTCAACAACCAGTCTTTCGAAGCCGGGCTGGGCAAAGGCATGGCGCGCATCGCCCGCGAAGATTACAACAATGCCTATGTCGATATCATCAATGTCGAAAAATTGATCAAGACCGGCACACAACGGGCCGAATTTTTGTACTACCGCGCCCTGGCGCTGGATGGCCTTGGCGAACGCGAAATCGCCTACCGTGACTGGGTGGCCATCCTCAACCTGCCAGAAGCAGATACCACCCCCCAAATGCGCGCCACTGCCCGTGAGCGCGCCGAGTCCTTACGGACGCCCACACCCACCGCATTTTCCAGTTCGACACCGGCTGCCACGCCAGGCACACCGACAACGCCCAGCCCCTGAAAGCACACCGGGACGGCGTTCCGCCGTCCCGGTTTTTTGTTCGTCGCCAGCGTGGTCATTTATTGCGCCGGCACTGCGGGCACGGGCAAAGTGCCCGTAAAAAGTGCCAGTTAAAAATGCCATAATCGTGCCCGTCGGCCCACACCAGGGTGATGCCATAGGTACCGGTGGCAACCACATTGGAGAGGCGGGTCGAGTCGTTGTCTTCCAATTGCACATTGAAGACCTCCGGGTCGGGCTCGGCACGCATGTTTTCATGGCCGCCACGGCACATGGCGCACGGACAGGCGGCTCGAAGCAATGAAAATGGGTAAACACTGGTATGCCCGTCGGCCCAGTGAATGGTCATTTCAAGGGATTGGCGGTTGGCAGTAATGCCTTTGGGTTTTTCAGTCAGCATAAATCACCTTTGCGGCGGGGGAATGGTGGCGAGGTACGCCGAGGCCGCCCAGCCAGCGCGCGCCTGGTCGAAAGGTGCCACGATGTACCACCACGTAAAGCCATCAACAACTTCCGGGCCATCGCGCACCTCGAAAGCCTCGGTATCAAACCCGAGGAAAAGCGGTGTAGACGACAGCCCCGGATCGGAACGAATGCGCAGGCCCTGGCCATCAGTGCCGGTGATCTGGACATATCCACCCACGGCAATCCCGTTGGGGTCTGGCGTGGGCAATAGACCGGGGTCAGGCGTGGGCGTGGGCGCAGGGGTGGGCGTTGCAGTAGGCGCCGGGATCAAGGTCAGGTTCGCGCTGGCCGGGGCAAATGGGGCCGGGGCAGGCGGCTGGGTCCACCACACCCACAACGCAAACAAAATGCACAGCGCGGTCGAAACACCCAGCGCGCCCAGCACAGTCCAACGGTTTAACAGGTTGCCGAAATTCATGGGTCCCTCATGGGCAAAAATTATACCCGATGCACCCGGCCGGGCGAAAAAAACCTGCGTGTTATAATCCATGCATCGTATGAATACACCCGCTTTGCTTAACAACCGCTATCAACTGGTCGAAAAACTCGGCACAGGCGGCATGGCCTTTGTGTTTCGCGCGCGCGATACCATGCTCGAACGCAGTGTGGCCATCAAGATCCTGCGCGAAGATTACTCCAAGGATCCCGAGTTCCAGTCCCGATTCCGGTTGGAGGCTAAAGCCGCAGCCAACCTTTCGCACCCCAACATCGTCACCGTGCATGACTTTGGCTTCGACCACGGACAGTTGTTCATCGTCCTGGAGCACGTCCCCGGCACCGACCTGAAAACCTACCTGGACAAACTGGGGCGTTTTCGCCCTGAGGATGCCATCCCGCTCATGGTGCAGGCTTGCGCCGGAATCGGGTACGCTCACCGCGCCGGGCTGGTGCACTGCGATGTCAAGCCACACAACATGCTCGTCACGCCAGACCAGCGCCTCAAGGTGACCGATTTTGGCATTGCGCGCGCGCTGGCCAGCATCCACCCGGATGAAAAATCCAGTGTGGTATGGGGCTCGCCGCTCTATTTTTCTCCCGAGCAGGCCAGTGGTCTGGCGCCCACCCCCGCCTCTGATGTGTACTCGTTGGGCGTTGTGCTCTACGAACTGCTCACCGGGCAAACGCCCTTTACCGGGCGCACCGCCGAGCAGTTGGCCATCATGCACCGCGATGTCACCCCCCGCCCACCCAGCACGCTCAACCCATCGATCAGCCCGGCGCTCGACCAGATCGTCATGAAAACGCTCGCCAAAGAGCCGGCCGCGCGCTACCGAACCGCCGATCAGCTTGGGCGGGTGTTGCTCAGTTTTGGAAATACGCGCGCTGCGCCCGCCTTGCAACTGACCCCCGAAACCCACAACCCAGAAACAGCCGCGCCGCAGCAGCAAAACCCGGCCCTGCCTGCCCGCCCGCCAATGGCGCGCCCGCAAACCGCACCGCCCCCGGTTTCACAACCGGTGCGTCCACCCACCCAGCCGCCTGTTTACCCACCCCACCCCACGTTACAGCCTGTGCCTTCACAACCAGTTTACATGCCGCGCCGGGCGCCCGAACCAGCCGCCGACGACGCACTGGATATCGACTGGGTGGCTGTTTTGCTCGGTCTGCTGGCCATGGTAGCCGTGCTGGGACTGGTGCCCTTCTGGGTGTGGATCATCCAGCTTTACAGCCGCTGAGCATGTCACAAACCATCCTGGCCCCATCCATCCTGTCTGCCGATTTCACCCGCCTGGGCGAGCAGCTTGCCGAATGCGAGGCCGCCGGCGCAGATTGGATCCATGTGGATGTCATGGATGGTGATTTCGTCCCCAACATCACCATTGGGCCGCTGGTGGTGGCAGCCTGTAAGCGCGCCACCCGCCTGCCTTTGGATGTTCACCTGATGATCAGCCAGCCAGAGCGTCACCTGGAGGCCTTTGCGTGGGCCGGCGCAGACCGTCTGACCGTGCATGTGGAAACCTGCCCGCACCTGCACCGCACTTTGCATCACATCGCCAGCCTGGGTGTCAAACCTGGCGTTACGCTTAACCCATCCACACCCGCCATCATGCTCCAGCCCGTGCTTCCCCTGGCCGACCTGGTGCTGGTTATGACAGTCAACCCCGGTTTTGGCGGCCAGCAATTCATTCACGAAATGCTGCCGAAGATTGCCGAGATCCGAAACATGTTGAACAGCATCCATTCCCCGGCCTGGCTCGAGGTGGATGGCGGCATCACAGCCGAGACCCTGCCCCTGGCACGGCGGTCTGGGGCAACTGCGTTCGTGGCAGGCAACGCCATCTTCAACCATGCCATGGGCCTGGCGGCGGGCATTGACACGCTGCGCCAGGCAGGTTAAAAATTCTCTACCGGACAAATTTCGTGATAGTTTATCATTTCGAGCGACAGCGAGAAATCTTCCCACATGTGCGCAAGATTTCTCCCCGCTACGCGGCTCGAAATGACAAGTAAAAGCGAAAAATTATCGTTCGGTCATTTTGTCCGG
>DAOUAP010000045.1:0-4264 GCA_034433165.1 Anaerolineales bacterium | reverse complement strand
CGGCGGGGGCAGGTACAAGGCGCCATATTTGGCGCGCAGCAGGAAGACCGCCATCTGGTCGCGCGTCACCGGGTTGGACGGGCAGTAGTTGCCGCCGCCGCAGCCGCTGGTGAGGCCTTCCACCCCAAACTGCTTTATCCAGGCCGCGGCCCAATGACTGGTGGGCACATCGGCAAAACCTGTGCTGTCACCCACCGGCGGGAGCACGTACCCGGGGCCTTTGATGCCGCGCAGCAGGAACACAGCCATCTGGTCGCGCGTCACCGTAGCGCCCGGGCAGTAGTTGCCGCCCCCGCAGCCGGTGGTGATCCCGAACGCATAGATCGCCTCAATGTGACGCCAGGCCCAGTACGAAGTGGGAACATCCGCAAAAGACTGCCCCGGCCCGGCCAGTGTTACCGTTGCTATGTCACTTTCAAGTACCCCATCGGTAACTTTGAATTGCAGGCTATCCGAGCCTGGCCAGTTATCATTTGCCCGGTAGGTCAGGTTAGGAGCAGTCCCACTCAGCACACCATGAGACGGGTTACGCACAATGATGTAAGTGACTGGGTCACCATCGGGGTCGTTTGCAGACAGAGCAAAATCTACAGGGATTCCAGGGCTGGCATAAGCAGTCTGGCCAATGGCAATGGGGGCTACGTTCACCTCGTTGACCGTGACGGTGATGTCTTCATCATCACACAGTCCCGGCGTGCCGTTGTCGCACACTTTGACTGTAAATGTGTAACTGCCGGGTCCTTGCGCTTCGGTTGGCGTCCAGGTGAATGCGCCGCTGGTGGCGTTGATGGCTGCGCCTGCAGGCGCACCCACCAGGCTGTAAGTCAGGGTGTTGGCGGGCTGGTCAGCGTCGGTGGCGGTGGCGGTGAAGGTCAGCTGCACCAGTTCGTTGACCGTCTTGCTGCCAATCGCGCCCAGGGCCGGGGCCACGTTCACCTCGTTGACCGTGACGGTAGTCGTATCGCAATCGTCGAAGACACCATCACTTACACATATATCAAGCGTGTAGCTGCCGGGGCCTTGCGCTTCGGTCGGCGTCCAGGTGAATGCGCCGCTGGTGGCGTTGATGGCTGCGCCTGCAGGCGCGCCCACCAGGCTGAAGGTGAGAGGCTCGGGGGGATTATTGGCATCCGTTGCAGTTGCGGTGAAGATCAATTCTGACTGTTCATTGACACTTGGATTGCCAATCGGGTCGAGCGCTGGCGGCACCAAGACCAGCGAGTACGATGCCTGGTAACTTCCATTCTCACCATCGAAGAATGCGTATTGAATGCCCTTGATGGTCTGCGTTGTGTAAGTAACCTGGGCGCCATTACGCCGAATTTCGGTAAGTGGGCCGTTTGGACCCTGCACGGGCAACATAGCCCGCAAACCGCGCGCGCCACTTGCCGCAGTTATGTCGAAATACAGGATCTCGTTGCTCCAGTTGAAGTTTGAGAATGTGGACGCGTTACGACCATCCAGCCAGGTGAGCATCTGCTTGGCGGAAACAACAGGCACGTTGCGCGCAATAGCTGACTCGACTATCGCAATGTTGGGTTGCGAGAACAGGCCGGTGTCGCTATGCATATTGGCTACGAATGCCCCATAATACCCTTTGGCGCCAAGCGCATTATCCAGCAACGTATTAATCGTAAAGGGGAATGTCTGTCCGGATTGGTCAGTGAGTTGTGTTGGGGCCTGGTAGACATCGATCAGCTTGCCATCCAGGTCGGCAAAACGCATGATCATTCCCGAACCGGTGAACAACCCCGGCCGGTCCAAAACCCACAGTGCCGGATAGTAATAGTAATTGGTGTCGAATCGAATGCCGTTATTGAGGCGAACATATACATTAGACACATAGTTCGACCATGTGACACAGTGCGTACGCTCTGTTTCCGGCGCCGGAACGCCCGGGTAAATTGCCGCAAATTGACTTACCTGTGTGGTGAAGTAGTTATTGAGCACCTTGTCGGTGTTGTCGGAGCAGTTGGCGTTCACATGCAGAGCAATTTCGTGACCGCTGGCAATATAATCTAACACTTCTGAGAGCGGTACATTGAGGTCTTCGCTATCCAGGTAAACGGTCTGGCGAATGCACTCCCAATCATCAACGGAACAACCAGGTTGGTCATAAGACATCATTTGCCCGAGACGTTCATCCACAAACCCGCTGCCATGATCATCGGATGTCATCACCACAATGGCTTTCTCGTCGCGCGGGAAGTACCAGAAGCGTGGCATGGGTTTCCGGTTCGCATTCATCGTGATCATCAAATTGGCCAGCAACCGTTGCTGTTCGTCAGCCTGTGGGATTTCCACTTTGTCCATGTTGAGCCAATCGGGTTGAGGATCGCCAGCTTTATTGCCGTAAAACAAATCGCCAGAAGTGATGGGAACAATTCCATCGCGCTCATCACCACTCCAAGCCGGGTTACCCTGCCGGGAGAGGACCACCGAACGCGCCAAATCATAAGTGAATGCGGCAACTTGTCCGCCCTGCGAGCCCACGCTGCGCAGGGTCACAGCCGGGTAAGTGGTGGCGGTGGTGGCGTCAGAATAAAGGGTTGCCACCGCGGCTGCCCCGTTGAGGGTGTATCGGTCGGCTTCGCCATGATACTGGATGGTTTGGTTAACCAGCCCGGCGCCGGGAGCCGCTGCGGTATCGATCAGCATGTAGCCTTCGCTGAGCGGTGCGCCGCCCAGGGGCGTCAATCCGAGCAATGAAGCCAGGCTGTCATCGGGGCGCATAACGATCAGGTTGCCGCCAGTATTGACCCAGGTTGTGAACATACCCACCTGCGCACTGGAGAGCGTCATGTGTGACAGGATGACCACATCATGCGCTGCCAGCACCCCTGCGGTTATCGTGCTGATATCGTTGACAGAGAAATAGTTGAAGCCCTCTGTGCGCAAAATTTCAGGGTAAAAGCGGGCAAAACCATCGAATGTGCTGGTAACCAACAGGATCGGGCCACCTGAACCCGAATCTGCCGGGGTGGCTTCGGTAGTGAATGTCCACATCAGGTCGGCAGGCAGGGCAGCACCGCCAGACGTTTTGACCCCGCTCGGCCCGCCTTTAATGGTGACGGTGTAGTTGACCTGGTTGGTGAACTGACTATCTGGCGTGAAAATCGCGGTGTGGGTCGCGGCGTTATAAGTGACGGTGCCAGGTATCAGGTTATTCGACGGGTCGCGTACCTCAAAGGTCGTGGACGTGAATGTGGCTCCATTCATGTCCTGAATGAAACGCCGATAAACCGTGGTGCCCACCGGAACCTGGATGGTGCCATTGGCGGGCATTTCTGGGGTTTCAAAAACGACATCTACCCAGTAATTGCCCTTGCCAAATCCTTCGGTGGGAAAGGTGGGCGTGGCGGAATATTTATAAACCGCGTTGTAATTTGGGAATCCGGTATCGGCCAGAGCCGTCAACGGCGGGTTGACCACTGCCGAAATGAAGTAGTTATCGTCGTAGGAATAAAAACTGGATGTGGTATGGTAGGAGGTGATATATGTTTGCCCGGCAGTGATACGCACCGGCGTGTCGAAGTAGGCCGTCTGCCACCCGGTGGCGGTTTCGTTGGTGAAAGTCTTCGTTGCCAGAAGCGTACCGTCAGCCTGGTACAACTGCCCCACGTGGGGCCCGGTGTTGCTGATTCCTTTATAGAACCTGACCGCAGTAACGTAGCCATCCACCGAAGCGGTGAACTTCGTCCCTAATTGCACTCCTCCTGGGCCGGGCGTACCGCTATCCTGAAAATTGGGGCGATCGGGCTCTTCATTGCCCTCCCAGAGTGAGCGGGGCAAGGCCGGCAGCCCTGCCGTGCTTGCCATCTCACGCGCAATGCCTGTGCTGGCCAGGGCTGGCATGACAGGCGTCAAGAACAATACGGCGGACAGAACAAACAATACCGCCCTAGCCGACCATACGGTCAGCCTTGAAACGAGGTACGAGGAAAACATGATAACTCCTTGAAAAAAATGGGTTCGGACATGCCTCATAAAACCACGAACAAAGCATGCATCTTATCACATGACGATGGGTTATGAAAAAAATTACAAGATTACACGAAGTTTCGACCCGTCGAAACCGAGGGAATCCGCGCCCGGGTTCCCTTTATGGCAGTGGTAATGAAAACGTGCGCTGCAGGAAGACGGCCATCTGGTCGCGCGAGACCGGCGTGCCCGGGCAGAAGTTGCCGCCGCCACAGCCGGTGGTGATGCCTTCGATTGCCAGCTGCTTGATCCACGCCGCCGCCCAATGGCTGGCAGGCACATC
>DAOUAP010000044.1:0-15359 GCA_034433165.1 Anaerolineales bacterium | reverse complement strand
CGGCGGGGGCAGGTACAAGGCGCCATATTTGGCGCGCAGCAGGAAGACCGCCATCTGGTCGCGCGTCACCGGGTTGGACGGGCAGTAGTTGCCGCCGCCGCAGCCGCTGGTGATGCCTTCCACCCTAAACTGCTTGATCCAGGCCGCGGCCCAATGACTGGTGGGCACATCCGCAAAACCGGTGCTGTCACCCACCGGCGGGAGCACGTACCCGGTGCCTTTGATGCCGCGCATCAGGAACACGGCCATCTGGTCGCGCGTGACGGTGGTGCCGGGGCAGTAACTGTTGTTGCCGCAGCCGGTGGTGATGCCAGCAGCGTAGATCGACTCGATATGGCGCCAGGCCCAGTAACTGGTGAAGACATCGGTAAACGTGACCACCGGGAAAGGTGCGTTGCCATGACCAAGGGGACTAACTCGAGAATAAATGCCCAGATTCTCAAAGATCGTCGGTTGGGTCAGCACGGTGCCATCCGGGTTGGCTAGGGTATACAACAGATACTCCCAATTTGCTCCCCCAAGCCATGTGAGGATAATGCGCCCGGCAGTATCCGTGGTGACAGAAATAAAAGGGTCGGCGATAAGCGGATCGTTCAGCGTAACCGGGCTGACAGCCACATTGAACGCCGGGTCCAAAACAGCAAACCTGACAGAAGGAACTCCCGAAAAGCTCACCCAGCCCAGGGCCACCCTGCCATCTGGAAGTTGGACACCATCTGCAGCATAATCAACAACGACATCCGATGTAAGCTGGCGTAAAGAACCGCGAATACCCGCACTGGAGAGGGTGGTGTAGAACAAATTATCATTATAGTTCCATACCAGCAAGGTTTGGCTGGCATTGAGCGTCACCAGGCGGGGAGTCTCGTTATCCCCAGGCATGCCAAAAAACAGCCGGGTTGGCGTAACAACCTGGGCGCCGCCCGAATCATAGAGCGCGTAATACACATCCCGTGTTGGGCCCGCACTGGCATATTTTTCCCAGGCAACCGCAAACCTGTTATCGCTGGTAGCGCTGATGGTTGGCTCACGATAGCTCAAGCCGCTGCCAGCCGTATTGCCAGTCAGGTTGGTGGGACTTTTGGTGATACCGCCGCTCGTGTTGAGGGCTGCAAACAAAATGTTCGAGACATATTCGCTGTTGCTATAGACGTACCTAATCCACGTAATGCCAATCCGACCATTGGGGGTGAGCGCCAGCGCTATATAACCATTGTAGGTATAGGTAGTGGTGGCGCTGTTATTCGTTAGGCGGGAGGGCAACACCACAGGCACACCGGTTTTTGGATTGACAATGGTATACCAGATGTCGTAATAAACAGCATTACCATTATCAGCCCACTCGCTCCAAGCCTGGAACACATGCCCGCTTGGCAAAGTGATTATGGCCGATTCATTCACAAACCCGCTTCCGCCTGGGCCCAGGTTCACATAGCGGCGATCACCCGGCGTGTACAGCCCCAGGCTGGTATTATCCACGTCCCAATCCTGGTATGCCTGTGCGAAGCGGGCAGGGACCGCTGTGCGAACATGCACCGTGCGTTGCTTGGTGTTATCGGTGGTCGAGGTGAAGGTGATGGCGGCTTCGTCATCATCACCAATAACAGCGTTGGGCGGGGTGGTCACCTTGATCATCACAGTGATTTGGACACCCTGGGCAATTGAACCGGTATTCGTGATCTCGGTTGTGCCAGTCTGCTCGTACACTGCGGCATCCCAGACAGATGACACGCTGATGTTGTACGAATCGTTCCCCAATTCACCCGTGTTGGTCACATTCACAAGGAAACTGCTCTCCGCGCCAGGCTGGGTAAACTGTCCTTGCAAGGGCGGCAACACCTTGACACGCGCAGACGGGGCAGGTCGGACAAAGCGGATCGCATTTCCCGGATCCGTGTCCAAATTGAAAGGCCAATCGCAAAAGGCAAGGCTTGCCAAACCGTCCTCTCCGCTGGAGTCTTCTATCCCGGCTGTTGCGCAAGAATATTTGCTGCTATTGCTGATCATTTCCTTGTACTGAAAAACGATATCCCCGTTTTCATGCAAAATGGACTGGTAGGTAAATAAATTGCCGTGGCTGTCGTTCAACGCGTTCCACTCGACCACAACGTATCGGTTGGGGGCAGTTCCACCAAAGAGGCTTTTCACATACCCACTGACCGAAACAATGGTGGGCGCCCAGTAAGGCGCAATGATATTGTTGGGATCGCCGCTATCTACAAGCAGTGATTGAGGAACCCAAAAGTTCGGCTGTGTAAAAGTGAGATAGCCATACTGGCTGACATACACACTGTTGTATGTATTCTCGTAAAACTTGAACGGGAATGGCAGGGCAATCGCACCGCTGCCCCCGCCAGCCACGTTGATGTTCGTTCCACCGCTGGCATTGATCCAGTTGTACAGTTCGGCATCCGTCCAGGTATAGCCAAAGGCATCCGGGCCGCCAGTGGACTGCGCGCTGACCTGCTGCGCGCCCAGGGCCGCCTGCGCTTCGGCAGGCATGTACCAGCGCCCCTGCTCGTCCTGCTTCGCACCGGGCGCCAGAGGGAAGACATCCGGACGCACCGGCGGCAGGAACGGTTCGGAGGGGGCAGTTGCCAATGCCGGCGCAGGCGGCGCCAGCAGGCTGAAGATGATCACAACAGCGATCAGTAGTTTGGTTTTCATGTTTTCTTCTCCGTTCATTGCTTTATCTGGCTGTGATAATTGACGGGGCAACCTCATGTGCAATCCACCTCAAACCAACTTCTTTCCCCAATAAACTTTCCCTCCTTGCAGCGCAATGCCATGTAGTGACCCGGGCGAACACATTAATTGTATAACTCTCTTGGCCCAAAAAAAAGATGACATTCTTCATGTTTTTCCAACCGATGGCATTTTCCTGGCCAGGGGCATCCTACACAAAACCCATCGCCTTGCGAGCAGGTTAACAAATCCTGGCCGAGTGCGCCAATTTTTACAGAACGAAACCCGAAAAACTGGTGCAACCACAGGCGGCCGGGATAAGGCGCAGAAGCCAGAAAAATACCGTTCACACGCTGGTTACGCGGAGGTTTTTGATCCCTGACGGGTTGTGTGCCAGGCAAGCGCCAGCCCCAAAAATAAGGTAACTGATCAACCACCGGTTTGGTTAATGCCAGCAGGTGGCAGGCGCGCCATACCATGCGCCTGCCACCTGCTGCTTACCTATTGAAACATGCTTTAAACCTCGTGCATGATTGAGATATGCTGACATACGAAAAACTACACAGAAAACCCAGGCACTTCCAATTGGCGTCCCTGGCGGCAAACTGCAATATTTTTCGGATAGATTATTAGCCCATCTTTATAGATACTCCTAAAGACGCACTCTTGCAGGGGGATGTAAGCCGCTTTATAATCCCTGTGCAAATTGGAGGTACTTTGGAAGGTTTTAGAGAAATGGAGACCCCGCTGGTTGAACCGACCACCCAGTCGGAAGAAAAAAAGCCCTCACCCTTGCTGCGATTTTTTCTGGACGTGCTCGAGACGGTACTGCTGGCCGTGGTGTTGTTCCTTGTCATTAATGCGGTCACGGCGCGTGTGCGGGTCGATGGCTTTAGCATGCGCCCCACCCTGGAAGATGGGCAATATGTGCTCGTCAACCGGCTGGCTTATCGCTTTGGCGAGTACACCCGCGGCGATGTTGTTGTCTTTCGTTTTCCAGTCGACCCGACGCAAGATTTCATCAAACGTGTCATTGGATTGCCCGGCGATACGGTATCTATTGGCAGCGGTGTCGTTTCGGTCAATGGGCAGGCCCTCAGCGAGGATTACATTGCCGCTGCACCTTTGTACAGCGGCAACTGGTTGGTGCCTGTCGGCAATTTGTTCGTGCTGGGAGACAACCGTAATGATTCCTCCGATTCACACTCGTGGGGCATGGTGCCCACCGAGAACGTGATTGGCAAGGCGGTGTTGGTCTATTGGCCGTTCACCAACCTGATGCTGATCGATCATGACAACCTGGTGTGGGCGGCACCCTGATATGGCGACCATTAACGAACTGCTATCACTTTCCCTCTCTTACGCACGCGAACTGCCCGCTTCGCCGCCGCCGTTGTCGATGCCCGCTGCCTCTGAACTGCCCGGCTGGATCGATCACACCCTCTTGCGGCCAGAAGCTACAGCAGAGCAGGTTAAAAAATTGTGCGAGGAAGCCCGCGCGCATCATTTTGCGACGGTTTGTGTCAACCCGGTTTATGTGCCACTGGCGGCAGGTTTGCTGCGCGGCAGCACGGTGGGAATTTGCGCGGTGACGGCGTTCCCCCTGGGGGCCAACCTGCCAGCCTACAAGGTGCAAGAAACCCTGGGCGTAATTGACATGGGCGCCACCGAAGTGGACATGGTGATGAACATCGGCGCCATGAAAGGCGAAGCCTACGGTTTGGTGCTCAACGACATCCAGGCGGTGGTCGATGCGGCCCATCGGCACAATGTGCGGGTTAAGGTTATTTTGGAAATGGCTTTGCTGACGCGTGAAGAAAAAATCCTTGGCTGTTTGTTGTGCAAAGAAGCCGGCGCCGACTTCGTCAAAACATCCACCGGCTTTGGGCCGGGTGGGGCCACTTTGGAAGATGTGGACCTGATGCGACGCGTGGTTGGCGCAGAAATGGGCGTCAAAGCGGCCGGGGGAATCCGCACCCTGGACGATTCGCGGGCCATGATTCATGCTGGCGCTGACCGCCTGGGCGCAAGCGCCGGGGTTTCCATTTTGCATGAAGCGCTGAAGGGAGGCTGAGATGAGCGAGTTACACGGCAATACGTTCCCGTGCAATGAGTGCCAGGCCGGTGTGCTGCGCCTGCGATACGTTACGTACCTTACCTGGTTGGCCGATGAACTGATCACTGTGCCCAACTTCCCGGCATGGATCTGTGACTTGTGTGGATGGCGCGAGTATGATGAACGCGCTGTGAACTGGCTGAGTACACTGCTTAGCCCAAATGCCGGTCGCGCCACCCAGCCGCGCCGCCGCCGCGCACCCCGCACGGGCGAGCCGCGTCCGCAGGCACGCCCTACATCCACAGAGTAGCGCATGGAAGCTTCTTCCCCGGTTGGAACCCAGCGCCTGATTACCGCAGACCTGCTCACGCCCAGCTACCGCGTGGTGGGCAAAGTGATGGTGCCCAATACCGGGCTTATCGGTGTGCTCAACGATACCATGAACTCTTTCATGGAGATTATGGACGCCAAACTGGCGCGTGTGCATATGCCTACCAAACTGGTCGATCAGTACGAGATTGTGCGCATCGTCAAACACCAGGTATTTGCGGTGTGCCTCAGCCGCCGTGAAGATATTGGCCCGCAGGCGCTGGCCCGTGGCGGTTATGTGCGCCTGAACGAACTGCATGTGCGCATCACCAGCCATGTCTATGAGATAGAAGGCACGATGGAGTGGGCAGGGCGTTTTGACTTCTCGACGGTGATGGTGGATGGCACGCGCGACTTTGTACCGCTCTACAATAGCGCCGTATCCGCCATTCTCATTCCCACCCTAAAAATCGAGAGTCCGGCCATGCTCTTCAACCGCAAGCAGATCGACTTGTTTGGGCTGAAGACCCAGCGGATTAAGGAATGACTGGGTAAAACTGCCACGGTAAAAAGCTTGACCTGCACTCTGTTGGGTGATAAAATCCTGCCCGCTTCTGAAATGCCCCCATCGTCTAGAGGCCCAGGACGCAACCCTTTCAAGGTTAAGACCGGGGTTCGAATCCCCGTGGGGGCACCTATATATAGACACAGTATTTCTTTCGAAGTACATGTCTACCGCAAACCCCGCTATTTCTTTGAGCGGGGTTTGTTCTTGTGCGTTATCAGATGAGCGATCGGTCGCCGCTGCTAATTTGGTTATTCTACTTTTGGCTTTTCCGTTTCCTGAGGTGCCCCGCCAAGTTTTGGTTCTGGTTTATCAAGATACTGCTCCAGCAGTGAGGGGGTTTCGGGGTGGTCGACGTGCAGGGCGTGGTCGTAATCTCCAGCCGGGACAGGTTGGGGGGTGTCGAAGCGCAGGGGTTTGCGCACGCCAAAGACCCCGGCAATACGCGAGACCCATTCCACGACATATCCCAACATGCGGTAGCGATATTCCTGCATTCGCAGGGACTGCCATTCTACGATGGAGGCCATTGCCCCCTGCACGCGCGCTTTTTCGCGCACGATGCGGTGGATGTCTTGGGGGTCGCGCGCTCCGCCTGGCGAGAGCAACAGGATGTTGGCAACCAAAATTAGCAGGCTGAAGGTAATCAGCACCACCCAGCCGCCCTCGGTCCACTTGCCGACAATTTGCCCCACGAAAACAGTTGCGCCCAGGATGGCGGCAAAAATTGTCCCCCACAGCCCCAGCGTGCGGGCGCGCCCGGTGGCGTGTTCAAGGGTGTGTTTGCGCATGGCCAGCGCCATCACCGTAATAGGCATGAAGACCCCCACGCCGTAGAACGGCAGGGCGACTGTGGTCGCGCCACCCACCATGAACATGATGATCACTGCCAGGATGAACCCGGCGGTTACCGAGCGGGTGAACGTCCCCTGCGGGTTGCGATAGACCACGATTTCGGGAATTTCGCCAATTGCCACATCGCGCCAGGCGGTGGCTTGCAGGTCTTGCATGGCGGTCATCGAGGCGGCAGCTAACAGGAAGACTGCCAAAATCTGGTAAACCCAGAACAGGAACGGGCCGCCCAGGATTTCAAAGCTGGGAATTTGCCCGAAGCCGATAAAAGCCAGATTGCCCACCAAGGTGCGCCCTTCTGTTCCATCAAAAGCGTTGAATTGGATGGCAAAATAGGTCAGGAAAAGGGTGGTGATGGTGCCATAAAAAATGAAAGCAGTTTGCACAAAACGCCCAAGGCCCGATTTGCCGCTGTAGAAATTCCAAACTTTGTTCAGTTTGGGCAAATGCCTGCGGCCCCATTTTACAAAACCAGCATCCTCGTGGATGACAAACTGGATGCCGTTAGACATCGCTTCCAGCCCGGTCAGCGCCACCATGCCTTTCATGCTGGCGGTCAGCATGTGATAAAGCGCCTCCCACAGGGAAACCTGCTTGACTTCCTCGTGCCAGGTAAAGGCCGGAACACCCCGGGCGTTGGCAACAATCAGGCCAATGGCCATAGTCAGGGTCAGCAAAACGAAGACGCCCAGCAGGGTAAAAACCACCCGCGCCGATTCCCCGCGCCCGCGAATGGTCAGCCAATAGGTGATGCCCGCCAATCCCGCGCCCAGCAGGAAATGTAGCCACCAGTATTTGCCATAAATCCCAATGATGGAAAGCAGTTGGTCGCCGCCCGACAGCGCCGAAACGACGATGGTTAATACATAATCCTGGATTAGCACCACCGCCACAATCAGGCTCAATCCGGGGCTGAGATAGCGCATCGAAGCGGTGTACGAGCCGCCGCCTTCGTTGAATGTTCCCAGCGAATACATATACAGCACGCCAAACGTCAGGTTGGCAAACGCAATCACCGCGGCGGTGAGATACCCGTAATTTTCCAGCCCGTAAGGATGCAGGGCGTGCAGCATTTCGCCGGTGGCGTAGAAATAGGATGTGAAATAGTCCACGCCAAACAAGGCCAGGGCCGCCAGCAGTCCCACCTGCCCGGCGCCATGCACATGAGCGTGTTCCTGTTTTTCCACCGGGGCGGCTTTATACGCCACGAAGACAATCAATAAGAGCAGACCAATAGAAAAGAGCATTTTATGAACCTTTCAATAAAAATCAGGATAAGAAAGCCGCTTCCAGGGCTTTTAACTGGGCGAGGAGATGGTTGCGCGTTGAGGTGTTGAGGCGGGTATCCTGGCTCACTTTGGCCTGTTCGCCGCGCGAGGCGCGCACGACGAACGCTGGGATAAACATGATGCGCCCGGCAGGGATGACCTCGAAGCGGATTTCATCCATAGTCAGGTTTTGATCGTCGAAATACGGCATCGAGATACGCAAGCCGCGATTCAGCGTCCCTTTTTCGGCGCGTTCTTTGATTTCAGCAATGATTTGAGCCGTTTTGAAGTTTGCCAGCGCGCGCGCCTGGTTAATGAGCTGCCCCAAAATCCCATACCTTTTGCGCTGGTACTCATCACACGCCACCATATACGGAGCCAGCGAACTGGCGCGGTGCAAAACCTGAACATAGCGCTGCATGGATTGGACATGCGCCTCGGCTTCCTTCTCCGAGCCGGTTAGCAATTTGCCATCCAGGTCGAAGACCACCCACTGCGGCAGGAAAAAGCGGCGCGCGTCGGGGACGAACGGAATCTGAAATTCGCCGCGCGGCTGCTCCCCGGCGCTTTCCTCGGTGATGGCGTCGCTGGCTTGGGTGATGGCCGATTCAGGCTGGTCATCCGCCACCGGGACGGAGGGGATGGTTTCATCTCCATCTGCGCGATAAGTAACGGCGCGCCCATCGGGCAGGATGCTCGATACTAGATGTGTTGCGGTGGTAAAGCGTAATAGGGCCGCGCAGCCTGCAATCGCTTGGTCGGGAGATTGCTCCAATTCGCGCAGGCGGCGCAGCAAGACCTCCCGGGCCGATTTTTTCAGCCAGGCGTTGACCTGTTCGCTACGCTGCGCCTCGGGGATGGTAACGGTGACCGGCTGGCCAACCTGCCGGGATGGAATTACAACCCGGTCGGGCAGGCTAAAGCGCACCTGTCGGGTGTTATCCAGCAACCCCTCGGCAATTTGGGCGGCCTGGCTTTCCAGAAAACGTTGAAGAATGCCCAACTGGAGTTCAAAAAACTGTTTTTGGGATTCATATTCCTGCCGCAAGTGCATGGCAGGCGCGGGGAAATTACTCATTTTTTGCCTCGATCTCTCTTAATCTGTATCCAACGCCCGGCTCTGTCAGGATGTAAAAGGGGCGAAGCGGGTCGGGTTCTATCTTTTTGCGCAGGTTGCTGATGTTGACCCTGAGCAGGTGGGGGCCTGCCTTGTATGCATCCTGCCACACCATCTGGATGAGTTGAGCATGGGTCAAAACTCGCCCGGCATGAGTCACCAGCGCGCGCAGGATTTCGTACTCGGTGAGCGTGAGGGACACCGCCCGGTCGTTGACCAACACTTGGCGCAGGGCCAGGTTGATGGTCAGGCTGCCGCTCTGGTAGAAGGGTTCGTTTTCGCTTTTGGCGCGATGTCGCAAGGCGACCCGGATGCGCGCCAACAGTTCTGCAACGCTGAACGGTTTGGTCAGGTAGTCATCTGCGCCCGCGTCGAGCGCGGCAACCTTGTCGGTTTCGCTCTCGCGCACCGAAACGATGATGATGGGCGTCAGCGCCCACTCGCGCAAGCGGCGAGTGACTTCCAATCCATCCAGTCCGGGCAGCCCCAGGTCGAGAAGAATCAGGTCGGGGCGGCAAACCGCTGCCTTCTGGATGGCTTCGGCGCCGTTTTCTGCCTCGAAAATGGTGAAGTCGGCGCCGAGCGAAACGCGCAAAAAATGCCTGATGGGACGCTCGTCATCCACCACCAGGACGCGCAGGGAGGGTTCTTCTGTCACGAATTATTTTCCGAACACTTCAAAAATAATAAAATCTGGAACCAAACCAGCGTGGCGGCAATCAACCAGGGGCGTGCGCTGGTTGGCAGCGGTAGGGCACTTCCCACGAGAATGGCGGCCAAGGGCAAAAACTTGAGCCAGTTGCGGACGGACTGTGCGATTTTTTTAAGGAGGTACATGAGGAACCTGCCCGAAGTGAAATTGGATGGGAACAATTTCATTCTAATTTTGGCAAAATCGAATTCTCGGCAAGGTTTGGCGTAATCGGGTCAAGAAGTTGTCAATGGAACGCTGGTGATTTTAGGACGGTCGTTCTCAAATTCCCCACAAGAAAAACGAAGCCGGTATCAAGAAAGTATCAAGAAAAACCCTGAAGGCTTCAAAAACCTTCAGGGGCGCGCTCATCCAATTTTTAGCCGGTATCCCACGCCCGGCTCGGTGATGATGTGGGTGGGGCGGGCCGGGTCAGGTTCGATTTTGCGGCGCAGGTTGCTGATATTAACCTGCAAAATGTGGGTATCGCTTTCGTAGGCGGTTCCCCACACCGCCCGCAGCAGGTGACGGTGCGTCAGCACCTTGCCAGCGTGCTTGATAAGTATTTTGAGCAGGTCATATTCGGTGGGGGTCAGAGTGACAGGCTGCTCATCCACAGAGGCCGCGCGCAGGGTCAAATCGACGCGCAGGTTGCCGCTGGTAAAAACCGGCTCGCTTTCGGCCTGCATGGAACGCCGCAGCGCCACGCGGATACGCGCCATCAATTCTCCTGCCCCAAAAGGCTTGGTCAGGTAGTCATCGGCCCCGGCGTCGAGCGCGGCGATTTTATCGGCTTCCTGTTCGCGCACCGAGACAATGATGATGGGTATTTGCGTCCATTCGCGCAGGCGGCGGGTGACTTCCACGCCGTCCATGTCGGGCAGGCCCAGGTCGAGAATCACCAGGTCGGGGCGCTCGGCGGTTGCCGCCCGGATGGCTTCCTCGCCATTGGCGGCCTCGCTGATGGCGTATTGGCCGTTCAGCGAAGCGTTCAGGAAGCGCCGGATGGGGCGCTCGTCATCGACAACCAGGATGCGGGGCAGGTTCTCAGTCATAGGCCAATTATACCGGCAGGGCAATCGTCAGGATGGTTCCACCGCCGGGGCGGTTTTCAGCCCAGATACGCCCGCCGTGCGCCTCCACAATTCCTTTGCAGATGGCCAACCCCAGCCCGGTTCCAACCACCTGTTCGGAGCGCTGGACGCGGTAGAACTTGTCGAATATCCGCTCCAGGTCATCGGGCGGGATGCCCGGACCTTCATCTGCTATGCTAATCAGGATTTCTCCCCCGGCTGACCGGGCGCGAACTTCGAGCGGGGATTTTTCGGGGGAATATTTGAGGGCATTATCGAGCAGGTTTTTCAACACGTGGACAATCAGCACAAAATCCACGCTGATAATGGGCAGGTTGTCTGGCACATCCATCCGCAGGCTGCGCCCGGCCAGGCGAGTCTCCATTTGCCCCATGGATGTGCCGACCACATCCACCACATCGGCGGGGTCACGCTTGACTTTGAGCGCCCCGGCTTCGAGACGGGTCATATCGAGCAGGTTGCCGACCAGCCGGTTGAGCCGTTCGGCCTCCTCGCGAGCGGTTTCGAGCAGGCTGCGCCGGGATTCGGCGGAAATGGTCTCATCCTGGGTTTCGAGAGTGGTCAAGGCCCCGGTGATGGAGACCAGCGGGGTACGCAAGTCGTGTGAGATGGAGTTGAGCAGGGCGTTTTGCAGTTTCTCGGCAGCCCGGAGCAACTTAATCTGCCGGGTTTGCTCCGAAAGGTTGACCCGTTCCACGGCCTGGGCGGCCTGGTTGGCAAAGGATTCCAACATGCGGCGCTGATCAGGCGTGAACGGGCGGGTGGGATCAATAGGCTTAAAACTGAGCACTCCTACGGTATGCTGGGAGGTTTTAAGCGGCAGGAAACGCGGCTCGGCGGATGGCAGGGTATTGGTGCCCGAACCGGCGGGTTCGGCATGGCGGTAAGACCACAGGGCCAGGCTCAATTCCGTTTCACCCGGAGCAGGCTGGGGAGAGTCTGTTCCCAGCACCGGGCGCATGGAATCGCCCAGGGGCAGGTAAATGATCACATCGCGGCCAAAGCCCGCTTCCAGGTGAGTCTGCATGGCCTTCAAAATGCTTTCGTGGCTGTCGGCGGCGGCCAGTTCGCGGCTGAGGGAATAGAGCAGGGCAGTATCGGCTTCGCGGTTTTGGGCGGCGTCGGCCTGTTCGCGGGCGCGGACGGTCAGGGCGCTGACCACAACCCCGACGATGAACAGCCCGATGAAGGTCAGGATGTATTCAGTGTCATCCACCGCAAATGTAAAGAAGGGCGGTACAAAGAAAAAGTCGAAGGCCAGCACACCCAAAAAGGCGGCCACCATGGAAGGCCCGCGCCCCAGGTACACAGCCACCACCACCACAGTCAGCAAGTAGAGCATCACCAGATTGGTGGGCGATATGCCGCGCCCAAAGAAATGCCCGGAAAGCGTGGCCAACGTCGTCAGAACAATGCTCCAGATGTAACGAGAAATCGGACTATGCAGGTTTAGCGGGTTTTCCTCCGGCGGGATGCGGACCGTCTCGGTGCTGGTAATGACGTAAATGTCAATTTCGCCGCTGTGATAGATGAGTTCATCCACCAATGAGCCGCGCAGCAGGTCGAACCAACGCGGGTGGATGGGTTTGCCCACCACGATTTTGGTGATATTGTGTTTGCGAGCGTAAACCAGGATAGTTTCGGCGATGGCAGTGACCGAATTCCTGGAGGGAATCACCTTGGTATGCGCGCCGAGTTCCTCAGCAAGGTGTAGGTTGCGCGTGACCTGGTCGCGTTTTCCATGAGGTAGGATGGCGTGGTTGGGCGGCTCGACGTGGATGGCAAACCAATCCGCATTGAGTTCGTCGGCCAGGCGGCGAGCGGAGCGCACCAGTTTTTCGCCCAGTTCGCTCGGGCTGATGCAGACCAGGATGCGCTCCCCGGCAGCCCAAGGGCCGCTGATGGCGCTGGAGTGCATGTAGGCGCGCATTTGTTCGTCCACGCGCTCGGCGGCGCGGCGCATAGTCATTTCGCGCAGGGCGGTGAGATTGCCTTTGCGGAAGAATTTTTGCAGGGCGCGGGCAGCCTGTTCGGGGACATATACCTTGCCATCCGCAAGGCGCTGGAGCAGTTCATCGGGCGGCAGGTCTATCAGTTCGAGTTCGCTGGCTTCGTCGATGACCCTATCGGGGATGGTTTCACGTACCAGCACGCCGGTAATCTGCGCGACGACATCGTTCAGGCTTTCGAGGTGCTGGATGTTGAGGGTGGTGTACACGTCTATCCCGGCGTTGAGCAGTTCCAGCACGTCCTGGTAGCGTTTGGGATGACGCGAACCAGGGGCGTTGGCGTGGGCCAGTTCGTCCACCAATGCCAGGGCGGGGCGGCGGGCGAGGATGGCGTCCACATCCATCTCTGGAAGGGTGACGTTGCGATATTCAACCTGTTTGCGGGGGATGAGTTCCAGCCCGGCGACCAGTTCCTCGGTTTCGACGCGCTGGTGAGTCTCGATGTAGCCGATGACCACATCCAGGCCTTCCTCGCGGCGCTGGTGGGCGGCTTCGAGCATGGCGTAGGTCTTGCCCACGCCAGCCGCATAGCCGAGGAAAATTTTGAGCCTGCCGCGTTGGGCGGCAGTTTCATCGGCTTGCACCTGGGCCAGGAGTTGGTCGGGGTCGGGACGGGAGTCCATGCTTTTATTGTAGCCCATCCAGCGCCAAATTCAACTTCAACACATTGACGCGCGGCTGGCCGAGGAAACCAAACTGGCGGCCTTCGGTGGACTGCGCCACGAGAGCCTTGACCGTCGCTTCATCCAGCCCCCGCGCCTGGGCGATGCGCGAAACCTGGTAGAGGGCGGCTTCCACACTGATGTGCGGGTCGAGGCCGGAGGCAGAGGCCGTCACCAAATCGGCGGGGATGGGGGCGCTGTTTTTTGGGTCGGCGGCTTGCAGGGCCGCGATGCGCGCCTGGACGGCCTCTAGCAGCGCCGGGTTGTTGGTTCCCAGGTTGGAACCAGAGGAGGCCGAGGTGTCGTACCCGGCAGCAGAGGGGCGGCTCCAGAAGTAACGGGGGTCGTCAAAGGGCTGGGCTATCAGTTCGGAGCCAAGAATCTGTCCGTCTACGGTGATGAACGAGCCGTTGGCTTGGAATGGGAAAACGGTCTGGGCAACAGCGGTGACAGTCAGCGGGTAGATGATGCCGGTGAGAACTGTCAGCAGGAAGAAAAGCGTGAGGGCGGGGCGAAGTTGGGAGCGCATGAAAGTCCTTTCGTAAGTCGAAATTAATTTCGGCTTACACCAATTTCAGCAAAACCAGCAGCATATCAATCAACTTGATGCCGATGAACGGCGTTACCAGTCCGCCCAGGCCGTAAATCAGCAGGTTGTCGCGCAGCAGGCGCTCGGCGGGGATGGGGCGATACGGCACGCCGCGCAGGGCCAGCGGGATGAGGGCGATGATGATGAGCGCGTTGAAAATCACCGCAGAAAGAATGGCGCTTTGCGGGGTGGACAGGCGCATGAAGTTGAGCGCGCTCAGCGCCGGGTAGGTGCTGGCAAAGGCTGCCGGGATGATGGCAAAATACTTGCTGACATCGTTGGCGATGCTGAAGGTAGTCAGCGCGCCGCGCGTCATCAGCAGTTGTTTGCCGATTTCCACAATTTCAATGAGTTTGGTGGGGTTGCTGTCCAGGTCAATCATATTTGCGGCTTCGCGGGCGGGCTGCGTGCCGGTATTCATCGCCACCGCTACATCGGCCTGGGCCAATGCCGGGGCGTCGTTGGTGCCGTCGCCGGTCATCGCCACCAGCCGCCCACCGGCCTGGTACTCGCGGATGAGCTTCAGCTTGGCTTCGGGCGTGGCCTGCGCCAGGAAATCGTCCACCCCGGCTTCGGCGGCAATCGCGGCGGCAGTCAGGGCGTTGTCGCCGGTAATCATCACGGTTTTGATGCCGATTTTGCGCAACTGGGCGAAGCGCTCTTTGATGCCGCCTTTGACAATGTCTTTGAGATGCACCACGCCCAGGGCGCGGCCATTGCGCGTCACCACCAGCGGCGTGCCGCCGGAGCGGGCAATTTGGTCAACGCTGGGTTTCAGGTCGGCGGGGATAGGGTTGCCGCTGGCGCTCATCAATTCCAGCATGGTGTTGGGTGCGCCTTTGCGAATGGAGATGCCATCCACATCCACGCCGCTCATGCGAGTCTGAGCGGTAAATGGGATGAAATGAGCGATTTGCGGGGGCTGGGTGGGATGTCCTTCCAGCGAGAGCGGACCGGTGCCGATGTTGCGTCCGCGCAGTCCATACTTTTCCTTGGCGAGGACGACAATCGAGCGGCCCTCGGGCGTTTCATCTGCCAAGCTGGCTAATTGTGCCGCTTCGACCATTTCCTGCAAAGCCACACCGCTGACGGGGATCAGTTCCACTGCTTGACGGTTGCCGAGCGTGATGGTTCCGGTCTTGTCGAGCAGCAGCACATCCACATCGCCAGCGGCTTCCACTGCCCGGCCCGACATGGCGATGACGTTGCGCTGGATTAATCTGTCCATGCCGGCAATGCCGATGGCCGAGAGCAGGCCGCCGATGGTAGTGGGAATCAGGCAGACCAGCAGGGCAATCAGCACCGTCAGCGTAACGGGCGCGCCCTGCCCCGCGGCGCTGACGGAATACTGCGAAAATGGCAGCAGCGTGGCCGTCACCACCAGGAAAATGATGGTGAATCCTGAAAGCAGGATGTTGAGCGCGATTTCGTTGGGCGTTTTCTGGCGTTTGGCGCCCTCCAC
>DAOUAP010000043.1:0-5822 GCA_034433165.1 Anaerolineales bacterium | reverse complement strand
TCTTGCATTCGGGCAAAAGTCTCCAGGCTTGGCGAAGGTTATCATTCTGCCTCCTTGCTCTCTTTTTACCCATCTTTTATCACTTTTCAACCACACCCGAAAGGACGACTACCAATTTTCTTCCCAAGGTTGCAACTTGGGTGACTTACTGAAAAACGCAGCCTAAACCTACAATTACGGCATAGGCAAAATGGCCTATGTTGTTGCGGGCAATTTGGCTGTTTCAGCGAGGCAGGATGCCAGGTAAGATAAATCGCGAGGTGTAACCATGCGAAAATTCCCGGATTCTGGAGAAAATGCTCGGCCCCATTTACCTGGACTTGCCTATATCCTGGCCTTCCTGATCGGCGTTTTGCTGTTCCTGATATTCAGCGAGCCTGTCTTGGGCCTGAAGCCAGAGCCAGTCTGGATTGTCTTTTTGATGGGCCTATCGATTTCATCTATCATTTTTTGGATTTGGGGCGAAACCCGCGAGAAAGAAGGAAATGATGACTGAACCAACCAAGACGGAATTCCAAACTGCCTGCAATGGCACAATCAAAGACGCATCCAGATACCCCAGCGCAGAATATAAAGGAAAGACGGTCTATTTTTGCACCCGAGCCTGCCTGCGCGCCTTCGAGCAAAACCCGGAGGCCTTTATAGATGGAGAAATCGAACACCCGCTGGACGATGACTAGCCCCTGCCGAAGCAGGGGTTTTTTGTCCCTATTGGTATATAGGCAAAAATGCCTATATGCCAATAGGGGATATGGCGGTTTCACCCACAAACACGAGCGGGTATCCTAAGGGCATGATTTATGTTTGAAACGGAGCGCCGCGATGACCAATTCCCCTTTTGTAATATTTCACAAAAACTGCGATGAAGCCGTCCTTTGGGCAGTTCAAAAGCTGGAATCCGCCGGATTCCAAGCCATGCGCACGTTTGATTTGCAGGCCGCCCGTCACGCCCATCTGGATTGCGCCTGTCCGCATCACGAAACGGCGAATTGTGGCTGCCAGATGGTGGTGCTTCTGGTTTACCGGGCGAACAATCCTCCCGCCAGCCTGCTGATTCACAGCAGCGACGAAACGAGTTCGTTTTTTCTCGTGAATACCCCCCAGCAGTCCATATCTCCAACGATGGAAAGAGACATCCAGGAGGCGCTCAGCCTGGAAATTGACATCGTCGTATAACTCAATCTGGAGACATAGATGAAAAGAGCCGTATTTTTAATGGTAGCCCCGGCCTTGCTCCTGGCCGCCTGTGGTGCCGCCGCCCCAACTGAGCAGACCGCCCCAAAGACTACCCTCCAGATGGAGACCAACCCCAACCCCGCCAAAGTGGAGGATGTTGAACAGAATTTTATGATTACCGACCCGAGCAGCGCGCCCCTTGAAGGCGCTACCGTGAAGGTAACAGCCGACCACCCCACCATGAGCGGGATGAGCATGGCTGGCGCGGCCACCGAGCAGGGCGGCGGCAAATATGCCATCAAGGCCAACTTCAGCGACAGCGGTGCCTGGACAATCATGGCGGAAATCAGCAAAGGCGACCTGAGCGACAAACAGGAACTGCCGCTTGAAATCAAATGAGCATCAATATCCCCCAACCCGTTCCGCTCCGCCTCATTCCAGCAAAGCAAACCGCGCTCTGGTTCATCCTTTTTGCCCTGGTTGCCGGAGTGTATGTCATCCTGCCTTTCCTCGCGCCGGTCTTCATGGCAATTGGTTGGAGCGGGGCGGGAAAGGCGATATACTTTATCTACTCGTTCCTGTGCCACCAACTCCCAGAGCGTTCGTATTTTTTGTTCGGCGAAAAGTTGACCTATTCGCTGGCAGAAATCCAGACCGCCTGGCGAGATACCACCAACCCACTGATTTTGCGTCAGTTTATCGGCAACCCGGCCATGGGCTGGAAGGTGGCCTGGTCAGACCGCATGGTGTCCATGTTCATCAGCCTGTGGGTGTTTGGCCTGCTCTGGTATCCGCTTCGCCGCAAAATCCCCAGCCTGCCCATCTGGGGGCTGTTCCTGTTTTTGATCCCGATGGCGTTGGATGGCACCTCGCACTTTATCAGTGATTTCTGGGGCATCGGCCAGGGGTTCCGCGACACGAACCTGTGGCTGGCGGCCCTGACCGGGCACATTTTCCCCGCTACATTTTATGCTGGCGACGCCTGGGGCTCGTTCAACTCCATCATGCGCCTGGCAAGCGGCTTCCTTTTCGGGCTGGGAGTGGTCTGGTTTGCGTTCCCTTATGTGGAAGAATCCTTTTCGTAAGGCGGCGTTTATGCCGCAATCACCAGAGTAACCCATGACTACCATCCGTGTCATCCTGGCAGACGACCATAAAATTGTGCGGGCGGGCATTCGCGCCATCCTCGAACAGGCTGGCGATATCGAAGTGCTGGCCGAGGCCGAAGACGGCGAACAGGCCAAAGCCATCATCGAACAGTTCAAGCCAGATGTGGCTGTGCTCGACATCCAAATGCCCAAAGCCAGCGGCATTGATGTCATCCGCTGGGTGCGCGCCAACCTGCGCGGCATCGGCTTGCTGACCCTGACCGCCTACGACGACGCGCCGTATGTGATGGGCGTGCTCCAGGCCGGGGCGAATGGCTACATCCTGAAAACCGCCTCGCCCGATGACCTGATCCAGGCTGTACACGATGTCTACGCCGGGAAATCCGCCCTGGATGCGGCCATCACCCACAAACTGATGACCCAGCTCTTCGAGCAAAAATCCACCCCCACTTACCAGGAACTGACCGAGCGGGAGATGGATGTGCTGAAGTTGTGCGCCAAAGGCTTCACCAACAAGGCCATCGCCGTGCAACTCAACATCAGCGACCGCACCGTGCAGGGACACCTGGCCCACATCTTTGACAAGCTCCAGGCCGGCAGTCGCACCGAGGCCGTCATGCGGGCAGTTTCCTTGGGCTGGGTCTCTGAAATATCCGGGGAAATGTCTTGACCGCTTTCCTGAACAAACTGTTTGCATCCTGGCGCGGCTCCACCCTGCAGTTCATCGCCGCCATCGTCATTCCTCTCACCCTGCTACTGGTGGCCATCAGCTTCGGCAGTTTCTTTCTGCACCAAAACGCCATGCGCACGATGGTGGGTGAGCGTGACGAACGCGCCGCCCGCGCCTCCGCCGCCATCATCCAGTCCGAAATCCAGCGCCGCGCCGATTTTGTGCGAGGGCTGGCAGTATTCACAGCGCTCGATAATAATGCGCTTCTGGAGCATGTGCGCCAACAGGCTGAATACAATGCAGCCTTGTTCAATTGTGGATTAGCACTCTATCCACCCCAGGGTGCGCCGCAGGTCGTGAACGGTGATGCCGCTTTTTGGGGAAAAATCTCCCCACACGCGGATATGCCATCCATTTCGACATTGATGGTGGATGACAAGCCGGTTGTCCTGGTTTCCTATACTGACCCGGTGGCTGGCTACCACGTTATGGGCGCTTTCTCCGCTAAAGGGTTGCTGGCAAACGCGCTCGAACAAGATTTTCCCGCTGATGGCAACGCGGCAGTCTATATCTTTGACTCATCCTACCGGGTTCTCTATCGCAGCGGGGTGGGAACGCTCGAAAGCAACCCGCTGCACCACCCCGGCATCGCCGAAGGGCTTGCGGGGAAAAGCGGCGCGACCTACGTCCATGCTGTAGGCGATGAGCATGTCATCGCCTACAGCTTTATCCCGGCCACCGGCTGGGCTATCGTCATCGAGGAATCGTGGGAAGCGGTTGCTACGCCTACCCTGCAAACCACCCAGATCACCCCGCTGATCCTGGTTCCGGCACTGATGCTGGCAATGCTGGCGCTGTGGTTTGGCGCAGAGCAAATCGTGCGCCCGCTGCGTTCGCTGGAATCCAAAGCCACCCAACTGGCCTGGGGGGATTTTGATGAGATCGAGAAACCTGTCCAGGGCATCGCTGAAATCCGCCACCTGCAAAATCAACTCATCCACATGGCGCGCCAGGTGCAGGTCTCGCAGCAAAGCCTGCACAACTACATCGGCGCGATTACGCGCGGGCAGGAGGATGAACGCCAGCGCCTGGCGCACGAACTGCACGATGACACCATCCAATCGCTGATTGCGCTCAAACAGCGTGTCCAGCTTACCCGCCGGGCGCTGCCCAAAGACGCTCCGACCCTGCCGGCCCTGGCCGAATTGGAAACCCTGACCGAAGAGACCATCCAGAACCTGCGCCGCACCATCCGCGCCCTGCGCCCGATCTACCTCGAAGACTTTGGTCTGACCTCCGCGCTGGAAATTCTCTCCAAAGAAACCGCGCAGGCCGCCGGGCTGGAAGTCCAATTCCAGAAAACCGGCGTCGAGCGCCGCCTGGCCCCGGATATTGAACTGGCGCTCTACCGCATGGCGCAGGAAGCCCTCAGCAACACAGTTCGCCACGCCAATGCCCAAAAGGCATCTTTCTTACTTGAATTTGCTCCAGAAGCAGTGCGGCTTGAGATCGTGGATGATGGCGTGGGTTTTACTCCTCCCTCCAGCCCGGCGGAATACATGCCCGGCGGCCACTTTGGGCTGGTGGGTTTGCACGAGCGCGCCCAACTGCTCGGCGCAAAGCTGGAAATCACCTCCGCGCCGGGAAAAGGAACAAAAGTGACTGTCACCTTACAGGATAAACGATAAAAATATGGAAACACTTACACCCAATCCCAACACGGCTTTTAACCGTTTGTATGTCTTCCTGCACGCCCTAGTGTTTACGCTTGGCTTTTCGCTGGTATTTATTATCGGCTGGGGCGGCGCTGCCACCGTCCTCGGCCAATTGTTCGGGCAGTACAAATCAGTTATTGGGCAGGTTGGCGGGGTGGTGGTTATCATGTTTGGACTGGCCACCCTGGATGTCATCCGCCTGCCCTGGTTCTACTACTCGGACACCCGCCCAACTTTCAGCAGAGCCAGCGGTTCCTTTGCCAGCTCCAGCTTGATGGGTTTGTTCTTTGCTGCCGGCTGGAGTCCGTGCATCGGCACCACCCTGGGCGCGATACTGACGATGGGGCTTAGCGCGAACACCGTCGGGCAGGCCATGTGGCTCTCCTCGGCCTACTCCATCGGGTTGGGGCTGCCTTTCCTGGCGATGGCGCTTGGTTTGAACCAAGCCACCGGCTGGGTGCGCAAAATGTCGCGCTACATCCCGACTTTCAAGATGATCAGTGGGGTGTTGATTATCCTGATTGGCGTGCTGCTGCTCACCAACTGGATGTCGTTGATTTCAATCTGGGCTTTCAAGAACAACCTGTTCATCGACGTTTTTTCAATCAGCACCGGGGTTCCCTCCTACCTGACCGCCCTGTTCGCCGGATTACTGTCCTTTTTCTCCCCCTGCGTTTTGCCGCTGGTTCCGGCTTATCTCGGCTATCTCAGCGGACACGCTCTCCGAAAGGTGAATTGACCGATGAAAAGGAGTTTGCTGCTCGTTTTCCTGCTTGCGCTGGCCGGGCATGGGGCTTGGAATGCTGCTGATGTGGGGCCTGCCCCTTGGCATCCTTGCCCTTGCCGGGTTTGGCGCGGTCTCGCTTTTCAACAGCGGTAGCAAGAACACCCCGACTCCGGCTGCGCAAGCCGCCTGCCCGAATTGTGCAAAAAACATTCAAACTGACTGGCAGAACTGCCCCTACTGCGGTACATCTTTGAAATAACAAAATAACTCTCCCCTGAAATGGCTTATATCGTTCGATATAGGCCATTTTGCTTAGAACCTATCCGAAAAATATTTGAAAAAAGAGACGTAACCTGATAGAAAAGGATTCTCTACAATCCTCTAACAAGGTTAACGTCTCCATGTCCAAGGATAGCACAAAATCG
>DAOUAP010000042.1:0-18769 GCA_034433165.1 Anaerolineales bacterium | reverse complement strand
AACCTGCACCACGACGGCGACAAAGGCACACAACGGAATAATTGCCTTAGTTTTTACGTCGTGGCCCTTCGTACCCGTTGTGGTGAAAGGGTTTTGTACGGTAGAGAAATAATTAAAAGGATTGGACAGACGCATCTGACGTATCCTTGCGGAGGAGAACAATCTCATGGCAAAAATAGCGCTGCGTGCATATAACCGGGAAATTGAATCGATGATTGAGTCCGGGCATCTCGAGGAGGCCGTGGGGCATTGTCAGCACATCCTCAAGACTTACCCCAAGTATTTGGAAGCCTACCGGATGATGGCCAAGTCCTATCTCGAGGCGCACCGTTACAACGATGCGGCTGATCTCTTCCAGCGAGTTTTGTTCTCAGCGCCCGATGATTTCGTCTCGCACCTGGCCATGAGCCTCATCCGCGACGAGGAAAATAACCTGGATGCTGCTATCTGGCACATGGAGCGCGCCTACGAGCAGCAGCCCTCCAATGCGGCCTTGCAGGCTGAACTCAAACGGCTGTATGGACGCCGCGATGGTATGGAACCGCTCAAGATCCGCCTGACGCGCGGCGCGCTTGCCCAAATGTACGCCCGGGGCGACCAGTACGCCCAGGCCATCGCAGAAATTCGCTCGGTGCTTGCCGAAGACCCTGACCGCACAGACCTGCAGGTTTTGCTGGCGCGTGTGTACTTCAAAGCCGGCCAGCGGGTCGAAGCAACTGAAATGTGCAACACCCTGCTTAAAAAGTATCCGTACACCCTTGAGGCAAACCGTCTCATGGTGGAAATATTGCCCGGCACCGGGCGCGCTGAAAGCGCCCAGGTCTATCGGCAGCGTGTCATCCAACTCGACCCGTATGCCGCATTTGTCACCGAATCATTGGCAAATGCCAATGATGTGCCCGAAAACACCATTACCATCGAACGCCTGAGTTGGGACCCGGATGCGGGCGCCGGTTACTTTGCCCTGCCAGAAAGCGCAGGCCAACCTGCCCCAGACTGGATGTCTGCTCCCGAAACTGAACAGCCCAGCGCTGCCCTGCCAACTGCGCAGGAGGATATTCCAGATTTCCTCAAAGACGCCGGTTGGGGCCCATCCAGCGGCCAATTCCAGGAAACGCCCGCCTCCTTCGATGATAGTGACCTCTCCGATTCTCCGCTCGGAGAAATCGCAGCAGCCGAAATCCCCGACTGGCTGAAATCCATGGCGCCCCCGGCCGGCGCCCAGGCGAATGCCCTCACCGGGACAGCAGAAGATGTGGCGGGCGAAGCCGAAGCCGATCTCGGTTTCCTGGCAGACCTGGGACTTCCGCCTGACCAACCCCAGCCCGCCACCGAAAGTGATGACTGGCTGTCCAGCCTGGGCGCGGCTGACACCCTGGTCGGCGCGCAGCTGCCTGCTCTCGAACCCGAGCCTGCTGCCGAAACGCCCGACTGGCTCTCCAGCCTGGGCGAGGAGAAGACCCTATTTTCGGAACAACCTGCCAATGAGTTGCCGCCCGTATCCATCGTTGATCAATCCGATGCAGACTGGCTGGCCGGGTTAGGCGCTGCTGGGGCGGCCGTGGCCGCTTCCATGGACGTTCCCGCGGAACCCGAGCCCGTTCCTGGTCCTGAACTTGTGGCTGACAAAGTGGAACTTTCCGCTGAAGAACAACTCTCCCCGCTGGCGTCCGGCCCGGGCGTGAGCGCCACCGAGCAGGATGACGCCTTTGCCTGGCTGGAGTCGCTGGCTGCCAAACAGGGCGCCAAACCCGAAGAACTGCTGGTCAAACCGGAAGAGCGGCTCGAATCTGCGCCGGGCTGGGTCGAGCAAGTGGGTGAGACCCCCGAAACTATGGCGGCCCTGCCCCAGGATGTGGAAGATTATCAACCTGAACCACCCATTGAAGCAGAATCTGAGCTGCCTGCTGGTGAATTATCTCCCTTAATGCATGAACCAGGCACCAGCGCCCATGAGCAGGAGGATGCCCTGGCATGGCTTGAAGCATTGGCGGCCAAGCAAGGCGCCAACCCCGAGGAGTTGATCACAGCCCCTGAAGAACGCCACGAACAGGCTCCCGACTGGGTGCACGAAGTCTTCAATCCGCCAACGCAAACATCCCCCCTGGCTGCCGGCCCGGGCGTGAGCGCCGCCGAGCAGGAAGAATCTTTGGCCTGGCTCGAATCACTGGCAGAAAGGCATGGCGCTAAACCCGAGGAACTCGTTACGCCACCCGATGCGCGCACAGAAGAAGCCCCCGCGTGGCTGGATGCATTTTCGTCGGAAGCTGCCGCCCCGGAACCGGCACTCCCTGAAGTCTCGGCCCCATTTGGCGACCTCCCCGAAGCGGACTCGCTCATCCAGCACTGGCGCGAGGACGAAAGCGCCCTGCCCGAATTCGCCGGGAATGCTGAGCAACCTTTGCAGGAATTCATGCCTGCCGAAACAGGAGAAATGCCTGTCCTGCCAGAGGAAGGTGTGACCACCTGGTTGCAGCAGCTTGATGCTGCCGAGACCGAGCAAAAACCAACCCCAGTTGCAGCGCCTGAAGCTGCAATCTGGTTCGATACCCCCGCAACCACTGCGCCGGCAACAGCGCGCGCGTCAGTTTTCGAAGATGAAGATATTCCAGACTGGCTGCGAAGCGAATCTGCGGATGCCATCGCGCCGACCCCGGCGCCACAGTCTGAATGGGTGCCGGAGCCTGCCCCGGCGGCGGCCCAGACCGAAGCCCAGCCTGAAGTTCCGGATGAGCCGGCCGTCTCCGCGCCTGCCCCGGTGGCTGTTGCGGAACCAGTTCCCGCTGCCCGGCCGCGCACGGCGGCTTATCTTTCTGGCGACAAAGATGCCGCAATCCTGGCTGACGCGCAAACCCGCTTGAACCAGGGTGAGCTTAAGCTCTCATTGCAGGAGTACACCAAGCTCATCAAAAAAGGCAAAATGCTCGATGAGATCATATACGACCTGCGCGAAGCCACCTATCGTTATCCGGTGGATGTGAGTGTGTGGCAATCCCTGGGCGATGCGTACATGCGTGCCAACCGCCTGCAAGATGCGCTCGACGCGTTCACAAGGGCTGAAGAGTTGTTGCGTTAGTCCTGTGGTAGAATTCCCAACTCCGGGGAAAATCCCCCCGGAGTGATTTTTTGCATGGAGGAAAACTGTGGAACGTTCTTTAGTCCTTGTCAAGCCCGATGGCGTACAACGCGGGTTGGTTGGTGAAGTGATGTCGCGTCTCGAACGGCGCGGCTTGCGCCTGGTGGCAGCAAAATTCATGTCTGTCAGCCGCAGCCTGGCCGAAAACCACTATGCCGTACACAAAGGCAAGCCTTTCTATGATGGGTTGATCAGCTACATCACTTCTGCGCCTGTGATGGCGATGGTCTGGGAAGGACCCCGCGCCATTGAACTCATCCGCCAGACGATGGGCGCCACCCGCCCATGGGATGCCGCTCCCGGCACCATCCGGCACGATTTTGCCGTAACGGTCGGCCGCAATATCACCCATGCGTCAGACAGCGTGGATAACGGCGCGGCTGAAGTGGCGCTGTGGTTCCAGCCTGAGGAATTGGTGGATTGGACGCGTGAAGTGGATCGCTGGCTGTTTGAATAAACCTGGCGCTTAACGAAGAAACCGCTGCCGAGAGATTATTTCGGCAGCGGTTCTTCTTAGCTCATAATTCGCGCTATTGCAGGCGCAACAACACTTTGCCCTGACTCCACAGCTCTTCGAGCTTATAAAACTGCCGCTGGTCTGGCGCAAAAATGTGCACAATGACATTACCCAGGTCGAGCACCAGCCACCCATAACTGGAGAAGCCCTCGGCCTGGGGCGTTTTCAGGCGGTGTTTTTTGCGCAGGTCATTGGTCACCCCCTTGGCGAGCGCATCGAGCATGCGGTCGCTGGTGCCGGTGCAAATGATGAAATAGTCGGTAAACGATGCAATGCCCTGCAGGTCGATCAGGATGATATTTTCGGCTTTTTTATCTTCCAGTGACGCAACAACGGCGTGGGCGAGTTCGAGCGGTTCCAGGGGGTCACCTCATTTCAGGGGTTGGCGGCGCCGAGCGGGGCGCGCAGAAGGGGGCTATAAACAGCGCCAGTTGGGCGCAGGTCGCTTTTGAGCAGACAGATTTCAGTAATGTGGACAGTTTCCATGCGCTGCATTTGTGTGTTTTCCAGCGCGTTGTGCAGGGCAGCCAGCGCATCGGAACTCGCATGCGGGCTGACACGCCCAAGCGTCAGGTGTGGCGAGAAGGGCCGGTCTTCACTTGGGTATCCCAGGCGCGCCGTGGCCAGGTTGAGGCTGCGCTGCAGTTTTTCGAGCGCTGGTGGGGCGTCCAGACCTACCCACAATACACGCGGGCGGCGCGGGTTGGGGAAGCAGCCCAGCCCGTGGGGTGTCAGGTCGAAAGGGGCGTGGCCGCCAGCCTCGTGTCCGATTACCTGCTTAAGCAGGTCAAGATTATCTGGAGAGACATCCCCCAGAAACTTGAGCGTCAGGTGCATGTTCTCAGCGGAAACCCAGCGCACCGCTTGCCTGCCAGCCGCTTGCTGCAGCCAGGCGGTCTCTTGAGCGATGCGGGCGCGCAGGCTGGCTGGTAATTCGATGGCAATAAAAGCGCGCAACATCCTTATGGGTGAGATCATCGGCGCAGCACGGTTTCCACGGCTTCTTTCAGGTCGCGGAAAGAAACGGGTTTGGTCAGGTATTTATTGGCCCCAGCGTCCAGCCCATCCTGAATATCGGCGGGCATGCCTTTGGCTGAAACGATCACCACCGGGATGTGGGTGAGCAGGACATCGTTGCGCATATCTCGCAGCACATCCAACCCTGAGATGTCTGGCATCATCACATCGAGGATGACCACATCCGGGCGTTGCTCGCGAATGAGGCTGATGGCGGGTTTACTGCTGAAGGTCTTGAGCACGTTATAGCCGCTGACGCGCATCATTTCCGCGAACATTTCTGCGGCGTCAGTTTCGTCTTCTATGATCAAAACAGATTTTTGTTTGCTGGTCATGTTTCAATACCGTTGCCTGTAAAATAGTATAACATGGGTGAAAAGACAAGGGGGACAAATGGGGTTTGTTAAAGCGTCACCGGGATGCAGCGTATCATCCCGGTGTCTTGCTTGCTTTGCGATTGTGTGGGCGCGAACCGGGAGGTGCTTCGCGAGGGACTCGAACCCCTGACCTTTTTCACCCCCTCAATGGGGGCTTGTGTGGGTTTGTTAAAGCGTCACCGGGATGCGGCGTATCATCCCGGTGTCTTGCTTGCTTTGCGATTGTGTGGGCGCGAAGGGACTCGAACCCCTGACCTCATGTGTGTGATACATGCGCTCTAACCAACTGAGCTACGCGCCCGTAGCGGCGAGATTATAGCGCACCTTGTTGGCTTTGGCAAGGTGGCTTTAAGGCGGCGGGAGGAAATCCCACGGGTTCACTTTGCCGTAGCTGGTGTGCATCAATTCGAAGTGCAGGTGCGGGCCCGAGGAGTTGCCTGTGCTGCCAATGGCGCCAATCACATCGCCCTGGCCCACGCTTTGTCCGCAGGCTACATTGATGGCGCTGGCATGCGCGTAGAGCGATTGCCAGCCCGTGCCGTGGTCAATGACGATCATGTAGCCATAGCCCCAATCGTTCCAGCCGGAATATACCACCACGCCAGCATCCACGGCGTAGAGGGCCTCGCCCAGGTTGCCGGCAATATCGATCCCGCGATGATTGGTTTCAGGGGAATAGTCGAACCCGGAAAGATAGCGCTTGTTCGACGGCCAAATGAACCGTCCAAATCCCACTGCGCCATCCCGGATGGTGCCGCAGGCGCCCGGGCCCATCTGACGGGCGGTGGCCGGGTTGGTACGCGTGATGCCCACCGGCGCGCTCCAGCTAAAGAACTCGCGCCGCCCGCCCGGTACGATCAGCCAGGTGCCGGGTTTGATGTCTGGTGTGGAAAGGGTGGCTGTTGCATCGGGGTTCAGGTTGTTGGCCGGGTAATCGACGATGACCTGCGGGTCCACGCCGAAGTATTTGGCAACCGCGCTCAGCCCGTCACCGGGCTGCCATTCATAGTACGTGCCGTCCACCGGCAAAATGTTCAGTTCCTGATCAGGGCGCAGCTTGTGCACATCGTCTTTCAGGATGTAGTAGTTTCCCCATAAAACCGTTTGCGGTTTGAGCCCAAATTTTTCGGCAATGCCAATAATGGTATCACCCGGCTGGACGACGTACTTGATGATCTGTGTGCGCGGGCGGTTGGGGATGGTGGTATTGATTTTTGCAAAACGCGGCACGCCGTGGTAGTTGCCATTGGTCAATTCTGGCGCCATGATGACCGCTTGCGGCGTGGCTGTGGGCTGGGCGGCTGCCGAGCTGGTCGCCGCGAGTGGTAAATTCCCGTAGAATGAGCGCATCAACCAGACCACAATGACAACCAGCGCCAGGGTCAACCCGTTGGCGGCAAACCGAAGCAGTGTTTCACCCAGTCCAAGCCCTGCCAGCATGGAAAGCCAGCGGGTCATGACGCCAGGTTGACGGGTTTTTGTTTCGAGGGTGGGTGGCTCGCCTGCTGCGTCCCCCGATGCAAGTTGGCTGGAACTGTCCGAAAAGTGATTGATCATGAGATATACCTGTATGCGATGGCATCATAACATGCCCAAAATGGTGCGTCAAGCAGGCTTGCCCTACGCTAACCCGTCATTAATCTCACGCTTGGGTTACGCAGGTGGGTGCCACCGATAACCAACAGGCACAGCAGTCCGCAAACCAGGGCTGTGGTAGGCACATCCCAGGTTTGGGCCATCCAACCAATGAACAGGCTGCCAAATGGCGCGATACCCTGCAAGGCCCACAGATAGGTGCTGAACACTCGTCCGCGCAGGTGGTCAGGCACTTCGAGTTGGATGAGGGTGTTCATGGTGGCCAGCTGCGTCACAGTGCCCCAACCAAGCACCAGGATGATGGGCAGGGCCAGCTGCAGCGAGCGAACGAATGAAATGGCCAGCAGCCCAAAGATGAATCCGAACTGACCCAGCGCCAACAACGTGCCCTTTTTCTTGAACCCGCTAAAATAAGCCAGGAAGAACGCTGCGGCCAAAGCCCCTATACCCTGGAAGGTGTACAGGGCGCTGTTGCGCGCCGCCACACTGACATTGGTATCGCCCGCCTGCGCCAGCACATCGCGCGCAATAGCCGGAATCTGTTGCGAGAAGGGGAAGCCGAAAAAACCGATCACCGAGGCCATCAGGATCATGGTGCCGATGGATGCAGTCGAGAAAATGTATTTTTGACCTTCCTTGAACTCCAGGAATAGGTTGCGGCCGGCGCTTTCCATAATGGGCCCACGAAACGGGGTGCGGATGAATATGAGCCCGATGACCACAAAAAGGTAACTGACACCGTTGGCAAAAAAGGCCCAGCCCTCGCCCTGGTCTTGCAGTACCAAAAGGAAAGGCGCCGCCGCCATTGGGCCCAGCACACGCGCCGAGTTGAACGCGGTGGCTTGCAACGCAATGGCATTGGGCAGGGATGGTTTGCCCACCAACTCTACCAGCATCGCCTGGCGGGCGGTGATCTCAAAGGCGCTGGCAATGCCCAGCACAAATGCCAGTGCCACAATATGCCAGATTTCGATCATTCCAGTGATGGCCAGGTAAGCCAGGGCAAAGGCTTGCAGCATCATCATGGTTTGCAGCACCATGACCGACTTGCGCTTGTCGAGCCGTTCTATAATTACGCCGCCTGGCAGCGCCAGGAACAGCGTCGGCAGGGTGGCCGCGAATCCGATCAGCCCCAGGTCCAACGGGCGGCCAGAGATGCGGTACGCCAGGTAGGGCAGGGTGGTGCTTTGCATCCAGGTGCCAATCAGTGAGACGGCCTGCCCAATCCAAAAAATGGTGAAGTCGCGTGAGCGAAAAGCAGGAAATCGGGTGAGGAGGTTTTCCTGGAAATTTGTCATGGGTAACAGGATTTACGCCCCCAGTGGCAGCACGCACTCCGGGCGGTCGTTGCCTGGGCTATTGACCAGCGTGGAAACGGCATGAGCCCGCATACCCCCTGCCGGATAAGGTTGCAGCAGCGGAAGCAGATCCAATGCCTGGCGGGGCGACGGGTCGAGCCAGACCGTGTAAGATTCGGGCGGCAGGATGACCGGCATGCGGTTGTGTAGTGCAGCCATCAGACTGTTGGGCGCGGTGGTGATGATGGTGGCCGAGCGCACTTGCGAGCCATCCGGCGCGTGCCATTCATCCCACAGCCCTGCCAAAGCGAACGGTTTGCCCGATTCCAGGTGGATGAAGTACGGCGTCTTGGATTTTGCGCCTTCAGCCGCCTTCCATTCGTAAAACCCATCCGCTAGGATCAGGCAGCGCTTGTACTTGAGCGGCCCGCGGAACGAGGGCTTTTCGCCCAGCGTTTCGGCCCGGGCATTGATCATGCGGCTGCCCATGGACGGGTCTTTGGCCCACGAAGGGATAAGCCCCCACACAAAGAAACCGGCCCGTTGCGGGGAATCATTGGCTACTGCCAAAACCGGCTGGCTGGGGGCAATGTTAAAACGCGGCGCAACCTGCGGCGGGAAAGAGACATTCGGGAAGGACGCCAGCAGGTCGGCCGGGTCAACGGTCAGGGTAAAACGTCCGCACATGCCTACCTCCGAAGCCTGCGAAAATCACCATCGCGCACGGTCACACCGCTGGCATCCAGATGTTCCATAAGCGCCAGGATGTACTTTCGGCTGGTGTTGAACAGGTCGCGGGCCTCAGTGATGCTGATCTGTCCGCGCGACTCAACGAAAGCGCGCACCTGCGCCAACATACCCTCGTAATCGCTGCGGCGGAAAACCACCTCTGCCGAGACCGGGTACAACTCACCCAGTTCGACCAGCGCGGCGTACAATTCCTCGCCCACCTCCGATAGCGCTTCCTTCACAGATGGGGTGGCGTACGGCGCAGCGGCGAACTTCGCCAAAAGGGTTTTCGCACGCGCCTGTTGGGCCGGGTTGAAGCGTATCTGGTGCCCCGGCAGCGCCACCCATGCGCCGCCATCCACCACGGCATTTTCGGCAACCAGCTTTTTCACCAGGGCGGTGAACAGGCGCGGCGATAGTTTGAGGCGGCTCTTCAATTCTTCGCGCGGCATACCGCGCCGCAGCGCAAAGTTCTGGTGGAATGCCCCCACCATTTGCAGCGCCTGGGCAGACAGCGCCTGCCATTGCGGGGCGGCCATCACCAGCAGATCGCTTTCGGGGGTGGCCGCACCTGGTTCCAGCAGGATGAACTGCCCCGAGGCGGCCAGCTCCGCAAAGGCGGCTGCGGCGGCTTCAGCGTCCAGCCGCGCCCGGGCGGCGACATCCCGCGCCCCGGCCGCGCCCAGCGCCAGGCTGGCCTGCATCAACAACTCGGCCGGGGTGCCCCGCAGCATGGCCGCCAGCGCCTCGACCACCGAAGGGTCGCTGCGTTTGTGGCGCGATTTGGCGTGCGGGTCCACCACCTGCCCGCCGCCCAGCGTTTCGGAGGGGGAGGGGCGGCGCAGGATGTAGCGGTCGCCGCGCACCGCCACCAGCGGCTCGCGCAGTTCGATCTGCACCCAGACTTCTTCGCCAGGGGCGATCTCATCTGCGCCGAGGATGCGCAGGCTGGCCATACTCTCGGCTGCGCCGGTAAAAAACTTGACCTCGCTGGCGTTCTTAAGCGGGGCGCTGGCATCCGGCAGCAGGCGAAAGTGCGCGTCCAGCCGCCGGGTGGTGGTGTAGTGACCGGGCGCGGCCAGCACCTGCCCGCGCGCGATCTCTTCGACCGCCACACCGCTGATGTTGACGGCTGTGCGCGACCCTGGCACAGCGCGAACTTCTTTTTTCTTGTGGGTTTGCAATCCGCGTACGCGCCCCTTTTTGCCCGCCGGCAGAATGAGCACCTCATCGCCCACATCCAGATGTCCGTCGCTGAGCGTACCGGTCACCACGGTGCCAAAGCCGGGCATGCTAAAGACCCGGTCGATGGGCAGGCGCGGGCGGCCCAGGTCCATGCGGGCGGGGGCATTGCGCAGCGCGGCCCCGAGCGCCGATTTGAGCGCATCGAGCCCCACCCCGGCCCGAGCCGAGACGCGCACAAAGGGCGCGCCATCCAGCACGGTGCCTTTCAGGGCGGCGCGCAAGTCGGATTCGATCAGGTCGAGCCAGTCCGGGTCGTCGATCATATCTATTTTTGTGATGACCACGATGCCGGTCTGGATCTGTAAAATGTCGAGGATGGCCAGATGTTCGCGCGTTTGGGGCATCACCCCCTCGTCGGCGGCCACCACCAGCAACGCAGCGTCGATCCCCCCGATGCCGGAGAGCATGTTTCCGATGAAGTCGCGGTGACCGGGCACATCCACAATGCCCACTTCCTCGCCCCCGGGCAGCACCAGCCACCCGAACCCGAGTTCGATGGTCATCTCGCGTTCCTGCTCTTCTTTGAGGCGGTCAGGGTGAACACCGGTCAGGGCGGCGATGAGGGTGCTTTTGCCGTGGTCTACATGCCCGGCTGTGCCAATGACGCGCATGGTTTATCGTTTGGTGCGCGAACGTCCGGTGATGCGCTCGGAGTTGGTCAGCCACTCATGGGTCCAGTTCATTAACTCCTGCAGCGATTGCTCGGTTAGTTCGGTGGTCTGCCCGAACTGATCAGTAACGTTTTGGATGGCATCTTCGATGCCAGTGAAGCGTTCGTTGATCTTGACCAGCCCGGCGCGCAGTTCGCGGGCGGTTTCATCCTGGGTCAGGTTGAAGTTCGTCCAGCGTTTCTGGTCGTCGGCTTTGAAGGTGACCCACTCTTGCCTGAAGCGGTCTTCGGCCAACCGCTGCATCTCAGTGATCTCGTTGATGCGGCGCTCGAGACGCTGGTTGATGTCATCGAAGCTGTCTTGGGCACGCTTGACAGCCCGCTGCATTTCTTCCAGTTTTAGGATTTGCTCGTCGAGGGTGGATGTCTGTTTGAGGATGCTTTCGAAGCGTGCCTGCCACTCGCGCCATACCCGGTCGCGCTCCACCTGGGCCAGCGACTGGCGTTCGATGAAGGCCACCTGGTCCTGGCGGCGTTCGGCTTCGGTGGACAACAGCTCATTGATGCGTGCATCCAGGTGTCTGACCATGTCCGCTTGCAGGTCGGTTTTTTCGCGCGTGTCTTCAATGCGTTTGCGCAGCGCGGTGGCTTCGCCCTGCAGGTCGGTGATGCGTTTTACATCTTGTTTGCGGCCTTCTTCAAGAATGCGCTGGTTGCGCTTGATGTCTTCGCTGGTACGGTCCACTTCCAGGAAGCGGCTCTCCACTTCGGTGATCATGCGATGCAGGCGGGTATCTTCTTCGGCCCGGGTCTGCAGCCCCTTGCGCAGGTCTTGCAGCGCTTCGAGTGGTTTGCGCAGGTCCGCCATGGCTTTGTTGATGTTGTCTATTTCCAGGCGGCGGCGGTTTTCCATTTCCTCTTCGCGTTTTTTGGCCTTCTTTTCGCCATCTTCGATGGCTTTGGCCACTTCGCCGCGGTATTGGGTGACCACATTATCGAACTGGTCGAGGCGCGAGGTGGCGCTGCTGACCTTGCCCACACGGGTTTCCAGGTCTTTTATTTGTTCTTTGAATCGTCCAATGACGCCCTCGTAGCCGTTGATGCGTTCCTGCAAGGCGGCAATGCTGTCCACATCTTTGCGGCGTTCTTTTTCGAGCCAGTCTATTCGTTTGGCGAGTTGTTCGATATCCATTGCTTGCTCTCCCACGGGGAAATGTCTAATGATCCATTCGAAGAATACCAGCAGCACGGCCACCACGCAGACCAAAATCGCCAGGTTCGCACAGGTTGCACGGGCTGCGCGGTGTGGCGCCTGTCATGGTAAATTATACTGCTCATTGCTGCGTTCTCTGGTGTTGGGGTCGGGTTAGCGCCCCAGGCGTTCGAAAACCAGCGGCAGGTTGGCGACAAATGGTTGCAGCCATTGCGGGAAGAGCCCCACTGCGCCCAGCGTAAGCACGCCCAAAACAAGCAGGATGCGCTGCGCCCAGGTCTCGCGCGACTGCCAGGGACTTTCGCCAGGCGCCAGGCTCAATACAGCCAGGGTGCGAATGCTCGCCAGCAATAAACCAAGCGTACCCAGTCCAAACCACAAACCCACGCCCGGTTCATTGCGCGTAAGCTGTTCCCAAAGCACCTGGCGGGCGGGGAAACTGGCCAGCAAAGGCACCCCCAACAGCGACAGGCTCGCAAACACCAGGGCGCCAGACGCAATGGGCAGGCTGCGCAATGCGCCGCGCACATCCCCAAAGCCCAGGCTGGGCGCATGAAACCTGAGGATGTTGGCTGCCATGGCCCACACGCCCAGGGCCAGCACGCGCGGGATGACCAGCCAGAAGACCAGTTGCACGCCCAGGCGCTGATCTGGCAGGCTGAGGGCCAGCAGACTGATGCCGGTTTCTGCGATAAAGGCGTAGCCCAAAATTCGACCGAGGTGACGCTGGAAAGCGGACCACACCCCGGCCAGCACCACCATGATCAAACCAGCCAGCTGCAACGCCGTGCTCACCTGGGACGATTCACGCAGCCAGGTGAACCGGTCGAGAAAACCCATACCAAACAAAACCACAATGGTGGGCACCAACAGAAGGATAAAACTCACAGTGTAAGGGGGGTGCTCCTCGGAAATCATGGGCACCCAGGTGTAAAACGGAAAGATGGCCAGCAGGAAGCCAAATCCCATGCCCAGCAGAACAGCAGATTGCACCACCAGGGCCAGGTCTGCCGGGCTGGCTTCGACGCCCGACAACAGGAAGCCTGCCAGCAAGATGAATGGCATGCCAAGTGTGAGGTACACCAGCATGCGCAGCGCGCCTCGCGAGGGCGCCTGCCCCGGGGGAACAAGCAGGAAAACAGCCGCCAGGGCCGCCACCTGGATGATAAGCGCGGCGTATAAAAATGGCTGCACCGCCAACGCAGACACCATCAGGGCTGTCATGGCCAGTCCCAATGGCACCAGGCGGCGCGCATTCCCTACCGCGAGTGTGCCAAACAGCCAGAAGGCCACCATCCCATAGATGAGAACCAATAACGGTTGATCGCTGGGATCGATGACCAGTCGCCGTCCAAGGATGTTGAACCCGGCCTCGATGCGAAAAGCCAGCGGCCCCAAAGCGATGGGCGCATTGATGGGTAGCCATGCGGCTGCACCTGCCAGCATCAGACTGAACAGGCTGCCCATAACCGCCGACCAGCGGTCGCTGCGTACCAGCCAGAGCAGGGCCGCAATGCCCAACGGCAGGAAAATCCATAAATAAGCGGCGATCATGCCCGCGCTCCGGTTTCAGAATCCAACATATACGCCCCCAGCAAGACCAACCCCAAGTTGATGGCAGACAGCAGGCCAGCAACCACAATGGAGTTCTCGACAGAGGCGTACACCGTCTCGAACCCGCACAGCACGGTCAGTAGTCCAATGATGACCCGCAGCGGCCGGATGGTGATGCCGAGGTGCAGCAGCCCCAGACCCACCAGGAGCAGCCCGCCAATCACTTCTGGTTGGGTGATGCCGGGAAGTATCGCCGCCAGGCGTGGGCCCAGGGCGAGCACGACAAATATGACCAGTGCAGCCGTGATCAGCCGGAATGTGCGCCCCTGGGGCCAGGCTGCCTCCTCTGCGCCAGAATCATCCAGGCGCGTTTGGGTCATGCCAATTACTGCCACAGCCATCCACCCGGTAACAAGCTTGGCCGCAGACATGGTGAGCGGCCAGTGTTCGCGCAACAGGATGAACATACCCAGGTATTGCACCGCCAGGAAAATGAGGTGTTTGCGCCAGTCGCGGGAAACCACCAGCCCCACCGAAGCGACCGCCAGCGCACCCACCACCAGCCAGGTGATTGTCTCCATTATTGCCCCCCGGCAAGCAGGTTGATGACCAGCACCAACATCACAAAAGCCCACAGCATGCCCCCATCACCTTCCAGCGCGCGGGAGAGGATGAAACTGCCCTGGCGCAATACACGGTACAGCCCCCAGAAAATGGCTGCCAGCGTCGCACCAATGCCGCGCACGGTGGCGGTTACGGGTTCTTCGATGGGCAGGCTGGAAGGGACGAGGGTTTCCAGACGCAGCAACGCGAAGATCAGGCTCGCTGCGAGCGCTGCAGAAACCACTCCGGGGATCCACGCACCGATTTGCAGCGCGCCTTCCCATCCCCAAAAACCCATCATGAACAAGATGAGAATCATCAAGATGAAAGCAGCCGGATACACCGATTGCGCCCCCTGGGGTTGGGCATCTGTCAGTGCTTCGTGGGGGGCAAGCACAAAGCGCAAGAACCCGGTGACGAGCAATACGTGGGCAGGAACAAGCACCAGTAAGAACCACCAGTCGGCGTCAGGCCCGGACGACCACCCCATTGCGGTCAGTGAAAAAGGCAGGCTGGAGATCGAAAACACCCCGGCGGCAACCAGCCACTTGAGCCAGCGCACCTCGTGAGAAAAAATAAACACCATACCGCCCGCAAGCACCATGGCGCTGCCCCACGCCACACTGCCCAGCGGGCTGCCGTGCAACTCGGCGGCCAGGGCCAGCGCACCCATGCCAATGACCCAGTAGGGGCGGCTGCCCAACAGGCTGGCCCCGCGCACCCAGCGCCAGGCACTGAACACGGCCGCGGCGCTTGCAGCCAGCAGCAACACCCTGTCCAGTGAGGGGTCATACTGTGAAATGGGCAGGCGAGCCAGCAGTACCAGGCTGGATGCTGCGCTGACCATACGCAGCACGGTGCCCAGCCCGCGCCGCAGTACAGATTCAGCATCGAGCGGCAAATTGAAAGGCAGAATTCCCAGCCGCAGCCCAACACCCACCAGTAAGATGAGGGCTGTATTGGCGTTCATGTCTTGGAAACCCAACGGCGCGCCAGCCACAGCGCTGCTGGCGCTGCCCCACAACACCACGCCGCTGCCCGCCAGCCGGGCGGCAAACCCCACCACAGCCGCCTCGCTCTGCTCTGGGCGGGATACAGCGCGCAGTACCAACACCAACTCAAAAAAATCGATGGCGCTCCAGGCCAGCAGCAGGGTGAGCGGGTTTTCAGCCAGCACGGCAAATAACCCAACCGCTGTCAGAAGCAAGTTGCCCCCCGCTGCCAGTGGCCGCACAGGCGTCATGCGCGCGGGCATGGTCAGTGCTACCCCCATGCACAAAGTGGACAGGCTCAATCCGTACACCCACGCAACACTATCCACGCGCAGGGTGGGTGAATAACTAAACAGGCTCTCTGGCCGCCACACCGTTAGGTTAATAATGGCAGGCAAGTCCAACTGCCACAAAAGGGTCAGTACCCAGGCAGCCACAGATCCCAAGGCCGCAATGACCCAGGCGTAATTGCGTTGGGGGTTAAAAGCGTACGTCACCCCGATGCCAATCGGAGCCGCCACCAGGATGAGCAAAGTCAGGAGTACAAACATAAGGGATACCGTATTTTATCAGGTTTGTAACCTGTCCATTACGGGCAGGGTATGCCACATACGATAAAATTGAACACGTTATGAAAACAGACCACATCAAATGGCTTGTCATCGGTGTATGGGGGCTGATTATCCTGCTCGGGGGCGGCTTACTGCTTTCCGGCGCATTCCAATCCCTGACCACAACCGCCTCCCCGCAAGCGCTGCTTGCCGCACCGGATGCCCCCCCTTCGCCGCGCCTGCTCCAAGCCCTGACCGATAGCCCCCATGCCACAGCGCCCGCCCCGTCCCCCAATCTCACATCAGACTCCTTGCCTGAACCAACTGCGCGGCCGACGGTCACCCCTCTGCCCGTCTTCACACCCCAGTCTGCCGCTTCGCTGGCTGCGCCGGGGCAGGTCAATCCGCTTACCGGGCAGGTGATTTCAGACCCTGCCCTGCTCAACCGCCGCCCCGTGGCTGTCAAAATGGTCAATTATCCCCGCTCCATGCGCCCCAACCAGTCTGGGCTCAGCCTGGCAGATGTGGTTTGGGAACATTACATTGAAGACGGTCTCTCGCGTTATGTGGCCGTCTACTATGCCAACGCACCCAACCGGGCTGGTCCGGTGCGCTCGGGGCGCTTCTTCGACGAGCACCTGATGCGCATGTACAACGCCTACCTGGTCTTTGCCAATGCCGACGACCGCGTAGAAGACTACTTCATCTCCACCGACCTGTTGCCCTACCTGGTGGTACCCCGCGCAGATAACTGCCCCCCCCTCTGCCGTGATACCAGCATCCCTGGCTTCAATAATGTCTTTGCCGATGTGGCTGGACTGCACACCTGGCTGGTAAAAACAGATAAAGATGACTCCAGACCACCCGTGCGCACCGGCTACTTCAGCAACACCTTGCTACCGTGGATGGGTCAGCACGCCGCCGCCATCACCATCCGTTTTTCTGGGTACGCCTACGCCAAATGGGAATATGACCCCGAAACAAGCCGTTGGCTGCGCTGGCAAGACACCGCCGATGCGCTTGGCAGCGCCCCTGAAAAATTCGCCCCGCTTTTTGATGACCTGACCGACCTGCAAGTGGCCGCCGACAATGTGGTGGTGTTGTTCGTCCCCCACTTCCCCTACAATAAAGATGACCAGGTCTACGACATTCAACTCGTAGGAAGCGGACCGGCCACCCTCTTCCGTGACGGGCGCGCCTATGCCGTCAAATGGGTGCGCGACCAGGTTAACCAGCCCATCGCGATCACCGACCCGGCCGGAAACCTGATGCCCCTCAAGCCCGGCAACACCTTCTACGAAGTGCTGACCGACCTGACAGAAACAACCCAAAACGGCGCAGACTACCGCTATCGATTTGTCCTGCCCCCGTAGTGGGGTCCTGCCCCCGTAGCGGGGTCCTGCCCCCGTAGTGGGGTCCTGCCCCCAGGGGGTATAATATTCTTACCCGCGCAACGGAGCGACACCTTATGCCCCTCGACCCTACCTTCCTCAGCAGCTTTGTTTTCATCGCCACTGGCTTTGGCGGCGCCTTTCTGGCCGCGCTCTGGCTGGCGCTCGTTATCTGGTCCTGGCGCGACATCCGCAGCCGTGCCCGTGACCGCCTGGCGCAAGTGTTGGCCGTACTGGTCGTTGCCGTACTCAACCTGCCCGGGCTTATCATCTACCTCATCCTTCGTCCCCCGCTCACACTCGAAGAAGAATACCAGCGCACCCTGGAAGAAGAAGCCCTGCTGGCCGCCATCGAAGACCAATCCGTTTGCCCGGGCTGTGAGCGCCGCATTCGCGACGACTGGCAGGCCTGCCCCAACTGCCATACCCGCCTGAAGAAGGCCTGCCATCACTGCGGGCGCCTCATGGAACTGCCCTGGAACCTGTGCCCCTACTGCGGCACCCCCGCCCCTGGCATGCGCAAAGAAAACGCCACCCTCGACGATGCCCTGCGCAACTTGCAAGCCGACCAGCCCGAACCAGAGTCTGAACCTTCGTAAGACCCTTGTTGCCTCTTTCTGTTATCCGTTTGAACGCCCGCTAACAGGGCCGCTTCCATCCGTTCGTCCGCGCCCACACCCGCTTATGAAAATCGACTCCCTCACCCTCCACTTCCTGTCCATGCCGTTGGTCTCACCCTTCCAGACCTCCTTCGGCACCACCGTCAACCGCCAAGCCGTCCTCGTCATCCTGCGCGCTGAAGGCCTCACCGGCTGTGGCGAATGCGTTGCCGACCACGACCCCGGCTACTCCTACGAAACCTCCGGCACTGCCTGGCACATCCTCAAAGACTTCATCGCCCCGCTCATCATCGGGCAAGATGTCACCGACCCCGCCGACTACCAGCGCCGTGTCGAAGGCATTCGCGGGCATCACCTGGCCAAAGCCGCCGTAGAAATGGCCCTCTGGGACCTGCTCGGCAAACGCGACGGACTCTCCCTGCGCCAAATGCTCGGCGGCGTGCGTGATACGGTCGAAGTCGGCGTTTCGGTGGGCATACAGCCCAGCCCGGCTGACCTCGTCCACACTGTCGAAGGCTACCTGCAACACGGCTATGCGCGCATCAAAATCAAAATCAAACCCGGGCGCGACTTGGCCGACACCCAGTCCGTGCGCACCGCTTTCCCGAACATCCACCTGCAAGTAGACGCCAACTCCGCCTACACCCTCCAAACCGCAGCCGCCCTGCGCCCGCTCGACAACCTCAACCTGCTCCTCATCGAGCAGCCTCTCTACGAAGACGATATCTGGGACCACCGCCTGCTGCAACAGCAACTCCGCACCCCCATTTGCCTGGACGAAAGCATCGTCTCCCCCCGCCACGCCCGCTACGCCCTGGAAATGCAAGCCTGCCGCATCATCAACATCAAACCCGCCCGCGTTGGGGGACTCAGCCAGGCCAAAGCCATCCACGACCTGTGCGCCGCGCACGGCATCCCGGTTTGGTGCGGTGGCATGCTCGAAACCGGCGTTGGCCGCGCCAGCAACCTGTCCCTGGCCAGCCTGCCCAACTTCATCCTCCCCGGCGACATCTCCGCCTCAGACCGTTACTATACCCGCGACATCACCCACCAGCGCTTCACCCTCAACGCCGACAGCACCATCACCGTGCCCAACGGCCCCGGTCTCGGAATCAGCATAGACGAAACCGCCCTACGCGACTTCTCCCTCGCTACCCTCACCCTCTAACCCATGCCCCCCCGACTCGCCATTTTACTGGTCATCGCCCTGCTCCTCTCTGCCTGTGGGACGCCCGCCACACCCGCGCCCACCCTTCCCGCATCGGCGCCATCCTCACCCGCAACGCCCACCCCGCCCCCCACCAACGCCCCGGCACCGGC
>DAOUAP010000041.1:0-52770 GCA_034433165.1 Anaerolineales bacterium | reverse complement strand
TGTTGCCAAAATCCATTCATGCTGTTACTGCCAAAGGCTTTGAGTTGAAAGTTGCTCTTTTCGTGCTTGCTTGCTCTATCAACTTCCTTTGGTAGCAACTTGGGTTAAGTACCCTTTGGCTAAAGAAAGTCACGCCGGTTTTTGTAATTGATGCCTGTTACAGTGGCGCGGCGGGAGGAAGTCTAAGTGTTGCCATTAGCCAATTGGTTGATGACCTGAAAGGTGAAATTCAAAGAAAATATGCAGGAAATTATGCTTTATTGTGTTCTGCGCCAACCGACGAAGAGGTGCTAGACAACCCCGATGGGAATGGTGGCTTTTTCAGTTATAGCATTGCACAAGTGGCGCAAACAGGTAATCGTAGCCGACGAAGTCAAACTGTCACATTAGAGCAAGTTTACCCAGAATTAAAACGCTTGGCCGAACAAAGCGATTACAGCCCATATCCGATGCTATTTCTAGGCACAACCCTGCCATCATTTTCTATTTTTAAAAACGTGAATTTCCGGCCACTGGAATACCGATTACAGCCTCATCTCATTTCCGTGCTACGGGCATTATGGGAAAATGGCAGTTTGCCGAATCTTAGGCCTGGAGAAATAGCTGACGAAACGGGAATGATGGGTGCTTATGGGAATCACAATAAACTAAGTTTTGGACCCTGGCAACTTGTAGAAGATGTTCCTGGAAGCCGGCCAAAACGACGCAAATTAAGCCAACGCGGAATTGAATTTATGCAAGGTAACTTGGCAGTGGCACGAGATATTGTCCTCGATCAAAACTCCAATGATTATGTGGAAAGACCGGGAACAGAATTTGTAACTATACGAGATTTTGACTCAGCATGAGTGTTTGGCAAATTAACGCATGACTCAGAGAAAAAGTTTGGTTGAACACAACAAAACCAAGAATGGAATATTTTGATGAAAAAACTTATTGAAGTAGCATTGCCTCTCGAGGCAATTAACGCTGAATCTGCACGAGAAAAATCTATTCGTCATGGACATCCTTCCACGTTGCATCTATGGTGGGCGCGCCGGCCATTAGCAGCCTGTCGCGCAGTCCTTTGGTCGTCGATGGTTGATGATCCTTCGGAATACATGCCTGATGAAGTATCGGCTAACCTTGAGCGAGAGCGTTTGTTTAAGATTTTAGAAGATTTGGTTTTGTGGAAAAACGTTGATAACGAAGAAGTTTTGGATAAAGCGCGACTCGAAATTGCTCGTTCAGTTGCGAGGAATTTGAAAGTTGATGTACCTATTGGCAAAGAAGCCGTTCGAGAATTTTTGGTGACAAAAGCGCCTCCGGTTTTGGATCCTTTTGCTGGCGGAGGTTCGATTCCTCTGGAAGCGCAGCGATTGGGGCTGCGTGCTTATGCTAGCGACCTGAACCCAGTAGCTGTGCTGATTAACAAAGCTTTGATCGAGATACCGCCCAAATTTGCAGGAATGCCACCAATTCATCCACCAGAAGAAACAACTGCCCCAAAAGGTAAAGGAAAGAAGGCCGAGGGTACTTTACCGCTCTGGCAAAGAGAATGGAAAGGCGCGCAGGGATTAGCGGAAGATGTGCGCTATTATGGCAAATGGATGCGTGATGAAGCAGAAAAACGCATTGGGCATCTTTATCCAACAGCTAAAATTACAGATGAACTATTGGCCGAACGTTCCGACTTGAAAGCTCAAGGGTGGAAACCCGGTGATGAATTAGTTGTAATTGCATGGTTATGGGCTAGAACTGTGAAATGCCCTAATCCTGCATGCTCTGTAGAAATGCCACTAACAAAATCCTTCGCGTTATCAAGGGATAAAAATGCAGTTTGTTGGATTGAACCAATGGCAACACCGAAAAATATCGACTATAAAGTTGTTTTTGGTAAAAACGCAAAAATCCCAGAAGGCACAGTCAATCGAGGAGGTGGTCGATGTTTGGTTTGCCAAACGCCAGTACCATTTGAATACATTCGACAACAGGGAAAAGAAAAAAAAATGGGCGAGCGGATGGTTGCGATCGTGGCAGAAGGTAAGAAAGGACAGATTTTCATCTCTCCTCAGTCTGATCATGTACAAATCGCCCAAACGGCCCAGCCAAGCTGGGTGCCTGACCAAAACATGCCATACAATCCTTTTTCTGTAAGACCACCATTGTATGGCTTCAATAAATTTTCAGATATTTTTACTAATAGACAACTAACGGCATTAGCGACTTTTAGTGAGTTACTACAAGATGTACGACAAAAGATATTAGGCGACTTAGATAGAAATCCACAGGATAGGGATGCTTTAGATTATGCAAATGCTATTTCTGTTTACTTGTCTTTTGGTATTAGCAGAGGGGCAAATTACTGGTCGAGTCTAACGCCTTGGGGGGGCGGTTTTATTGTTCAGACATTTGGCAGGCAAGCACTACAAATGACTTGGGATTTTGCAGAAGCGAATCCATTTTCCTCATCAACGGGGAATTGGTCTGGAGGAATTGATTGGATTGGAAGGTGCCTTGAAACATCGATATCAGCCAATACCCGAGGTTCAGTGGTTCAGTCCAATGCGATTGATATCAATAATTCGCTATCAGTCGTATCAACGGATCCTCCATATTATGACAATGTTGATTATGCGGATCTGTCAGATTATTTTTATGTTTGGCTGAGACATTCACTTGGTGATCTCTTTCCTAATCTATTCTCTACCATTCTTGTTCCAAAAAGAGAAGAACTTGTTGCCACACCTTATAGATTTGATGGTAACCGAGATTTAGCACGGGATTTCTTCGAGGATGGTTTAAGAAAAGTTTTTCAAAAGATACACTCTATTCAATATAGTGATTTTCCAGTAACTATTTACTATGCTTTCAAGCAAGCTGAAAGCGAATCTGATGAAGATGCTATCATTGAAAATGTGGCATCTACGGGGTGGGAAACAATGCTTGAAGGCTTAATAAGTTCTAAGTTTCTGATTTCTGGGACTTTACCACTGCGAACCGAGAGAGAGCATGGCTTAAAAGCAAGCATGAACGCCTTGGCATCCTCAATCGTGCTTGTTTGCCGTCCGCGCGCTGCAGATGCTGGTAGTTCTACACGGCGCGAGTTTTTAGCGGCACTAAAAAAAGAATTGCCACTCGCTTTACGAAAGCTTCAACAGGGGGCAATTGCTCCTGTTGACCTCGCTCAAGCTGCTATTGGGCCAGGAATGGCTGTTTTTTCTCGTTATACTACGGTACTTGAATCGGATGGCACACCGATGCGTGTTCGGGCGGCATTAGCCCTCATTAATCAGGCTTTAGATGAGTTTTTGGCGGAACAGGAGGGCGAGTATGATAGCGATACTCGCTGGGCTTTAGCCTGGTATGAACAGTTCGGCCACAATGAAGGAGCATATGGCGTTGCAGAAACGCTCAGTAAGGCAAAAAATACTAGCATTGATGGATTAGCTGATGCTGGAATTCTTGAGGCGCGTGCTGGCAAAGTGCGTTTACTGCGTCGCGATGAAATCGATATCGATTGGGAACCCGACAAGGATAAACGCCTAACAGCTTGGGAAGCCGCCCAGCATCTCATTTTCACCTTGGACAAAGGTGGCGAGCAGGCAGCAGGAGAAATGTTGTCAAAGATTGGTGCATTAGGGGAGACTGTCCGTGATTTAGGTTATCGCCTTTACACCATCTGTGAGCGTAAAGGCTGGGCGCAAGAGGCTCTGGCTTACAATATGCTGGTAGTTGCCTGGCCACGGCTAAAAGAATTGGCATCTCGCCAAGCTCCCAAGCAAGAAAAGCTCATTTAGTTTATGACTAAGACTTTCTATCGTAAGAAACTGATTGATGTTTCTCTACCGCTGGATGCGATCAATGAAGCATCCGTTGCGGAAAAGTTCATCCGTTCCGGACATCCCAGTGTTTTGCATCAATGGTGGTCGCGCAAGCCTTTGGTATCTTCCCGGGCGGTGCTTTTTGCTTCCCTGGTGGATGACCCCAGTGAATACTTAACTGACGACACAAGCATCACAGAAGAGCGCGAACGGGTACTGAAGTTATTGCGTCAGTTGGCTGTTTGGGAAAATAGCAACAATCAGGCTCTTTTAGACCAAGCCAGGCTGGAGATTGCGCGCAGTATTGCGCGACAAATGGGGGTTCCAACCCCTATTGGGAATGGCGCAGTGCTTGATTTCTTATCAGAACATGCCCCAACTGTGTTGGACCCATTTGCAGGTGGTGGCTCGATTCCTTTTGAAGGGCAACGCTTGGGTTTACCCGCTCAATCCAGCGACATCAATCCGATTGCCATTCTGATCAATAGGGCGATGGTGGATATTCCTGGCCGCTTTGCCTACAAACCCGCGGTTCATCCCCCAGCTGGTGGTCGGCAGATGGAGATTGGCCAACGCGGAAAAGGTATTCGCGGATTGGTGGAAGATTTTGAGTTTTATGGAAACTGGGTTCAAGAACAGGCAGAAAAGCGCTTGAACCACCTTTATCCTAAAGTGCCACTACCTCCTGAAAGGGGTAATGGGGAAGCAACTGTAGTAGCCTGGATCTGGGCGCATGTGATCCGTTGCCCCAATCCAGCCTGCGGTGCCGAGATGCCACTAGCGAGCAAGTGGGAACTCAGTCAAAAAAAAGGAAAAGAAACCTGGATTCGACCGGTAGTTGATCGGACAACGCAGCCAGCGCAGATCCGTTATACCATTGCCACAGGCAAGGGTTCGTTGCCTGTGGGTACAGTTGACCGCCGCGGAGCCAGGTGCATCGTTTGTGGCTCAACGGTCCCGCTAGAGCATTTGCGTCAGGAAGCTGTCGCTGGCCGAATGGGCAACACAATGATAGCGGTTGCAGCTGATGCAAAAGGTGGTCGTCTCTACTCTGAGCCTGATGAAAAGCAAATTCGTGCAGCCCGCTCTGCGGAACCAGCCTGGCGGCCTGAGCAACTCATCAATGAAGGTTTGGCCGGAAATGTCACCGCCTATGGATGTAAAACCTTTGGGGATCTGTTTTTACCCCGCCAAATTGTAGCACTGACCACCCTGGCAGATCTTATTCGTGATGTACGCAATATAGTTGAGGCAGACGCAATCAAGAAGGGCTTTGCTGATGATCAGAAGCCATTATCTCAGGGTGGCACAGGGGCACGTGCATATGCAGAAGCCATCGTAACCTATTTAGCATTTGCCTTTTCAAAGACGCTTAATCGCTCCAATGCTTTTGTGCCGTGGGGCATAGCGGTAGAATGCCCGGTCAACTTATTTTCGCGTCAAACAATTGCTTTTATCTGGGACTTTGCCGAGTCGAACGTGATATTTGGGCCAAGTGGCTCATTCAGCAGTATGTTAGACAATACAGTGCGCGCTCTCGAAACAATCGATTTGGATATTCCCAGGCGAGGCTCCGCAAAACAATCCGATGCAGCCGCTGCCGGGCAGGGATTGAACCAAATTATTATCTCGACTGACCCACCCTATTACGATGTTATTTCTTACTCCGATTTGTCAGATTTTTTCTATGTTTGGATGCGGCCATTACTTGGAGATATCTATCCTGATCTTTTCGCAACCATGCTGACCCCCAAATCCCAAGAGTTAATTGCCGATGCAATCCGGGCCGGCGGAAAAGAAAAAGCCAAAATCCAATTTGAAGAAGGCATGTTCAAGGCTTTTAGCCACTTTAGAAAAATAATAAGTCCGTCTTTTCCACTTACCGTTTATTACGCATATAAGCAAACCGAACAGCGCGGCACTGACCAAAAAATTAGCACAGGATGGGAAACCATTTTGTCAGGCATGATTAATGGCGGTTTTGTCATTACCGGAACTTGGCCAATGCGGACAGAGCGAGCTGTAAAAGTTGCATCTTTGGATGCTAATGTTTTAGCATCATCCATCGTGCTGGTTTGTAGACCACGCCCAGATGATGCGGAGGCAATTAAGCGCAGAGATTTCTTGCTCGCTTTAAAACGCGAACTTCCTGAAGCACTAAAGCAACTTCAGCAAGGAAATATTCCACCTGTAGATTTGGCGCAAGCCGCCATTGGCCCAGGTATGGCAATATATTCTCGGTACAAACAAGTTTTAGAGGCCGATGGAACCCCTATGCCAGTCCGAACCGCGCTTTCTTTAATCAACCAGACTTTAGACGAGTATCTTGCGGAGCAGGAGGGCTACTACGATAGCGATACCCGGTGGGCGCTTTCCTGGTTTGAGCAGTTTGGCTATGAAGAAGGTCTTTATGGAGTTGCTGAAACCCTCAGCAAAGCCAAAAATATCAGCATTCAGGGGTTAGTCGATGCGGGTATCCTTGATGCGCGCAGTAATAAGGTGCGTTTACTACGCCGAAATGAATTGCGAGCAGATTGGAATCCGCAAACAGATACCCGCCCAACGGTGTGGGAAGCGGTCCAATATATGGCGCTTACTTTGGACACAAAAGGTGAAATTGCTGCCGCGCAGTTACTCAAATCAATGGGAACACTTGGCGACACTGCTTGTGATTTGGCATATCGCCTCTATAATCTGTGTGATAAAAAGAAATGGTCTCAAGATGCCCAAGCGTACAATATGCTTGTCAGCGCTTGGCCAAGGTTGAAAGAACTTGCAAACCATAAAAACGAACCCAATCAGGGCACGCTTATCTAATTCAGGGAGAAAAAGATGGCAACTAACAATATTGAAACTGTGGGTAAAGGGTTACAAATTTTACGTGCTGGGCTTGCACCTTACATTCTGCGTGAATTGAAAGGCAAGTTTAAAGAACATTGGTGGACTGCCGCTATTGAAAACACCTTAACCGGTGTGGTTGGGCGGGAAGGGCTTTTAGGCGCAGGTACTCCGGAGGAACGCTTTGAGCGTTTGGATATTCAAGCTCTGATGGTGATTATGTGGGAAACTTGGAATGAAGTTTTCCGTGATCAACTCGGACATACTGGGCGTAGCTACATCAGCGAATTGCGAGAAATTCGTAATCGCTGGGCACACCAGCAAACCTTTTCTTTGGAAGATACACACCGTGCATTAGACACAATGAAGCGGCTCTTGGAGATGGTTTCCGCGCCGGAGCAAGAGCAACTACGTATTCTTTCACGCGATTTACTGCGCCAGCAGTTCGAGGCCGAAACGAAGAAAGAATTAAAGCAGAGCGCTTTTGTGACAAACACTGGCCAATCATCAGGTTTTAAACCTTGGCGCCAAATAGCTACTCCGCATCCCGATGTTGCATCCGGGCGTTATCAGCAAACTGAATTCGCCGCCGACCTTGCATTAGTTGCAGACAGAAAAGCAGAAAAAGAATATCAAGATGCATTGGAGTTTTTCCGAAGAACCTATTTTACGGAAGGGCTCTCCCTGTTACTATCTCGTGCTTGGGAAAGATTGGCATCTAGTGGAGGAGATCCGGTAGTTGAGTTGCAGACAAATTTTGGCGGTGGAAAGACCCACTCAATGCTGGCTCTCTACCATCTTTTTGGAGGCGAAATCAAGGCTGCAGATGTTCCAGGTATTGAGCAGGTTATTCCACAATCTCTCAAGGGGGGGAACATTGATTTGCCACAAACCAATCGAGCCGTACTTGTTGGTACCCATCTTAGTCCAGCCGAAGTGCGTATTAAACTTGACGGCACCAAGGTTTCAACACTATGGGGTGAAATGGCATGGCAACTGGGTAATTCCGCGAATGGAAAGGGTGCGGAAGCATATGCTCTGGTAGCGGAAGAAGATAGAACAGGTATCAGCCCAGGTTCAGGAAAAATCGCAGATTTATTTCATAAGTACGGTCCTGTTCTAATCCTTATTGATGAATGGGTTGCTTATGCTCGGCAGTTATACGGCAAGGATGGTTTGCCAGCAGGAAGCTTTGACGCAAATATAACTTTCGTACAGGCACTAACTGAGGCAACTAAAGCGGTGCCTGATGCTCTTGTTGTGGCTGCATTGCCGGCATCTGACGTTGAAGTTGGTGGCGAGGGTGGAAAGGCTGCCTTGGAGCGTATCAGCGATGTCTTTTCACGATTGAAGGCTGTTTGGAAACCAGCCAGCGCAACTGAGTCATTCGAAATTGTACGCAGACGTTTGTTCCAGCCGATTTCTGATTACCCAGCCCGTGATGCAGTCTGCCGTGCCTTTGCTGAGATGTATCAAGCCAATCGTGCAGAATTTCCACCCGAGACTCGCGAGGCTGCATACGAAGAAAGGCTAAAATCCGCCTATCCAATTCACCCTGAGTTATTCGATCGCCTATATGAGGACTGGTCCACGTTAGAAAGATTTCAGCGTACGCGTGGCGTTCTGCGACTTATGGCAGCAGTTATTCATGAGCTCTGGGAGCGCCAGGATGCATCGCTGCTTATTATGCCAAGTATTGTCCCGTTGGATAGCACGTCCGTACGTGTTGGGCTGACCGATCACCTTGGCGAAGGGTGGGGCGCTGTAGTTGACAAGGATGTTGATGGTAGTTTTAGTCGACCTCGTGCGCTGGATGGCAATAATCCCAACTTAGGGCGCTATTCGGCTTGTCGCCGCGTAGCACGAACAGTATTTATTGGAAGTGCGCCTTCTGTTAGCGCTCAGAAAGTGCGCGGTCTTGAGGAAGTGCGAATTAAATTAGGCAGTGTCCAGCCGGGCGAGTCCCCCGCCGTTTTTGGTGATGCTCTTCGTCGGCTGTCAGAAGAATTGCACTATTTGTATTCAGATTCGAATCGTTATTGGTTCGACACACAGATAACTATTACTAGACAAGCAGCTGACCGGGCAGCGCAATACGAACGGAAACCCGAATTAGTTGAAGATGAAATAACTAGACGTGTCCGGGAATTGGTTAGAAAAGAGCGCAGTGAATTTTCAGGGGTTCATCCTATTCCAATGGATAGTAGTGAAGTTCCTGATGAGGCTGCGTGTCGTCTAGTTATATTGGGGACAAAAAAGCCTCATCGCAATCGAAGTGAAGAAAGCAAAGCAATAGCTGCCGCTCAGGAAATTCTCGAAAAGCGTGGCAACAGCCCGCGGTTGTATCGTAATATGCTTGTTTTTTTGGCGGCAGATGCTGATCGCTTGATAGAGCTGGAGCAAGCAGTTCGCTCTTGGTTAGCATGGAAATCAATAGATCAAGAGAAAGAACAACTTAACTTGAATGCTGCCCAAGCTCGCCAGGTGGAGAAACAAGTGCAACATCAAGATGAAAGGATTGTTGCGCTTACTTTAGAAACCTATTCCTTTTTGATTGTGCCATCTCAAGAAGGAACGGGCTCTGTAATGCTCACTGCGAGTCGGCTGCAAGGAGATAATTTACTTGGGCGAGCAGTGAGAAAGCTCCGCAATGAGGAGCAGTTAATTACTCAATGGTCTGGCGCAAACTTGAAAATGGAATTAGACCGTTGGTTGTGGAAAGATACTAATCATATCGGCATCAAACAACTGTGGGAGTACCTGGCACAATACATTTATTTGCCTCGATTACGTGATGAGCAAGTGCTTCTCGAAGCGATTCGAGGTGGAGTAGGATCACTAACCTGGAAAGAGTTTTTTGCCTATGCATCAGCAATCCGCGATGATGGTCATTATATTGGTTTGGTGACCGGACAAATCCCCTCCGTAACTTTTGACTCGACAAGTGTGCTGGTTAAGCCGAGTATTGCGCAACTTCAAAAGGAGCGTGATGCACAAGAGCTCGAGAAAACACAAACTGAAACCCATGTAATAAATCCGGGGAATCAAGTGGCCGAGACCGATGTTAATATTGGCACCGACACGGTTGTTACTTCAGATGTTGTTACGGTAAGACGATTTCATGGTTCTATTGACTTAGACCCCACACGCGTTGGGCGTGACGCAGGGCGTGTTGCCGATGAAATCCTTTCTCACTTAATTGGTATTGTGGGTGCTAAAGCAAAAATCACTTTAGAAATTGATGTCGAAGTGCCATCGGGCATCCCTGACGATAAAATTCGGATTGTTAGTGAGAATGCTAATACCCTCAAATTCAAAGGACATGGATTTGAGGAAAGGTAATATTGGGCGAAATCAGCATGGCGTATATTATTCAGCATATTTCGTGGGCACAACCCATAATTCCCAACAAACTAAATGATGGATTGATTTGGCGAGGCACAATTAATTCGCAAAGCAAAGATCAAATCGCTCAAGAACATGGCCAAGTAATGCTCGAGTGCTATATTGATCCAATGTTGCTCGTAGCTACTTCAGAAGCAAATAACCGTTCGCCAGAAGATGTATTCGAAAACGAAATTTTGCCTGATGCACCGCATCTTAAGAGCGGCGACTTCGGCGAAATCTTGTGTAGGAGTACTCTGCAAGAATGGAGAGAGTGCCCTCAATTCCCGTTATATAGATGGCGCAACAGATCCACAAAGAATGATACGGTGCGCGGGGCCGACTTAATAGGTTATGTTAAAGTAACAGATACACCCAACACTAATGATCTGTTGGTTCTCTGTGAAGTAAAAACTCGTTCGGCTACCACTGCTAATACGGTTGTCAAAGATGCCTATGACGGGGTCGCGAAAGATTACGTGTCTAGATTAGCCAGCTCTCTTCTTTTTTATCAGGTACATCTCCGACGGGAAGGTAAGTTGGACGAGGCACAAATCTACGCACGGTTCTCCAATCCTCATGGTCAACCATATCGAAGAAAGTTGATTGCTTTCATAGTTCATGATGAGGCTAATTGGGATAACAATTTTCTCAATGCACTTCCTGAACAACATGGGCTTGAAGGTGTTAGTGAGTTTGACGTGGTGGTCTTGCTGGTGGAAAATCTATCTGGTTGGATAGAGCAAATACGCAAATCAGCAGTAATGAGTGCTGTAAAATGTGCCCATCTTTAGAGAACGATATCCGTCAATTCTTCGCATATGGTGTTTTATCGCGACTTGATCGTCTCCAAGAAGCTCGGGTGCGGTTTTCGTTCGATTATGTGGATGTTTATCTGAGCGCTTTTCATCAAGCAATAACAAGAGTTGATGGAAAGGAATTTCAAGAATACGATATACGGTTAGCTGAGCTGGCAAAAGTATTTGAGCAATTTGCGGTAATAAATTTACCAGGGGTGGCTAAATTTGATGCTGGGTTTATTGCTGCATCTTTTTATTGGTTGTCTGGTTACTCTGCTAATGCAATGGTTTTAGCTAAAATTCTGAGATCTACCAACAATATTGATGATAATTCAGCGGATTTGTTGTTGCGAATATTTGAAAGGGATTTATCTTATTCAGGGGATGTTGATACGAATCCTTTATTAAGTGGTTTCTTGACATATGTCCAAACTGGGGATGAGGCAAGTCTTGGTAGGGTAATAGCAACTTTGGAAAAATCTGAAGATGTCAGTGTTGCAACCGGAGATGTGAATGGTTTTATATCATCGCGACTGGCATTGCTGACATTAAGGCGCTTCCAAAATATTTCAATCTGGAAATCAATCGAAAATAAAACCACGGCGCCCCATTCAGCCTGGCAGAATTACATAACATATCAATTGTCAGTAAATCGACCTATTGTTGATTTATGGCCATCGCAAAGAAAGGCGATTGACAAAGGGCTCTTAGATAGCCGATCCTCCATTGTTATAACAACGCCAACTAGCTCAGGCAAAACAAAGATGACAGAGTTGGCCTTCGTGAACGACTTATCAACTGACGAGACAAGGAAATGTCTTTACATTGCTCCCTTTAGAGCACTGGTTGGAGAAATTGAAACAGATATAGGTTCAACCTTTGCTGGAATGGGGTTTCCTGTAGTATCTCTCTATGGCGGCTCGGATGCAAACGAGATAGAAGTTGAATTAACTAGCAAAGCAAGGATCACTATTGCTACGCCCGAAAAAATTAATGCTGTTCTTCGCTTAGGGGGCGGAAAATTATCTGATTACAGAACAATAGTTTTAGACGAAGGCCATTTGCTAGATAGTACATCTCGCGGCACATCGTATGAATTTCAGATAGCCTCACTTAGATCAAGCTTGGCTCAGGATAACAGAATTATTTTTCTTTCAGCTGTTTTACCAAACTCCAATGAGCTTGCCATATACCTTAGTGGCGATTCAGAGAAATGGTCGTATGATGATTGGCAACCCACATCCATAAGAATTGGCGTGATTTCTTGGCCGAAAAACGGGAATCCGCTATTAGATTACATGCCTGGCATCGGGCAAGCTCTTACAGAAAACTTCTTTGTGCCCCGTCCGTTTGAACAAGAAGTTTGGAAAGAAGTAAACCCGGTTACGCACAGGGAGAATACCTTTAAATTCCCTGAACAACGGAACAACGCAGATATTGCTGCCGCATTGGCATTTCAATACCTAAAATCTGGACCTGTTATCATTTATGCCACTCGGCCTGATTGGACAACTGCAATAGCAAAAGCAATTCTTAAGAGATTATCTTCTGCTCATCCTATCACTACAAACTTGGTGGATGATTCGAATCGAAAGGAACTCGAAAATTTAGCAAATTTCATCCGTAGGAGCATTGGCGAATGTACTCTAGCCGATGGCATTGAAAGAGGTTTTGCTATCCATCATGGTGGCATACCGCAATCATTGCGATTTATCATAGAGGATGCGTACCGAAAACAAAAAATCAAACTGTTGATCGCTACAAACACAATTGCGCAAGGCGTAAATTTTCCAGCGAAAACTGTGATTGTTCATTCTTTGCCCCGAACTGATGCACCAATCCGAGACTTTTGGAATCTAGTTGGGAGGGCTGGCAGGGCTAACAAAGAAACTGAAGGTGAGGTTCTGATATTGCAGACAGGTTCACTTACGGAACGTACTCTTCGGCAGTTTCTTGATAAAAAAGAAATTGAAAGCGTTAACAGCCAGATTCTTGCTCTAGTGCAGAAAATTGCGCAAAAATATTTATTAGTTTCGCCGGAAACAATAAATGCCTTTCAGGTGGAAGATGATGATGACTCAAAATCTTGGAGAAGTGTCATTCGCGCTATCGATTCGAACTTGTTAGATTTTCTCGCTGAAGATGCAAAAATCGATCAGGATGATCCCATATTCACAGGAATGATGGAGAATTTGTTTGCTTTGTTCCAGGCTACTCGTAGCGATATAGAAACAGGATCTGAGCTTGCCATTGGGGTCCGAACCCTGTTACAGAGTAGGAGAAGAAGCATACTTGAAAGAATACCCGATGGAACTACCCGGAAGTATTTTGCTAAAACTGGTTTGTCAGTAGAAAGCTCAATTCAGTTGTATCAATCTATCGCAGATATTCAATTGCTGATTGGCACTAAGCAAACGCTAGATGCAAATATACTGAAAGCTGTGGTTTTGGTTGCGTGTCGAACTACTGAGATGGAAACTGTGAATGGAGAAGTGGTAGCCGATGTTGCTTTTAGCTGGATTCAGACCGGAAATTATGCTGCAATTTTTAGAGAATATTCTTCTCGAGATTTAGGAAATTTTCAAACGTTAGACAACACAGTTTCATTTATTGACGATATCATTTGTTACCGATTGCCATGGGTTATAAACGGCATATTAAGACTTCTGGAAACAAGTTCTGATGGGAATCAAAACCCAGATTGGTTTACTTATTTACCCCAATTCTTACAATATGGCGTTAATACTAAGGAACTAGTATGGGTAAGCTCATTGGGAATCCAGCAACGCGAATTTGCAGAATTTATCCTTCGTCAATTTGTCATTGCGAATAAGAGATTACCGATCAATTTTAAGGTGTTTTTAAATTGGTTAATTGCAAATCGCGATTCATTACTTATAACAGTGCAAGAACAATGGCCTCATTTTTTTTCTGAAAACCTAACGAGAATAATATTTCGTTATGAACGGTTAAGAAACCAATTGGATTAATGTTTCATAAATAAAAAAAAGCCCCTGATTTTCACCAGGGGCAACATTTTATATAAAGCGATACCTTGCAAGATATGCGTGCAATTGATCCTGCGATAAAACCTTGCCGCTCAGACTATCCCGCCACTCCTGTTCCCCCACCGGCTCATATACCAGCGGAGACTTGGTACGCACTACCATCCCACACTGGAAGGCCTGGCGTTGTTCAAATGCCCGCCGGCGCTCCTCTCGTTGGCGGCGCGCCAATTCTTTTCGGGAAAGTTTCCTGGCAGGTGGTTCCGCCGGCATCATGGGCATTTGTATGGCGCTGGTCATGCCGACAACCCCATACGCCTTGCCGGAACTCTGCCGGATTCCAAGCCGGAATCGGCCACCCCGGGAAGGCGATACACCGGCGCACTTGGGACCCATGCCCATCACCACGCTGGCGGGGTTTTTGAGCACACGCCCGCATTTTTTGCACTTCACGATCGTTTCCATAACAGCACTCCTTTGAAAAAGTGAAGCCGCCAGACCATTCCGGCCTGGCGGCTTTGTCATTTAGAACAACGAAACCTGACTGGCAGACGAGGCCGGCCGGGGGCGGGAGCGTCCCGCAGTGGTTTTCACATCCCCCACTCCGCGCTGTTTCATCCAGTCCGCCCACGAAACCACGGCGGGCACCTGCGGCGGCACAGGCAGGGTTGCGCTGGGAGCCGTCGGGCAGCCAAGCGGCGAGTTGGACACCACCACATCATCGGCAAAGAGCGCCTGCAGGTCGGGCAGGTCGGCCGCTTCCAGCGCTTCACGCGCCAGCTTCATCAGCAGGTCACCGTCATCTTCAGGGACGATCGCGCCTCCCACTTCATCTCCGTACAGCAATTGCGCGGCTTTCATCTTTGCGCCAATCAAAGCCAGGGCCTGTGATTCCATTGCCCCGTGATAGACCGAGAATACCGCCTTCACCGGCTTGGTCTGTCCCAGACGCCAGACACGGCGCAGGGCCTGCCACATCGTGTACAAACTGTATTCCGGCTCGTAAAAGGTGATGGATGCAAACGCCACCAGGTCCAGCCCGGTGGCCACCAAACGCGGATTGGTGATCAGAGCATCCAGCCCGTACACCCGCCGGGCAATCCACTCCTCGCGTTTGCGCGGATTGATGCCCGAGGACAACACTTCGGCGCGCACCCCGCCATCCCGCAGGACTTTCAGGATGCGGTCTTGAATGTCGCGCGTGCCGGTCTGACGAACATAAATCAACACCTTGCGGCCCTGCTGGCGCTCCGAGCGGCAGAAATCCACCAGCCACTGTTCCTTCGGCAGGCGATCCTGCCCCACCACGGCCGGCAGTTCCATCAAATCCACCGTGCGAACGAACTCACCATCGCGGTTGATTTCGTCAATCTGCACGACTTCATCGCGGAAGGCCGAGTTCGGGCGCGCCAGTGTCCATTGCAGCCAGGTGGAGAGATAACGCCGGTTTTTGATGGCCAATCCCCGCAACTTGCCAGCCATTTCCCGGTACTGGTTGCCCTGTTCTTCTTCCATGCCCAGGGCGGCGACTTCCTCACTGTAGCGAGGCAGGGACAGTCCCAAGTCTTTCAGGGACAGGAATACCGTCGTATCCAGCAGGCGGTTCACGATGGCCGGCGAGATGCCCGGCTTTTCCTTGGCCTGGTTCTGGTAGCGGCGATTGCCGGTGAACCCATCTTCATCGCCATCATCGTCACGCTTTTTCTGGCGGGTCATTTCCAGCACGCCATACAGACGAGCCCAGCGTTTTTCATCGTTGAAGGCGAAGTCCTTGCGCACGCCGGCGTTCAGACGGTGCAGCAGCCAGAAGATGGACGAACTTTTGCCGCCGAAGAAGGTGCCGGTCAGGGTCAGGGTGTACTTTGTGGATGCCACCAACTGGTGGAAGGCAATCCCACGATCACTCGCTTTGGCTGCGAATTCATGGCAATTGTGGACTAGGACTCCGTTGGCGAAGTAGTTGTGGTTGCCTTCAACTGCGAGATTGTAGACAAAACCGTCTGGACACACCTGTTCAAATCCTGATCCACTTCCTCGTTCCAAAATCTCAACACGGTCCACCCGATAAAATTCAAGACCGCCGTTTTGCGGCGGTCGAGAAATTGCCATTTCCTTGTTTTGTGGGTTTTGCCATCCACTTCGATGACTAACCTGACATCCGGAATGCCTATGTCCACTTTGTAAGCAGGTGGAAGGCTCGGAAAATATTCTCTGGCCGGTCTCGTGGGAATGACATATTCCATTGCAGTCTCGGGTAATCCCAGAGCTTGGCATAGTGCAATTTGCTGATGGGTGAGCTGCCCATTGCCACCACGTGCCAGAAAAGTTCTGCCTTGCAATGACACCCTGACTTTTGAAGCAATTTCCGGATTGCTCATCGGGTTGTTCCGTCGCATTCGTTCGGCTGAGTACGGCTGTGGACGCCCCTTCAGCTTGACCCCGGCAGAAACCTTGATCTTGGCAATGAAGTTTTCCCTGAAGCCAGGTTTTTTCCACATATTGCGGCCACTGCAAGCGGGGGAGCAAAACCGTTGGCCGGCTGAAAGTTGTCCCATTGGCTTCAGAAAATACGTTTTGCCGCACTCTTCGCATGTTTTTTCCACCAACGGTTTTCGCGTCTTGTCGGCTCGCTTTTTTCGCGTCTCGGGCGTTTGGTCCTTGGTTGCACATGATCGAGAGCAGTATTTCGCTGTTTCGTCGCCCTTGGGATAAGTCATGAAGATGGTTCCGCAGTAAAGACACTGTCTTTGCGCTGATCTTTTGTGCCTCGACATAACCTTGCTCCTCCGTAAAGATGGGGTGATTGGGGGTGCAAACAATCCCTGCGGCTTTGATCAATCTCTCCGGCGCGGGATTTTTCATGGTCTGGAGTACCTTCCGGGCTTCCACCTGGTTGGTTTCATGGTTGAAGGACAGGACGTAATCACCCACTGAAATGTCCTGAATTGGCCTGGGGCCATCCGGCGTTGCAATCAGCGTATCGCGCACCAGGCATTCGTCGGCGACCAGCATCTTGAACTGGTCCTTAGCCTGATTGGCAATGTAGTCCGCGATCGCCCAGCGCCGGCCGGTGAACTGGAAGAGCGGCTCCCCGCAGGTGCGTTTGCCCCACACCGGGGTGCCATGCTCATCCCGTTTCAGGCGGCCATCTTCGTTGAGTTCGTAACCGGGGATGAGCGCATCGCAAAAGCGGCGTTTGTCGCCCAGGTCAGCCAGGGAGGTGGCCGTGAAGGTCAGGCCGCCGGCTTCCGGGATTTGAACCGGGGAGCCGCACTTCGGGCAGCACAGGGCTTCGATGGCTTCCGGCTTTTCATCCGGCAGGATGTGGCGCTTCACGGTTGCATTCTCCCAGCGGTTGAGCAGGCGTTGCTTCACCACGGAATGCTCCCAGCCGGCCCCGTACTTGGCCGAAGTGTGCGCGACCACGGCCACCGCCTTTTTCCCGAGCTTGCCATCCTTGTACAGTTCCAGAAAACGGCGCACGTCGTTGATATCGCCCGGGTCATCAGCATTGCGCCCGATGCGCACCAGTTCCATCGCCTTGGCACCGGGGATGGTTTCCTCGATTTCCCGGATCCACTTGGGAACCAGGTGGGGCGGGCAGAGCACGATGGCCGGGTAGGCATCCAGCAAATCCAACACACCAGTAGAAACGGCGGTTTTGCCAACCCCCATCTCGCCCTGGACATTACCCACCCCATGCTTCTTAATAGTACGTGCAACCGCCGCCGCAACATGCCGTTGCGTTGGCAGCAGTCCCGGCTTCTCCTGTCCCGGCAGCGGTTTGCGCTTGGTGCCGAGCGTATCCAGGATGGCAGTTTCCTGCGGGGTGGGGTCGAAATTGTAGAGCGGCCGGTACGTGGACAGGATGTGCGCGCCGAGTTGGTCACCGTACTTGTGCATGAAATTCGAGAGCGGTTCGACCTGGTCAATGACTTCGACGCCGGCCTGGCGTACCACCGCCACCGTCGAGACAAAGCGGTCACGGAAGGTCTCGGTCACGCTCTTGCCATCCTTGCTCTCCACTTCATCCACCTTTTCTGTGACCTTCACCACACGCCCCTTGACCAGCATGGGTTTGCCATCTTCATCGTTCAGGCACAGGGTGCCCATCATGCCCGATGCCATCAGCATCGCTATATGCCCTTTCTTGAGCGGCATCACCGGCTGCTTGAAACTTCCCATCGCCCGTTCCGGGTTGAGCAGGTCGAGCCATTCTTTTGTCGTGTGCAGGCCGCGCTTCATGGTGGCGTCCACCACTTCCTCGGGCTGCCAGTCCAGCCGGCTGAAGCGCACCGCCTGCCCGCCCGCGCCTTTGTCAGGCGCCGGCAACAGCTGGTACAGCGGTTGCGCCACGTCCACCAGCATGGGCGGTTCGATGTCGGCCCAGGCCTGCACCTGGCCGACTTCCTCCGCCGAAGGCATCTTGTACTTGAACCGCTTCAAGCCCAGCACAATCACCTGGTTGAAGCCAGTCTCCGGGTAGCGGTAAACCGTCAATTGCTCGTAATAGCCGGCCAGGTGGGTGGCGACATCGTTGTCGCGCAGCAGGGAGTGCGGCACGATGTAGACCAGCGCTCCGCCACGCGCCAGTTTGGGCGTGGTGGATTTCAGGAACTCCAGTTCGAGGCGTTTCTGATCGCCCAGCCGGTCATGGGAATAGGGTGGGTTGAGAAAGAGCAGGGTGATGGATTCGGAGGTCAGGTGGCAGGACTGCCAGGGGGCGTTGAAAACGCGGTCCATGCGTTCGGCGGCCAGGGCGGCGCGTGCCGGGGAGAGTTCCGCGCCCCAACTGGCGCAGTTCAGGGCGCTGGCCAGGATGGCCGCGGCAACACCTTCGCCGGCGCACGGGTCGAGCAGGCGCCCGGAGTCAGCGGGGGTGAAGTAGGTTTTGAGCATGTCGGCTACGGGATTGGACGTGGGATAAAATCCGAGCTTTTCCAGAGCGGGGGGTCTCATGTCTGTAACTCCTTGTGGGAAACGAAAACCCCCGCGCCACGTGGTGCGGGGGTTGGAATGGGGAAATTTTGGATGGATTCAAAGGCTGCCAGCTTTGGCGGCATTCGCACAGGTGGGCTTGCACACCAGCCGGCCGGCAATGTTCACGATGCCGAGCGCGTCGCCCTTGTCGGGCGGCAGGATTTCCGGAATGCCGCGCGTCCAGTCCGTGTCCGAATGGCGGAACTGGATGATGATCGAACCCGGGTGGGCCTTCCAGGTCTGGTAGGCTTCCAGCCAGGATTCGCAGACCTTGAACTCCAGGTGTTCCAGGGCCTGGCCGGCCAGGACGGGCTTGTTGGCCCGGCGGGCCGGCTTGAGGGAGAGCAGGAGCAACAGGCGGATCCAGTCCTGCCTGCGCATCTGGGCCAGCCAGTAGGAAGGGTAATCCTCGGACACCTGCCAGCAGGCCGGGTCAAAAATCTCACGGGGTTGGATGGTTTGAAACATGCCTGCGTCTCCTATATGTTCAGGATGTCCTGTTCCAGCAGGTTGTTCACCAGCAACTGCCAGTCTTTGGTCAGGTCAATGCGCACGCCGGCCTGGCAGTCCCCGCCGGCTTCCAACCGTTCGATGTACCCGGCATCCAGGGCCGCGTCCCAGATCGTTCTCGCCCACTCTTCCGGGATGGGGAAGGCCAGGCATTCCTGCAGGCGCTTCACGGTCAGGGTTTGCAATTCGCTTTCCACGTTCGCGCCCGGATCGAACACCAGGGCATAGGCGCAGTCATCGGTGGCTTCCCACTGGCCGGGCAGGGCCTTGCGCACCAGGATGCCGGCGTGCACGATGCCAAAATCGGGCAGCGCGGTGGACAACAGCCGGATGTCCCCGTCCGCCACGAGCGAAACCCCGCGCATCGAGGCCCCGGCCTTGCCGCGGATGAGCGAAGCCCACAGACTTTCAATGCTGGTTTTGTGGGCGGCCAGGCCGGCATACACCAGCGTATGCTGGTAGGGGCGGTCAGTCAGCAGGGCATACCCGGTCACATCGGCGCGGGTATGGGCATTGGACAGGGTTGGGACATTGCCATCCGGATACAGGTGCGGAATGGCGGCCGGGCTGGATACCGGCTCGATGCGCCACAGGTACACGCCTGTTCCGGCCCGCACCATCTCACGGTTGATGTCGCGCAGCAGTTCGTGCGGTTTGAGATGGACGTTGACGCCGGTGAAGGTGATGGCCACATCCCCGGACTCCACCTTGAGCGTGCGCCCGGCGACATCCAGCGTGGCGCCGGCCGGGTTCCAGGGTTGAGCGCCGCGCAACACGGGCGGCAGGTCCGCGCCCGGACGCGGGGTGAAGGCCAGCGCACCGTGGAAAGGGTGACTGACCAGCGGCCCGAAGGAGCCATACGGCGCGCTGTAGCGTTCCTGCCCGATGTAACTGACATCCGGCAGGCTGCCCACGGCCGGCAGCCAGAGTTGCTCGTAGGTGGAACAAAGAACCTGGCCTTTGGCTTCCAGCCTTTGTTGCGCTGCTGAAATTTCAACGATGCGTTCCTTCAGGTAGGCATCTTCGTAGGGTTCGCTCCATTCGTACATTTCATTCCTCGCTTTCGGTGATGGAAACCTGCCCGTCCAGACAGCGGACGAACAGCCAGGGGGTGGTGTTCTGCCCGCAACCCAGGCAGACTGTGTCATCGGGATGGTCGAGAGCCAGCTGGCGGGCAAAGGCCAGAGCTTCGGTCAGGTTGCGCTCGACATCCCCAGGAGCCAGCCCGAACTGGTGGCAGACGGGGTTGCCGCGCCGCCAGACCTGGAATACACCGCACACATCCGCGTACTGCGCTTCGCTCAGGCGGGCAAAGTCCAGGTGGTAGTCCTCCAGGGCACACTCGATGGTTGTCCAGGAGATGCCCAGACTGGAGTCGTGGCCGTCAAAGACCTGCTTGAGCAGCTCAATGGCATCCGCGCGGGTGATCGGCTGGCCGGCCTGAATGGCAGACTCGAACACGTCATCGACCTGCCAGACATGCGCGATCTTGTCCTGCCAGTAATGGATCAGGGCGTTCATGGCGTGGTCAACCCGCACGCCGCAGTGTTGGGAAATGGTTTCGGCCATTTCAAGAAGCATGTGGTCATACATGGGAGTTCTCCTTTTCAGTCAGGTAGGGGGAAAGGGCCGCCTCGGTGATGGGCGTGGAGCGCATCGTGCCGGAGGCCTGGTCGAAGTAGGTCTGGAAACGGGTGAGCGTGCCGTACACCAGCATCTGCAGGAGATAATCGCCGGCGATGGCGGCCACCTGCTGGTTCACGGCCAGCCCCTGCGCGCCCAGCAGGGCCAGGTCGGCGCAGGACAGGTTGCCATCCGGCGCGGCATCATGCGGCCGGGACTGGAGCAGTTCGGGGTGCTGTTCGGAAGGCAGCGGCAGGCGGGCGCAGTAGCCGGGGATCGGGAAGATGGTTTGGTCATGCTTGTTGTTGAACCCGCCCACGAGCACCTGCCCGCTGTGGCGCTCGTTGCCGCAGTCCAGCCACCAGCGCGCCGCGCCGTAGCCGGAATGTTCGGTCAGGTAGTGATGGATGGCGGAGCGGGCAGGGGCGTTGTCCACACAGCCGATCACCACTGCAAGTTGATAATGGGTCTGCTGGTCTGTTTCCAGCAGGCGATCCAGGTCGGATGGGAAGGGCACCGGCAGGGCCAGCACTTCCACACCCCAGGCCAGCCCGTAGCGGGCGGCCAGCGCTTCGGCCTTGTTGCGCCCGATCTCGCATTCGGCAAAATTCTGGCGGTAACAGTTTTTGGCTTCCACCACATCGGGGTCGATGAACACCACCCGCACACTCTTGTTGAATTTTTCGGACAGCAGGCGCGCCACGCGCACCACGGTCGGGGCCAGCCACGAGCCGGTTCCGCCGCAGCCGGCCAGGATCAGGCTGAGCGCATCACGCTCGACCAGACGCAGGGTGGCGGCGTTCAGGGTGTCCAGGTTCAGCTGCATGGCACCACCTCCCCAGGCAATTCCATGACCCATTCGGGTGGAATCTGCCAGAAGTGGCCATACACTCCGACCCGCACCAGGATGTGTGGACGGGGAAAGCCGCCGGCCACCGCATACAGGCGGAAACCCTGGCTTTCGTCGCGATCATCGGTGGTGGAAAAGAAGGGCGGGTGGGCGCCGTGGCTGTGAAAATCCAGCAGGGCGTTCTGCCCGGCGGGATGAAAGGGATCCAGCGGGCGGCAGCGGCTGGCGCTGGCGGATTGCTCCGGTTCAACCAGCCCGTATTCAGGGCCGCCAGTCACCCACACCAGCCGTTCCTGTGGGGCGGAAGCGGCCATGCGCTGGATGGCCCGGGCAATCAGGGCGGCCGGGATGGGGCCGGCATCCAGGCAGACATACGGCTGGAGCGGGTGCAGGCCGCGGATGGGGCCGTTGAAATTCAGGCAAACCGGCAGGAGCGCTTCCAGGCCGGGACGCCGGGCGCGCACAAAAACGCCGTTGGCGGCGGTGATGTATTCACACAGGTACGAGCCGCAGGGCGGCAACTCATCCTGAGTGGCATGAAGGTGATTGAAAAACATGGGGGTCTCCTATTGGAACAGGCGCTCGATGGTGCTTTGCAGGCTGCCGCGTTGGGGGCTGAGTTCGCGCAGCGGGAATTTGGTTTTGCCGTTCAACGCCACCAGCAGCTTGCGTACATCTTCCGGGTGCCGGCGGGTTTTGCCCTGCACCAAGTGGTTGTTGAAGGGCGACTCGAAGAACAGCCGCCAGGCGGCCTGCGCCGTGGCCGGGCTGGCTTCGGGCGGGGTGTTGTTGCCCCAGCAGACCTTGCCGTCCGGGTGGACATTGGGAAAGGGTGCTTCGTACAGGCGGGCCTGGGGCGAGAAGGGTTCGGCCAGGGCCCACAGGTAATAGGAACGAGCCACCCCCGCCAGGATCAGGGCTGGAGTGGGGATGGTGACGGTGCCGATTTCAAGCAAATGGATGGTGAGCTTTTGCGGCGGGCTGTGCAGGACAAACCACTCGCCCTGTTTGCCATAGCCGGCGCGCACAATGCCGGGGGACAACCAGCCGGTGTCACGTTCACTTTGGGAGAAGGCCGCCTGCAGGTCGTCCGGGGTGACGAACTTCGAGCCCGAAAGGCCCGACTCATCGCGCCAGCGAAACAGGTAGTGACCCTGCGGCAGGAAGTACAGGGCGGCTTCGGCCTGCAGCGGGTCATCATGAAAGGGGTGAAGGGGTTGGGTCATGGGAAACCCTTTGTTGGGAAATGAAAACCGCCCTTCCGAAGAAGGGCGGTTTGAAAGGTTGAGCGCAGGTCTGTTTACCAGATGGTTTGCACTTCGTATTTTTGGATTTCAGGATCGATGGTCAAGATCGGCAAACCTTCCAGTTGGGCTTGGGCAATCAGAAGCCGGTCAAAAGGGTCATCATGGTACCGGGGCAGTTGTGCGACCTGCAACGTATGGCTGATCTGAATGGGCAAGGGATGAAAATGCTGCAACCGGAGCCGGTTCAAAACGTAACTTTCCGGGTCCTCGGGCAAACTCAGCCGGCCTTTGGCAGTCTTGATGGCAATTTCCCAGGAAGTGACTGCGGAAAAATAGATTTCATTTTTCCCATCCGCAATAATTGCCCTGACCGTACCAGACAACTGTTCATCGCCCATGTTCCACCAGAGAAAGGCATGGGTATCGAGAAGTGCTTTCACAGGTCGAACTCCGGCAGGGGTGCGTCAAAGTCAGGAGCAATCTTGACTTTGCCTTTGTCAAGACCGAATACGCGCGGTGATGTGTCGTCAATGATTGGCGACATGCGCACCACCGGCTTGCCGGCCTTGGCGATGATCACTTCTTCGCCATTCAGTACCTTTTCAATCAGGCGGGAAAAGTGGGTTTTGCTTTCATGGATGTTATAGACAGTCATCATGCACCTCTGCATTTATTTTAGACTAACTGGTGGACTAAGTCAAGCCCGGCATTGTGGGGAGCGGCGTTTTCTTCTTCAAAGACTTCAAGGAGCGTCCGGGTTGGTCTTGTCCGCGTTTGACACGCCTGTTCCCACAATCCGGCCAGTTGGGTGTAGATGGATGGATCGGACTGCACGCGCTCCCGGCAGGTTTCGTAGTCTGCCAGCCAGGTTTCGGCTTCGGCCCACAGGTGTTGCAATTCGCGGATGTTGGCGGCTGTGAAGTCGGGAATTTCCACAACGCCATAGCCGTACTCGTCCGGGGAGGCGTCCAGGAAAATATTGCCGGTGTCGCACAGGGACACATCAATGGCACGCCGGAAATCACCAAGATTGTGGGCATCAAGCAGGTCGTAGAAGTGATCCCAGTCGAAGGTGCGGGCATGGACGTGTTCGCCCACGTGGGGGAAATCACAGGGGTAGCCGAAATGTTCGCGCATGCGTTCCCAGGTTTCCTGTCCGTCCTCTTCGCCAAACTGGGTGGTCAGGATCCACAGCAGCTTGAAGAACATCGCCAGGTTGCTATCGGGCGACAATTGGGATGGATCCTGGAAAATCTCGTTCAGCCACTCGTCATCCCAGGCAAAGCCGCACGAGTCGGGGTGCAGGACAAGCGGTTCGTTGTCGTGGATGAGCATGTCCATGTAGTCCTCCTGCACCGGGAACAGGCCCGCAACCGCCGCAATGGCGGATTCCTGCAAGGCCAGCAGGCGTTCCGGCTGGAGATCGTGCAATCCAAGCCCGCCGGCCGGCGGACACTTCTCCGGGAAACACTGGCGGAAGGCGTCCACGATGTTGCCGGCGCGTGCCAGGCTGAGCAGGCGCTCGTGGGCTTTGGGGAAGGAAGGCACTGCCAGCCGCTCGAGAAAGCGGCTGGCAGTGGTAAAAGTTGCGTCCATTTCAGAACCCTGCAATCGGGATGGGTGCGGGGAAGGAACGGGCGCGCGCCAGGCGGGTGCGCGCGGCTTGCATGCGGCGGTATTGCTCCGTTCCCGCAGCCAGCGCCTGCTCCACCCGTTGGTTCAGGATGGAAATCTCATTCGGGGCCAGCCGGGTCAGGTCGACCTGTGCCAGTTCGCGGTACAGGGCCTGGGCCGGGTTTTCGCTTGCGGGACAGGTGATCAGAGTCGGGACAATATTGCCCTTGGCGCCGGCCATCTTCACCACCCGCACCAGCGGCTCGCCGTTCTCCTCCTTGCGCTCGATGCGGAAATTGTCCGTCCCGTAGAAGGAAGCCAGCAGGCGTTTCAGCAGGGCATCATCGCTGGCGATGGCTTCCGGGATGAAGGTTTCCTGGCCTTCGCCGGTCACAACCTTGATTTTCTTTTCGTCGCTCATGGTCTTTAGCCTCCGGTCATGAAGTTGAATAATGAAACCTGCGTGGCAGAGGGACTCTTGCCCACAGGCGGAACCCTGGCCGGGGTGGCAGGCGCGGGGGCGTTTTTCCTGTCCACCGGTTTGCTCCTGGGGCTTTCGGTCTTGCGCTGGGCCGCCTCATCGCGTTTGGCTTTGGCCCGGGCGCGCAACGGCAGTTCTTCGCGCAGTTGGGCCAGCAGGCCGGCCAGCGCCTCGGGCGTGGGGATCGGCAGTTCCGCCGTGTGACCGGGCAGGCGCGTCAATGCATCGCCATCGAACGTGGTGACAATCGGTGCGTCCAGGTGGGTGCGCACCCCGACCATCACGGCGTTGCTACCCGGCGTCCAGACAATGCAGGCGGCCACCGAACACTGTCCCCATTCATACGGGTCATGCTCGATCCCTTCCGCTTTCTTTTCCGGGGCGGCAGGTGCGCTTGTCTCGTCCAAAACTTCAGGTTCGTCTGACATGCTGAATTCCTTTCTAAAGATGCAGGTGGGAAGCGGCCAAGGCGTCATCCTGGGTCATCTCAAAGCGGATGGCGTATGCCTGGCGCATGTGGCGGCGGGCTTCGCGTTCCTGGTCGAAGAGCGGATCGCCGGTGTGAACATAGGCACGCGGGGTGCGTTCGAAGAAGGTCCAGCCGATGGCCTCCGGCGCGCCGGGGTGACTGCGCTCGATGCGCACAAATTCCATCTGGCCGGCCAGCTGCAGGGCGCGGGTCTGGGCGAAGGTCAGGGGTTGGCCGGTGTCGCGGACACTGGCCTTGAAGGGCAAAATGATCAGGTCGGGTTTGAAGGTCAACGGAAACATGGTTACTCCTCCAGTTTGCGGCGCAGGTGTTGCTTTTGTTCTTCCAGCAGGCGCTGGAGATCGGGACGGACGTTCATCTCATCCCAGCCGGCCTGGCGGGCTTTGTCAAAATCCGCCAGCAGCTCGGTGATGTCACGGCGCGAGCGCCGGGCATCCCAATGGGCGGGGTCGAAGGGTCCCTGGGTGGTGACTTCCAGACGGTCATATTCGTGCCAGGGATGGTCGTCATCGTGCAGGGCATCGAAGAAACGCTCCTCGATGTTGACCTGCCGGGCAATGAAGAATTTCCCATCCTTCAGGCTGGAACAGAGCTGCGTTTCAATCGTTTCCAGGGGCAGGAAGGTGCGGTTGGTGAAGATGGCCTCGCCGTGTTGCTTGTAGTTCGAGGCGTCCCGGTACAGATAGCGGAAGCAAACGTTGGTGGCCTGGCTCTTGCGGCCATATGCGTCCAGGCCTTGTTCCATCACGGGCAGGGCACGGGCTGGCCGTTTGGGTTTGGATTTCACGCCCTTGAAGCGGTACAGGATGGCGCGGCGGAAGGAACCCGGCGCGACCAACGGCTTGCGCATGGGCCAGGCCGTGGGGTTGGGTTGCGGGGTGGTCATGTTTTGTACTCCGGGGAAACGAAAAACCCCCGAAGGGGGAACCTTCGGGGGTTGGGGTGGGTAGGGTGGTTTTTATTTTTTCAGTTCAAGCAGGGCTTCAATCAACTGGGGCATATTCTCGCGCGCCGCTTTCCATAGAATTTCCTCGTCAATCCGGAAATATTCATGGACCAGAACATTGCGGATGCCCTGCATTTTGCCCCAAGGGACGTTGGGGTACTTGTCCTGAATTTCGGCAGGAACGGCGCGTGCTGCTTCGCCAATGGTTGTCAGTTCAAAGGCGACTGCGCGGATGGTGCGCGGATCGTCCAGAAAGGCATCAAAGTTCATCCCGTCTGTAAATTCGAGGATGTTTTGCGCACAAACCAGCATGTCTTCAATGCGGTCCCGCCAGTCTCTAGGTGACACGGATGGCCTCCTTGAGGGCGTCCGGTTTTACACGCGGCTTCAAAGACCGGGGTGTCCCCAAATCCACCTTGCAACCCAGCAACAGCTCAAGCTTTTGCTGTAGTTCGATGAATTCAAACAGCCCGGGGGTTTCGCTGAATTCCACTAACACATCCACGTCGCTATCTGCACGGGCCTCATCACGGGCTACTGAGCCAAAAATCGACAACGCCGAGATGTGGTATTGATTTTTTAGCGACGGGTAATGCGCATGGAGAATTTGTAGTACTTCTTCGCGTTTCATGGCATCTGCCCTTTCTGCCCATTAAGCATAGCGAATCGCATGGGATTTGTCAAACTCAATCGAGCAGGCAGCCGTACGATGTGCTACTCGTCCCAGCCGCTGATGCCGTCCTCGTAGGCGGACTCCAGCCAGTCATCATCGCCCAGGCGGCTGGCATTTTCGTATTGTTCGGTGAGCGGGCCTTCGTCCGGTTCGATGCGACTGTCATCGAAATCAGCGGGCTCGGGGCGCAGAATGACATCCGCCGGGAATTCGCCGGCCTCCCAGACTTCGAGGGTGTCCGTCACCACATAGCCGGGCTGGCAGAATTCCTGCGGGTCCAGTTCGGGGGACACCAGCACCACATAGTTGTCGCCATCCGAGGCAATGTACTGCGCCAGGATGTAGGGACCGAGTTGGGAAAGCGGCGCCTGTTCATACGCAAAAGGCGGCAGGGGCACGCCGGCCTGTTCAAACAACCAGGCAACCTTCGTCTGGAGCCATTCGATGTCAGCGTCCCGGTTGAAGATGGTGCGCCGGCGGTCACCGCGCGAAATTTCGGGCAGTTCGCAGTACCGTTCCGGCTTCTGGTCTGCCAGGGCATAGGCCGTCGTGTCAATTTCCAGCGCCACAATTTGTTCGGCCTCCCATTTCCAGGAAACGCTGCCGACAAATTCACAGGGCTTCGAGAAGGTACCGGCTGTCATCCGGATGTCCTCCCAGCCCCGCGGGTGATCCTGCGGGGTGCACCAGACCTGGAAACCGGCGGAACCGGCTTCGAAGATGGCTTCGGGGGCCCGGTTGGTGGCAATGTCGAGCCGGCGGGCCAGGTCGAGCACGGGTTTCATGCGCATGTGTTCAGAGTGATAGCTCATCAGATTGCTCCTTTGGAAAATCAGCCGCCGCGCGGGCCGCTGTAATCGGATTGGTTGTGGAATTCCTCCTGCCCGCCGGACCAGTGCGCCTGGCCGCAGAAGCCGACCCCGCCCTCGTAGTAGGCCAGGTCGAAGGTGTGGTCGGGGAACATGGACGCCAATTTTGCAACCACCGCTTCGGGCGGGCTCCAGGCGGTTTCAAATTCGATGAAGGCCACCACCGGACGTGTGTCGGGCAGCGGCGCGCCGCAGCGCGAACAGGCCAGCACCTCCAGGCTGGCGGTTTTGTGGGTCATCGTGCAGTGGGCACAGGTGATGCACTCGGGCAGCGGGGCATTGACGGGGCGTTTGGTCAGGGATACATGGCAGGCATTCCATTTCGTTGACCAGTTCTGGATGCACCACTCGTAGCCGCCCTGGTTGTAGCCATCCTTGAGCCAGGGCGTGCCCGATTCCACGCCATATTCAACCGCCAGGGCTTTCAATTTTTCATCCCGCCCGGGGTCATCATGGGCGATGGCAAAGAATTTGGACTGGTATTCGGCGTTGCGCTGGTCCAGGTCTTTCAATTCCCGGGGATAGGGCACGATTTGGTCGAAGTCCAGGATGTGCTCATCCGGGTCATCACTGGCAGGGTCGGCGATGGCGGACAGGACGCGTTCAACATCCGGGCCGGAGATGGTCAGTTCGTTTTCACACCAATTGGGAGCCATTGTCTTTTTGCCTTTCTAATATTCGGAAGTGAGCATCACCACCAGCCCGCCCAGGCACTCGTCCAGGGCGGCGTACAGGGTGATGGTGGTCAGGGGAAAATCGGTATAGGGAATGTCCTGGCGCGCCAGTTCCTTGTCGTTGCCATCCGTGCAGGTCAGCACGGCGGCGCGCTGTTCGTTCACTTCCAGCTTCCAGAACTGGAATTCTTCGGCGGCCACGGCCTGGTTGGTCTGGTGCGAGGCAATCGCATCCATCAGCCAGTAGGCTTTGGCCTGGTCGGCCAGGTATTTTGCGCCATCGGTCAGGAGGAAGCGCCGGCGCAACCAGGGGTAGCGCAGGTTGGTATAGGATTCGGTGCCGATGAAGCCGGCCAGTTCCGCCTCGAGTTGGGCGGCGCGTTCGGCGGGGGTCAGGGATGGGGGCATGGAAAAGTCTCCTTGTAAACACGAATGGGGAAGGCGGCCTAGTTGAAGCCGAGGCCGCGCTCCTTAAGGCTGACAAAACGGTGCTGGCAGATCACCAGGTGATCGAGCAGGTCGAGGTCAAGCAGCTTGGCGGCCTGCACCAGGGCCCGGGTCAGGGCCACGTCATCCGGCGAGGGGCTGGGGTCCTGGCTCGGGTGGTTGTGCATGACAATCATGGCCGGGGCCATGCGCTGCACGGCCGGGCGCAGCACTTCGGCAATGCGCACCTGGGCGCTGGACACCGAACCCTGGTAAATCTCAACCACGTCCAGCACCTGGTTGCGGATGTTGAGGAGCATCACACGCAGGTGTTCCTTTTCGAGCAGGCCCATTTCGTGCTGCACCAACGCAGCCGCGTCGGCCGGGGAATGGATGGTCGGGCGGTTTTCCGGCGGGTCCTGCAGGCGCACGCCCAGGGTCAGGCCGGCCTTGATGCGCGCCGCGATGTTGGCGGTGATGCCGGGCACCAGCGCCAGTTCAGCGGCCGGGGCCTGGTGGATGCGGCGCAGGTCGCCGCCGAAACGGGCCAGCAGGCGCTCCGCCAGTTCGATTTGTTTGTCACCGCCGATCAGAGCCGAAAGCAGTTCAGGCACGCTGCAGGCGGTGGCGTTCTGGCTGACCCGGTAGGCCGGCTGGTCGCGCAGGACACGCGCCGGGCGGGCCGGAACCGGGGACAAGGGAAAAAGGGTGGGGGCAGGCAGGGTCATGCCAGGGGGCTCCTTGGCAAACAAAAACCGGGCGCTCGTGGGATGAGCGCCCGGTGCAGGGGGAAGGAAGGACATCAGGCCGGAACCGCATCAAAGACCGGCATGGACACGGCAATGGCTTCGTCCTCTTCGGGGAAGGGGTCCTTGGCCTCCACGAAGAGCGGCATCAGGATGGCGGTGAAGCTGCCTTCGATCAGCAGCACCGGTTTCTTGTCGCCGCCCAGCTGGATGTGCAGTTCGTTTTTGGCGGCGTCCACCGCCCGCTTGAGATAGAGCGCCGAAAGCCAGACCTGCGTGTCGCTGCCGGAGGCGGTTCCATCCAGCACGTTGCGGGCCTGGCCGGTATCGGTGGCGGCCGAGGCCACCTTGATGGCCCCGCCGCGCACCTTGAGGAAAGTGTTGGCCGTGCCCATCGCCCCGACCATCTTCACGGTCTGGAGCAGGGCCAGCCTGGGCAGGTCGAGGTGGGTGGTGGTGGCGGCATGCGACTGCTGCAACAGTTGGGCCAGTTGTTCGGCCGGGAAGGCGCTGGCCGGGGCGACGGTTGCCAGGGTCAGGTGCTTGCCCGACTCGCTGTGGGTGACCTGGAACAGGTAGCGGTTGTCGCCGCCGGATTGGGCCGTGACGCTATCCTTCTCCTCGACCAGCGCGGCCAGCAGGCGGGCGAAGTTGGCCGGCAGGGACACCACCGCCTTTTCACTGGCGGCGGCAACCTTTTCGGTGACAATGCCGGCGGTAAAGCCATCGGCGGCCTGGGCGACAATTTCCTGCCCGGACACGCCCAGGTGCAGCACCTGCAGCATCGCGCGCGACTCATCCGTGGAGGCAAAGGGCAGGACACGCGCCAGACTGCGCAGGCTGGCGCCGGTCAGGCTGAACAGGTCGCGGGTGGTTTCGCCGCCGATGACCGGCAGGGATTCGTCCACCACCCGTAGCGTGGTGCGGTTGGATCCGTTCACGACCACCAGGCTGTTGTCCTGCAGGTCGAGGCGGACTTCACCGGTCAGGGTATCGGTCACGGCCTTGAACGTTTGGGCATCGACATGCGCGGACAGGTCGGCATTGCAGGCGGCATAGACCCGCGCCCGGATGGCGGTGTCGCCGTTGAAGCACGTCAGGTGCATTTCGCCGCCGGAGCTGGCGTCGATGCGCACCAGGGCGAAGGCGGTCAGGATGCCGCCCTTCAGGCTGGCGCGCGTCACGGCGCTCAGGGCATTGGCGAGAACATCTTGCGGGATGGAAATCATGTGTGGTACTCCTTGTTGTGGGAAAGGGAATGAAAAGCGGGGAGCCTGGTGGCAGGCTCCCCGCAGACGATGGGGTGGTTAGAACGGAATGTCGCCTTCATCCACGGTCGAGGCGGGAGGCTCGTTCTGACCGCCGGATTTGCTGTCCAGGAAGTACAGTTCCTTGACGGTCACGTTGTAGTCAGCGGCGGCGGAACCATCCTGGCGCGTCCAAATTTCGGGCCGGCCGGTTTTGGGGTCGGGGTGCAGTTTGCCCTCGACCAGCACCTTGCCGCCTTTTTTCAGGTACTGGTTGTGGATTTCGGCCGGCTTGCCCCACGAGGTGCAGCGGAACCAGGTGGTGACCTTGACGGTTTCACCGCGCTCGTTGGTGTACTGGTCGTTCGATGCGACGTTGAAGCTGGTCACGGCTTTGCCGGAAGGGGTGTAGCGCATCTCGGGGTCATTGCCGAGATGGCCGACGAACGTGATTTTGTTGAACTGGCGGGACATGGTTGGTTTCTCCTTGTTGTGAATGAAATGGATTGGGGGTGTTGTCTGGCATGATACAGAAGGCGGGAGCGGGGTCATGCCCACACTCCCGCCCGCAATTTACTTGCGCCCGTTGCGCACCCAGGCACGCAGGGCTTCGCGCGAGGCCGGAACCGTTTTCTTTTGCGCCTGGCAGGCTTCGAAGGCCTTGACTTCATCGGCATTGGCGCTGTTGACCAGGGTGCCATCGCCGTATTTCAGTTCGGGCATCCGGCCGGGCTCCGGTTCAAATTCCTCGACCGCCGGCGGGGTCAGGATCGGCGCGTGCTTGTTTTCCTGGCCGATCCAGGCCTGGACTTCGTCCCAGCGCTCACGGATTTTCCAGCCCAGGGCATCCGGACAGCGCGTGTCATCGGCGGTAGCGAAATGGAATTCAGTCACGTAGGTTGCGCCTTCCTTGCGCACCTCCCCTGCGCCGGCTTCGATGGCCACCGCGAAGGGCTGGGCCCGCAGGGTGCGCCCGGTCCAGTAGCGGTGCGAGCGGATGGCGGACACCAGGCTTTGCGAAGCCAGGCCGCGGGCGGTGAGCAGAATCCAGATGCCGCCATCTTCATGGGGCAGGATGCCAAGCGCCTGCGTGCGGCTGTGCGCGCCGTCCTGGTAGGCGGCCAGGCGCTGCTGTTTGCCGGGTTCGCCGATCTCCCACCAGTTGCGGAAGGCGACCGGGAAGAAGCGGAAGGTTTTGGCGGCAAAGCCCTTGATGCGTTTGCCCTCCTTGGTGACGAAAGTGGCGGGCTGGTTGATGCCGGGCAGGGCTTGTTCCGCTTCGACAAAGAAACCGCCGGTGGCATGCTCCCATTGGAGCATGGTGGGCAGGGTCACGCTCTGCACCAGGCTGGCATCCAGGAACGGGAACTCCTGGTCGAGCGCGAAGGGGTTGGATGTTTGTTGCGGGGTGGTCATGGTTCTGTCTCCTTGAGAAGAATGGATTCGCCGGGCCTGTGCCGCAATCAGCGGCTCAGGTCACGCAGGCGTTGGTCAACGTCGTATTCGCCGGAACGAATGTAGCGGGCCAGTTCCAGCAGGAACCAGATGGCATAGCCCAGAATCAGGGCGGACAGCAGGATGGTGAACAGGGTAAGCATGGAATGTCTCCTTGGTGGAAAATGAAACCGGGGAGCAGCCTGTTGTCGGCTGCTCCCCGGTTGGGAAACGAAAAGCCCCCATGCAGAAATTGCATGGGGGCGATGGTCAGTTGTTTGTTTTAAGTTTAGGCAGAATCAAGCGTATCGGGCCAGACCGGTATTCCCGCTTTCTGACCGGCGCTCCATAAAAGGCGGTCAAAGGTGGCAAGCAGGACAGGTTCTCCAAGAGCATCCTGCCATGTCATAGCCGCAGCCAGATGCATGGCATCATAGCCGCGCAGTCCATATTCCCAGGCTAGCCCCGAAGCCCGTTCGGTCAGGGCGGCGGATAACTTCAGCCGGGTAAGTTCCGGCCAGTCCTTGAGAAAGCCGTCCCAGGCCTTTCGGGCGGAGTCGGCGGTCAGGATGCGCATGCGTTCTGCCCGGGCCATTGCAGCCGCCATTTCCGTATAGGTCAACATGCTGGTGCCGGCGCCGCTGGCATCCGTTACGAGTGTACGCACCGCGTCGGATTGATTCTCCTGAATGTACAGCTTTAGCAGGGCGCTGGTATCAAGGTAGATAATCGACATCCCGGTCCTCCGCAACCAGATCGGACACCTGTTTTTTGCCGGCATTGACCGCCACCGGTTTGCGCGGAGTGAGCTTGTGACCGCTCCATTCCGCCAGCCCGGCATCGACCACCGATTGCATTTTTTCCTCGATGGTCGGCTTGACCGGGATGATCTGCCCGATGGTTTTGCCACGCTCGGTCACAATGATGGTTTCACCACCTTTGACCCGGCGCATGTATTCGCTCAGCTTGCTTTTCAATTCGCGGGTGCCAACTCTTGAAATCGTCATGGCTCATCCTTTCTTGTAACTACATTGTATATCAAGTGCCTACATGTGGCAAGCGGTATTCACAGATGTCCCGGCCACCATCCGTTCAGGATGGCTTCATCCGGATCGAGGCTGCCGGGGGGCGTGGCGAGATACAGTTTTGCACCGCCATCGTGAATGGCTTTGCCGACATGGGCGGTCCACTGTGCGCCGGCTTCGTCCGGGTCGCGAACCAGCAGGTACTCGTAACGGTTGTTGCGGCTGAACCATTCCAGCATGCGGGAGGACGGGCAGGAGCCATTGGTGTACACGGCGGTGACCTCGCCATCCAGACCGCGTTCCTTCAAGGCCTGGGCCATGACCAGCATGTCGAACAGTCCTTCCAGCACCACCAGCATTTTTGTAGTGGGCCGGATGCGCCAGGAACCCAGGGGGGCAACCCGGTTGCCCCAGGTGCGGTGGTTTTTCTCCGGCACAAACGGGCGCGTGCCGGCCGGCAGTTTGTCGTCCGCCAGATAGCGGACGTTGATGACGGTCGGGTGAATGGGCGGGTCGGCATACACCACCGCACCGGCCCACAGCCAGATGCCCTTGGGCATGATCAGGCGCGACTGGTAGGCGGCCTGCAGGGTTTCGCGACTGACCGCCGGCCTGGGAACGCCATAGCCCATCCCGTACACCAGGGCGGTGTAAGGACTCAACCCGCGCTCCGCCAGATAACTCCAGGCGGGTGAGCGTTGCACATGCGCCCGGGCTTCCGCCAGCGCTTCGTCCAGGAAGGTGGTGCGGGACGGGCGGGCTTCTTCCACAGGGGGCGCGGCGGCGGCCGGAACAGGCTGCCAGTCCCGGCCCAGTTTCTTGCTCAAACTTTTCAACGACCCGCCTTTTGCGCCGCAGCGCAGGCAGGCCCAGTAGCCCTTTTCGAGATGCACGCCGAAATTGGCATGACCACCCTGCCCGGCGCGCGCCGAGTCGTTGTGAAAGGGGCACCAGAAGATGCCCCAGTCACGGTTGGTTTCCACCTTCACGGCTTTGCCGAGCAGGGCTTCGGCTTGTTGCAGGATGTCCGAGTTCATCGTTCCTCCGGGTTCAAAGGCCCAGGCAATGCGCCAGCGCCGACAGCGCCTGGCGGAGGATGTCCGCAGGCTGGCTGGCGGCAATGGCGACCAGGATCAGGATGACCGCTGTGGTTCTCATGACCAGTTCTCCTTTCGCGTGGATTAAATGCATTCAGGGGACGGGACATGATCACGCATCCGGGCAGTCCGTTCAGCGGATTTCCACCGAGGCCCAGACAGGGGCCGTGGTGTACACAGCGGCATTTTCACGCAGGATGGTAACCTCCGCGGCATACAGGTATTCCCCGTTCTGTCGCCCGGCGGGGGCGGCGACGTTCAAGGTTTTACCGGAAACCATGACCCTGCGCTGGGCCGCGTTCAGGCGAAACGGCGCAGAAATCTTGACAGTCTTGCTGGTTGTGGTATTATTAGCACGCATGTTCTGTACTCCTGAACGCCCTGCTCGTAACAGGGCGTTCAATTTTTTCCGGGCCTCTCATCCCGGTGAGTCCTCGCTGTCAATGGTGTGGAAAACGAAAACGGGCACCGCCCTGGATAACTCCAGGGACAGCGCCCGTTTTTTCTTTGGGAAACTGCAGATTGTGTATCAGACAGGAACGACCCCCTTGACCGGTGCGGAAAAGCCCAGATACTCCGCCAGCCAGGCGTGCAGCGCCGATACAGGCAGAACAATCAGGGTGTATCGGCGGCCGCTGGCCGTGATGGCGAAGTATCCGGCATGGGGCCCAAACAGGGTGCGGGCGGTGGCGCTCTCTTCCAGCATCACGATGCGGCTGGTGCGGATGGACTGGCCGGATTCAAGCAGGCCGCGCACGGGTTTGTTGAGAACGGGAGGAACAAAGGTGTAGATGGTGGGATCGGGCATGTGTGTTTTCCTTTGGGAAAGATGGGGGTGAGGGGGCAATGGGAAAAGCCCAGCGTGAGCCGGGCTTTGAAAGGGGGGGATGAATAAATTGTGGGATGGGGTCAGACGAACGGGATTATAGGGGCGTGAATCGCAGCTGTCAACCAACGTTGGCGGCATTGAATTTATAATGGCTGCAATTATTTTTTTGGATGGCGGACATGAAAGATCTGGATCGGTATCGTGGTTGTTTGTTGGGTCTGGCCGTGGGGGATGCCATTGGCACCACCGTGGAGTTCAAACCGCGCGGCACGTTCCCGCCGGTGACAGGCATGGTCGGGGGCGGCGCGTTTAATCTCCAGCCCGGGCAGTGGACGGATGACACCTCGATGGCTCTTTGCCTGGCGGAAAGCCTGGTGGCGAAGGGCGGCTTCGACGCGCTCGACCAGATGCAGCGTTACCTGGCCTGGTACGAAACCGGCTACCTGTCCAGCACAGGAATCTGTTTTGACATCGGCAACGCCACCCGCCAGGCGCTGGAAAAATTCAAGACCACCGGCAACCCGCTGAGCGGTTCAAGCCACCCGTCCAGCGCCGGCAACGGATCGCTCATGCGCCTGGCGCCGGTCGCCATGTTTTATGCGCCCGACACGGGCCGGGCGGGAGCGTATGCCGCCAAAAGTTCGCGCACCACGCATGGCGCCAGGGAATGCGTGGATGCCTGCACGCTGTTTGCGCGAATGCTTGTCCTGGCGTTGAACGGCGAGGAAAAAGAAACCATCCTGTTTGGGCAGGGTGTATCGGCGGGTGTATCGGGAAAAATTCTGGAGATTGCCAAAGGTTCCTACAGGGATAAAGCCGTGCAGCACATTCGCGGCAATGGCTATGTGGTGGACTCGCTCGAAGCCGCCCTGTGGTGTTTCTGGACAACCGAGACATTTTCCGAAGCGGTGCTGGCCGCCGCCAACCTGGGCGATGATGCCGATACCACCGCTGCGATTTGCGGGCAGATCGCCGGCGCATGGTACGGGCTATCCGGCATCCCCAAACCCTGGGTTGAAGTGCTTGCGATGCGTGACCGGATTACAGGATTGGCCGACCAACTGGCTGCTTGAACGCGCGAAAAGCGCAAACATGGGGGAAACCGGCGCACAAATCAAGCGGTGCGTTGGCGGCAGGCAGGGGTTGAAAAAATTACCGTGACATCCCCCCCTATTTACCATTGTGTGAACTCGGGAATTTTGCGCACGTTTTTGCCCTGATTCCAGTCCCGGATAGACCAGGATACGCCGGAATGCCCCCATCAAGCCACGTGATGACAAAACAGATTTCCGGCGGACCCGCATCGCCGGCCTGTCGATTGCCACCCCGCCTTCGCTTCGAAAAAACAAACAGTCCCCCGATACACCTTCCAAACGGGTGTATCGGGGGACTGTTGCATTCCGGCAGTTCAGCGACACCACCCGATACACCCTGTCCCGTCTTTCACTATCATCCCCCGCATGACTGAATCCTATCAAGAAAAACGCGAACGCATGCAACGGGCGCTGGCCAGCCTGCCGGAAGATTTGCGCGGGCGCGTGTCCCTGCGCAATGCCGAGGCCGTGGCCGCGCTGCCCCCGGATGCCCAGTGTACGCTCGCCAGCGCCCTGGAACGCGGGCTGGTCAAGATTTCCGTGGCGCTGCGCATGCTCGCCGGGGATCCGCAGGCCAGCCTTGAAGCGTTGCTGCCGGAGGCCTCCCGCAAGGGTGTATCGGATTCCACCCGTCTGCCCGTGTCGGGCGTATCGGGTGCATCGGCGGACAATACCGCCCTGACCGCCCTGCTGCGCACCTGCTACCCCGACATGCCGGAAGTGGCGGCCCGGGCGCTGGCCGAAGCGCCGGCCCTGGATGAACTGCGGGCCGTATTCCAGGCACAGGAAACATTATTTTCCGCCCGGCAGGTGCACCCGGATTTTGTCATCGTTGCCTTCGCCGGCCTGCTGCAAAACATGCAGGAGCGCCTGGACGGGCTGGTCGAACAAACCCCCGCCTACCAGCAGGCTCTGCACCTGAGCGGGCTGGACTGGCATTCCTGATTTTCATTTCCACATACCAAGGAGAAACCATGTTCAATCGAATTGCAAACGCCGGCGTGAACATCGTCGTGCTGGGTGTCTCGGTCGTCATCTTTCTGGCGGCCTTTTTCCTGCTGACCACGATTGGCGCAGCCCAGCGCCCGCCCACCATCACCGTCCTGACCGCCACCCGCGACCTGTCCATCGGGGAGGTCATCACTCCCGACACCCTGGCCGAAAAGACGGTTTTTGAAGATGACAACGCCGCGCTCTACATCCCGGCGGATGAAGCCGAAGCGGTGGTGGGCGGCATCGTGGCCCAGCCCATCTTCGCCGGCCAGCCGGTTTTCCGCAGCGCGATTGTCGCCAAGGCCGCCGAGGATACGCGCCTGTCGGCCGTGCTGGCGCAATACCCCGGTCACTCGCTTTTCCCCCTGCCGCTGGATGCGATGAACCTGGTTGCGCCGGATGCAGCCTCCTTCCTGCCCGGTGACCTGGTCGGCGTCACGGTGGTGATTGCCTCCCGCCCGCACGAACAATCCACCCCGACCCCCATGCCGGAAGCCGTGGTGGTGCCGGTTGATCCGCAGCCGGCTGCAACCCCTTCGTCCGCGGAAACCGCCCTGACCGAAGCGCTCGGGCGCACCTTTCCGCCGCTCGCAAAAGACCTGTTCCCGCTGGGCGTGCGTGTGATTTCGGTGCAGGGCCTGCCGGTCCAGACCACGGATGAAAACGGCGAAACATCCACCAGCACCTTCAATGATTTTTCCCAGACCCGCATGCTCATCCTGCTTGTGCCCAACGAAGCCCGCGAAGTGCTGGCGCTGGCATTACAGCAGGGCGACAAATTAATCGTTTCGTTGATGGCGCGCGGAGATGAAGACCCCACCGCCGGCTTCACCTACTGGGATTTTGAAGACCGGTTCGAAGCCGACCGCGAGGATGTTCTGAAAGGCGGCCGCTGATGCAGGTATTACTTTTGGGAGCCGGGACCGTCACATCCCGGTTGGGACTGTTGTTCGCCGAACAGGGCCACAGTGTCGTGGCCCAGGTGGCCGCCTTCACCCCCCAACACATCGACCTGTTTGATTTTCGCGCGATTGTCGTGGTGTCGCCTGAATCGTCCGTCTCGCCGGAAAGCCTGGTGCGGGCCGCCGAGCGCGGCAAGCTGATCTTTGTCGTGGCTGGAACCGGGGATGGCATGGCCTCCTGGGCCAATGGCGCGGGCGTGCCGGCCGTGGCTTATCCCCCTTCGGATGTTGATACCAACAAACTGCTCGAGGAAATGCGCCGGGGCGATGCCGGCAATCTGGCCGCCGACGACCAGTACCGCCGGGCCGTGCTAGGCAGCGACATGTCCGCCCGCATCCAATCCGGCATGGCCATCCGCAAGATTGCCATTACTTCGCCCAAGGGCGGCACCGGCAAGACCACCGTGGCTGTCAACCTGGCGGTGGCCCTGGCCTTGAGCGGGATCACCACCTACCTGGTGGATGCGGACGGCAATGCCGGCGCACTCTCGTATCACATGCGCCTGGAGCGGGTCAACACCACCCTGATTGGATTGCTGCGGCGGGAAATCGCGCAAAGAAAAGACAATCACGCCATGAGCACGATTGCCAGCGGCGCGGCCTACCTGAACGCCTTCACCCCGCTCGAAAACCTGCCGACCCTGAAAGTCCTGCCCGGCCTGGTCACGGACGACCTGGGCGATGAAGTTCTGCAACAGGAAGCGCGGGTCGAGCAGGTCATCAACGGCCTGTATGAAGCCGGCGTGGCGGCCGGCGGGGTGGTGATCATGGATGTCGGCATCAACCCGGCGCATGTCGTCCACCGCGCCGCATTGAAAGCCGCCGAGGGAATTGCCATTGTGATCAAGCCCGAAATCCCGGATCTCGCTGAGACACGCCGTTGGATTGCCCGCATGATCAACTCGCTGGCGGCGGTGGTGGGCAAGGGCGGGGCGCATGAGTTCGTCGGCTCGCGCGTCAAGCTGTGCTACAACCAGGTGGTCGGGGATGGATTCAAGTCGGCCCACAAAATGCTCCAGCAGGCGCTGGCCGAGGACAAAATCGAACTGGCCTTGATCCCCAATGGCATCATCCCCAATGTGGACCCGCGCCTAACCGCCCAGGCCGTGAACAGCGACAAGCGCGAAGATATCCTGATCTGGCGCTACCGCAAGGAGAAGCTGGAAGAACTGGGGCCGTTTGCCGAGTCCCTGCTGGGCTTTGCTTCACACTTTGTGCCGGCCGTGCGTGAAGGCGCCAGCCGGGTCGGGCTGCTGCCTTCGGTCACGAAAAAGCGTTCCTGGTTTGGGAGATAGCCGATGTTTGACATTGCAGGAAAAACACTGAAACCCACCACCGACCAGCGTTCGGGCGAAGAGTCCGAACGCTGGTGGAGTCTCCTGGCGGAGGAAGGCCGGGCCCGCAAGGCCACCGAAGCCAGGCAAAAATCGCTTTCATCAACCGATATCGAAGCCCTGGCCCGGGCTGTCTTTGAAGAAACGCGTCTGAAGGCCGCCAATGCAGGCTTTCGCCTGCCGGATGAATTTCTCCTGCGCCTGATTGGTGAACTGTCCGGGATGGGACCTTTGCTGGCCCTGATTGCCCGCTCCGACATCGAAGACATTGCCATCAACCTGGGGCATATCTATGTGTACACCACCGCTTCGGGCTGGGAGCATGTTGGCCCGGCTCCGGATGGGATTGGGGATGCCCTGCGGGTGATGATGGACCGCGCCGGCCAGCGCGCCCCGACCCCGGACTACCCGATTGCAGATGCCATGCTGCAGGTCATGGTACCTATTCAGGATGGCAGTGTGCGCCGTAAGGGCGTGCGCATCAACTATGTCATGGCCCCGGCTTCGCCGTATGGGGATACCATCACCCTGCGCGTCTCCAATTACCGCACTTCCGCCGAACTGGAAAAAGGCAGCCTGGCGCTGCTGTGTGAAAGACGCCTGCCGCCCATCCCGCGCCCGAAATTCCAGGCCCGGGATTTCCCGCGCGGCAACGGCATCCTGACCCCTGAAGCCGCCAACTACCTGCTGGGCGTGATGGTGCATGGCGGCACGCTGGTCATCGCCGGCGCAACCGGCTCAGGCAAGACCTTTGTCGGACAGCGCATCATCCAGGAGATGCTGGATTACTATCCGCGCGGCGCGATCCGTTTGTTTATCGTGGAAGACTCGAACGAAATCATCCTGAACGGCTGGAACGGCGACCCGAAGGGCGACACCGGCAACATCGTCTATACCGTGACCCGCCCCGAAATTCGCGGCGGGCCGCCACCGGTGACAATGTATGACCTGATCCGCGCCGCCCTGCGTTCCCGCCCGCACGGGGTGGTGATTGGCGAAGCGCGTGGGGCCGAAGCCTGGGAATTGATCCGGGCCGCAGCCACCGGGCACGGCCATTCGGCCTTCACCATCCATGCCACTTCTGCCGAGCATGTCTGGCCGCGCTTCCTGCAGGTGGTGCAGGCCCATCCGGATGCGGCCCGCATGTCCGAAGCGCAGATCGCCCAGTCCTTTGCCGAGGCCATTACGGCGGCGGTTTACATTGAGCGCAATCCGCAGGTCGGACAGGTGGTGCGCGAAATTGTGGAAGTCTCGCCCATTGTGGAGCGCACGGCGGGCCGGCCTTCGTTCTCGCCTCTGTTCAAGTTTGACCTCGCCAAGGGTCTTGTCCCCACCGGCAACCGCCCGATGCGCCCGGGTTTCCGGGCTTCCGACCTGGACCTGCCGGAAAGCGTGTTCAAACCGGTGCAGTAAAGATGAGCGGGACACCCATACATCGCTTCGAGGCCGGCTTTGTCCGGCAGGATCTGGAAGCCCACCGGGATTTATGGCAGGCGGTCTGGTTTGAGCAACAGGCATCCGGCTTTTTTGACCGTCCCGAAACCGGGATGCAGCAAACCCTGTACCTGCTTGTGCCGGCTGAAGGCATGGACGCCATGCTGATGCAGCTGGCGGCCCGCTGGTTTCCGGAAAACATGGCCTGGCTGGACAGGAAAGGCCAGCTGCTTCCCCGACAACTGGCCGCTTTCAAACAAAATGTTCTCTTGGTTCGCTGGAGTGCGTAGATGTCCAAAACCCAAGTGGGTACCACCCACAATTTTGTGCTTGCGCAGGGCTTTGCCAAAGTCGGCCCGCATGATGCCCTGCTTGGGGCGGATGGCACCAAACGTTTGTTTGCTGAGCTGGTTGCCGACCCGGACCGCCCCGACGTGCGCCCCGCCGAAGCCTACCAGGCCATCCTGACCTCGATGCAGCCGGGCTGGACGCTGCGATTGATTCAGATCTTCTGGCCCGACCCCGAACCACGCCTGGCTTTCCAGCGCCAGACGCAAAACTGGCCGGTGCCGGCGTCCGAAGGACTGGATATTTTGCATCAGGGGTTGTTGTTTGCAGTGGAGCAGTTCCCCCTGCCCTTTGAGCGGCGCACCATCCTGGAATTTGTTTTCCCCGGCGAAGAAGGACTTGCCTGGTGGGACGGGCTGGGAGGCTTGTGCCAAGGGTTTGGTGTGCGGATTTCCAAGCTGGACGCCCGGCAGATTGAGTCTGTCCTTCAGTGGATTTTTACACCATCTGTGGGATAAAAAGGCCAGACAATGTTTTCTTTTCATGAAGATCGAGCGCGGTCGGCGTTTGCCTTCCCGCGCTCGATCTTTGATTCGTCCCATGTATCCAATGAAACCGATGGCCATCTAGTTATTTTGGGGCCGTTTAAATAATCCTAATCTGTCGAAATATTATTCGACATCTTCACCTTCTTGTTCAAACAAGTCAATTTGTCCCATAATATGGAAGCCTTTTGGATTTTCCAGCCTATAAACGCTTCCATCCACTACCAATGTGCCTGTTACTGAAATTACTTCACCTCGTTTGTGTGATTCGATGGCAATATTGTAGGACTCTGTATCCAAGTTGACCCTTACAGATCGAGGCCTGCCATCTATTCTTGAGTGTATTCGAACCAAGCCACCAGGACCGGAGCGGCTTTCACGCTCCAAGATATTGACCCAACCCCTAATGGTAACCTCCTCAGGATTTTGAACCCTGAATTGCTTTGCTGCTTGCCGGATATAGGGCAAAAGTTCTGGTTCAAACGTGATGGGTTTGGTCGGTAAATGCCCAGGATGATCAATGGCATATGACCATGTTACGCTTACTTCAATCGGCCTGGTTAGGCTGTCCTTCTCATCTTCCCATAACAAAGCTTCACATAGATTCGCACTAACGCCCAGAGGAACCATTTCCAAAAACGAATTGAAATGGAATTTTCCCCTTTCCTTGTTGTCTTGCGTTGCATCTTTTAGTGAGTTTAATCCTTTAACCAACTCCATTACAGCACGACGACTAAAAGGCAACCGGTCCATACCTTGAAACTCTAATGGCTCACCGCTTTTTGGATTAATTATTGGGGAAATAAGCCGAACAATAAAACTGCCTCGTTCGGTTTGTCCCAGTCTTAAGTTGTTTACGAATTGCCTAGCTTCTATGCTGGGGCGTCGTGATTGCACCGGGCGATGTTCTATTGCACTAGATGCTCCAGCCAGTGCCATTGCCTTGGCCCGTCCAAGAAGCCCTATTGCATCGCTCAAAGGCAACGTATGGTCATTCAAATCCAAGGGGTCATAACTGCGAACACCGATAACATCTCCAACGGACACGGTTTCCAAGTCATCCATAATTTGGATTTCTGATTTGTCCATCTCTTGGGAAACCGTTCGGATGAGGCGCGCAACCATTGGCGCGTAATCACTCAAATCATTGCTGACTGGCATCCAGATTAAAGGTTTTTTCCCTTTGCTATCTCCCCTGCCAAACACTATCATTTCGCCTTCAACAGAACGCACTTTTATCCATCCATTAGCCAATAGATAGCGAACAAGAATATCTGGCTCTATGGAGTTAAAGACATTGTTGTCGATGATTTCAACCTTCATAGGGTCTTATTTCCTTTTGCAACCATTTCATCCATAAGGAATTTAACGGCATTTGCATCGAACAAGTTAACCGTAGGGATATTAACAGTTACTTTGGTGGTGTTGCTTGAATGTGGTTGACCCATCAGGGAAAGCCAATATGCCTTGTACCTAAATATTGTGTATCCATTTTGGTTTTCAATCCAAGGTTCATGTGTAGGATTGGGCACATGAACAACAACCAAAATTCTTGGTTCTATTTTTGTTTTGATAAGGTGACTGTAATTCCGTAATGGAAGTGGATAGTGGATACATCCATCATTTTGTATGTTATGTGCGTAAGCACATTTCACCTGAACGATCAATCGACCATAAACAGGTTCAAAATCATCTGCTACAAGATGTTCTATGTGAAGATCATCGCTATTCCTGTCCAATACGGGACTTGAAAGATTGAATCCCGCAGAAGCAACAATTGCTTTAACGTATGCAATGCTGTATATATCTTGTCGATCTGAAATTGCCAATAACGGGATTGTATCTTCCACCACTTTCGCACCCTTTATTTGTGTCTATAAGAAAAGCCGATTCTTGATTATTACGTCGATTATATAAATATAATTATAAGTTTGCAACAAAAACGCCGGGGAAAATTACCCGTAAAAGCAAGTAGTTCAATCCATTCCAATAGAATGCTAATAAAATGCTATAAGAAATTCAGCGACACCCGCAGGGACACCCCTGCGGGTGTTTTCATATCATGGGGGACATGCCTGATGAACCATCCACCTTTCCTGCATCCATCGCGCCGGAAGCCGTTGAGCTTGGCGAAGACCACCTGGTCTTTCCGGGCGGCGTCCTGCTGCCATTGTCGGCGCGCGGCGCCGGCGTGCCCGGCATGCCGGACCGGCCCTGGTCGCGCCTGTCAGCCGACCTGTTCTACACCGGCCTGCCGCTGATCTACTCCGTCACCCTGCAGCGCGAACCTCCGGATGCCCTGAAAGGTTCCCTGCGCGCCAGGCGCACGCTCTTCGAAGGTGTCATGCTGGCCCTGGCGGAAAAGACCGGCCGCCGGCCCTCGATGGCCGAGCAGGCCTCGGATACCGCGATGGATGCGGCCGAGTCCCACCTGACCCTGGGCAAGCCAGCCTTCCGCATGGCGCTCATGGCCGGACTGTTTGCCGAACGCTCGCGCTTTGAGCAGGCAGAGTCCGCCCGCCGGGTGATCGAAGCTAGTTTGCGTGCCCGCGGCCTGACCGCCCAACGCCTGTACTACATCCCCGAACGCGCCCTGCACTATTTCCAGCCGGGCGGCAATCTCTTCCCCGGGCTGGACGAACCGCTGCTCTTCCTCGAAGAAGCTTTGCCGCTTATGCCGCTCCCGGCCCGCCAGGTCCTGCCGGCCGAGGATTCGGTCTGGATCGGCACCCATGCCAGGGATGGGCGCGACATCCACTTCTCGTTCACCAAAGGCATGGATCCTTCCGTGCCGCCGCCCCCCCACGCCACCACGCTTATCCTGGGCGAACCCGGTGCGGGCAAGACCACGCTCCTGCGCTGGATCATGCTGCAAAGGCTGCTGCAGGGCCGGACGGTCATCTCGATTGACCCGGAAGGTGAGAATAACCGCCTGTGTGAAGCTGTCGGCGGGCGGGTCATCCCGGCCGGCGTGCCGGAAAACAGGGACACCTGCCTGATGCACCCGCTCCAGGCCGGCGACCCGTCCGAGATGTTGCTGGCGGTGCGCTTCCTGGTGGCCTCGCTGGCCGGGGAGTCAATCCTGTCCCCGGCAGTGCAGGCCGCCCTGCATGAAGCCGTCAAGAGAAGGTGGGAGCGCCGGCCCGGGCCGATGAGCATTGCCGACCTGGTCGAAGTGCTGGGGACGGTCAGCGTACCGGAAGCCGCCACCCCGATGGCCCTGCTGCGCCCGTACATGCGCGGCGGTCTGTGGGAAGGCTTCTTCGATCGGCCCCAATCCCTGCTCACCCCCGACTTCCCCGCTGGCCAGTGGTGGAACTTCGACCTGTCCTCGCTGCGTGAAGAAAACCGGGCCATCGTCCATTCGGTGCTGGCCTGGTTTCTCTATCATGCCGTTACCGTGGGGAAAAAGCCGATGGACATCTTCATCGACGAAGGCTGGCGCCTCCTTCGCTCCGGTCCCTTCGCCGACCTGCTGGACGAACTCGGCCGGCGTGCTCGCAAGCGCGGCATTGGCGTGACACTGATCACCCACCTGCCGGCCGACCTGATGAAAAATCCCACATCCCTTAGCCTGGCATCCACGGCTTTCATCGGGCGGCTCGCCCCGGATGAAGCCTTTGCCTTTTTCCGCTCGCTGGGTGTGCCGGAAGGCGAAGCCCGCAAAAATGCTGAAACCGTTGCCCGCCTGCCGCCGCGCATGTTCCTGGCCGCGCCGGCCGGGGGCCGCGGCGCGCTCTTTCCGGTGCTGGTCACCATCCCGCCCGCCTGGCTGGCCTTCTGGAAGCAGCTGGGCGCGACCGGAGTGATGGCGAAGTGATCCCCTGTCCCGCCTGCGGATTTCCGGTGCCGAAAACCCAGACCTGCCCGTTGTGTGCCGGGGAGTGGGAAGCCTGGGAACTGCAATTCTCGCCGCTCCCCCTGCCCGAAATCCGCTCCCAGGTCGCGGCCTGGCTCTCGCAACTGCCGGCGCCGGTCATGTTCGAACTGGCCGGGGATACGCATGGCCTGAAGCTGCGCCTGTACACCCCGGCCGGTTCAGTCAGCGGTGCGCTGGCGGCCTGGACTTCCATGACCCACCAGCAGACCCGCTGGAAACCGGCGGGTACAGGGCTGCAACTGCATTCCCCGGTGCAGGTGCTGGCAACGGAGTCGCTCCTGCCTGAACTGGCTTTCGGCGGGGAGGGCACCGACCCCTTGCTTGCCATCGGCGGGCAATTGCTGGGCAAAGGCCCGGCAAGCCTGCGCATCTGGCTCTTTGGCCGTGACCCGGCCTTGCAGGAAAAACTGCGCGCCCTCTCGGCCTACGCCTATGGCACTGAAGGCGGCATTGGCAATGACGCCCCCAATCCCTGGGGATTGCGCCTGTTGCTCTGGCGCGGGCTGTTGTTTGTGGGTCTCGCCGTAGCCAGCGTAAGCGTTGGAGCATGGATGGTCGCGTGGATGGATGTCTGGGCCGGCCTGCTGGGCCTGCTTTCCGGCGGGGTGATGGTCATCGTCGCGGCCTTCGGCACCCTGGAGTGGATGCGCTGGCGTTCCCTGCCCAAAGACTCGCTGGAGCGCCGCCTGAACGACACGCTTTTCCAGGTGGCTTTCAGCCTGCACGGTCTGCCCGGGGATGACCTGCGCCTGCTGGCCGGCGAACAAACCTGGAAAACCATCCATACAGACTGGCCGGCTGTGCGCGCCCATGCCCTGCCCCTGGCCGGGAATGACCTGGCGGCCCTGATTGCCCCGCCCCAGACCGGCGAAGGCAGCGGAGTGCTGGATCGCGCGGTGCGCCAGGATGTGCCGGCCCCGCCACCCGCCCGGCCTCTGGTCGAAGCCCGGTTCAAGATTGGCGTCAGCGCCGCCACCGCGGAAAGCATTGGCATCGACCCGGACGGGCACGGGCTCGCGACCGGCGGCAGCCGCACCGGCAAGACCTCCTTCGCCTATGGCCTGCTCAAAAGGCTGGTCGAGAAGGGCGACGATGCCCCCGGCATTTTCCTGGTTGACCCGCATGTCTCGCTGGCGGATGCCTTCCTGACCATCATCGACGAACTGCCCCCCGATCAGCGCGCCAAAGCCATCAAGCGCCTGCGAATCATCACCCCGGACCAGCCCGAAGTCGTGCCCTTGAATTTGCTTGCTGTGCCGGACTTTACCTGGGCCGGCAATGCGATTGTGCAGGTCGGGCGGCGCATCTGGGACGACTACTGGGGCCCACGCATGCAGGCCGCTCTGCTGGGGCTGTTCAAGCTGGCGCATGCCTGGAACATGCAGCACCCCGAGTTCCGCATGGGATTGTTACACGTGGTCTTTGCGGCCTTTAAACAGGACTGGCGGCACAAGACCGCCGAACTGCTTTCGCCGGTGGACCGCATCGGTGCGCTGGCCCTGGACGCCCTGCTCGGGCAGACCGCCAAGGAAGATGGCAGCGGTTACCGCAACAACCCATCCTGGATCACCGAGGTGGTCTCGCCGATTCTGTCCAAGGCGATGGCCCTCGAACTCTCACCCTGGCTGTTCGCGGCCATGCACCAGGACCGCTTTGTGGACATGCGCAAGTGGGTGGATGAGAAGGCCTGGATCGTCCTGCGCCTGCCAGCCGGTGAGATGGGCCGCGAAGGCGCCCGGCTTACGGCCGGCGTGGTCTACAACGTTTTCGATGCTGCTTTCCGCCAGGTCACGCTCAACAACCCCCGGCCTTTTTATTTCATCGTGGACGAGGCCCAGGAAATCGGCTCCGGCATGCGCCTGGAAGCCATGCTCTCGGAAGGCGCCAAGTTCGGGGCGCGCATGTTCATCCTGGTGCAGTCGCTCTCGATGATGCGCAGCATGGAAGGACTGGAGCCGGTCGTGCAGGCCATGCTGGCCAACACCTCCACTCAGGCCTTCTTTTCCCCCGACCCGGAGGACGCTGACCTGATCCGCGCCGCACTGAGTTCCAGCGTGCGCTACGGGGCGATGACCCTCGACCTGCCTTCCCTGCACTGCTGGTTGCGGGCGCGCATCCGCGGCCAGTGGCAGCCCCCAACCCTGGCGCAGGTCGAGCCGCTCGGGCGGGGCGAACCGGAGCGGGTGCAGGCCCTGATCCGGGAAGTGATCGCCGCCCATCCGGACGAATATGCCTCCGCCGAAGGCTGGCAGGAGCGCGCCGTGGATGCCCTGACCCAGATCGTGCCCGAAGAGTATCTAGCCATCCTGGGGCGCAAGAAAACAAACCCGGCGGAATCCGGCAAAGCCGCCAACCCGCTCGTGCCGGCGGATGACCCTTATGGTCTTGGAGATGAAATCTAAATGTCTGCTGTTTTCTTTCCCGTTTCCTGGCCGGGCACCCCCCCGGCGCTTGCCCCGAACGCGTATGCCGGCTGGTATGACAGCGGCACGCGCCAGTGGGCCTTTGTGTGGAATGACCGGACCGGTGCGGCGGAACTGTATGTTTCCACCACCGGCTGGACCCGCCCGTACCGGATGGAGGATGGCCGCCTGCCGGCGGACATCGTTCTGGACAGCAATGAAACCGCCTGGGCGCTGGCCTGCTGGAGGGCCGCCCGTTTGTGGCTGGAGGCCTGAGCAATGCGCAGCCGCCAGCCCGAGTGGATCGCCGTTGGCGTTGCCCTGACCCTTTTATCCCTGCTGGTGCTGTTGCGCGTGCTTGAGCGCCTGCATCCGCTGCGTTGACATCAAGACGAAAGTGACCATGATCAAAAACCGACTTTTTTCCATCCTGTTGATGCTCTCCGGGCCGGCCCTGCTGGTCTGGGGTTCCAGCCGTTACGGGCTGGCGCTCTGGAATGAAATCCTGTGGACGGTGGTGGGCGTGGCGGTCACCGGCATCACCCTGCTGGCGGCAGTGCACTGGATCCGCCGCCGGCAGGCTGCCGGACGGTATGGAGCCATCCTGCAGGGAGCCATGAGTCTGGCGGCGCTTGCCACCCTGATACTGCTTTTTTCCCTGCCACAGCCGGCCCAGTGCGCGCCCCTCGGGGCGTGTTCCTGCACCAGTTATGACCAGAAGCCCTGCAGCGGCTGGACATCCTGGGGCACCTGGATCAGCTGCTCGAGCAGCGGCGTCAGCCATGACGGTTTTTCCTGCCTGGGTTGCTGTTTTGATTATGCCTGCGCGCCGACCGACACCCCCGAGCCGCCGGCCGCGACCGCCACGCGCACCCCGACGTCAACCCCGACCCGCACCCCCAGCCCAACACCCACGTTTACGCCCACGCCTCTCCCGCCGGCCATCAATTCGGCGGCCATGCTCTGTGACCGTTGGGGGGAGAACGGCTGGTGTGTGGAAAATGCGCGCCTGCGCATCACGGCCAGTGACCCGGCCGGCGGCGCGATCACTATTTCCGGCAGTGCCGGGGGCACAGCCTTCACCTGTGGTGCGGACTGCACCGTGACCCTGGCGGAAGGTGCGGGAACGGCGGCGTTCACGGTGGCATCCACATCCGGCCGCAGTGTTTCCGGCAGCCTGGCCTTTGCCTTTGACCCGACCGCACCCCAGGTGGTTGAGCAGGTCACCGGCACAGCCGGCCTGGATGGCTGGTACACCTCGCTCGTGTCGGTGGAAGTGCGGGGAACGGATGCCACCTCCGGCATTGCCGTGGTGGAGATTTCACGCGACAACGGCCAGACCTGGCAGTCTTCCGTGGATTTCAACAGCGAAGGCCGGCATGATATCCTGTTGCGCGCCCGCGACCGGGCCGGCAATCTGCGCACCGCGCAGGAGACGGTCAAGGTGGACTGGACCGCGCCCAACCTGGTGCTCGATCCTTCCGGTCTTGTGGGGGATGCCGGCTGGTATCGCTCCCCGGTCACGGTGGTCTTGCAGGCCTCGGACATGCTTGCGGGGGTTGGACAGATGGAATATCGCCTGGATACAGGCGGCTGGCAGCCCGGTGGCAGCCTGACCCTGCAGGACGGAGTCTACATGGTTGAGGGCCATGTGTTTGATCAGGCCGGCAATGCCGCCACGGCCCGCCTGAATGTCCGGGTGGATACGGTTCCGCCCGCCTTGAGCCTGACGCTGCCGCCCGTGGATGGCGCGAATGGCTGGTACCTGACCCGGCCCGAACTTTTCTTTTCGGCGCTGGATGACACGTCGGGGCTTGCCGCCCTCGATGTCCGGCTCGACCAGACCGGCTGGCAGTCCGCCACGTCGCTGGTGGTGCCGGAAGGCAGTCACCAGGTGGAAGTGCGCGCCCGCGATGTGGCCGGGAACATCACCACGGAAAACCGCACGCTGCAGGTGGACCTGACCGATCCAGCCCTGTCCATTCTTCCATCCGGCACTGCCGGACTGGATGACTGGTACCGCTCGGATGTCCGCATTGTGCTGGATGCGATGGACGCCGGTTCCGGGCTGGCCCTGACCGAATTTCAACTGGATGGCGGCGCGTGGACGCCCGGCAATGCAACGACCATCATCCAGGAAGGCGTTCATACGCTGGATGCCCGTGCCAGCGACCAGGCCGGACGCCAGGCAATGGCCGGGGCGACCATCAAGATTGACAAGACCGCGCCGGTGTCCCGTTTTGTTTTCCCCCCGGATGGTTCCAGCGGAACCGTGGTGAAGGGCACGCTGGTCTTGTCCGGCCAGAGCGCGGATGCGCTCTCCGGTTTGCATCTGGTTGAGATGTCTTTTGATGAAGGGAAAAGCTGGCAGGCGCTGGAACCCATGTCCGGTGAGTGGACGTATGCCTGGGATACCCGCCGTCTGTCCAATGGAGTTGCCCGTGTTCTTGTGCGGGGCACCGACCTGGCCGGAAACATGGAAGCGCCCCGGCATATCGAGGTCATTCTCGCCAACCAGCCGCCTAAGGTTTCCGTGCAGGAAAGCTGGCTGATCTGGGAGACCGGGGATGTCACGGTACGGGATGCCGGCCTGCCCATTGATGGCCTGCGGGTCACCATCCGGGATCCGCAGGGACGCTGGCCGGCGGTGGTGCTGGAATACGGGCCCAATAATCTGCCGGATTCGATTTCCTGGGACAGACGCTTTTCAGATGGAACCCTGGCCCCATCCGGAGAGTATGAAGTTCTGGTGCAGGTTTGGGATGTGTACGGGAACGAAGGGCGGGATGCGGGAACGATTTCCATCCCCTTTGTTTCCTTGCCGGTGCCGACCTGGACGCCCTCGCCCAGTCCCAGCCCGACAGCCAGTGTGTTGAAAACGCAAACGGCCATGCCAACCGTTGTCCAGCCGGCTGCAACGGGAATACCGGCGGCAACTCAAGTGGTGATCGTGGAACCGGTCCCTGAGCCGGCCGAGGAACAAACGACGCCGCTCGTTTTCTGGCCGCTGGTCGGCCTGCTTGGGCTGATGCTGGCCCTGGCGTCCGCCGCCTTGTCCGACCCGCGCCCGCGTGCGCTGGCGCGTCTCAAGGAAACACTTGACCAAATACTAATGAAGGAAAAAGGAGATTAACCAATGGATGCGATTTTTGCAATTCTTGTTCTGGGCGCGGTGATTTTCTTCGGCGCGCTCATCAGTGCCGGCAATGAACGCCAGCGCAAGGCCATCGACGGAATCCGCGAGCAGGCTGCGCAATGGGCCATGCAGGATTTACGCCTGAAACGCGAGCATCTTGCCCGGGATGTGAAGGTGGATGACCCGGTTGCATGGCTCAATCGGGTTGTGGCGAAAGTGGTTGGCGAAGATTTACGACTGACTGTTATAGAAGTCTTTGATAATCCACAAGCAGTGATGTGTATGACCGGGAATGGAGAGAAAGTAGTTTTTTCATTATCGGGACCGGACAAGATTGCCCGACAAATCTCCAACAAGAAAAAGTTACCAAGTCTTAATAATCACCCATTATTGCAATATGCTAACAGAATCGATCCAGTCCAAATTAATCTGCTGAATTCAAACGTTTGTTTTGATTTAGAGATTAGGCTAGCTTGGACGCATTTTTTTGAGAAAAGTGAGATAACAAACGAATGTTTGTGGATGTACAAATAAATACTATGGAAATTATCTTGAAAATGTCATCCTGAGCATTGGCAAGGATCTCTACTGATGATGCCAGAAACCCTTAGGTCGCAATGAACACTTCCTCAGAGCCCCATCCTATTTTTGAGATGAGGTTTACTAATACTTCTGGTTCTTGGGTAATTTTATATTGATGTCGTCGTCTCGCTAAGGGACATAAGTTCTAGAAATTCGTTAAGTAAAATATGCGAACTAAAGTTTAATACCATTAAATCTTTAGGCTGATGTTTTCTTCTCATGACCCCTAAACCTATTCGAAAAAATAGGTTTAGGGGTATTTTGAATTATCTGGATGATCCGATTTGCGTGCATGCATTATATAGAGCAGAGAAAGGGTGTAAAATCTGAACATATGTCAAAATGCTAAAATGAAAAACCTTGGCTGGGCAATTCGCAGTATAATTTATTAATCTAATTCGTCTGGTGGTGTATTATAAGTAACTCAAGTTGCTACCTTGAGATGAGTTGCAACAAAAATCCATGAAAGTCTGCTAGATTTGGGGTATCCCGACCACCAAAGAAGGAGACAATCATGGATACCCAAATT
>DAOUAP010000040.1:0-19883 GCA_034433165.1 Anaerolineales bacterium | reverse complement strand
GGGGTCAGGGCAACCTTCTCCCCTGGGGAACGAACCAATGTCCCTGATTCTAGCCGCCCCCAAAAGACGCCGTCATCCGCGTAGGCGAGCAAGAAGGACATTCCTTTTGCGTTGTTTTGGATCCACTGAATTAGTTCCGCTTCATCCTTTATTTTCAGATCCTCACCCACGGCACACCTCCTTGAAGGCACTCAGATACTCGTTTTCCAGCATTTCCGGAGAAGGCGAAACACTGCCATTACCTGTAATTTCCCACGTGTCTCCGCCATACTTCAGCGTGGCACGCTTGCCACACAGCAAGCCGCGCCCCACACTGCTTTCGCCGCCCAGCGCCACATCGCCAGTCCACACATCTTTGAGCACCAGCAGAAGCAAGCCCACCTGCGCCTTGAAAAGGAGGCGAGCATCCGCGTCATGAGATGCATCACGCAATTCAAGGTTAATTGTTATCTCTGTTGAATTATCGCCAAACACAGGCTGCTGAGCGAATAATCCCTGCGGATAAGCCCCACCAGTGAAACGGTCAATCTTCACCCGGTTTTGCACTCTGTCGGCTACACGCCCCTGTTCGCCAATCTGCACTTCATCAACCAAGATCGCGCTTCCCGAAGGTTCATCTGTATTTCCTGTGATGCGCCTGCCAAACAACCCATCCACAAATTCCTTGGCTTTTTGATCATCTTGCATCAGGGTATTCGCAATCTTCAATGCCCGGGCGCGCAATGCGCCTGCCAGGCTGGTCCCCGAAAGGATAGGCTCTTGCGTGCCGTTTCGCCAAGATCGCAGGTGAACCATGTCTGGTTCATCTCCCAACCCACTGCCTGAACGAATCAGCAACGAGCTGTCGGGGTCCAACCCAAAAGTTGCATCCACAATGAAAGATTTTCCAGCGTGTTCTGGCATGGTTTGTACACCCAAAAGTGCAGCAATCTCGCCAGGCGCCGGTGTGCCAGGGATGTACTCCAACCAGTCCTTTAGCCCCTGTTTGGTATGCATGTCGCAAGACACAACGTGCCAGCATGTTGTGACCTTGCACTTACCAAAGCCGCGGCGCTTGCGTGTGCCAAGCCGAATCTTGCCTCGCTCCAACCCGCTTAGCGTGATGACAAACGCCTGTAATAAAGCCTCAGAATTGTCGTCTGGAAGCCAGAGTTCAAATTGCACATCAAACCTGGTTCCAGCAGACAGTAATTCAATGTCGAATTTCTTCCCTTTGCCCTTCTCGTCAATTTCTGCCGTGCGCGTTTTAGGGTCAATTGCCACGCCATCGCGCAATTCAACTGGCAGGGCGCCTTCCCGTGGCAACGTACCTAGCGCATCATCCACAAACAGCCATCCCTCACGGGCAGCTTCATCGCCCACGAGATGCCCAAAAAGTTGCTCTGCCAGCGTCGCGCCATCGGCTTGTTCCGTTATGCCGAAGCCAAGTTCGTGTTCGCGCAAATAATTCCGCAACGAACCTGCAATGGAAGCCCCGGTTAGCAGGGGTCTTCCGTCCAGCGCATCACGCTGCAAGGAAATATCCATCAGCCCTTCATCATCGCCGTTACCAAAATGCGCGGGCGTCTCCAGTTCCAGCGTGCCGCGCACAAACACGCGCCTGGACACCCGGCGGCTATTGCTCCATTGTGCCGTCATACCACACCACCTTTCCGCGCATCATCACGAACCAGTTCGACCGCCTTTTTGAACACACCATCGATCAGCCGCAAGTTATATTCCACCAGCAGGTCACCCATATCTGGCTGCACGCCGGCCACCTTGCAAGGACCAAGATCCACCGTTTGCACAATCCACCCCAGAAGTGGCTGCCCGTTGAGTCTGGCTTGTTCCCACTGCTTTTTGGCGCTGGCTAACCCGCTGAAATGATCCGAAACAATCTGCAGGTCCTTCTCAAGCAGCGCCTGGCGCACCACCGTGCGCGCCCGGTTCAACTGGGTCCTGGAAGGCATGTTTCGAAAGGCACTTTCATCGAATCGGGTAATTTCGGTGACAAGCTTTTGCTCCAGTCTTTGGCGTGACATCCGTTTGGCCATAAGCGCAGCAATTAATTTTTCCCGATCGCTCAAGATAACCTGGGCAAGCTGGTTACCCATTGTCGCCTCCTGACATTTCAACAGCGGCGCAGTATGCAGATTGAACGCCACTCGCCCGAAGCCTTCCTGTCTGCGCAAGCCAATGCCCTTTTCTACCAGCTCTGTTTGTCTTTGGGCGGTCAAGGCATTTGTATCTACGAGAAATGTTGAACCTGCCCGCACCGACCACTCCAACGGCAGGGGAAGTCCCCATTGGCGGTTGAAGCCGCCCACCAGGCGCGTGTCATAAAAACAAACCTTGAATGCCGCAGCGCCACCGGTCAAACCAAGCAAGGCTGCCAGCCCATCGAAAATATTGGAATATCCGGGTGGAACAATGGCATCGCTCAATAAGGTGATTTCCAAACCTTCAGTAGAAGGCTTTCCGGGTGCATACTCGCCTACCCATTCTTTTTCATCTACTACGATCTGAGAGATTTCACAGGCGCCATAGCCACCGGTGCGCGAACCACCCAGAAACAGAGTGTCCCCCAGTGCGGCTTTCAACTCGTTCAATAACGCTACATCTTCACTGACAATCAGCCCTGAAAATCTCTCTCCTGAGGCCAAAGCTTCGTAGCGGTAAACCTGGCTGGTGCCGCTTTTCTTTTGATTGCGGTCATCGCTGGCATTGTGCACGTTCATCTGCCTTTTGGCAGAGTAAAGCCCATGCTTTGGTCCAGCGGGTGTAAAAAACTCTTTTGAGATGCGCTTTGGCTTTTTCAGCTTATTGTCCGCCACCCACAGGAGATTGCTCACCACATCTTCTGGTGCATCTTTCTCTACAAACCACGAGAGCGGACGCGGAAGCATGCGCGTGAGCGAGCCCGGCGCAACCGGATAGGCGTTAAGAAAAAAGACATGTTCTTCGAAGAAGAGTTTACGCTTTTCAGGATCCGCTGCAACATCAATGCCTGGGTATTTCTGCAACATGGCGCGTACCATTGCTCCGCGAATCATGCTGCCGGGGATATATCCATGAGTCACAGCCGAATTCGGCTCACCGGCATTCGGATACGCAGCCAATACGGGCTCTTGCAAGGTGATGACAAAACTCAATGCATTCACGCCAGCACCTCCCGCGCAAAGGTTTCATAATTCGTTTGTAGAACTGTCTCTTTTTCGTGGTCGGTCAGATCGACGGTAATTTTTCCCAAGCCACGTCCGCGGTGAGCGCCAGCGCGACGCAAGGCCTTTGCACAGGCAGCCAGCAACGCCAGATCCCGGGGCTCCAAGTTGCCTAATGTTGATAAGCGCGCATCCAACTGAATGCTACGTAAAATGACACGAATGGTACGCAAACTATTCTTTAATGGCGCGCCTGTGACAGGGTCCATGGCTGTCTGCCGCCGCAGTGTTGTGAGTGATTCCAAAGCATCCAGCGGGCGATAATGCCTATCCTGAATATCCCGCGCCACGCTAAGCCGCAAGGCCTCTGGCAAGCACGCATCCCCAAAGTGGAGTAAACCAATGCTGCCACGATCACTGCCAGCCTTCCCAAACAAGTTTTGGGCGCTTCCCTGATATCTTTTCAGCGTATCGCGAGAAACATCCGTGCTTTGCTCCATGCCAAATAGAATTTCAGCACAGGCAGCAGTCATCAACCCTTTTAGGGTCTTTCCCGCGAGATATGGCAGCCCGTTCTCGTCGTGCTGTACTTCCGCATTCACCGATCCGGCCAACCCGTCTCCACGGGTAAACGCAGCGTCACTTTGCAATGTGATTCTGAGCCAATAAGTTGTGATCATTGGGCCCCTTCTTTCAATGGGATGAAGAAATCCAGCGCTTCAATCGCATCGTAATAGGCGGTCTGGTCGTTGTGCCAGCCAGTTTGTTTCATACCAGGGTCTGGTGCGAACTCGGGCAATTGCGCCCTATAGTTGTGCAGGAATACACCGACCGCCCCTTCTGTCTGCTGAAGTGCGGACTGCAATGCTTTGATTTTGTTGCGCTTTTCTGCCCAAGGTTCCATTTTGAAGCCGCTGACAAGTTCCGTAAAAGTCTGCCAAGTTCTCCATTGCTGGTTACCCTTCATAGTATTCAGTCGAATTGGGCGCATCAGCAAGGAACGGTTTTCTTTTGATGTGTAATCTCGCGCGCGAATATCTGCCAGGCTGCGCACCACGCCGGTCGTGGAGAAATGCCAATCCAGCACAGTAGCGCTTGACTCGGAGCCATGAGTGAAGGAAGATATTGACTTCTTGGCGCTGCTACAGAGATCCTCTGCCAATGCGTACGCCCGCGAAAAAGGAAAATGGGTCTTTACTATCGCCACACCCGCACGCGCATACACCGGTTTTTCTTGAATATTGCCCGAAGTATAGTGATGCAGGTAACGCGCCGCCAGGGATAGTCCAAACCGGCCATCGCACACAAACGTCACATCATCGCCGCCAAATATGATCGGGCGGAATGGCAGCCGCCTGATTTGAACACCATTGTGGTGAATAGTTTTCAATGCGATTTTTTCGCGGCGCATCATGTCTGAATCGTTCAATGTCGCAATGAGCTCATCCACCGTTTTTTGCAATGCATCCTTTGCGCGCCTGGCTACGGCGCTGGAAAGCCCGCGAAGATTTTTGATGTAGTCTCTGTTCAACTCTGGACGGCCAAAATCCTTGGCGAGTTTCTCAAAACGTTTCCCCATACCGTTACCATCGGTATGTATCACCGCAATGTAACTGGATTCCCCCTGACTGCCAAATTCATCGAAGTCATAAACAAATTCAAAATTATTCGCGCGGACCTGAGGCAGCACGGCATGCAAACGTTCCTTTCCAGGGGTTTCCATTTTCAACTTACAGGCAACCTCCGCCGAGATGAATGTTTCCTCGCCCAATTTTTCCAACCGTTCGGCAGTGTCCTTTCCTACCAAAGCCACATCTGTGTTGTAGCCAACTGCCGGCAAGCCGGTATAGGCACATTCGGCAGTAACACCGAGCCCCATCACCGGGGTTGAACGCACCCGGCTGCGGGCACGCTTGAACATTTTCTCCCTGGTACGCTTGAGCACGGATGCAACCGAATCGGTAACATTGCTGGACTTCCACGCAAAAGACTCAAAGGCGGTTTCAAGTTGCAAACCGCGCCCCTCGCGCAATACGCGGCGGCTGATCGCTTTGACAAAAGGCTCCACCTTTTCCGAGTCAGAAAAGAGCAGCACAGCGTTTCCGCCGCCTGCATAAATCACTTCCACATCAAGTGAATCTTTTTCAATGCACTGCTTAGAGTAAACAGATCCATCTTCTGGCGTCCAAGAATAGTTGTGCGTAAGCGCAAATCCGGTAAGAGTCTCGGCAATCCATTCAGTCGTCACGCGCTCTACCAGCTCAGAGGCGCCAATATTCTGCGCAAGCTGGTTGCTGCCAAAAATAAAATCCTGGATGCCAGAGACATCCAGGATGACAAGTGAATTCATGCTACCTCCTTTTTAGTGTTTGTAGGGAAAAGTCCACGTCCCACCGTTAGCACCATCGATGCCGCTGTAGCCGGCATATTGGCAGTTGCCAGATTTGGGTAGCTTTTCAAAGTATCTTTGGAGACCAAGTGTGTCTGGGTATACAGAACAAATGCTGCCCGAGATTTATCCAGCTGATTGTGATTACGCTCTACAAAGCGGGAGAATTCTTTTTCCATGTCGCCATTGAAAATCGGTACAATCGTTACTCCGCGGTAATTTTTATGATCCATTTCTTCGCAGCTTTTTACGTTTGGGAAGCCGCTAAGCTCAAGTCGCTCAAACACCTTATCCATTTCATGTTTGAGATTAACTGTTTCCTCCTCCCTTTTCTTTGGATCAAACAGCTTCTGGGTTTCATCTCTCGAAATAACCCAGATGCTCAGGTTTGTGGTATCGAGTTGATACAATTGCTTCTCCAAAATTGCCTTCACACGGTCCTGAATAACCTTCTCCAGGTCGATGTAGGTTTTAAGCCCTAGCAACGCACCAATGAAAGTAATGACCAACGCAGACCAGCCAAGGACTAATACCTTTTGATCCAATTTCCACTCTAGCACTTTCAACTGGTACGCTTGTTCAGTTTCAAGGGCCGCTACACGGGTAGCCAACTCGGCTAAGTCAGCAGGCGCATTGACAGGTATAGGCGCGGCAGGCACAGGATACACCGTGTTCCATAAGAATACGCTGAAGAGTATCAGAAGGGATGCAATCGCCAAGCCTGCAAGAATGCCTGTCACGAAAGATATTTTTTTCATTTGTGCTCCAGTCTGGGCGTAGGATGACAACCCCGCATAAAATAATTCTACAGAGTTTCGTATCCGAAAACAACACAAAGTCTCATGAAATTTTTGTGACTTTTATCACGGCTAAAATTAGGATCGTCAGTCTATCAAACCAACAGCCTTCTCTCAATCCCGTTCGCTCGACGTTGTGTAAACTGCAGTCGTGTTCAGGCGGCTGTGCCCCAAAAGCGCCGCATCCTTTTCCATTCCTACACCGGCATCGATCAAGTTTTTGGCCATCGTATGCCGGAGTGTATGTGGCGATAGATCCACCTTCGCCTGCTGGCCCAGCTCGCACAACCGCCGGAAAACTGCGCTGGGCGTCAGGGCGCCACGCTGCCCCACAAATACCAGGTTCAATTCGATTTCCCCGCGCCACTCCAACCAGGTATTCAGCGCCGCCCTGTGACCTGCCACGGAAAATATACCCAAACGTCTGATGTGAAATCAAAAAGCGGCATGAAAGGTTTGGACGTGGATGCCAAAACCGGTGCGTAAAATGTGTCGCAATAAGTGACTGGTCATCTTGGCAATAAACAACAGGAATACCACTCAAAGTGGTAATTGCAACCAGTTTGTAGCCAAAGTAATCCATCTTGCGGCTGGCGCAATGCCCATAATTGGCACTTCCGGCAAAGTCACTGGCCGATTTGCGCCGTTTATATCCAAGAACAGGAACTGGTTTGGTATCCAGCAGGTAGTTGTTGCGCAAATGGTAATGCTTGTGCAAAATCCAATACCGACGCGGCTCTTCGATGAAGAGCCGCAGGCTACGCGCTCGCCGATTGAATTGGTTCTGATCCAGTAATTTGGGAAACAGAGCAAGATAGTTGGCTCGAATGAATTCAATGTACTGCGTTTCGGATGGATACGGATGGATATACTTGTCATGGGAATGTTCTCCTCAAGTGGTCTTCAGCAAACCTTATCTTGAGGGCATTCCCTTTTTTTCGTCACCTCGTTTTCTATCTCACATCAGACGTGAGTTATACAATCTCCTTTCAAGTGAACTTACAAGGACAGAGCGCTTTCTGCGTAATTATTTCTGCCAAGATGTACTATGGCGTGTTCACCCAAATGCCGAGGCGGGCAGATTTGGCCTGCTGTTGGGCAATGGTAAAGTTGAGGGCGCAGGCAAACCCTTTGGGTTCTTCGAGCAGACTGGCCATGCCCATGCCGAGCATTTCGTAGTTGACGAAGGTTTTACCCACCAGCACATAGCGCAACAGGCGCCCGTTGGCGTCTTTGTTGATGGTGTCGGCGTACATGAGCACATCGCGCCCAAAGACCATTTGGGCGTTTGCTAACGTGGCAGCAGGGCCAAGCGGGTCGGCGGGGCTGCCATCTCGCGGTACGCCAATGCCAATGTAGCGCACCACATAGACGCTTTCGTTCATGTAAACGCGAATGGTATTGCCGTCCACCACATCCACCACGCGGGCGGTTTCGGGCACGGCGCTGGGAATGCAGGCCTCGGGGTTGGTCAGCCCGCCATCTGGCGCTACCACGGTGAAGGTGGGCGTGGGTGTGATGGTGGCAATGGTGGCGAGCAGGTCTGTGGGCGTGGGCTGCGCTTGTGTGGTTTCGGGGGTGGGCGTGGCGCTGGGGCCTGTGTTAAGGGTGGGGAAGACGCGGGTGGTGGGGGTGGGCGGCGCAGTGGGGGTAATGGGTTTTGGGGCCAGGGTGGGCAGCCCGGCAGCTTGCTGGGCGCCTCCAAAGTAGGTTGTCATCAGCAGGCTGTCTTTGGGCATGGTGACCAACAAGTAGGCCAACAGGCACATGCCAACCATAAGGGCCAAGATGACCATCACAATCAATTTATTAATCAGGTCGCGCCGCCAAAAGACAAGTAACTGTTTCATAGGGTCTAGTGTACCAGTTTCGGGTGTAATGTGCAGGGCGCAAGGCTGTCATATCGCACTCTGACGAACATCACCATCGCCTACCCTGACGGGTAGGCGATTTTGGGTAATCAAAACTACCCCAATTAATCCCGTTTTAAGGTCAGATGGATGTCTGACATTTTCTCATATTGACTTAATATTCAGCGTAGAATTCAAGGATTTTACCGATGAGCGGGCTTTTTTCTACTAATGTTATTATCCTTTCGCAGCACTCGTTGTTTGTGGGCGCCGTTGCCAGCAAACTGCAGGAGCTTTCTGGCGCCATTCATGTGTGCCTGATAGACGCCGAGCGCGACGACGTGCAGACGGTAATTCTTGCCGAAAAGCCCACCTGCATCATCATGGATATGGGCGATTCTGACCTGTGCCAGCGCTTTCCCATTCCGCGCCTTTTGGAATGGGCGCCCAGGTCCACGATCATTCGGCTGGATATCAACAGCGATGTGGTAAGCCTGTTCACGAGCCAGCAGGTGCATGTGAACAAGGCAAGCGAACTATTTGCTCTCATCCAATCCATTTCAGGCAACGCACAATGAAACTGACCCGCATGCTTCTTTTCACCGCCGCCCTTTTGCTTGGTCTGTTCGCGCTGATGCTGGCCGCCCTGCCTGCCCAGGCGCAGGAAAGCCAGCCCACCCCCACGGCAGACGGCAACCCCCATGTGGACAACAACTGCATCACCTGCCACAACCGCCCCATGCAGGGGCAAACGCTTAACGGCGAGGTTGTTTCATTAACATACGACCCGGCCGAGCACCCTGCCACCGGGCATTTTATGGGCTGCACGGGTTGCCACCAAGACCAGCAGGTGTACCCGCATGCAGGCAGCACCAACAGAAGCTGCGCCATTTGCCACACCGAGTTCACCGGCAATATCGGCGAGAACACCAATTATTACCCCCTGCTCTACGAAGACGCGCGCGCCATTACCTTTAACATCAACCAGGGCTGCCTCAAGTGCCACGGATTGCTGAGCAAACAAATTGCCGCCAGCGCGCACACCAAAGTATTGGAAGAAGGCAACCGCTTTGCGCCGGTGTGTTCCGACTGCCACACCGCGCACGACATTGTTTCACCCAACGAGCCGCGCACCGCCGCCGCCGAAATTTGCGCCCAGTGTCACAAGACAGAATACACCACCTACCGCACCAGCATTCACGGCGCGGCGCTGGCCAACATCTCCAACCCCGATGTGCCCACCTGCACCGACTGTCACGGCGCGCATGATGTCATTGGCGCCAAATATAACAACGACTTTCGCGCCGATGCCGCCGAAATGTGCGGCAAATGCCACGCCAACAGCGCCATCATGGACAAGTACGGACTCTCCACTGATGTGCTGGTAACCTACCTGGACGATGTGCATGGCACCACCAACGTGCTCGGCGAGTTGGAACAAATCAACATCACCAAAGTCTCCTGCTACGACTGCCACGGCATTCATAACATTCGCAGCGTCAAAGACCCCGCCTCGCGGGTGTACCCCGACAACCTGCAAAGCACCTGCGCCCAGTGCCACAAAGACGCGGGCATTGCCTTTCCCTCTTCTTGGTTGAGCCACCAAAAACCCAGCCTTGCCGCTACGCCCGGTTTGTACCTGACCAACGTGTTTGCCCTGGGCGGTGTTATTGGCGCCGTTGGGCTGGTGGCCGTGCTCATTATGTTGGATGCGCGCCGCCGCCTGTCTGAGTCGCTGGCCATTCGCGTGGTGGATGACAGCGTGGAGGATGAACTGCCCGCCGAAACCCCCGCCGCGCCAGAAACTCAGGACGACGCCCCCGCAAAAGGGAACCCGCAGCCATGACGCAAACGCCCACCCCGCGCCGCACCTTCAAACTCAGCGTGTCGTGGCGCGACGCGCTGGAAGCCGCCGAGCGCATGCGGCCCATGCACAACGGTCAACCTTACATCATCCGCTTTACGCGTAGCGTGCGGGTGCAGCATTTCATTGCCATGCTGGCGTTCACGGCGCTGGCCATCACCGGGCTGGCGCGCGCCTTTGATGACACCCGCCTGGGGCAAACCTTGGTGCGCCTGATGGGCGGACTGGAACAGGCCCGCCAAATTCATTACCTGTTTGCCTTGCTGCTGGCCGTGCTGGCGGTGTATCACACCGTAGACGCGGCAGACAGCTACTTTGTGCGCCGCATTCGGGCCGTTATGTTGCCCACCCGGCAGGACTGGAAAGACTTTGTGCAGGTGCTTTTGCTCAACCTAGGCAAAAGCAACAAACTGCCGCTTTACGACCGCTATAGCTATGAAGAAAAAGGCGTGTACTGGTCGGTGGCGCTTTCGGTGTTGCTGTTGGGTTTCAGCGGGCTGGTGATGTGGTTCCCCGCGCATATCTCACACGTGATACCGTGGCAAATTTACCCCTATGCCGTGGTGCTGCACCGCTGGGTGGCCATCTTTGTGGTGGCGGTGGTGGCGTTGGCCCACACCTACCAGGTGTTGCTGCGCAAACGCAACCTGAGCATTTTTACCGGGCGCATGACGCTGGATGACATGCGCGCCGAACACCCCGTGGAACTGGCCTACCTGGAACGCGCCGAAAAATTAACCAACGAAACCCAATGGCCGCAAGAGTTGAAGTTCCATGTGACCGAGCGCTAAATTATAAAAGTGGACCCGCCCGCCAAAAAAAGACCCGAAGAAGCCGAAGCAGAAGAAGCCTGCGAAGCCCTGCGAAAAGAAGTTGAAGCCCGCAAAGCCGAATACGGAGCGAAAAAGTAATGTTAAAGTTAATGCGTAAATTTTTAAGGTGGCCCAAGCCCATCACCGTGGATCTGAACCAACGCGCCCACCGTGTGAAAGCGCTGCTGGTGCTGGTCGCGGCCCTCACCGTGGCCATGGGGCTGTTGGTGGGCGGCGTGCAGGCTTACACCTACACCGAAAGCACCCCCTTCTGCGGAACAGTCTGCCATTCCATGTACCCGCAAGCCGAGCGCCATCAAATGTCGGCGCATGCCAATGTGGAATGCGCCTACTGCCATGTGGGTCCCGGCGCGGAGTCCTTTGTGCAGTCCAAAATAGACGGCACCCGCCAGCTCATTGGCGAAATCACCAACAACTACAACCGCCCCATTCCCAGCCCGGTACACAACCTGCGCCCGGCCCGCGAAACCTGCGAAGAGTGCCACAGCCCCACCACCTTCAAAGACAACATCATCAAAATTTTACGCAGCTACGACAACGATGCGGAAAACACCCCCATCACCACCACGCTCATTTTAAAAATGGGCGGCTGGAACCCGCTGACCGGCGTGAGCAAGGGCATACACTGGCATATCAACGATAAAATCTCTTACATTGCGCTGGACGAAAAACGCCAGAACATTGCCTGGGTGGGTGTACGGCAGGAAGACGGCAGCTTAAAAGAATACTTTGCCATGGACAAGCTCGGCATGGGTCAAACCGCATTTGTAGAAGAACACGCTGCCAATGGCGAAGTGCGCGAAATGGACTGCATTGACTGCCACAACCGCACCGCCCACTACATTCCCTACCCCGAACAAGTCGTGGATGACGCCCTCGCCAATGGGCTGATTTCGCGCGACCTGCCCAACGTGCGCGCCCGCGCTGTGGAAATTATGCACCAGAACTACGCCACGCTGGACGAAGCCTACGCCGCCATAGACGCCCTGGCCGCCGACTACAAAAACCAACCCGCCGATGTGGTGTCCGCTTCCATGGACGCGCTTAAGGAATTCTACCGCAGCACCCACTTCTCCGAAATGCGTCTAGACTGGACCTCCAACCCCGACAATTCCCGCCACAGCCCCTCGCTCGGCTGTTTTCGCTGCCACGACGGCAAGCACTTTAGCATTGACGAAAATGGCAACCAGGAAGTCATTAGCGTGGAATGCAACCTGTGCCACACCGTGCCCCTTGTGGGCCGCGGCAACGAGTTGATGGTGGACGCGCCCGTCATTGTGGGCAACGCTCCCGCCGACCATGCCACTTTTAGATGGACTGTTTCTCACCGCGGCATTGGCGAGTTTGAAAAACAAAACTGCTATCAATGCCACGGTCAGGCCTTTTGCAATAATGGCGTGTGCCACAACCTGGAACACCCCGAAGACATGCTCTTTCAACATGCCGACATTTACCGCAACAGCGACGACAAGACCTGCTACATCTGTCACCAAAACGTCACTTGCACGCGCTGCCATGTGGAAGGCATTTTCACCAAACCTTAGCAGAACTATACTTTTTTTGAGGTGTATGTAATGTCTCCAAAACACAACACAAGCAACCTGCTGGATGCGCTTGCCAGCCGCCTGTCTTCCAACACCTACCAAATGCAGCGCATTGTGGTGTTGGCTGGCGTGGCGTTGGTGGCGCTCATCCTTTCTTTTGCCGGGTATTACTACTACGACCGCTTTTACACCAGCCAGTCCAGCCAGCCCCAGGTGAGCATTCAACAGGCCGAAGCCGCCGTCAAAGCCGACCCGCAAAACCCCGACTTGCGCGTCAAACTGGCCGAAACCTACCTGCTGTACGGGCGCACCAACGACGCCATTACCCAGGCCGTTTCGGTCATGCAAGCCTACCCCGACAATCAGGGCGCGTGGGTGACTGCGGGTGTAGCTTACGCCCGCAATAACGACTGCGCCAGCGCCATTGAACCACTGGAAAAGTATGTGTACGCCAATCTGGAGCAGGACATGGCTGCGCTCAACCCCTACCTGCGTGCCGCCACCTACTACCTGGGCGACTGCTACCGCCTGACCAACCAACCCAGCAATGCCGTGAGGATGCTGGAATTTGCCGTGGACCTGAGCAAAACCGACGCAGACGCCATGTATAAGCTGGGCTTGGCCTATGCCGCCGCCCAGCAAAATGACAAGGCCGAAGCCGTGCTCATGCGCGCCGCCGCCTTTGTCCCAAACTACACCGAGGTGTACCAGGCGCTGACCGGCATTTACAGTATACAGGGCAAAACAGACCTGGTGGCCTACGCTAACGGCATGGTGGCGTACTCTACAAAAGACTACAACACCGCGCTGGAACTGCTGTTGCAGGCCACCGCCGCCCAGCCGCAATTTGCGCCCGCCTTTGCAGGGCTGGGGCAGACCTACGAAGCCCTCAACGACCTGCCCAACGCTAAAACCGCCTACGAAACCGCCGCCGCGCTGGACCCCAACAACTTTGCAGCCACCACCGGCGTTCAACGCGTGACCCAATTAATGAATAAATAGGTATTTTTGTCATGACCACACCTGACGTGCAACCCGAACCCATGGAAGAAGAAATCATCGCCACCGAAGAAGGCGATGAAAAGAACCGCCGCCTGCTGCTGGTGCTGCTGCTGTTGCTGCTGTTGTTATGCTGCGTGGGCAGCCTCTTTTTGCGCTACCTGCTGAAACCCCAACCGCTGACCGACATGCTGCCGGCCCCGCTGGTGCAAAACCTCAACTTCCCGCCCACCTACAAAAGCTCCATCACCGGGCTGGATGAACCCGTGGGCGTGGCGGTTTCACCCGACAACCAGTTGATTTATGTCGTGGAATCAGCCGGTGAGCGCCTCATCAAAGCCTTTGATCGCAACGGCAACCTCATTTACAGCTTTGCCCCTCCCGGCACCAATAGGAGTAATCGCAAACCCACTTACATTGCGGTGGATGTACAGGGGCGCGTATTTGTCGCTGACACCTACAACGACGTGATTGCCATCTTCGACGCCAAAGGCAACTTCATTGACGGCATCATCAACCCAGACACCAGCCTGCGCGAAGCCATTGCCGCCCACATTGGGCGTGACGTGCCCGAAGGCACCGTCTTTTACTACAACAAAATCAATAGCGCCGTGGAATACATTTTGCCCGGCGAACAGGCAATCAGCATTCCCGGTCCCAGCCAAATGGGCTGGTCGCCGGTGGGTCTGCGCTTCGACGCGCAGGGTAACCTGATGATTACCAACATTGTGGCCGGCCAACACGCCGTGATCGTTTACGACGCCGCCAGCATTAACACCCTGGGAACCAGCGCCTTCAACCCGCAGACCCAAACCTTTGGCAAGGAAGGGCAGGATGGAGGCCAGTTCTCCTTCCCCAACGCCGTGGTGCGCGACAGCCTGGGCAACTACTACGTCTCTGACGGCAACAACGGGCGCATTTCTGCCTGGACGACCGCGCGCGACTACAAGACCTTCTTTGGCTTCGGCTCCAGCGAAACGTCCCTCAACCTGCCGCGCGGCATGTGGATGGATGGCCGCGACCGCCTGCACGTGGCCGACGCCATTGGACAGTATATTCGCGTGTACGACGTCTCTGCCGAAGAACCGGCCTTCCTCTTCAACTTTGGCGCCTTTGGCGACGGCGATGGCGAGTTCAACTTCCCCATAGATATTTGCCTGGACGGCACCGGCCGCCTGTATATTGCAGACCGCGAGAACAACCGCGTACAAATTTGGTCTTACTAGCGCCGCAAGGCGCCGTGAAGATGGGCACCCGCTGCCCGGGTTTGATGCACACGCTCTGGAGGTGAGCATGCAGCACCCGCAGCACCCCGGACCCGCCCTACCCTAGTAAAGGAGAATGTGTATGAAAAAGCTTTTGATTGCTCTTGTGCTCGGCGCCCTGCTTGCCCTGGCGTTTAGCACCCTGACGCTGGCCGACAACGGCCCGCACGGCGGCTTCGCAGCCAGCACCGACGCGTGCGCCAGCTGCCACCGCGCCCACAGCGCGGCCTACGGCGGCAACGCCCTGCTGGTTGCCGACCCCGAGGCCTTGTGCCTTTCGTGCCATGGCGGCACCGGCGCGGGCACCAACGTGGAAGACGGTGTGTACGTCCTGGCCCAAGCATGGGGCAGCGCTGAAGGCGTTGATGGCCGCTCGCTGCTCGGCGGCGGTTTCGAAAACGCCCTCATGACCACCGCCTGGACCGGCTCTGCCACCGCATCTGCCATCGCCCCGGCTTCCCGCCCCACCACCTCGCACCACAACGTGGGCACCCCCGGCACCATTTGGGGCTCCGGCGCGGCGAACAGCGCCAACGGCTCCATGGTAATGGAATGCACCAGCTGCCACGACCCGCACGGCAACGCCGGCTGGGACCTGAGCACTGCTGCGGACGGCGACGATGTGCGTGTGGCCAGCTACCGCCTGCTGCGCTGGCAGCCGCTGGGCTCGGGCGGTTACACCGCCCCCGCTGGCATTGTGAACTGGGCTGGCGGCGACTTCCCGCTTAGCGACATGGGCACCGTTGCCGGCACCGACGTGCGCGGCTGGCTCGTCCCCGACAAGCACACCGGCACCGAATGGTACACCATTGGCTACAGCGCCACCATCTCGTTTGCCCCCGGTGACTACACCGCCGGAACCGCCCTCAACACCGTGCGCGGCGGCCCCAGCCTGGTGTACAACGGCGGCGCCGGCGCCCGCGACAACCGTGTGGCAGCCACCAACCTGTCCTACTTCTGCGCCCAGTGCCACGACCGCTACCTGGCCAACACCCGCCTGCGCAACAACACAGACGAAAGCAACCGTTGCGGCACCATTGACCCGGCCCGCCCTCTTCTTAACGGCGTGACCCTCACCGTCAATGCCCCCGACTCCGTAACCGGCCTGCACCCCACTGACGCCACCGGTTGTATCGCTGGCACGGTGACCGTCTCTTCTGTGGTGTACGCCACCTGGTATGATGTTCGCAGCACCGGTGACACCACCTACCAGTTCATGCACAGCTCTGGCGATGGCCGCATCACCAAAGACGGCACCACCGGCACCGCGCTCGATGCCACCACCCTGGCGCACATCGAGAGCAGCGGCGTGGGCCGCACCTGCGTGGCCTGCCACGTCTCCCACGGCACCGCCGCGGTCATGACCGCCAATGCCAGCGCCGCCACCCTGGCCACTGGCCCCGCCACCAACAACAGCGTTCTGCTGCGCCTCGACAACCGCGGCGTGTGCATTCGCTGCCACTTTGGCGACGTGAACTTCACGCTGCTGCCGTAACACTGGTTAACCAAAGGGGAGGGCCGGCCTGCCCTCCCCTGCACCACTCAGGCAATTGCTGTGAAGAACCCTCACCTCCGTGAAACAAAGGTTCCGGCTGGCCTGCGCCGCGTAAGGGTCCGCGCGGCAAAGCCAGCCCCCTTCACAGCAGTGCCTGAAACCAGGAGCATGCCGGGCGCAATCCCGCCCGCGCCACGCCGCCCTCCCCGGTATGCCCCTGCCGCAAGACAGCAAAACCACGCACATCTGTTATCATTCTCTTTTTATTAATTGCCATCTTTTGGCTTTACGAACACACCTTACAAAAGACACGGTACAATGCGCCCTTCTGCACACCCCCCCACCCTACGCAACACCCTGCGTCTGCTGCTTGCCAGCCTGGCGCTCTTAAGCGTGCTGCTCGGCGCCGCCAGCGCGCAAGCCAGCCCGGTCGCCAGCGAGCGCGACCCCATTTGGGGCGCCCCCCTTGGCGACCCGCCCACCTGGCTGCACGCCCCCTACAGCCCCAGCCAGCTCTACAGCGAATATGACCAGCTTTCGCGTCTGGCGGGCAAACTCATCACCTACGGCACAGTCAACGCCGCCGACTGCCCCGCCAACGGCTACATGCCAGACGGCTCGGCCAACCTGTGCGGGTTGGAACGCGCCCGCCCGGCCCTGTTGCAATGGCAAAACCAGTTCAACCCCGCCATTTACGCCGCCGCACAAGAAACCGGCGTGCCCCCCGCCCTGCTTAAAAACATCTTTGCCTGGGAAAGCCAGTTCTGGCCCCACAGCATCTTTGTCAACACCAACGAATACGGACTCGGCCACATTACCGAAGGCGGCGCAGACTCACTGCTGCGCTGGAACTACGGCTACTACCGCCGCCTGTGCGCCAAAACCTACTGGCCCGAAAGCTGCGCCAAACCCTACGCCGACCAACCCGACTGGATTCGCAGCGGGCTGCGCGGCGCCGCCCTGCAACAAGTGAACGCCGACTGCCCCGACTGCGCCTACAACCTCAACCTCACCGTCGCCGAGCGCAGCATCTCCACCTTTGCCCACACCGTACTGGCCAACGCCAACTTTGTGGCCCTCTACGTTAGCTACAACAAAGGCCGCTCGGTCAACAGCCCCGTCTCTTACGAAGACCTGTGGAAGTTCACCCTCATCAGCTACAACGCCGGCCCGGGCTGTTTTCAAACCGCCTTCTGGCGCGTGCGCGGGCTGGGCCAGTCCGTCAACTGGCAAAACGTGGCAGACCAGCTGGACCCCGGCTGCCAGGGCGCCATAGACTACGTGGAATTCGTCAGCAACACAGACGCCTACCACCCAGAGCGCGACCCCGCCAACCAGCCGCAAATCACCGAAATCCCGGCAACCCCCGAAACCCCCGCCGCGCCGGATGTGGAAACAACCCCCACGCCCGAACCTGAAACCAACGAAACGCCCGCCACACCCGCGGCCGAATCCAGCGAAACCCCCATCGCGCCCCCCGCGGCCGAAGCCACCGCTGAAGCCACGGCAGAACCCACCGCCACCTTCACCCCGCAGCCCACGGCCACCCCCACGCTGGAATTTGCCCCCGCGCCTGCCAGCGCCGACACAACCGAACAGCCCCACGCCGCCAACGAACTGGTCGTCAAATTCCGCCCGTTTGTGCCCGGCCTGCTCTCCAACGCCGTGCTCAACAACCTCAACGCCAACGTCCAGACCCACATCAACGAACTGGGCGTGGTCATCATCAGCGTACCCGACGAACAACTGCAGCAAACCCTTGGCAGCCTGCAAAACAACCTGCTGGTGGAATACGCAGAACCCAACTACCTCTTGCAGGCCTTCCACCTGCCCAACGACCCCTACTACCCGGCCCAGGCCAACGCCCTGCAGGCCATGCAAATTCCCGCCGCGTGGGATGTCACCCGCGGGCAAAACGTCATTGTAGCCGTCATAGACACCGGCGTAGATGCCGCCCACCCAGACCTGCAAGCCGCCCTGTGGCAGAACCCCGGCGAAACCGGCACAGACGCCAACGGCAGCGACAAACGCGCCAACGGGCTGGACGACGACAACAACGGCTACGTGGACGACTGGCAGGGCTGGAACTTTGCAAACCCCAGCGCCGCCCCCGCCGACGACCACGGACACGGCACACACACGGCCGGCATCATTGCCGCCCGCATGGATAACGCCACCGGCATTGCAGGCATTGCCCCGCAAGCCACCGTCATGAACCTCAAAGCGCTGGACGTAAACGGCTATGGCACCTACGCCCAGGTGGCCGAAGCCATTGTGTACGCCGTCAACAACGGCGCGCAAATCATCAACCTGGGCTTTGGCGGCAGCGGCGCCAGCGACGCGCTGGAAGCCGCCGTGGACTACGCCGAAAGCCGCGGCGTACTGCTGGTGGCCGCCGCAGGCAACACCGGCGATGCCAGCGCCGTGTACCCGGCCGCCTACCCGCCCGTGGTGAGCGTGGGCGCGCTGGATGAAAACCTGAGTTGGGCCGCCTACTCCACCTTTGCCAGCGGCACCGACCTCAGCGCCCCCGGCACCGGCATTGCCAGCACCCTGCCCCAAAACGCCTACGGGCAACTCAGCGGCACCTCCATGTCTGCCGCGCAGGTGACCGGCGTGGCCGCCCTGTTGGCCAGCCAGCCGCAATTCAACAACACCGTGGCGCTGCGCACCGCGCTGTACGCCACCGCCCAAGACCTGGGCGCGCCCGGTCAAGATGCCTATTACGGGTTTGGCCTGCCGCAAGCCGCCAACGCCCTGCAATACCTGCCCAACACCGGCGGGGAGGTAACACCCACCGCCTACAACCCGCTCACCGCCCTGCCCACGCAAGACGGCGGCGTGTACGCCCAGGCCACCGACATCCTGTACGCTGACACGAGCACCTGCACCGGCACGGGCATGACCGCCACAAACACCAACAACGCCCTCGGCTCCACAGCGGGCAACACCGGCTCGTGCGCCGGCCAGTACGCGGCAAACGCCATTGGTGACCGCCGCTGGCGTTTCACCATGCAAAACCCCACCACCATCACCAGCGTGGGCACGGTCACGCTCACCGTGGCGGGCTACAGTTTCAGCGGCATCAGCGACGACATTCTTGCTTTGCAAGTTTCCAACAACAACGGCGCCACCTGGAACCCTGTCGCCACCTTTAATGCCAATGCCACCAACACCACCAACACCTGGACAGTTCCCGCCGCGGTATTCACCACCCTCACCCAGGTGCAAAACGCGCAGGTACAGTTTGTGGGCAACACACGCAATGGCGGCGCAGACACCATCACCGTCACGGTGGATTATCTGTACCTCACCGTGCAAGACGTCCCGCCCACCAACACCCCCACCCCCACCAACACGCCTGCGCCCAGCTTCCCCGACCCGCACGGCAACTTTGGCAGCGATACCGACCAGTGCGCCGCCTGTCACCGCACTCACACCGCCCAAAGCGGACTGGCCCTGCTGGCTTCCCCGCTTTCAGGCAACGCCTACTGCATGAGCTGCCACGACGGCAGCGGCGCGGCGGCGCGGCACCTTTCCACGCACTCCAATGTGGATTTTGCGGGGCGCGCCGAACCGGCCACCTTTGAACTGCTCTGCACCCAATGCCACGACAGCCACGGCACCAGCAACCTGGCCAACATTCGCACCCAGTTGCGCCTTAGCAGCAGCAACCCCCTGCTCACCACCGGGCCGGTCACCTT
>DAOUAP010000039.1:0-128332 GCA_034433165.1 Anaerolineales bacterium | reverse complement strand
AAAAACCTGCACCACGACGGCGACAAAGGCACACAACGGAATAATTGCCTTAGTTTTTACGTCGTGGCCCTTCGTACCCGTTGTGGTGAAAGGGTTTTGTACGGTAGAGAATTTAGGAGGATAAAATGCATTACTCACCTGCTTACCTGCACATTCCAGACGGCTTCCTGAACCTGGTCATTTCGCTCATTTTTTGGGCGCTCACGGCGGTTTCGGTTGGGTTCGCCATTTCCAAGACCAACAAATCGCTGGGAGAAAAGCAAGTGCCCCTCATGGGCGTGATGGCCGCTTTCATTTTCGCGGCGCAGATGCTCAACTTCCCGGTGGCGGGCGGCACGTCCGGTCACTTTTTGGGCGGGGCGCTGGCGGCCATTGTGCTTGGGCCGTGGGCGGGCATCCTGGTCATGACGGCGGTCATCGCCGTGCAGGCCCTGCTCTTCCAGGACGGTGGCCTGCTGGTGATGGGCGCCAACATTTTCAACATGGGCATCCTCACCGCCATGATCGGTTTTGGGCTGTACCGCACCGTGCTGACCGCCAATAAGGGTGTTCGCGTGGGGGTGGCCGGTGTGGCCGCCTGGCTTTCCACCGTAGCCTCGGCGCTGCTCACCGCCCTGCAATTGTGGCTGAGCGGCACCTCGCGGCTCGAGATCGTGATGCCGGCCATGCTGGGCGTGCACGTGCTGATCGGACTGGGCGAAGCCATCATCACCGTAGCGGCGCTGGCTTTCATCGAGCAGACCCGGCCAGACCTGCTCAATGCAGAGAAATCGGCCGGGCAAGGCGGGCGCGGCTGGATCTTTGCCGGTGTGGCAGTCTCTCTGCTGGCCGTCCTGCTCTCGCCGCTGGCCTCTGCAGACCCCGACGGTTTGGAGCGCGTGGCCGAAGATTTCGGCTTCCTGGAAAAAGGACTCTCCGCCCCCTACAATATCATCCCCGATTACACCGTGCCCTTCCTGGGTGAAACCGCCCTCTCCACCATCGTGGCCGGCGTGATCGGCGCGCTGGTGGTGTTGGGGCTTATGATCCTGGTCGGGCGTTCGCTGCGAAAATCGTCGTAAACTCGCCCATGTCCCTGCACGCCAACGCCTTCGACCGTTATCATGCCGCCGACAGCCGCATCCATCGCCTGGACCCGCGTGTCAAGGTGCTGGTGACGGCGCTCTACATCCTGTCCAATGCGCTGCTGCCCGATGGCGCCTGGCTGGCTTTTGGCGCGGCCTGGCTGGTGGTGCTGGTTGCCAATGACCTTTCGAGCCTGGGTTTGTGGTACACCCTGCGGCGTTCCTTCCTGGCCCTGCCGTTTGCGCTGGCGGCGGTCAGCGCGCTCTTTTCGCCGTTGGGCGAACCGCTGGCCGCCTTCCATTTTTTGTGGATGGACCTGGCCGTAACCGACTTTGGCATCCTGCGCTTTGTCAGCATCCTGGTGCGCTCGTGGCTCTCGGTGCAGATGGCCATCCTGCTGGTGGCCACCACGCCCTTCCCGGACATCATCCACGCCCTTGAACACCTGCGCGTGCCGCGCATTCTCACGACCATCATCGCCTTCCTCTACCGCTACCTGTTTGTCCTTGTGGATGAGGTCATGCGCCTGTTGCGCGCGCGTGAGGCCCGCAGCGCCGGGCTGCCGGGGCACAGGCGGGGCGGGTCGCTCTTTTGGCGGGCGCAGGTGGCGGGTAGCATGGCCGGGCAGCTTTTCATCCGCAGTTACGAGCGCAGCGACCGCATCTATAACGCCATGCTCTCGCGCGGGTACACCGGACACATCCGCACGCTCAACCCGCACGTCATGAAACCCACCGACTGGCGCATGCTGGCTTTCGCGCTGGCTGCGCTGGTCCTCATCCAACTCGTAGGCTGGATCCGCTGATGCCTGTCAAACACCAACCCGATCTCGATTACGCCCTGCCGCAGTGCGAGGGCGACATCCTGCAAGTGCAGGGATTGCAATTTTCCTACCCCGATGGGCATACCGCCCTGCGCGGCGTCTCGTTAAACCTGTGCGCCGGGGACAAAGTGGCGCTGGTGGGACCCAACGGCGCGGGGAAAAGCACCCTGATGCTGCACCTGAACGGTATCCTGACCCCGAAGGAGGGCGCGCTCACCATAGCCGGCATGCCGCTAAATGAGCGCAACCTGCCCCTCATCCGCGCGGCGGTGGGGCTGGTCTTCCAAAACCCCGACGATCAGTTATTCTCGCCCACTGTCTTCGAAGATGTGGCCTTTGGCCCGCTGCACATGGGCCTGCCTGAAGAAGAAGTGCGCCGCCGGGTGGATGAAGCCCTCGCGGCCGTGCTTATGAGCGCCTACAAAACGCGCCTCTCACACCACCTGAGCGTGGGCGAGAAAAAGCGCATCGCCATAGCCACCGTGCTTTCGATGAGCCCGCAGTTGCTGGTGCTCGACGAGCCCAGCGCCGGGCTCGACCCGCGCGCGCGCCGCACACTCATCAACCTGCTGCGCGACCTGCCCATCACCATGCTGATCTCCACGCACGACCTGTCCATGGTGCGCGACCTGTTCCCGCGCACCATCGTAATGGACGGCGGCGAGATTGTGGCCGATGGGCTGACGCGCGATATCCTGGCGGATGAAAGCTTCCTGCAGGCGCACGGGCTGGAGAAGCCTTAAGCGCCGCGCGCTGTAAATACAACCCGCCGCCCATTTCAGGCGGCGGGTGTTGTTTGGTCGGGGGGGGCTTACAGCCCGGCGGCTTTGCGCAGGGACTCGGCGCGGTTGGTCTGCTCCCAGGGCAGGCTGATGTCGTCGCGCCCGAAGTGACCATAGGCCGCTGTCTGGCGGTAGATGGGGCGGCGCAAGTCGAGGTCGCGGATGATGGCGCCGGGGCGCAGGTCGAAGTGGGCGTTGATCAGGTCGCCGATCTTCTCATCGCTGATCTTGCCGGTGCCAAAGGTTTCCACGTTGACCGAAAGCGGGTGTGCCACGCCAATGGCGTACGCCACCTGGATCTCGCAGCGGTCGGCCAGCCCAGCGGCCACCACGTTCTTGGCCACCCAGCGCGCGGCGTAGGCAGCCGAGCGGTCCACCTTCGTGGGGTCTTTGCCCGAGAAAGCGCCGCCGCCGTGGCGGCCCATGCCGCCATAGGTATCGACAATGATCTTGCGCCCGGTCAGGCCGGCATCGCCTTGCGGGCCGCCGATGACGAAGCGCCCGGTGGGGTTGACGTAGATCTTCATCTCGCTGTCGCGCAGTTCGGCAGGGATGACCGGGTCAATGATGTGCTTGATGACTGCGGCACGAATCTCTTCCTGTGAAATTTCGGGGGCGTGCTGGCTGGAGAGGAGCACGTTGTCGATGCGCTTGGGCTTGCCGAAGGCATATTCCACGGTCACCTGGCTCTTGGCATCCGGGCGCAGCCAGGGCAGGGTGCCGTTTTTGCGCACTTCGCTTTGGCGGCGCACCAGTTTGTGAGCCAAAAAGATGGGCAGCGGCATGAGGGTGGGGGTTTCATTACAGGCAAAGCCGAACATCATGCCCTGGTCGCCCGCGCCCACGGCTTCCACTTCGGCTTCGGTCATGGCGCCGGTTTTGGCTTCGAGCGCTTTGTCCACGCCCATGGCTATGTCGCCAGACTGCTTGGCGATGGCCACCAACACACCGCACGAATTGCCGTCGAAGCCTTTTTCGCTAACATCGTAGCCGATTTCGTTGATGACCTGACGGGCCAGTTCGTCATAATTGAATACGGCATTGGTGGTTATTTCGCCTAACAGGGCCACAAAGCCGGTCTTGGTGGCCGTTTCGCATGCCACGCGTGAGCGCGGGTCTTGCGCGAGGCACGCATCCAGCACGGCATCGGAGATCTGGTCGCAGATCTTGTCGGGGTGGCCCTCGCTCACGCTTTCAGATGTGAACAGCAGCTTGGGCGAATTCATGAAGGTATTGCTCATAATGTTGCTCCTTGTGAAATGAAAATTGCCCCTTCGTACAAACAAGAAAGGGCAATTTGCGTAAGGCGCGGCTGCCCTCTCATCTCCCAGAACATCCGTCTGTCGGAATTGGCACCGTTTTCGGCTTTCGCCGACCGGTTGTCGAGGCATCATTGGGCCGGTCCCTCCGCCTCTCTGGATAAGAGTGCCGTTTAGGGGCTATAGAAATGTCAGCGGCGGCGATAATATCATACGGCAGGTATAAAGTCAAAGGTATTGAAAAAAATGACTTTTGCTTGTATAGTAAACGCACCGCACCTTGCATTTATGAAAGGCAACAAAGTGGGATTTGAACGCAATTCGGCCGCTTTGCGTAACTTATTTGACCCTTCCCTGTCATGTAAGTGGCGCATTTCTTATGTGGACAGCGCATGAAAGATGATTCTGCGTTGCTGAAGGGCGTTCAGCAGTTTGATGAAAGTGCGCTTGATGAGCTGTTCGATAATTTCGCGCCTTTGGTTTACCGTTACGCACTGCGGTTGACTGGCAATTTGGAAGACGCCAATGATGTGGTTGGTGATGTCTTTTCGGAATTGCTCAAGCAATTGCGCCTGGGTCGCGGCCCGCGAGAGAATTTGCGAGCCTACCTTTACCAAATTGCCTATCACAAAATCATTGATATGGCGCACAAAGCACGCCGCTACACCAACCTGGACGAGGCTGTACGCCTGCCAGCCCAGGGGTCATTGAGTGAAACCTTCGAGAAAGACTCGCGGCTGGCGATGGTTGTGGACGCAATGAAAACCGAGCTGACAGATATTCAGCGGCATGTGTTGTCCCTGCGCTTCATTGAAGGATTAAGCCTGGAAGAAACTGCAAAAGTCATTGGCAAAGATGTTAATAACATAAAAGCAATTCAAAACCGTGGTGTGGCAAAGTTGCGCCAAGTTTTGCAAAACGATACCGAAAGAGAAATTGCATGAACGGCGACCCGATCCAAGACGAAGATGTCATCGCACTGTTGGAAAACCTAAAAACCACGGGGGCGCCTTATCCCGCGCCGATGTTCGAGCAGCAAAAACAGGCCTTCAAAAAAGGCGCGGCCCTGCTCGGCGCATCGATGATTGTCTGGAGCCTGTTCGGATTAAAGGGCACACTCAAAATTGGTTTCATTGAAAACCTGCTCAAGTGGGCGCTCATTGGCGCGTTGGCCGTGCAAGTGGCGGTTGGGGGCTATGTCTTCCGCAAGGAGATCCGCCAGTTATTCCTGCCGCCAACCCCTTCGGTCATCTTGGAACCCCTTGTCAAACCATTCGCCACCGCGGCACGGGCCGTACCGATCCCCGGATCCAACACCCCCGAACCCGAAGAAACGGTTACCCCGTTGCCAAGCCCCACGGCGCGCGCCAGCCTGACCCCTGCCGCAACCTTTAACACCGACACACTGGTGGAGCCTTCGTTTACGCCCACCGCAACCCGTGGTAACCGGCTGGGGCTAACATCCACCCCGCCTGGCAAGCGTGATACCTCAACACCTGATCCCACCAAAACACCCAAGCCCTGACGCCCGATCTCTCCCAGCCGCTGCCCGGTCGAAAAACCGGGCAGTTTTTTATTGCTGGCAGCCAAAAACCACAGTTTGTAAGGGGTCTTTTCCAGCAAACGAATCGCTAAATTTCCCAAAACGTTTTGGGTTATAATGCGCTCATGCCTGCCACTATCCATGACGTGGCCCGCGCCTTGAGCCTCTCCATCACCACCGTATCGCGCGCGCTGGATGGCTATGCAGACGTAGCCGCCGGAACGCGCCAGCGCGTGATCGCTACCGCACAGGCCATGGGCTACACCCCCAACCGCGCCGCGCGCCAACTGCGCCGCCGGCGCACTGATACCCTCGGATACATTCTACCCGCCGAAGAAGGCGGCTTTACTGACCCCTTCTTCACCGAGTTCATTGCCGGGCTGGGCGACGCATGCGCCAAGCATCATTATGACCTGCTGGTCAGCACCGCTGCGCCCAACAGCGCACAGGAATTGGCGCTCTACCAACGCTGGGTACAGGGCGGTAAAGTGGATGGGATGATTATCAACCGCACCCGTCTGGCTGATTGGCGGCTTGATTTCCTCACGGAAAGAAACATTCCGCACGTTACCCTGGAACAGTCACCTGCGCAGAAAAACTTCATTGGCATCGAAGTGGACATCGAAAGCGGCTACCACGACCTGGTCGCCCACCTGGTCAACCGCGGACACAGCCGCATCGCCTACATTGGCGGGCCAGAGATGCTCAAAATCGAACAGGATCGCTGCGCTGCCTACCATCTCGCCCTGCACACGCACGATATCCTGCCCGCCCCCGAACTGCTCACCCGCGCCAACCTGACCGCCGAGGGCGGTTTTCAGGCAGCAACGTACCTGCTAGACCTGCACCTGCCTCCCACCGCCATCGTGTGCATCAACGACCTGACGGCCATGGGTGCGATGCATGCTATTCACGAACGCGGGCTAAAAGTGGGGCGCGACATCGCTGTGGCCGGGTTCGACGGAATCGCCGACTCGGCACACACCCAGCCGCCGCTCACCACGCTCGACCAGCCCGTGTACACCATTGCCCGACAACTGGTGGGCATGCTGCTCCAAAACCTCAACGGGCAAACTCTGGAGGTACCCCAAGTCAAAATCCAGCCCACCTTGCGTATCCGCGCATCCACCGGAGGTTGAATGGTCTGGATCGAACTCATTCTGTGCGCCGGGCTCATTATGTGGGCAGGCTCGCTGCTCTCGAAATATGGCAATGTGATCGCCGAAAAAACCGGGCTGGGCCGCGCCTGGATTGGGCCACCCTCATTGCTGGCGTTACCTTGCTGCCCGGGTTGGCCACTGGCGTTTCGGCGGTGGCCCGGCAATGAACGGATTTGGCTTCCTGGGTATCAGCCTGCTGAGCATGGCCCGTGTGGTCATTTACCTTTTGGGCAGCCAAATGACTGCCCGCCTGGAAAAGACCGCATGGGCGAAGTGTTGGAGAAAGGAGCCAAAGCCAACGATTACGACCACACCCCCGCACGCCGGGCATACATCATCTTCATCCTCAGTGCTGTGGCAGTGGTGGCTGGGATGATTTTTATTGTTACCGCTTGCGAAAGGAGCATTTTATGACCAAAACTGTTGTTGCCGCCGCACTGGGCGAATGCGTGCATGTGGCCGGCGTCTCGAACTTCCTGCGCCTGGCCGAAGCCGCCGGGTGGCGGGCCGTCTTCCTGGGTCCGGCCGTGCCGGTCGAGACCGTACTCGAAGCCGCCCGCCGCGAAAAAGCCGACCTGGTTGGCGTCTCGTACCGCCTGACGCCCGAAACCGGCGAACGCCTGCTCGGCCAGTTTGCCGAAGCCGCCAGCGACCTGCACGAAGCCGGGGTGCGCTTTGTCTTTGCGGGCACCCCGCCGGTGACCGAGCGCATCGAAAAAATTGGCTTTTTTGAAAAATTGTTCGACGGCAGCGAAAGCCCCGAGCAGGTGCTGGCCTACCTGAAAGGCCAGCCCGCCCAGGCCGCCACCGAAGCTGACTACCCGCAACGCACGGTGGAGCGCATCCGCTGGCGCGCGCCCTACCCCATCCTGCGGCATCACTTTGGCCTGCCCAGCATGGAAGCCACCATTGAGGGCATTCAAAAAATTGCCGAAGCCCAGGCGCTGGACCTGATCTCACTCGGCACCGACCAGGACGCCCAGGAAAACTTCTTTCACCCTGAGCGGCAAGACCCGCGCCGCCACGGCGCAGGCGGCGTGCCCGTGCGCACCCCCGACGATTACCGCGCCCTGTACAATGCAAGCCGCACAGGCAACTACCCCATGCTGCGGGCCTACTCTGGCACCGATGACTTCATTCGCTATGCCAAAGTGCTGACCGAAACCATCCACAACGCCTGGTGCGCCATCCCGCTCTACTGGTTCAACCAGATGGACGGACGCGGGCCATGGGACCTGGCAGGCTCGATTCGCGAGCACCAGCAAGTAATGGACTGGTACGGCGAACGCAACATCCCGGTAGAGTTGAACGAGCCGCATCACTGGGGCATGCGCGATGCGCCCGATGTGGTCTTTGTGGCGGCAGCGTTCCTCTCGGCGTATAACGCCAAAAAATACGGCGTGCGCGACTACATCGCCCAGATGATGTTCAACAGCCCGCCCGGGTTGAGCGATGCGATGGACCTGGCCAAAATGCTGGCCGTGATGGAAATGATTGAACCGCTGCGCGATGATACCTTCTGCATCTGGAAGCAAACGCGCATTGGGCTGCTCTCGCACCCGCTCGACCCCGACGCCGCGCGCGGGCACCTGGCCGCAGGCACCTACCTGCAAATGGCGCTGCGACCGCACATCTATCACATTGTGGGGCACACCGAGGCGCACCACGCCGCCACCGCCGAGGATGTGATCGAAGCCAGCAAGATTGTGCGCCGGGCCATCACCAACGCCCTGGGCGCACCGGATATGACCCAGGCGCCCGAAGTGCAAGCCCGCAAAGCACACCTGGTAAGCGAAACGCGCATGCTGCTCGAAGCCATCCGCGACCTGGCCGCGCCCGGCGTGGACGATCCCTGGGCCGATGCCGCCACCCTGGCCCGCTCGGTGACCAGCGGGCTGATGGATGCGCCCCAGTTGGGCAATAACAAATTCGGGCGCGGGCAGGTGCGCACGCGTATCATCCGGGGCGCGTGTGAGGCCGTGGATGCTGAAGGCGGCCCGTTAGCGGAAAAAATCCGCATTGCCCAAATTCTTGGCGCGCTGTGACAGTGCGCCCCACACAAGGAGTTTCAAATGGCAGAAAAATATTCCGTACTCGGCGCGGGGCATGGCGGCAAAGCCATGGCCGCCCACCTGGCGTTGATGGGCGCTGAAGTCGCCCTGTGGAACCGCACCTTCGACCACATCTCGGTCATTCAAAAGCGCGGCGGCATCGAGTTGGACAGCCCGGAGGCCGGACTGCGCGGTTTTAGCAGGTTGAGCCTGGTCACAGCCGAAATTGCTGAAGCTTTGGCGCATGCGCAGGTCATCATGGTGGTGCTGCCCTCATCGGCGCACGCCGATATTGCCCGGGCCGCCGCGCCGTACCTGAAGGACGGTCAAATTGTTATCCTGCACCCCGGGCGCACCCTGGGCGCGCTGGAATTTACCAGGGTGATGCGCGACAGTGGCTGCACCGCCGATGTGACCGTGGCCGAAGCAGAAACCTTCATATACGCCAGCCGCAGTGATGGCCCGGCCCAAGCGCGCATCTTTCGCATCAAAGAGGCTGTGCCGCTGGCGGCGCTGCCTTCTACGCGCAACACACTGGTTCTCGAAGCCATTCACCATGCCTATCCACAATTCATCGACGGGATCGATGTACTGCACACGGGGCTGAACAACATGGGGGCCATTTTTCACCCGGCCCTCACCCTGCTGAATGCCGGGTGGATCGAACACACCCACGGCGATTACCAGTTTTACATTGACGGCGTGACGCCATCGGTGGCGCGTGTGCTGGAAGTGCTGGACCGCGAGCGCGTGACGGTGGCCTCATCCATCGGCATTCGCGCCCGCACCGCGCTGGAATGGCTGAAAATGGCTTACGATACCACTGGCGAAGACCTGCACGAGGCCATCCACAACCAGCCCGGGTACTATGGCATCAAGGCCCCGCCCACGCTCAATCACCGCTACATCTTTGAGGATGTGCCCATGAGCCTGGTGCCGATTGCATCGCTGGGCATGCGCTATGGCGTGAGCGTGCGCGGCATGGACAGCATCATCCGCCTGGGCAGCTTCATCCACAAGACCGATTACTGGCGGCGCGGGCGCACCGTGGAAAAGCTGGGGCTGGCGCAATGGAGCGTGAGCGAACTGACGCGCTTTGCGCGTGAAGGCGTGATCGAGTATTAGGAGGCTGCATGGAAACTTTTGACTGGTACACCTATGTGGGGCTGCCCCTGTTGGTTTTCCTGGCGCGGGTCACCGATGTCACGCTTGGTACCATGCGCATCATTTTCACCTCGCGCGGGCGGCGAAACCTGGCCCCGCTGCTGGGCTTTGTAGAAGTGTTCATCTGGATAGCGATGGTGGGGCAAATTGTGCGCAGCGCCAACAGCGTAAACGCCTACCTGGGTTATGCGGCCGGTTTTGCAGCCGGCACCTATATTGGCATGAAGATCGAAGAACGCCTGGCCTTGGGTACGCTGGTGCTGCGCGTCATCCTTGCGCATGGCGGCGAGGAGTTGGCCGCCCGCCTGCGCGCGGCCGGGTTTGGCGTGACGATTGTGAACGGAGAGGGTGCCAGCGGGGCCGTAAAACTGCTCTACACGGTCATCAAGCGCAAAGACATGAAAACGGTGGCCGGAATTATCCACGAAGTCACGCCCAAGGCTTTCTTCTCGGTGGAGGAAGTGCGCGCAGCCGAGAGCGGCATCTTTCCAATGCAGTCTGCGCCTTCGGTGGGCAGCACGCGCAAGACCAAGTAACCCGCAACAGGTTTGATTTTCCTCTTTACCGCCTGATATAAAATGCCCTATACTACGATAGTGAACACGTTTTAGCGAGAAAGAAGGAAACAATGCCAAGACTCAGCCAAAAAAACATAGCCATATTGCTCGCCGAAGGGGTTGAAGACCTGGAATTTTACGTGCCCCTGATGCGCTTGCAAGAAGAGGGCGCACAGGTTTTGGCGGCCGGGCTGGATATGAAGCCCGTGCGCGGCAAGAACGGACTGGAGATTCACCCGACCACCACCATCGACGCGCTTAATCCCGATGACCTGCACGGCATCATCCTGCCCGGGGGTTGGGCGCCAGACAAACTGCGCCGAGATGCCAAAGTGACCCACCTGGTACAGTCGATGGACGCGCGCGGCAAAGTGATTGGCGTTATTTGCCATGGCGGGCTGGTGGCCATTTCGGCAAAGATCGTCTCAGGGCGGCGCACCACCGGCTCACTGGGCATCAAAGATGACCTGGTGAACGCTGGCGCCATTTGGGTAGATGAAGCCGCATTTCGCGAGGGTAACCAGGTGTGGGGGCGCGTGGTGGCCGACATCCCGGACTTTTGCAGGGAACTGGTGGCCGCTCTGGTCGAGTCGGCGGGATGATCGGACGCATGGAATCCATCCCGGACCCTGGCGAAACCCTGGCTGCGCCAGCCAACTACCCGCGCGACATTCGGGCCGCCTGGGAGTTGTTCACCAGCACCCAAAAAATTGCCCCCTGTGTGCCACCAGTCATCGCGGCTTCGTGGCGGCGCTGCTGGGGCAAAGTGAACCCGCACCAGAACGTTGAATTTGCGCGCATGGGGCGCTCTTACCTGCTGGCATCGCAAACAGCCAGTTTTGACCTGATTGCGGTTGCCCGCCCCGTGATGGAAGATGTATACCAGTGCGTGGAGCACTCTGGCACAGCCCTGATTCTGACCAATAATGTCGGCTGTGTGCTCGACCTGTTGGGAGATGAAGAAATTGTGAGGATCATGAATCAATGGGGGGTTGGGCTGGGCAGCATTCTCTCTGAGGAATTGATTGGCACCTCATCTTTCGGGCTGGCCCTGTCGGAGCGCATGCCCGTTCAGGTGGCTGGCAGTGAACACTTCGTGCGCCAATTCCATGTGGTTACCGGGGCCGCTGCGCCAATTTTTGATATAAGCGGGCACCTGCTGGGGGTGTTGGGATTGGTTATGGCGGTCACAAAGTATCACATCCACTCGCTGGGGCTGGTTTCGGCGGCAGCCCGCGCTATTGAAAGCCAACGCCAGTCTGATGTGTTGCTCGAAGAACAGAACAGCCAGTTGGCCCAGTTAAATGCGGTGCTCTCTGCCATATCGGACGGGATTATGGTGTGGAGCGGCGATGAAACGCTGCTGCATGCCAACCAGGCGTCGAGCCAAATTTTGGGCATGTCCACCCAGTCCATGCTCGGGCACCACATCCATACGGTGTTCAAAATGCCAGCTTCTGTTGCAAAATGTATTGCGAGGCGTAAACCAATAACAGATGTGGAAGGCCTGCTGCACATGGGCGAGCGCGCCGTCAATTGTCTGATCAGCATCGATTACGTTTTCCAAAACCCCGAACGCCTGCGCTGGATCATTATGACCCTGCGCCCGGAGAATAAAGTGCGCATGCTGGTGCAACGCCAGGTTGGCGCGCATGCGCCACTGACGCTCAATGACATCCCGGGCGAGGCGCCTCAAATGCAGCGTGTGCGCAGTTTCGTCAAGTCGGCGGCGGCAGCTCAGGCCAGCATTCTCATTCGCGGGGAGGTGGGCACGGGTAAAAACGCCCTGGCCAGCGCCATCCATAATGCCGGGCCGCGGCGGGGCGGGCCATTTGTGGTCTTTGCATGTTCCTCTGTGCCAAACGAACTGGCCATTTCGGAGCTACTGGGGCATGATGAAATGGAAGGCAAACAAGGCAGTGGGCGCCCAAGCAAATTTGAGCTGGCGCGGGGAGGCACGCTGTTCTTTCAGGATGTGGATGCCCTGCCGCTGGAAGCCCAGGCGGTGTTGCTCAATGCGGTCGAGTTGGGCATCATCCAGCGCCTGCGCAGCAATCGCGCGGTTGAGATTGACGTGCGAATCGTCGCTTCTACCTCAGCCAATATCGAGTCGTTGATCACGCAGGGTGCATTTCGCCCGGACTTGTACTATCGCCTGAGCATTTTCAGCATCACCCTGCCCCCGCTGCGCGAACGCCCGCAGGACATCAGTCTTGTGGTCGAGCGCATCATTACCCGGTTTTCGCAGCAACTGGGGCACCCGGTTGAACTGGAGCCTTCGGTTTTTGATGTGTTCAAAAAATACCCCTGGCCGGGAAACATTCGCGAATTGGAAGCCGTGCTTGGGCGGGCAGCCACCCAGTTGGACCCATCTGGCGGAAAGATCGAACTGAAGCACATCCCGTCACACGTGCGCTCACCCATCGGGTCGTTCATCAATCACACTGTCCCAGAGCCGTTCAACTCGCTCGAAGAAGCCGAATGTGCAACCATCCTGCGGGCGGCGCAATCGTGCCGGGGCAACCTGACGCGCATGTCTGAAATGCTGGGCATTGGCCGCACCACCCTCTGGCGAAAGATAAAGTACTTCGATATCAACATTCGGGAGTATCGCCAGCGCGCCTCTTGATGTATGTGAACTCATACACAAAGTTTCTTTTTGAAACATCTTCTTCCCCGCAATTGTTTCAGTTCGAAACGATTACGGGGAATTTATTTGGGATTCGTCAGGGCATCCCATAAAATTGAAATGTATGTTTTGACACCCCCCTTCTTTATCGGTTGTTTTTCCTGCATAACACCAAATCACGGCTGGTCCGCAAGGCGTCATCAAGCTGAGCGTAAACATCATGTAACGTTTGTATGGGGCACGTTGCATCGTACGACTGACGCCGGCCACACCAGAAAGGAGGACCCCCAACTCACTTCCCCATGTAATGGCAAGTTCTCACATCCGATGTCCCAATTCAAAAAAACCTAAAGGAGAATACCCATGTTCGGAAAACTGATCGGCGAAGTATTCGGCACCTTCATCCTCATCCTGTTGGGTGATGGTGTGGTCGCAAACGTTGGACTGGCCCCCCGCCTGGCTGCCACGGCCTATAACTGGAACACCATCACTTTCGGGTGGGCCTTTGCCGTGATCATAGCCGTGTATGTTTCGGCTGGCGTCTCTGGCGCGCATCTCAACCCGGCTGTTACCATTGCCCTGGCGTTCAAGCGCGGCTTCCCCTGGAAAGATGTTTTCCCGTACATTGGCGCCCAGGTCGTTGGCGCATTTCTCGGCGCTTTGGGCGTGTACCTGGTCTACATGGATGGTCTGATTCAGGCTGGCATGCCGAATGTATGGAGCACCGGTCCCGGCTCCGTATTCGGGCAAGCATTCTGGGGTGGCGAATCAACCGCAGCCGCAGGCGGTTACAGTTTCCTCAACGCCATCGTCGCCGAAATTTTTGGCACGGCTATGTTGCTGTGGGGTATATTGGCCAGCGGTGACAGCAAGAACAACGGTCTGATGCACAACCTTGGCCCATTCCTGGTTGGCGGCACGGTGCTGGCCGTGGGCATGAGCCTGGGCGGCCCCAGTGGTTACGCCATCAACCCGGCCCGCGACTTTGGCCCGCGCCTGTTTGGCACCCTGGTGGGCACGCAAGGCTTGTTCACCGATCTTTACTGGCTGATCCCGATCTTCGCGCCCATCGTTGGCGGCGTTATCGGCATCTACCTGTATGACTTCCTTGTCAGCAAGAACCTGCCCAGCAAATAAACTTTTATCTCGCTCTTTGCCTGGACACCAAGGAGGTGTACCATGAAAAAACTGATCAACAAACCTGAAGATGTCGTCCGCGAAGAACTGGAAGGCATTGCCTATGCTCACAGTGACCTGGTGAAAGTGCATTACGACCCCAGTTTTATCGTGCGCGCCGATGCGCCTGTTCAGGGCAAAGTGGCCGTCATCTCCGGTGGTGGCTCGGGACACGAACCCATGCACGGCGGTTTTGTGGGCATGGGCATGCTCGACGCCGCCTGCCCTGGTGCTGTCTTCACCTCACCCACCCCAGACCAGATGCTCGAAGCCACCAAAGCCGTCAACGGCGGCGCAGGCGTGCTGCACATCGTCAAGAACTACACCGGCGACATCATGAACTTTGAGATGGCAGCAGAGCTGGCACGCGCTGAAGGCATCGAAGTGGAAGCTGTGGTCACCGATGACGACGTGGCCGTGAAAGACAGCCTGTACACAGCCGGTCGCCGTGGCGTGGGCGTGACAGTGTTGGCCGAAAAACTGTGCGGCGCGGCTGCCGAACAACGCCGCTCGCTCAAAGAAGTGGTCGACATCTGCCGCAAAGCCAAAGACCTGGGCCGCAGCATGGGCATGGCACTCACATCCTGCACAGTGCCGCACGTGGGCAAACCGACCTTTGACCTGCCCGAAGACCAGATGGAAATCGGCATTGGCATTCACGGCGAGCCGGGGCGCGTACGCATGCCGCTCAAACCCGTGGATGAGATCGTCGAAATGCTCATGGAGCCCATCATCAGCGACATCCCGTACAAGGCTGGCGACGAAGTGTTGCTCTTTGTGAACGGCATGGGCGGCACACCGCTCATCGAACAGTACATTGTGTACCGCAAAGCCTACAAAATTGCCACCAAGCACGGGATCAAAGTGGTACGCAACCTGATTGGGTCCTACATCACCAGCCTCGAAATGGCCGGAACATCCATCACCATGCTCAAGATGGACACCGACATGCTCAAGCTGTGGGATGCACCCGTCAAGACCCCCGGCCTGCGCTGGGGCATCTAACCTCGTAACGCACCAACCAGGGCGGCGGGGCGCCGCCCTGGCGTCTCTTTCGGAGCAACCCCACTATGCCAGTCTCACGCGACGATGTCCTTGCATGGATCACCGAAATCGCCACTGTCATTGCTGACAACAAAACCTACCTGACCGAGTTGGATGCAGCCATCGGCGATGCTGACCACGGCGCCAACATGGATCGCGGCTTCAAGGCCGTCATGAAAAAAATGCCCGAGATCAGCGACAAAGACATTGGCACCATCTTCAAGACAGTTGGCATGACCCTGCTTTCGACCGTTGGTGGGGCGGGCGGCCCGCTCTATGGAACACTCTTCTTGCAGGCGGGCATGAAGACGGCTGGCAAAATGGAACTGACTGGCGCAGACTGGGCGGAAGCGCTCGAAGCGTCCCTCAATGGTGTCATCATGCGCGGCAAAGCCGAGCCTGGCGACAAGACCATGGTGGACGCCCTCACCCCCGCCCTGGGCACCTTCAAACAGTCACTCATCGACAACCAGCCAATCCACATTGCGCTCGAACGTTCGGCGGAGGCAGCCAGGCAAGGCATGGAAGCCACCACCCCCCTGGTCGCCCGAAAAGGGCGGGCCAGCTACCTGGGCGAACGCAGCGCCGGACACCAAGACCCCGGCGCCACGTCTTCCTACCTCATCCTCAACGCCGCCGCAAAAACCTGGAAAAACAGCGCCTAATGCGCAAACACCCCCACTGTTCTCTCTCTCTCTAGGAGGCTAAAAATGGCTAAGTATGCAGCAGCAGTAGATCAGGGCACGACCAGCACCCGCTTCATGGTCTTCGACCACGCCGGCAAGGTTGTGGCCGTCGAACAGAAAGAACACGAGCAGATCTACCCCAAGCCAGGCTGGGTGGAACACAACCCCATCGAGATCTGGCAGCGCACCCAGGAAGTGATTGACGGCGCGCTCAAGAAATTCAGCATCGACCCGAAAGACATCGCCGCCGTTGGCATCACCAACCAGCGCGAAACCACCGTGGTGTGGGAACGCGCCACCGGCAAACCGGTGTACAACGCCATCGTCTGGCAAGACACCCGCACCGACGCCATCTGCAACGAGCTGTCCAAAGACGGCGGGCAAGACCGCTTCCGCAGCAAAGTTGGCCTGCCCCTGGCCACCTACTTCTCCGGGCCCAAAGTCAAGTGGATCCTTGACAACGTACCTGGCGTGCGCGAAAAAGCCGAAAAAGGCGAAGTGCTGTTCGGCAACATCGATACCTGGGTCATCTGGAACCTGACCGGCGGACCCAATGGCGGCGTGCACGTCACCGATGTCTCCAACGCCAGCCGCACCATGCTCATGAACCTCGAAACCCTCGACTGGGACCCCGACATGCTCAAGGTCATGGGAATCCCACATGCCATGCTGCCGCGTGTGCGCGCCTCGGCTGAGGTGTACGGCAAGGCTGTTGGCACGCTAGGTGGCATCCCCGTGGCAGGCGACCTGGGCGACCAGCAAGCTGCGCTCTTCGGGCAGACCTGCTTCAGCCCCGGCGAAGCCAAGAACACCTATGGCACCGGCTGCTTCATGCTGCTCAACACCGGCACCAAGCCCGTACAAAGCAAGAACGGCCTGCTGACCACGCTCGGCTACAAGATTGGCAACGAACCGGCCGTGTACTGCCTCGAAGGCTCCATCGCCATCACCGGCGCGCTGGTGCAATGGCTGCGCGACAACCTGGAATTCTTCGATTACTCCAAGCATATCGAAGAATACGCCCAGGCCGTGCCCGACAGCGGCGGCATCTACTTTGTGCCGGCCTTCTCCGGCCTGTTTGCCCCATACTGGAAGAGTGACGCCCGCGGCGCCATCGTAGGACTCACCCGCTTCGTGACCAAGAACCACATCGCCCGCGCGGCGCTCGAAGCCACCGCCTACCAGACCCGCGAAGTGCTCGATGCCATGAACGCCGACTCCGGCGTGCCGCTGACCGCACTCAAAGTGGATGGCGGCATGGTCTTCAACAGCCTGCTCATGCAATTCCAGGCCGACATCCTCGGTGTGCCCGTCATTCGCCCCACCGTTGCCGAAACCACCGCCCTGGGCGCGGCCTACGCCGCTGGCCTGGCTGTGGGCTTCTGGGGCAAGGTCGAAGACCTGCGCGCCAACTGGGGCAAAGACCACGAGTGGGACCCCAAGATGGAAACCGGCGAACGCGAAAAACTCTACAAGGGCTGGAAGAAAGCCGTCACCCGCACCTTCGACTGGGTTGAGTAGTCCCGCCTGACCTGACCCTCTGCAGGGGGTGGGCATGAGCAAGCCGCTCACCCACCCCCTCTTTATTCACCTGTACCCCACCCCGGAGTTGACCGTGACCAAAAAAAATAAACCCGCCAAAGAAAAAAAGCAACAACCCGCCGACCTCTCCCAACCCTGGATCTCCATGCGCAGCGGGATGATCATCATCACCATCACCAGCCTCATCATGGCCGGCCTGACCGCCTGGCAGGTCATTCCACAGCGCGGCTGGCTGGAAGGCATCTTATGGGGCTTGCTGTTCGGCGGGCTCATCTGGGGCATCTTTTTTGGCAACATCCTCATCAACAAGGTCCTACGCCGGGGGCGCTAAAACGCGACCATGGCCGCCGCATACCCTGAAACCGCCTGGGAAGGGCTCTTTGCCCCTTACGACACGGCCACCTACCAGGCCGCGCTGGCGCACATTTTTCCCGGCGACACGGTGCTCGATATCGGCGCTGGCGACCTGCGCTTTGCGCGCCAGGCCGCAGCCATTGCGCATCGTGTGATCGCAGTCGAGATGGCGCCAGACCTGCTGGCCAGCGCCATCCGCAGCAGCCCCCTGCCTGCCAACCTTCAACCCGTGTGCGCCAACGCGCTCAACTGGCCCTTTCCACACGGCATAAGCGCGGGTGTGTTGCTCATGCGTCACTGCGCCCACTTTGCGCTTTACGTCAAAAAACTGAAGCAAAGCGGCGCCAGGCGGCTGGTCACCAACGCGCGCTGGCGCATGGGCATCGAAGCAATTGACCTGACCGCAACGCCAATTGCCTATGCGCAACTCAGGATGGGCGCTTATGCCTGTGCATGCGGGGCAGTTGGGTTCAAACCTGGGCCGGCACATGCGCTCACACCGGTCATGTTCGAAAACGCAGCCGAAGTGACCGGCTGCCCCCATTGCCAGCCCGGGCCGGGTTGAGCCCCCAGACCGGCAGACAAAACCTGGCTTCCCATCCCAAAAGAAAATACACGGGTTACCCCCGTTTTGGCGCGCAAGCGCAAGACTGGAGCCTTATTTATGTCCAAACCCCATGTCATCATCATCGGCGCAGGCTTTACCGGTGTGGCGACCGCTCACGACCTGGCCCTGCGCGGCTGCGATGTGACCGTTGTCGAGCGTGGCGATATCTGCAATGGCACTTCGGGCCGCACCCACGGCCTGTTGCACAGCGGCGGGCGCTACGCCGTCAAAGACAAAGAATCTGCCATCGAGTGTATCGACGAAAACATGATCCTGCGTCGCATCGTCCCACAGGTCATCGAACCCAATGGCGGGCTTTTCATTGCCATCGAAGAAAGTGACCTGTCTTACGCAGAGCAGTTCATCGAAAATTGCGAAGAATGCGGAATCCAGCTCGATGAACTGACCCCGCAACAGGCACTCAAACTGGAGCCCAACATCAACCCCAACCTGCTCAGCGCCTTTCTCATCCCAGATGGCACCTTCGACCCGCTGCGCCTGGCCCTGGCATTTGCCGGAACCGCCAAGCACAACGGGGCGCGCTTTCGCACGTTTACCGAGGTGGAAGGCTTGCTGACCGATGGTCAGGGCAATGTAACCGGCATCAAAGTGCTGGACCGGGCCGCCAACCGCCCGCTGGAATTGCGCGCCGATGTGGTGGTCAATGCCACTGGCGCCTGGGCCGGGCAAATCACCGGCATGGCCGGACTGGATGCGCCCGTAAAACCCACCCCGGGCATCATGGTTGCCTACGATCAGCGCCTGGTGCAGCGCGCGGTCAACCGCCTCAACGTACCGGGCGATGGCGACATTGTGCTCCCCCAGCGTCGCATGGTGGTGGTGGGCACCACCTCTTTCGACGCCGAGAATGTCGACTACATCCCCGTCACCGAAGACCAGGTAAAACTGATGCTCGAGCGCGGCAGTGAGCTCATCCCGGGCATTCGCAACACCAAACCGCGCGGCGTTTATATGGCCACCCGCCCGCTGGTGGGCGGCGGGTCGGGGCGCAGCATGGCCCGCACCTTCAAGTGTTACGACCACAAAGAGTCGCATAATATTGACGGGCTGGTTACCATCACCGGCGGCAAAGCCACCACCCTGCGCGCCATGGCCGAAACAACCGCCAACGTAGTCTGCGCCAAGCTGGGGATCGACGCACCGTGCGTTACCAAAGAAACCCCGCTTCTCTCTTACCGCCAGTACTACACCATCCCCAATTAGGAGAAGCGCCATGAGCGAAAAATGGACCATTACCCTGCGCGCCTACCGTCAAAAAGAAGGTGAAACCACGCGCTACGATGACTTTACCTTGAACGTGGAACCCGACGAATACGTGCTCGACGCCGTGGAGCGCGTTTGGGCCTTCCACGACCGCAGCCTGTGCTTCCGGCACGCCTGCCACCACAGCACCTGCGGGGCTTGCGGCATGCGCGTGAATGGCGTCGAAAAACTGACCTGCATCACCCTCATTCGCGATGTCACCCAAAATGGCGCCACGCTCAAAGTGGAGCCGCTGCGCAACTTCCCGGTGGTCAGCGACCTGGCTGTCGATATGGGCGCTTTCTACCGCAAAATGGAAACGGTGGGCGCCCGCGCGGTGCTGCCCGTGATCGAAGCCGAGATCGAACACCCGGCCACCAGCTGGGATGCCACCAATGCGCAATACACCCGCCTGAGCGACTGCCTGGAATGCGGGCTGTGCATTAGCGCCTGCCCGGTGGCTGCCACCACGCCCGAATACCTTGGCCCCGCCCCGTTGGCCGCCGCCCAAGACCGCGGCATGCGGCGCAGCCCGGAACTACTCAACATCGTGGATAGTGAAGACGGGCTGTGGCGCTGTCACAGTGCCTTCGAATGCACCGCCGTGTGCCCCTCTTTTGTAGACCCCGGCCGGCGCATTATGGATTTGCGCAAGCAGGTCATTGGCGTAAAACTGAGCCGGATCTTCGGCAAATAAGGAGCGCTGTCGTCATGAACAATCAACCCTCCGCAAAAAAGTTTTTGGGCTGGTTCAACCCGCTTGGGCGCAACCCTGGCAGTTGGGCCTTCATCCTCAGCCGCATTACCGCGCTCGGGCTTACCTTTTACCTCTTCCTCCACCTCATCGTGCTGGGCCGGTTGACCCAGGGACCCGAAGCCTACGAGGAATTCCTGGCCCTTACCGAAAATCCACTGGTCAAGATCGGTGAACTGGCCGTTGTGGGCGCAGTCATCTACCATGGGCTAAACGGCTTGCGCATTGTGTTCACCAGCTTTGGGATCGGCGTCACACGCCAGGTGCAGCTCTTTTATGCCTCGGTGATTTTGGCCATTCTTGGCACACTCGTCTTCGCCATTCGCATGTTCGCAGGATAAGCCATGACCACACCCTCCACTTTCCAACCTGTTTCCGGCCCGCGCCCCGGCGAAACCGCCTGGCTGTGGCTGGTCAAAATCGTCACGGGGCCCCTGCTGGTGCCCATCCTCTGCCTGCACCTGATCGTCAACCACTACCTGGGCAGCACCTCCTCGGGGCTGATGACTTACGATGATGTCATCGCCTATTTCCAAAATCCGCTCATCCCGGCCATCGAGATCTTGTTTGTCACCACCGTGGTCATTCACAGCCTGGTCGGGTTTCGCGGCATCGTGTTGGACATGAACCCCTCACGCCCGGTGTTGGGTGCCGTCACCGCGCTGCTGGTTGCCCTAGGCGCAACCGCCATTGGCTACGGCATTTGGCTGGCCCTGACACTCGTTGCCCTGGGCGCATAACCGCTGGGAGATTATATGGTCGGATTGGTCATCGTTTCACACAGCCGAGACCTGGCAGAAGCGCTGGTCAGCTTGCTTCGACAGGTGGCCGAACCCAACCTGCCGGTCGCCCTGGCCGCAGGCGTGGGGGATGACCGCCGCGATTTTGGCACCGACGCCATCGAGATCATGGAAGCCATCCTGTCCGTTCATTCAGAGGACGGTGTGCTGGTACTCATGGACCTGGGCAGCGCGGTGCTCAGCGCCGAAATGGCCCTCGAACTGCTTCCACCCGAGATGGCCGGCAAAGTCCGCTTTTGCGGTGCGCCGCTGGTTGAAGGCGCCATTGCGGCAGCCGTGCAGGTGGGGCTGGGAAGCAGCCTGGATGAGGCCTGCCGCGAAGCCAACGCTGCCCTGATCCCCAAACGCCAGCACCTGGGGTACAGCCCGGAGGAAACCCCCTCCGGGCCGACGCCCGCAACGGACGAAAACGCCGCAGCCATCACACTCACGCTCACCAACCTGCACGGGCTGCACGCCCGCCCGGCAGCAAAATTTGTGCAGACAGCAACCGCCTTCGACGCAGAAGTAAGCGTCAGCAACCAAACCCTGGGAAAAGGCCCGGTTTCGGCCCGCAGCCTCAATGCGCTGGCCACACTGGGCGCCATCGAAAACCACCAGGTCGTCATCACCGCTTCAGGGCCGCAGGCCGCACAGGCGCTGCAAGCGCTGCAGGCGCTGATCGAATCCAATTTTGGCGAAGCCGCAGCCGTGGAGGTCAAACCGGCGCCCACGGCTGCGGCAGCCGGCCCGCGCGGCGGCATCCCAATTTCTGAAGGCATTGCGCTGGCTGCGCTTTACCGATACGAACCGCCCTTGCCGCCCATCCCAGAGTACACCACCCAGGACCCAACCACCGAATGGCAGCGCCTGCAAGAGGCGCTCGCGCTGGCCGCACGCGACATTTCTCGCCGCGCCCGCATGATGAAGCAAAGCATTGGCGCACAAGAGGCAGCCATTTTTGATGCACACCTGTTGATCCTGCAAGACCCAGACCTGGTCTCCGCGGCCCGCGCGCGCATTCTCGAAGCGCAAGACAACGCCGCCCGCGCCTGGCACACCGCCATTCAGGCGGCTGCGCAAAGTTACCGCGCCCTGGGTGATGCCTACCTGCAAGCCCGCGCTGTGGATGTGGAGGATGTGGGCCGCCAGGTTTTATTTTGCCTGGCAGATAAAAGCGCCATCGCTCCGCCCATTTTCGAGCAACCGGTCATTTTGCTGGCAAACGACCTGACTCCCACCGAAACCTCCCAACTGGATATGGAACGTGTGCTGGGCATCATCACCACGGGGGGCGGGCCCACCTCGCACAGCGCCATCCTATCGCGCGCGTTGGGCATACCGGCTGTGGCGGGGGTGGGCGCGCTGCTCGACCAAACCCCCAACGGCACACCGGTTGGGATGGATGGCGCCAGCGGTGAAATATGGATTGACCCCTCAGCAGATGCCTCCACCCGCCTGCAAGCCCGCCGCGCTGAGTGGTTGGACCACCGCGCCGCCTTGCGCGCCGCCAGCCACCAACCCGCTGCGACACAAGACGGGCAGCGCATAGAGGTCTTTGCCAACCTGGGCGGACTGCCTGATGCCCGCCTAGCCGTGGAAAATGGCGCGGAAGGCTGCGGATTGTTGCGCACCGAATTCCTCTTCCTGACCCGCGAAACAGCCCCTGACGAAGAAGAGCAAACCCGCCTGTTGCGCCAGATCTACGAGACCCTGGGGGCCGGGCGTCCGGTGACCACCCGCACACTGGATGTAGGCGGCGACAAAGCCCTGCCCTATATTCCGCTTCCCGAAGAAGCCAATCCGTTCCTGGGGGTGCGCGCCCTGCGCCTCTCCCTGGCCCGCCCAGAATTGTTCCGGCCGCAGTTGCGGGCCATCCTGCGCGCCGCCGAAGGGCTGCCATGCCGCATCATGTTCCCCATGGTGGCAGACCTGGGCGAGGTGGAACAGGCGCGCAGTTTCCTGCAGGAAGCCCACCTGGCCCTGACGCGCGAGGATATCCCTCACGCCTGGCCGGTCGAAGTAGGCATTATGATCGAAATCCCGGCTGCGGCCCTGCTGGCCCCCACCCTGGCGCGCGCGGTGGATTTTTTCAGCATTGGCACCAACGACCTGACCCAATACACCCTGGCCGCCGAGCGCGGCAACCCGGCCCTGTCCCACCTGGCAGACGGATTGCACCCGGCAGTGCTGCGCCTGATTGCGCAAGTGGCACGGGCAGCCCACGATGCAGGAAAATGGACCGGCATCTGTGGCGAATTGGGCGGCGACCCCGAGGCGGTCCCCGTGCTGGTGGGGCTGGGCGTAGATGAACTCAGCCTGAACCCGGCCGGCATTCCACGCGTCAAATCCATCATCCACGGCATGCGCGCCGAATCCGCCCGCCAGTTGGCCGAGCGCGCCCTGGCTTGCGCCACCAGCGCCGAAGTACGCCAACTGGTGCGCGCCTGGCAGCCTTGATCGGTGGCATGCCTTGACACAATCGAAAAGTAAAAACAGCGGCGACCGTTTTTATGGGTCGCCGCTGTTTGGATTGCGCGCTAATGGGCGGCACACAGAAAGAAATCTGACACGATACTGCGATGCAAAAAGCCGCTGCAATGGTTGCGGGGGTGCCCATTGGTATTTATAATGATGCCGCAGGATGGATGTGTCATGCCCACATTTGCCACAGACTCGATAAACCCATTGCCAAGCGCAGATACCCTGGCGCAGTTACTGGCCGAAAACGCCAGCCTGCGCCTGCAAGTGGAACAGCTGCGCGCCAACGAAGCCGCGTTGAGACAACGCGCCGATCATCTAGACTCGCTTAACCGTATCGGACGCTCGCTCTCCACCCTGCGCGACCTGAAAAGCGCCCTGCTGGCAACCCTCAACGAAATTCGCGCCTACGTTCCCATGGATGTCTTTTTTGTTGCCCTGTGCGACTACAACACCCGCCAGATCACCTTTCCCCTGCTGCTCGACACCGGCCAATTCTACGAAGATGAAACCTGGAGCCTGGATGAAGAATCTTGGACAACGGCCGTCATCCACTCCGGGCAGCCTTTCCTGCGCAACAACACCGCCGAAGAAATTGCCGCCATGGCCGAAGATCGCGAAACCCTGTTTGGAACCAACCAGGTGCCTGCTTCAGTTGTGATGGCCCCCCTGCTGATGCGCGATACGGTCATCGGGGTGATCGCCCTGCAAAGCTACCACCCCAACACATACAACGAAAGCCACCTGGCCCTGATCGTGGGCGCCTCACACCAGGTAGCCATCGCCATTGAGAACTCACGGCTGTACGAAGCGTTGCTCTCCAGCCAGGTCGCCACCCGCCATGAAGCCGAAAAGCTGGAAGCGCTGAACAAAATTGGGCGCGGGTTAGCCAACCTGAAAGACATTCGCGGCGCATTCGAGGTTATCCTGCAACAAATGCAGGCCATCCTGCCCCTCGATACCTTCTACATTGCCCTGCGCGAACCTGGCAGCAACCTCGTCAAGTTCCCTATGCTGTATGATGCCGGGCAATACTACGAAAATGAAGCGCACATTCTCGTGGCAGGCACATATACCGAGCGGGTCATTCGCACACAGCAGCCGCTTCTCATTAATCAAACAGCCAGAGAAGTTGCCCGCCAGGGCAGCGTGCGTGTTGGCGATACAAGCCGCCCATCCCTTTCCATCATTATGGCGCCCTTGCAAGTGGGCGAAGGCGCCATTGGCGTAGTGTCGCTGCAAAGCTACACCTCTTTTACCTACAATGAGGAGAGCCTCTCGCTGCTGGTGGGCGCCTCGCACCAAATCGCGATAGCCATCGAAAATGCGCGCCTGTATGAAGCCCTGCAGCAGGAGCTTTCTGAGCGTAAACGCGCCGAAGAACGCGCACTGGAACTAAGCGCAGGGCTTGAGCAGAGCGTTCAGCAGCGCACAGCCGAATTACAAGCCATGAATCAGGAATTGGAATCATTCACCTACTCGGTCTCGCACGACCTGCGCGCCCCGGTGCGCGGTATCAGCGGACTGAGCCACATCCTGGTGCAGGACTACACTGCCGAGTTGCCGGAGGAAGCCCAATCGTACCTGCTGCGTATCGAAGCCAGCGCCCGCCAGATGGGTAACCTGATCGACGACCTGCTGGCTTTCTCGAGGCTCGGACGCCAGCCCATGCATCGCAACATTGTGGATACCGACAGCCTGGTGCGCGACGTTGCTGACCGTTTGCTGGACGAATCAGCCAATAAAAACATCCTGCTGCAAATTGCCCACCTGCCCAGGGTCTTTGGCGATGCCGGGCTGCTGCGCCAGGTATTCGTCAACCTGCTTGCCAATGCCATCAAGTTCTCGCGCAAACAACAAGAACCGATGATTGAAGTGGGTTGGCGGGAGGAAGGCAGCGAAAGCATCTTCTACATTCGCGATAACGGCGCCGGGTTCGACATGGCCTATGCGGGCAACCTGTTTGGCGTGTTCAAACGCCTGCACCATGCCGATGAATTTGAAGGCACAGGGGTCGGGTTGGCCATCGTACAGCGCATCCTGCAAAAGCACGGCGGGCACATTTGGGCCGAAGCCGCCGTGGACAAAGGCGCAACCTTCTACTTCACACTCGAACGCGCGGCATAATTGAACACTTTTTAGAAAAAATTCCGGCACACATGGGGGATTACTCACGCTTGGCGGGACGCCCCTGCAATTTCCCCCACCCAAAACGGTGGCGCCTAAAAAATCAACATGGCGTCGCCAAACGAGAAGAAGCGATAGCCTTCGCGCACGGCGGTTTCGTACGTGCGCAGCACCGTCTCGCGCCCGGCAAAGGCGCTGATCATCATGATGAGCGTGGATTTTGGCAAATGGAAATTGGTGATGATGGCGTCCACCGCTTTATAGTCATAGCCCGGCAAAATGTAAATGGAGGTGGGACCGGAGATGGGATGCACGCCCCCCAGGCCGTCAGCCGCGCTCTCCAGCGTGCGCACGCTGGTGGTGCCCACACCAACTACGCGCCTACCCGCCGCCTTGGTCTCGTTGATCAGGCGGGCGGTTTCATCCGTGAGTTCGCACCACTCGGTGTGAATCTTGTGTTCGGTAGGGTTATCTTCGGTAACCGGGGCGAACGTATCCAGCCCGACGTGCAGGGTCACTTCGGCAAAGCGGATGCCTTTGGCTTCGAGTTCATCCATGAGACGCGGGGTGAAGTGTAGCCCGGCCGTGGGCGCGGCCGCAGAGCCGGGGGTTTTGGCGTACACGGTCTGGTAGCGCTCGGGGTCCTTGAGCTTTTTGTGGATATAAGGCGGCAGCGGCATGACGCCATCTTTGGGCAGGTGCGACTCAACCGGCTCATCGAAGCGCACGCGGCGGCGCGAGCCGTCCAGCGCCTCAACAATCTCGCCGCTCAATCCGTCGGCAAGCGTCACGCGCCGCCCGGCTTTCATGCCCTTGCCCCCCACCAAACATTCCCAGGTCACATCGTCTTCGCGGCGCAGCAGCAGCAACTCCACTTTGCCGCCGGTATCTTTATGCGCCGCCAGCCGAGCAGGAATCACGCGCGTCTGATTAATCACCAGCAGGTCGCCGGGGCGCAGGTAATCGCTGATCTCGCGGAAGATGCGGTGTTCCACTGCGCCGGTGGCACGGTTCAAGACCAGCAGGCGCGAAGAATCACGCGGCTCGGCCGGGGTCTGGGCAATGGACGATTCGGGCAGATGATAATCGAAGTCAGAGGTTTTCATGAAGATAGTTGGTGGTTGGTGGTCAGGGTATAGATTGCAGCCAGCGATTCAGGTGGAAAAAAAGCGGCGAGCGTTCGCCCTGCGCCAGCTCCAGGTCGTGGGCGGTGTCGAGGCGCAAAACGTTCAGGTCAGGGCGGGCGCTCAGGGCATGGGTCACTTCGTCATCTTGCAGCAGGCCGCCCCTGGATGGGTCCGCCTGCACGATCAGGTGCGGGCAGCGGATGTGAGTCACATCCACGCTGGGGACACCGGCGAAAAATTCTTCCACGCGCCCCTCAGCGTGATAATCCATTACCGCAGGGTCCAACTGACTGAGGTCTTCCGCCGTTTCCAGCGGCAGCCCGCGCCGCAACAAATCATCCACCGTGTGACCGGCCATGCGCCGCCGCAGCCCAAACAGTTTGGTATTATGGCGGCCGTTCATTACGGTGATATGCGTAGGCGTGTGCAACGAGGCGTCGCCCGCAATGACCGCGCGCACTTTTTCGGGGTGGGCTGCCGCCAATTGCAGGGCAATTGCCCCGCCCATTGAGTGCCCAAAGAAAATGGCGGGCGCATCCACAAAACGATCCGCCACGGCCACAAGGTCTTCATAAAAACCGGCGGCGGTGTACCCTCCTGTCACCCGCCCAGACTTGCCGTGCCCGCGATGATCGTAGGTGAGGATGCGGTACTTCGCGCTGAGTGGCGTGATGATGGACAGCAGGGTTTGCCAGCGGTTGGTAAAGCCATGTAGCAGAACCAATAAAGTCCCATCCTGCGGGCCTTCGGCGATGTTGAGCGTAACTGTACCAGCATCAAATGGAAATTCGCGCATAGATCCGTTATTCCGTTATCCAGGTAAGCCGTTTGCCCGTTCACCAATTGAACAAATCTATGCTTGCAACGGGTAAACGAGTAAACCGGTGAACAGGTCAACGTTTACAAAAGCCTCGGCTGCTCGCCGTTTTCAGGGTAAACGAAACCCAAATGGGCGTAGGCGGCGCGGGTGGCCACGCGCCCCTGCGGGGTGCGGTCGAGAAACCCAAGCTGGAGCAGGTACGGCTCGACCACATCCATAATGGTGTCCGATTCTTCACTGATGGCGGCGGCAATGGTGTTCAGACCCACCGGCCCGCCGTTGTATTTTTCGATGATGGTCTTAAGCACGCGGCGGTCAACATCATCCAGCCCAAGCGGGTCCACCTGCAACAGGTCTAGCGCGCTGGCCGCAATCGGCTGTGTGAGCGTGCCGTCTCCGCGCACCTGGGCGTAGTCGCGCACCCGGCGTAGCAGGCGCAGCGCAATGCGGGGCGTGCCGCGCGCGCGGCGGGCCACTTCAGACACGCCCTTGGTCTGGGCGGTCACGTTCAACTTGCCAGCGGCGCGGCGGACAATATCCTCCATGGCGGGCTGGCTGTAGTAATCGAGGCGATAGACCGCGCCAAAGCGCGCCCGCAGCGGGGCCGTGACCAAGGCCAAACGGGTGGTGGCGCCAATGACAGTAAAACGCGGCAACTTGAGCCGGATGGAACGCGCCGAGGGTCCTTTGCCAATGACGATGTCGAGCGCGAAGTCTTCCATGGCGGGGTAGAGCACTTCCTCCACGGCGCGGCCGAGGCGGTGGATCTCATCAATGAACAGGACGTCGCCCGCGCGCAGGTTGGTGAGGATGGCCGCCAGGTCACCGGCACGCTCGATGGCCGGGCCAGACGTGACCTTGATGTTCACATCCATCTCGTTGGCCAAAACGTGCGCCAGGGTGGTCTTGCCCAGCCCCGGCGGGCCGTAGAACAAGACATGATCCAACGCCTCGCCGCGCTGGCGCGCCGCCGCAATGAGGATGGCAAGGTTTTCCTTGACCTGCTCCTGCCCAATCAACTCGGTCAGTTTTTGCGGGCGCAGGGCGTGGTCTACGCGGTCATCGGGTTTGGATTCGGGGTCAACGGGGCGGCCGGGTTTTTCGGTCATGGGTTCAATTATACCCAAACTTACTTTCGTCACTTGTCCCGCGCGGGTTTTGCCTGTATGCTTTATAGCAATATAAAGGAGTGTATATGGAACCTCTGGTTTAGTTCACAAAAAAGCCGCAGATAAACCCGGATGGACAAAACCATCTGTGTCAATCTGTGTTCATCTATGACAAATACTGCTTCTTGCATAAATATCTAAACCTTTTTTCTCTACCGGACAAATTTCGTGATAGTTTGTCATTTCGAGCGACAGCGAGAAATCTTCCCTCATGTGCGCAAGATTTCTCCCCGCTACGCGGCTCGAAATGACAAGTAAAAGCGAAAAATTATCGTTCGGTCATTTTGTCCGATAGAGAAACCTTTTTATGCGAAAAGCAAGGTGAAAACAGCATTTCCACTTTAGATATTTACGCAGTACTCTGTAGATAACCTGGAGGTTTGATGGCTGAGAACTCTTTCCCCTGCCCGGCGTGCGGCGGTCCCGTTGAGCCGAACCCGGGCGAGAAACGCACCGCCTGCGGCTTTTGCGGCGTCTCGGTGACCGTGCCCGCGAGTTTCATTCCCAAGGTCGATAGCGCGGGCGTGCTGGCCCGCGTGCGCAATGCGCTGGCGGGCGGCAACAAGATCGAGGCGGTGCGGCTATACCGCGAAGGCATGGGCGTGGGGCTGAAGGAAGCCAAAGACGCCGTGGACACCCTTGACGCCGAGTACAACCCGCGCCCCGCGCCGCCCCAGAAATCGAGCGAGGAACAGGTTGCGGACATGTTACGCAAGGCCCAGCCCATCGCGGCGGGCGCGCTCAACACTTACACCTGGTGGTCCGTCCTTAAGCGCATCGTGCCCGGCTGTCTGGTGCTTTTAGCCGCTGTTTGCATTTTGAGCTGTGCCTCATTTGTAGGTTTCATTTTTTTACTGCAAATGCAAGGCGGCTGAAAACTTTTCACCCCACCCGCTCCAGGGCACTGCATGCGAAAACTGACCCCGCTCCTCCTTGGACTCATCATCTGCCTGGCGTTGGTCACACCCACCCGGGCGGCAAACCCGATCCTTGTGTTTTTCGCTGGCGACCAGGGCGCCGTTCATACCGCCCTAACCCTGGCCCCGGCAGGCACCTTCGCCTTTGTGGATGACCCGAACCTGGCAGATGTCTTTGTGTTCGATGGCGTCATTCCGCCTAATGAAGCGGTCACCCGACGGCTGCGCGAATCGCAGGTGGGATTACTGCTCATACTGGGCCCCGACCTGACCACCGAGCAGGTGAGCACCCTGCTGGGTGTACCGCTCGAACTCACCCGCGCCGATGACCCTGTGGCGCTCAACGGCATCGATAATTCTGACCCATTGGTGAGCCAGGTTGTGTGGAACAGCGCCCCCCAGGTGCGTGAGCGCTTTTCGATGCGAACGCCCATTGCATCGGTGCGGCCGCTGGCAGCGGCCTACGAATCTGGCGACTGGATTCTGTGGCAAGCCAGGGCACGGGTGTTCGTTTTTAACGCATTCCTCGGCAATTTCAACCCGCAAGTTCAGGAGTGGGCCTACTTCAACTACTTCATTTACCACGCCGTCATGCGCGCGGGAAATGCCCAACCGCTCTCCTTTGCCGATTACCCCGCATCGCCAGTGCCACACAACCTGGAGCGCAACCTGATCGTCGGCGGCGTGCTGGGGTTGCTTGTCCTCACCATTGGCATCTTTGTGCTGGTACGGCGCTACAGCCTGGCTCACCCCGAGGCGTTGGATTCCCTTGTCGCAGACCGCGAGCAGTTCGCAGTGCGCGAAGAATCCACCGATTGGGAGCAGGTGGGCTTCCATCGCCCGCTGAGCGGATTCCTGGTGGCGCTCAGCCTGGGCATCATCCTCTTCATCCCGCTCATCATTTACCAAAACCTGATCCTGCCGACTTACATTTTGCCTTCAGCGCAGGCCCTGGGGATCTGGGGGCGCGTGACCCAGTTCTTCAACCTGATGTGGACGTTCTTCGACATGGGTACCTCGATTGCGTTCATCAAGTATATGAGCGAATACCGCGTCAGCGACCCGCGGCGCGGCATCAAGTTTGGGCAGTATTTCGTTTGGTGGCAGTCCATCTCTGGTGTGGTGCAGGTGGCCCTGGTGATCGCGCTCACGGCCACCTATGCCCCGCAAACAGCTTTTGCGCTTTACACCTGGAGCGTGATCGTGCATGCGCTCATCCAGGTGCCGGGCTTTTACCAGGTGTTCCGGCATGCGCTGACCGGCTTGCAAAGGCAAGACTACTCGCGCCTGCTCGACCTGGCCTGGACGATGTTCCCGTTGGTGGTGCAGCCGGTGGTGGTGACAGTCATGTACCGTTGGGGCGTGCAAAACCCCATTTTTGGTGGCCCGAACGGGGGCGTGATTGGCATGGGCATTGCGGCGTACATTTCCGAGTTTTTGGTGTTGGCGCTGGGTTGGTTCCTGTACCGCCGGTTGGGGTACAAGGCCGTCATCCTGTTCATGGCGCATTTCGATTGGGAGACGATCCGAACCAGTTTCCGCTTTGGTGTGTTCGAGATGCTCGGATCGATGGCCTGGGCCGCGGGGCAGGCGGCAGAAATTGCCATTACCCAGGCGCGGCTGGTCAACTATGCCGAGATCTGGGGCAACTGGATGATGGCCCAAAACTTCGTTTTTGCTTTTAACATCGTGGCGATCTTGTTCGAGGGGACCATGGCGGCCATCTCGGAGGCGGTTTCGAGCGGGAAGCGGCTGCTGGCGCAGTATTACAGCGTGATGATGTACAAATGGGGAGGCACGACCAGTGCATTTTTGGGGGCGGTTCTGCTGGCCGTGGGACCCAGGTTTATTCTCGGCTCGACCGGCGCAGAGTTCGAACGGGCCGCTGTTTACATCGTGCCGCTGGCGCTGTGGGGGGCCATCCAGTTCCCTTCGTGGGTGAGTGACCAGGTGCAGTTAGGCGCAAACCGCCCATACATCAAGTCGCTGCTGGTGTTCAGCGAACAGGTGGTGCGCGTGATCATCGCCTGGGTTTTGTTGGAACGCTTTCAGGTGATGGGGTTGATCATTGCCTACTTCATCGGGCTGGGCAGCAAAGGCATTGCGGCCTACTTCATCAACAACAAGTTTTGCTTTCCGCAGCGTTATTATTTCTGGCAGTCTTTGGTTGCGCCCCTGCTGGCGGCTTCAGCGCACTTTATGATCCTGGATGCGCTCAATGACCTCATCTGGCGTGATGACGAAATCACCAGCATCCTCATCTTTTTCATCGGCATCCTGCCAAGCTTCCCGCTGTTCATGTTCCTCTACGGGCTGGCCGGGGGTTGGGACGATGGGACGCTGGGCGAATTTGAGCAGGCAGTGAGCCTGTCTGGGTTCGCCCGCCCGTTGGCGTGGCTGATATGGCGGGCTTCTTCGCTCGGGGCGCGCCTTTCACCGCTGCATAATCGCTTCGGGGTCAACATTCGCCCGGCAGCCATGGAAGAAGCCCGCGCGCTGACCGATGAGCGGGTTCGGCTGTAAACCCATGACATTATTGATCACCCTGCCCGATTCGCGAAACCTCGCCTACGCCGAATACGGCGACCCCGGCGGCTGGCCATGCAATCCTTTTACGGCAAAGCGGGCGCACACCCCGAACTGCTCTTCCCCGACCCGCCCTCCTCTCCCATTGCGGGGAGAGGAGATGGGGGTGAGGGCGAACCCACAGACCTGGCCGTGCTGCGCCGCCCGTGGGGCTTCCGGCTTGGGGAGATCCGCGTGCCGCTCTTTGTATGGCACGGGCTCCAGGATGTGGATGCCACCCCGCAAATGGGGCGCTACATCGTCAGCAACATCCCCAACTGCCGCGAGAACTTCATCGAAAACGAAGGACATCTGCTATTATTTAACCACTGGCACGACATCCTATCCCAACTCGCCCCGGAGCAGCCATGACCAAAACCCTGCACGTCATCTCGCACACCCACTGGGACCGCGAATGGTACCTCACCTTTCAGCAGTTTCGTCTCAAACTGGTCCACCTGATCGATGGACTGCTCGACATCCTCGAAAAAGACAAAAACTTCAAATACTTCATGCTCGATGGCCAGACCATTGTGCTGGATGACTACCTGCACATGCGCCCAGAAAAATTCGAGACCCTCCGCGATCACGTACAAAAAGGGCGACTGGTGATCGGCCCGTGGCACATCCTGCCCGATATGTTCCTCGTCAGCCCCGAGGCGCACATCCGCAACCTGCTGGAAGGCGACCGGACGGCCCGCAAATTTGGCCCGAAAATGACAATTGGCTATATGCCCGACTCGTTCGGGCACATCGGGCAAATGCCGCAGATCCTGCGCGGGTTTGGCATCACGGCCGCCTGCCTGTGGCGCGGGCTCGATGACCAGCCCACAGAGTTCTGGTGGCAGGCGCCGGATGGATCGCAGGTGCTCATGCTCTACCTGCGTGACAGCTACAGCAACGGCGCCAGCCTGCCCGCCAATGACCCGGCCCAGTTTGCGCAAGCTATCGAAACCCAGGGCAACTCGCTGGCCCCGCTATCCTTTGCCGACGACCTGCTCATCATGTTCGGCACCGACCACATGGCGCCGCCCCCCGCCACCCCGGCCGCCATTGCCCACACCAACAAGACGCTCAAAAATAAGAAAGTCATCCATTCCACCCTGCCGGCCTACCTGAAATCGCTGCAAAAAAAGTTCAACGCCGCCAACACCATCCTGCCGGTAGTGGAAGGCGAGCTGCGCTCGTCCAGGCGCTCGCACCTGCTGCCGGGCGTGCTCTCCACCCGCATGTGGATCAAGCAGCGCAACCACGCCAGCCAAACCCTGCTGGAAAAATGGGCCGAACCCGCCTGCGCCGTAGCCGAGTGGGTGCTGCGCGACCAACCCAGCCTGGCCGCCCCGGCCAACCGCATCGCCAACCCCGCCCCGCTGCTGCGCCAGGCCTGGCGGCTGCTCATGGAAAACCACCCACACGACTCCATCTGCGGCTGCTCCATCGACCAGGTGCACGAAGAGATGCGCCCGCGCTTCGACCAGGTGGACCAGATCGGCACGGAACTCACCCGCCAGGGGCTGGCCGCCATTGCCGCCACACTCGACACCCAACCTCCTGGTGAAGGCTTCCTGAACGCCGTGGTGGTCTTCAACCCCACCAGCGTGCCGCGCACCGACCGGGTAGTGGCCGAACTGGAGCTGCCGGAGGCTGTGGAAGATTTCGAGATTTTGGATGAGGCCCACAACGTGCTGCCGCACCAGGTCACCGGCACCGGGCGGCGCGAACTGGTCAACATGACGCTCGACAAGCGCGCACTCTTCGACGCCTTTGGCGCCATTAACGATGGGCGCGTCTCTGGCATGGTCATCAAGCGCATCAAGGTGGAACAGCTCGACAAGATGGTGCTCATCCACGCCACGCTCGACGAACACGGCGAACCCAACCTGCCAGAGTGGCAGGCCGGACTGGGTCAGATCGAGCGCCTCACCGAAGACCCCGCTGTCGAGCATTTTCACGTGCGCGCCTTCACCGGCGCTTTGGCGCAGGTGCTGTTCGCCGCGCCCTCAATCCCCGCCCACGGGTGGCGCACTTTTTGGGTACGGCAAAAACCGGATTCGGGTGGCAGCGCAGCGGCTCCGGCGCCCGCCTCCATCAACCCCATCACACGCCCGCTCATCCCGCTGGCCATGCGCCTGGCGCAAACGCCTTTCGGACAAAACCTGCTGGCCCGCCTGGCCCCCGGCGACGAACTCAAGCCGCCTTTTCGCATCGAAAATGAATTCTTTATCGTAGAGGCGGACGAAAAAACCGGCGCGCTGACCGTTCGCGACCGGCTGAACCTGGCCGTGTACCGCGGCCTGAACCTGTTTGTGGATGGCGGCGATTGCGGGGATGAGTATAACTATTGCCCGCCCCCGGCCGACAAACTGGTGACCGCGCGCCTCACCAGCCTGAAAATATTCCGCCGCCCGGTGCAACCCGCCCTGGAACTGACCTTCGAACTCGAGGCGCCCACCACCCTCAGCCCCGAGCGCGCCGCCCGCAGCGAACAGACCACAACCCTCACCATCGTCAGCCGCGTGTCGCTCACGCCCGGCGTGCCGCGTGTGGATGTGGAGACCAGCGTGGACAACACCGCCAGCGACCATCGCCTGCGCGTGCACTTCCCGACCCCGTTCAACGTCAAGAGCGCCGATTTTGATGGGCATTTCGAGGTGGTCAACCGCCCGGTTGGCCTGCCGGTGTTTGACGCCAGTTGGGCCGAAGAGCCGCGCCCCGAAGCGCCGCAACGCGCCTTTGTGGACGTGAACGACGGCGTGCTGGGGCTGATGGTAGCCAACCGCGGACTGCCGGAGGTGGAAGTGCTGGCCAACGCGGCCGGCAAGGCCGAGATCGCGCTTACCTTGCTGCGCAGCGTGGGCTGGCTCTCGCGTGACGATTTCAGCGCCCGCCGCGGCCACGCAGGTCCTGCCGAAGCCACCCCCGCCGCCCAGGTGCGCAGCAAGTGGGACTTCCAGTATGCCATCATCCCGCACACGGCCAACTACCTGGGCGCCTGCCAGCAGGCCTACGCCTTCGAAGCGCCCCTCCGCGCTGAAAATGCCACCCTGCACGAAGGGTGGCTGCCGGCCAGCGGCGGATTTTTCGGCGGGATGCCAGCCAGCTTCGTGACCAGCGCCATCAAAGAGACCGACGATGGGCGCGGGTTGTTGTTCAGGGGCTATAACATTGGCGAGCGGGGGGTGGAGGTGACGCTTAAACCGTGGCGCGCCTTCAAAAAAGCGGAGCTGGCCAACCTGGCCGAGGGAAAACTTTCTGCGCTCAAGTGCGGGCCAGATGGCGCCGTGCAGTTCACGGCCCGCGCGCGCGAGGTGGTTAGCGTGGTGTTCAGCGATTGATTGGCACGTTTTGACCGTAGAAGCACTTTCAATGCCACACCGATAACACGGTTTGGAAAGCAGTTACAAGTTTTTCAAAAATCCTTGCCCACCATGGTGTAACGACAAAACTCAAATTTCAATTTTGACGAACAACCGCCTGGATGCTTCGCGGGCAACGTCCGCTTCGGCGAGCGTACCATCCGTGTTGCGGTGAATATCAAAATAACGCGCCATCGCCGGAAAACGCCCCAAATAGTCTCGCAACTGGACAGCCACCTGTTCCTCTTCGAGGATGGCTTCAGCGCGGGCGGGCATGTCCGTGCCGCGCAAGCGCAGCATCACCGGTGCGCCGCCCAGGGCGTTGCGCCACCATGTGCGGTTGCGCGCCGAGACCACCCACAGGATCTTGGAATCGCTGGCATAATAGGAAACCGGCGTGGTGGTTTGTCGCCCGCTCTTGCGACCGGTGAGCGTGATAAGCAGGGTGCTTTTGCTGAACAGCCCGTGCAAGGGTGTACGCAGGAAGAACTTGACGAAATCGTTGTAGTGCACCAGTATCTCCACACTCAATCAGCCGGACAGAATTGCATTGACCGCCGCGACATCCTCCGCGCTTAAGCGCCATTGGGCCGCCCTGGCATTGTCCAAAATATGCGCCACCCTGGTGGCGCCCGATATCACCGAACAAACCGCAGGCTGCGCCAGTAGCCAGGCTTCGGCCAACTCGGCCAGGGTGTGATCCTGCGCCTGCGCCCAGGCGGCCAGGTTTTCTGCCTTGTCGTAATTGGCATCGGTCATGTATTCCTGCACATAAGTGCTGCTCTCGCCGCGCGACCCGGCCGGAGCGGGCGCGCCGCGTTTGTACTTGCCCGTGAGAAAACCGCCTGCCAGCGGAAAATAGGGCACAAAACCCACGCCATGCGATGCGCAATAGGGCAGCACTTCTTTTTCCACACCGCGTTCCAATAAGTGATAATGCGACTGTAAGGCCGCAAAACAGGTCCAACTGCGCACTTCGGCCAGCAGGTTGGCTTTGGCCAACTGCCAGGACGCGTAGTTCGACGCGCCGATATAGCGTACCTTGCCGGCGCGGATCAGATCATCGAGCGCGCGCAGACTCTCCTCGATGGGCGTGTCTTCATCCCAGCGGTGCAGGTAATACAAGTCAATGTGATCGCTTTGCAGGCGCGCCAGGCTGGCCTCGACGCCATTCATAATGTGATAGCGTGACGCGCCCTTGTCATTGGGTCCATCGCCCATCGCGAAAAAAACTTTGGTGGCCAACACGAACTTGTGCCAACGCCCTTTGAGCGCGTTGCCAAGTGTCACCTCAGACTGCCCGCCGGTGTACACATCGGCGGTGTCAATGAAATTGATACCCAGGTCGAGCGCGGTATCCATCATATTGTTCACATCCACCTGTGATACAAACTCCGAACCGAAGCGGTTTGTCCCCAATCCAATTACTGATACACGCAAACCGGACCTGCCCAATTGACGATATTCCATACTTTGCTCCTGTCACTATACTTCATTGCGGAGGGTGTGAGTTTCCTGCTTTTTACATTAATTTCTGACCGAAAATGCTTCAACCACCAAACCGCAGGGCGAGTAAAGAGCCCAAATCGTAACAGAATTTTTTCAGGCCCCGTACATTTGATCTGGCGCAAGAATTTTTGGGAAGTCTTTGCGTAACGCCCAGCGGACTTTGTAGCACATGTGGCAGGCATCGGCATACTGATCGGCTGTTTCGATGCCATACACCCGCGCCAGTGCCAGCGGCCCGCCTTTGAGCAACGCGCCAACAATGGGATGCCGTTCCGGAATGTACATATCGATCATCTCTTTGAGGGGAATCTGGAACAGGTTGCCCATGGTCAAGCCCTGGCAAATGTGCACGTAACCCAGCGGGTCCACATGAACACGCCCGGGATCGCGCAGGTTTTCATTTTCACAAGCGGTGAACAAGCCGCAGGGTTGCTGGGGGGCTGCAGGGGCCAGGGTCACGGCAGCCCGCCCGCGGAACATGACCGGCAGGGTGTCTTCAGTGAGGTTTGCCGTTGGTGTAACGGTTTTACCGGCTGCGGGTGGCGCAACGCTGAGCACCCGGACGGGAATGCGCAGTTGTGAAGCGGCATTCATGGCATGGCGCACGCTGGTGTCATCGCCATGATACACATCGCTGCTAAGCGACAGATCTTCCACCATTTCTGAAAATGGTTTTAGCCAAATGAGCGCGTCATCGACGGAATTGGCCCAAAACGCATTGGTGACAATGCCCACCCTGAAACCCATGCTGGTAGCCAGTTGGACTGCGCGAACAAGAACCGGGTAATAAAGGAAAGATTCGCCGCCTTCGAAATAAACCCACTCGACGGTGTTGAGGTCGTATGCCTGGCGCAAGATGGACCGAACCTGCTCGACCGTCATGACTGCATTGGGCTTGGGGCCGCCCCATACAAAGCAATGGTCGCATTCGTAAACGCACCGATACGTGAGCAAGAGATGTAATCCGGTCAGTTGCATACGCGCCTCCAATTTCAGTTTACCGAATGCATCCCGCAAAGTCACCCGACAAATATCACCTTAAGACTATAATAAAGTAACCTTTTTTGAGGAGAGAGCAATGTCCAATATATATGCGTCCCGGCACCCACTGGTTGCGCACAAACTAAGCCGACTGCGCGACAAGAACACAGACCCCAAAAAATTTCGCGAGCTGGTGCGCGAGATTGCCGCCCTGCTGGCTTATGAAGCTACATTGGATCTGACCACCACCCCGCGTGAATTGGAAACCCCACTGGCAAAAGTAATTGGCGCAGAATTGCGCGAGAAGATTGGACTGGTGCCCATACTTCGGGCCGGACTGGGTATGGTGGAAGGGATTTGGGAGTTGATGCCCAGCGCTGAAGTCTGGCATATTGGGCTTTACCGCGATGAGCACACCCTGAAACCCGTGGAGTATTACAACAAGCTGCCCATCGAACCGACCGTTTCTGTGTGCCTGATCCTCGACCCCATGCTGGCCACCGGCGGCTCAGCCACGGCCACGGTAGACGTGCTCAAACGCTGGGGCGTCAAAAAGATCAAGTTTGTGGGGCTCATTGGCGCGCCAGAAGGGATCGCCGCCATGCAAAAAACGCATCCTGATGTAGACATCTACCTGGCGGCCATCGATGATCACCTGAATGAAAAGGGGTACATTGTGCCAGGGCTGGGCGACGCAGGTGACCGGCAGTTTGGCACCGGGTAAAGTAAAACGCAAACGGGCTCTCGAAACCGGGAGCCCGTTTTTCATCTCACATCCAGCCCGGTGATGCGCGTCAGCAGGCGATGCGCCAGTGAAACCGGCAGCGCCAATGTGGCATGCACAATGGCGCTAATCCCAAACAAAAGCGCCACGGAACGCAGGAAGGTGTTCAACAACGGGGCCAGGTACTCCAACATCCACGGCCCAATACCCGAAAGCAGCGCCAATCCCAGCAATACACTCACCCACAGGGCAAGCGGCAGCCAGGCATGCCGGTCTGATTCAGAGGGCAGCATGGTGCTGCTGACTGCAAAAGTGAGGTAAAACCATAGCCAAAAATCGGGCAGCCCCGGCAGAATGGTTAAACCCAGCCAGACCAAATCCCACTGACCATTACGCAGTACATCCCACAAAGGCAGCAGTTGCATCGGGCCTGTCGCTGCCCAGGCTACGAACACCCCCCCGGCCAGTAAAGGCGCTGCACCAATCAATGAATCGCGTAAAACATCGCTTTGCATCGTTTCGACATACCCAAGGCGAAGGCGTCCATTGGGTAGCATTTGTGGCAGCAATGAAAAACGCCCGGTGCGCACCCGCAACAGACGCGCCATAACAAAATGGCTCAATTCGTGCAGGAAGACCCCGGGCAGAAAAACCAACGCAAACAGGAAAGTCGTCACCCGCTCACTGCGGGTGGTAATTAGAAAAACCGCCTGGATCTCGCGGTGCAACACACGCTGCAACCCATAGAGTGGCAGCAGCATGAACACCAGCCAGATCAATCCATCGAAAGCGGTGAACCAGTTTGGCATAAGCGGGTCGTGCAAAGCATACATAAGCCGCCGCCCCACCCCCCGAAAGGGGGCAAACCCATGCCAGCAGACGCGGCGGCTTGTTTCAACGGTCGCACCGGGCTACTTTGCTGCCGCCTGGGTAATGGGCACAAACTCCTCAATCTTCAGGCTGGCGCCGCCCACCAACGCGCCGTCGATATCGGGCTGGGCAAAGAACTCGGCCGCGTTGGCGCTGGTCACCGATCCGCCATACAGGATGCGCACACCCTGGGCCGCCGCCTCGCCATAAAGCGCCGCAAACGCCGGGCGGATGACATCCTTATGAACGGCATTCGCATTTTCGCCGGAAGAGGCGCGCCCGGTGCCAATGGCCCACACCGGCTCGTAAGCAATCACCACTTGCGGCACAAACGCGGCATCCAGTCCCTTTAATCCTTCCAGCACCTGGCGGCGCACCACCTCGGCGGTAAGGCCAGATTCGTTTTCGGCCAGGGTTTCGCCCACACACACGATCGGCGTCAGCCCGTGTTTTTGGGCAGCCAGAACCTTTTTGTTTACCGTCTCATCGGTTTCGCCAAAATAGGTGCGGCGCTCGGAATGCCCGATGATAATGTACTGGCAAAATTCCTTCACCATGCCGGGGGCGATCTCACCAGTGAACGCACCCTTGTCTTCCCAGTGCATGTTCTGCGCTCCCAGACCGATCTCTGTGCCGGTCAGCAGCGAATGACCAGCCACCAGCGCGGTGAACGGCGGACACAGCACCTTTTCCACGCCTGCGATCTTGCGCAGTTTGAGACTCATATCGAAGACCAGCGCGCGGGCCTCTTCGACGGTTTTGTTCATCTTCCAGTTGCCTGCTACGAGCGGTTTGCGCATACTTCCTCCACGCCTCTCAAAAAATCCGACTGGCCTGATTGTACCAGACCAGTCGGAGCGATTTCCGTGCCTACGGAGCGTTTACTTGTCGTTGAGCGCAGCCACGCCAGGCAGTTCCTTGCCTTCCAGGAACTCCAGGCTCGCGCCGCCGCCCGTCGAAACGTGCGTCATCTGCTTGGCGACGCCGGCCTTCTTCACCGCGCTGGCGCTGTCGCCGCCGCCAATGACGGTGGTCGCGCCGCTCTCGGCCAGCAGTTTGGCCAACCCAAAGGTGCCTTCGGCAAACTTGGGAAACTCGAACACGCCCACGGGCCCGTTCCACACGACCAGTTTCGCGCCGCTGAGGGTTTGCTTGTACAGGTCGAGCGTTTTGGGTCCCACATCCAGCATGCGCCAGCCAGCCGGAATGGCGTTCACGTCCACCACCTGGCTGTTGGCTTCTGCGTCGAACTTGTCAGCCACAACGGCATCCACAGGCAGGACAAGCTTGCCGCCCAGCTTGGCGAGCAGGGCCTTGGCCGTTTCCAGCGATTCGGCCTCCACCAGGCTGTCTTGCATGTTCACGCCCTTGGCCGCGAGGAAGGTGTTGGCCATGCCGCCGCCGATGATGAGTTTGTCGCATTTAGCGGCCAGGGTTTCGACAACCAGAATCTTGTCGCTGATCTTGGCCCCGCCCAAGATGGCGATGTAGGGATGTTCGGGGTTGGCCACAGCGCGGCCGAGGTATTCCAGTTCCTGTTCCATCAAAAAGCCGGACACAGCCGGGAGGAAGCGCGCAATCCCTTCGGTGGATGCGTGGGCGCGGTGCGCCGAGCCGAACGCGTCGTTGACGTACACATCGGCCAGCGCGGCCATCTGCCTGGCCAAGTCGAGGTCGTTCTTTTCCTCACCCTTATGGAAGCGTGTGTTCTCAAGCATGAGTACATCACCCGGTTTGAGGGCTTGGGTCATGGCCTCCACTTCCGGGCCAATGCAGTCGGGGGCCATGGCCACCGGCTTGCCCAGGTGGCCCGCCAGCACTTCCGCGGCGGCTTTGAGGCTGAACTCGGAATCAGGTCCGCCCTTGGGGCGGCCCAGGTGGCTGGCCAGCATTACCGAAGCGCCCTGTTCCAGCACATATTTGATGGTCGGCAAGGCCGCTTTGATGCGCTTGTCATCGGTCACTTTGCCTTCGGCCATGGGCACGTTGAAATCGACGCGCATGAAGACGCGCTTGCCCTTGAGATCGATATCTTTTACGGTTTTCTTGTTCATGTTTCACTCCGTTGTTCTGTTACACGGTTATCCCGTCTTCCCGTCACAAAACGGGTCAACGGGATAACTGAAACCGGAGAAATTTTACAGGCTTCTTGCCATCAAGACGGCCAGGTCGGCGGTGCGGCATGAGTAACCCCATTCGTTGTCGTACCAGGTGACGACCTTGATGAAGTTGCTCTTGTCTTTGCCGAGCGCGCTGGTAAAGGGCAGATCCACGCTGGAGCTGTGGGGGTCGCCCTTGTAATCGATGGAGACCAGCGGTTCATCCACAGCCTGCAACACGCCCTTGAAGCGCGGCTGCTTGGCGGCATCGCGGAAGAGCTGGCGCAGTTCCTCGGTGGTGGTTTCCTTCTCCACTTCGGCGGTGAAGTCCACAACCGAAACGGTGCTGGTAGGCACGCGCAGGGCGTAGCCATCGAACTTGCCAGCCAGGTCGGGGATGACCAGCTTGATGGCCTTGGCGGCGCCGGTGGTGGTGGGGATGATGCTCATGGCGGCGGCGCGGGCGCGGCGCAGGTCGCTGTGCGGCAGGTCGAGGATCTTCTGATCGTTGGTGTACGCGTGAATGGTGGTCATGAACGCGCGTTTGATCTTCAGGTTATCGTGCACCACCTTGGCGGCCGGGGCCAGGCAGTTGGTGGTGCAGGAAGCATTGGAAACCACGTGGTGCTTGGCCGGGTCGTACATTTCCTCATTGACGCCCAGCACAACGGTCAGGTCTTCGCCTTCGGCGGGGGCCGAGATGATGACCTTTTTGGCGCCGCCCTTGGTGATGTGGTTCTCAGCGCCGCGCACGGTCTTGCCCTTCTTGTTCACGCCATCGCTTTTCACGGTGAAGATGCCGGTGGATTCGACCACGATGTCGATACCCAGGCTGCTCCACGGGATATTGGCAGGGTCGGTTTCCTTGAATGCCTTGACGAACTTTCCGTCGATGGTCAGGCCCTCTTCCGAAGCCTCGATCTCACCATCAAAGCGCCCGTAGTTCGAGTCGTATTTCAACAGGTGCGCCATGGTCTTCATGTCGCCAATATCGTTGAAGGCAACGACTTCCAGCTCTTCGGGGTACAAGTCGCGAATGGCTTTGAGCACCTGGCGGCCAATACGTCCGAAACCGTTAATACCAACTTTGACTGTCATGATAAACCTCCTCAGGTTTGTTTGATTTGTGAATTTTATCACATATAACCGATTTTATCACGCCCTTTCGAGCGTGGGCAAACATCTTAATTTATAGCACAGAGTGCGCCATTGGTGGGCTTCAAGCGCGTTGTTCCATGGGGCCAGTACGTTCCATGTACAAATCCATCAGGACCCGGGCCAGCTTTTGCGCATCGTGCCGCCAGGGATGATGCGCATCAATCAGATCGGCGGCATAGAGCGAGATGTTGTCCACCCCGTCATCCAGGCGCACCCAGTCCACATCGGCGGGCAGGGGCAGGTCGAACCGGCGGTTGCACACGACCACATCGATCAGGTCGCGCCCCACGTGATCTTCGATGGCGCGCACATGATCACTGACCGTGTAGGCGCTGGTTTCGCCGCGTTGGGTGGCGACATTACACACATACACCCGGTAAGCGCGGCTGGCGCGAATGGCATGCGCCAGGTCTGGGACGAGCAGGTCCGGCAGGATGCTGGTGTACAAACTGCCCGGCCCAATCACGATCATATCTGCTGACAGGATGGACTGGATGACCGGCGGGAAGGCGGGCGGGGTGTTGGGCTCCAGCCAAACCCGGCGCACACGACCCGGCATGGAAGGGATACTGCTCTCCCCGAGCACGCGTACCTCATTGGGCAGGTGTGGGATCTGCACATCCGCCACCAGGCGCACATCGTGCAGGGTGGACGGGAGCACCTCGCCATGCACGGCCAACACCCGTCCCGATTCGGCGACCGCCTCTTCAAAGCTGCCGGTCAATTCGCTAAGGGCATAAATGAAAAGGTTGCCAAAGGAGTGCCCGCTGCCAATGCCGGCCTCTTCGCTGAAACGATATTGAAAAAGCTGGGTGAGCAGGGCTTCATCGTTGGAGAGCGCAGCCAGGCAGTTGCGAATGTCTCCCGGGGGCAAAATTCCCAATTGCCGCCGCAACTGGCCCGATGAGCCGCCATCGTCTGCCACCGTGACCACGGCTGTGATGTTGTGGCTGTATTCCTTGATTCCACGCAGCAGGGTTGCCTGGCCATGCCCGCCGCCAATTGAGACAATGCGCGGGCCGCGCTCACGGCGGCGATAACCGGATAACTGATCGATGATGCTGTCGCCAGGGCGCAGGAACGGGGTGAGAATGGAGCGGTTGAGCCGGATGATGCCATACACCACCAATCCCACCCCCAGCCCGCCAAAGATGAGGATGCGCAGCGGGCGCGGCAGGATGCGCAAGGCCACCACATCGATAAAATCGAGCAGGGCCGGGCTGACTTCCACACTGCGATACAAATCCAGGATAAACAGGCCAATGCCGATGCTCAGCAAAGTGAGCCCCGCCAAAATGTAAAAGAACCAGCGTTTTATTCCCAGCCCCGGCTTAAGCCAGCGGGCAACCTCGCACAATGGCGCAAACAGGTGAACAAGCCAGGAGTGTATAGACTTCACCAGCGCATAATAGCAGTCTTCCAATGAATAGTCAATTGCCGTGCTGCGCCATGATACCAATGCGCACCGGCAGGGCAACGGACCGGCCAAGCCCGGTATGCTATAATCAACGGCATGGGCTCATTTATTGCTGTTGATCTGGGCGGTACGCAAATTCGGGCTGCCCTGTACCCTCAAACGGGCATCACCCCCCTGGCGGTGCGCAAAATCCCCACGCTCTCCAAGACCGGAACGACCTTTGCGCGTATGTGCGAACTGATCGAGTCGATCTGGCCCAAGCAGGCAGATGTCACTGCCGTTGTTGTTGCATCCCCCGGCCCGCAAGACCCTGAGGCGGGGGTGCTTTTTTTTGCACCCAACATCCCCGGTTGGGAAAACTTCCCGCTGCGCCAGCAACTGCACGCACACTTCAATTGCCCGATCTACATGGGCAACGATGCCAACCTGGCTGCGCTCGGTGAGTGGAAGTTCGGCGCCGGGCAGGGGCACAAGCACCTCATCTACCTGACCATCAGCACCGGTATTGGCAGCGGTGTGATCGTCAACAACCAACTGTTGACAGGCGCAAGCGGGTTGGCTGCAGAACTGGGACACCTCACCGTTATGCCCGATGGGCCGCTTTGCGGGTGCGGACAGCGCGGGCACCTTGAGGCCATCGCCTCGGGACCCGCCATTGCCCGCAACGTATGCGCCGAAATCGAAAACGGCGCGGTATCCATTTTGCATCCCGGGCCCAACCTGACCGCCCGCGATGTGAGCGAAGCCGCCCAACTGGGTGACCCGCTGTCCATGGCCGAAATTGCCCGCGCCGGCATGTATATTGGGCAGGCCTTGGCCGGGTTCCTGCACATTTTCAACCCTTCCATCGTGATCTTTGGCGGTGGCGTTTCCCGAAGCGGGCCACTCTTGTTTGACCCACTGCGGGCTGCATTGCAAACGCACGTGATGTCCCCCTCGTTCATGTCTGGTCTGCAAATCGCCACAGCCACACTTGGCGATGACGCCGGGCTGCTGGGTGCGCTTGCGCTGGGGCAGATCAACCACGCACAACGCTGACCACAGTCATCCTGTCTTTTTGGCGGCGATGTCCACCGTTACGGCGCGCTGCCCGACGCTTCTCTGGAGGTTTTATGCAAAAGGTAAAAGAAATCGAAAAACTCAATGTTCCGGGGCCCAAAGCCCATGCGCTGGTCAAGCGCGACTCGGCCGTGGTCTCCCAATCCTACCCGCGTGATTACCCCTTCGTGATGGATCACGGCAAAGGCTCGTGGTTGTGGGATGTAGACGGCAACCAATATCTGGACTTCATGGCCGGTATCGCCGTCAATGCCACCGGGCACAGCCACCCGCAGGTGGTGAAGGCCATCCAGGAACAGGCTGAAAAATTCATCCACGTTTCGTCAGACTTTTATCACATCAACATGATCGAGTTGGCCGAGAAGTTGGACGAGATCGCCCCGATGAGTGAAGCCGCCCGTTCTTTCCTTACCAACTCTGGCACCGAATCGGTGGAAACGGCCATCAAACTGGCCCGGTTTGCGACCGGACGCACCAACTTCATCGGCTTCACCGGTGGTTTCCACGGGCGCACCATGGGCGCGGTAACCTTCACGGCCAGCAAATCGCACTACCACAAGGGCTTCTACCCGCTGATGAATGGCGTGGTGCACGCGCCCTTCCCCAACCCCTACCGCCCCATTCTGGAGCGGGCACGCGGCGAAGACTACGGCGAGACAGTGGTGCGCTATATTGAAGAGCAGATCTTCAGGCAGATCGTGCCTGCCGACGAGGTGGCCGGCATCCTGGTCGAGCCGATCCAGGGCGAGGGCGGATACATTGTGCCGCCGGATGGCTTCTTCCCCGCCCTGCGCAAGCTGTGCGACAAATACGGCATCCTGCTCATCACCGACGAAGTGCAGTCTGGCATGGGCCGCACCGGCAAGTGGTGGGCCATCGAACACTTTGGCGTGGAGCCGGATATGTTCACCACCGCCAAGGGAATCGCCTCGGGTGTGCCGCTGGGCGCGTGCGTGGCGCGCAATTCGGTCATGACCTGGCAGCGCGGCGCGCACGGCAACACCTATGGCGGCAACCCGCTGGCGTGCGCGGCGGCCCTGGCCACCATCCGCCTGCTTGAGCGCGAATATATGCAAAACGCGGCCGAGATCGGGCAGTACGCCATCGACGCCCTGCACGAGATTGCAGCGCGCCACCCCAGCATCGGCGAAGTGCGCGGCAAAGGGCTGATGATCGGCGTGGAATTCGTGAAAGACCGCGAAACCCGCGAACCGGCCGAAGCCCTGCGTGATGCGGTGGTGCACCACGCCTTCGAGCGCGGGCTGCTGCTGCTCGGCTGCGCCAAGAGCGTCATCCGCGTGGCCCCGCCGCTCAGCATCACCAAAGACGAAGTGGACCACGGGCTGGCCGTCTTCGAAGAATCGCTGACCCTGGCAGAAAAGGCGTAATTCGCTCCCAGACATCTGTCACCGCCCGGCTTGTTTGCCGGGCGGTGTTTTTTTTATTTGAAACCGACCCATGCAGGCGCAGGCCTGTCCAGGTATTCAAGCAGGTCACGCTTGAAGCGTAACCTACGCTGGAAAGCCAGCGGTAGCGGATATTTTTCGAAAAATTTCTGGCGACTTTGCGTCTTTGCGTTAAATAACGTAAGCTCCCGCATCCGAAATTGGCAGGAGACAGCCGGTTTAGAACCGCTGAGCACACAGAGAAGTGAAGTGAAAACTTAGCGAACTCTGCGCCTCCGCGGTTTAAATGGAATTTAGTGGCAACTTTCTAAAAAGAACGCCAACATAACTCTAACACCTCATGGCAGGCGCGGATGATAAAATTGATTACATGCTGCCCGATTTTCGCGTCCGACAACGCGACTACCTGCTCGAAATTGCGCGCGCCCTCACCGAAGAACTCGACCGCGAGAAACTGCTGGCGCGCATTTTACGCATTTCCATCGAAATGCTGGCCGGGCAGGCCGGGCTGATCTCGCTAAAAGAGACGGGCGCATGGCGCGTGGCCGCGGCGCACGGCATCCCGCCCGCCTTCCTGCGCTACCTCGAGCCGCTGCTGGCCGAAGAGCGCATGCACGAACTGGATGTGGACGAGATCAACCGCATGCTCAAAGAACTGACCTACACCGCCAGCATGGGGCTGCTCAACGGCGTGGGGCTGCCGCTCATCGCCCACCAGCAGGTCATCGGCGTCATCTTCATCTTTCGTTCGTACCCCGACCTGTTCACCACCAACGACAAACAATTGCTGCAATCCTTCGCCGACCAGGCTGCCATTGCCGTCTTTAATGCGCAGCTCTACACCCAGGTGAGCGTGGAAAAACAGCGTCTCGACGCCCTGCTCGACAGCGCCGCCGATGGCATCATCATCCTCAACGCCGACCACACCATCGAGCGCGTGAACGATGCTTTTGAGCACATTTACGGCAAAAACGATACCGAGCTGTGCGGCCTGCGGCACGAAGACATCATCCGCTGGGCGCACAAACCGGATGGCATGACCCTGGAGCAAGCCGAAACCAATGGCTGGCCGCTGACCCCCAACGCCCACCTGTATGTTGAAGGCGACCTGGAACGCACCGACCCGCGCCCGCTGCCGGTGGGCATCACCTACGCCCCGCTGCTCAACGCCGAAGGCAAACTGCGCAACATCTTTGTCACTGTGCGCGACATCACCCACTTCCGCACCGCTGAAGAGATTAAGAGCACCTTCATCTCCGTGGTCAGCCACGAACTCAAAACCCCGGTGGCGCTCATCAAGGGCTACGCCTCCACGCTGCGGCGCGATGACGCCCGCTGGGACAGGCACATCATCCAGGACAGCCTGGCGGTCATCGAGGAAGAAGCCGACCGCCTGGCCAGCTACATTGAAGACCTGCTGGACGCCTCGCGCCTGCAGGCGGGCGGCATGAGCCTCAACCAGACCGATATGTCGCTGGACGCGCTCGCCAAGCGACTGGCGGAACGCTTCCAGACCCAGACCAGCCGCCACACCCTCATCACCGACTTTCCCGAAAAATTCCCCATTGTGGTCGCGGATGAAAAGCGCATCGAGCAGGTGCTGGCCAACCTCATCTCGAATGCCATCAAGTACGCCCCGCAGGGCGAGATCCACATCAGCGGGCAGACGCGCCCCGAGCAGGTCATCCTGTGCGTCAGCGACGAAGGCCCGGGCATCGACCCCAACGACATGCCACACATCTTCGACCGCTTCTACCGCGCCGACAAGGCCGTGCGCAAAACCAAAGGCGCTGGGCTGGGGCTGTACCTGGCGCGGGCCATCATCGAGGCGCACAACGGGCGCATCTGGGTGGACCCGCACCCCAATTTCGGCGCGCGCATCTGCTTTTCTCTGCCGCGCTGAACCCCACGCCCCGCCCACGCGCTGCGCGCGGGGCTCGCAATGACATCATAAAAAGATAAATTTTTGGCACCAACCCAACCCTGAACCAGAAAGGACCCCCTCCCATGACCACTGCCACCCTGCCTGCCCGCAGCGAAGTTGACCCCAATTACACCTGGAATGCCGAGAGCCTGTTCGCCACGCCCGAAGCCTGGGACGCTGAACTGGCCGCCATCCTGGCAGATGTGCCGTCCATCAAAGACTACCAAGGCCGCCTGCACGAAGGCCCCGCCGTGTTGGTGGATGCGCTCAAAGCCGTGGAAAACCTGATGGTGCGCGGCTATCGCATTTATGTGTATGCCGGTTTTTCTTACGCGGTGGATACCACCAACCAGCAAGCGGCCGCCATGCAGGCCAAAGCCCAGAGCATGTTCAGCCAGGTGGCTGCGGCCACCGCATTCGTCACGCCAGAGATCATTTCCATCGGTGAGGAGACGGCCATGGGATGGGTCAAGAGCGAGCCGCGCCTGGACATCTACGCGCACTACGTCAGTGAAATCTTCCGGGTGCAGGCGCACATCCGCTCGGCGGAGGTGGAGGAAGTGATCGGCTTGCTGGCCGACCCGTTTAGCGGGCCGTCGACCACGGGTAGCCTGCTCACCAATGCAGATTTCAAGTTCGCCCCGGGGCAGGATGCGGCCGGGGACCCGGTGGAGGTCAACGAGGGCACCATCTGGAAAATCATGGCCGGTGAAGACCGCGCCGCCCGCCAGACCGCCTGGGAAAGCTACCTCGACAAACACCTCGAGTTCAAGAACACGCTGGCCAGCAACCTGGCCACTTCCATCAAGCAAAGCGTCTTCATGAGCCGCGTGCGCCGCCACACCTCGGCGCTGGAGATGACGCTGTACGCCAACGACATCCCCGTCAGTGTCTTCCACAACCTGATCGACACGTTCAGGAAGAACCTGCCGGTCTGGCAGCGCTACTTCGAGATCCGCCGCAAGGCCCTGGGTGTGGACACGCTGGAGCCGTTCGATATGTGGGCGCCGCTGGCCAAGAACCGCGTCAAGATCCCGTTCGAGCAGGCCGTGGACTGGATCGCGGAGGGGCTGCTGCCGCTGGGCCGCGACTATGTGGGCATCATGCGCAACGGCTGCCTGGAAGAGCGCTGGGTGGACGTGTACCCCAACAAAGGCAAACGCACGGGGGCGTTCTCGTGGGGCGCGCCGGGCACCCACCCGTTCATTATGATGTCGTACACCGATGAAATCTTCAGCCTGTCCACGCTGGCGCACGAACTGGGCCACTCGATGCACTCATACCTGACGTGGCAGAACCAGCCGCTGGTCTATGCCGATTACTCGCTCTTCCTGGCCGAGGTGGCGTCGAACTTCCACCAGGCCATGGTGCGCGCGCATTTGCTCAAGAGCAACCCCGACGTGGACTTCCAGATCTCGCTGATCGAAGAGGCCATGGCCAACTTCTACCGCTATTTCTTCATCATGCCCACGCTGGCGCGCTTCGAACTGGAGACGCACACGATGGTGGAAAACGGCCAGCCGCTGACCGCCGACATTATGATGAACCTGATGGCCGACCTGTTCGCCGAGGGATACGGCGACGCTGTGCATGTGGACCGCGAGCGCGTGGGCATGACGTGGGCTTACTTCCAGCACCTGTTCAGCGATTACTATGTTTACGCTTACGCCACCGGCATCTCGGGCGCGCATTCACTCTCGGCGCGCATCCTCAACGGCGAACCGAACGCGGTGGAAGATTACCTGGGATTCCTCAAATCGGGCTCTTCGGCCTCCCCGGTGGAGGTGCTCAAGAAGGCCGGTGTGGATCTGACCACGCCCGAGCCGGTCGAGGCCACCTTCAGGGTGATGAGCGAGTACATCGACCGCCTGGAAAAACTGCTTAAGTAGTAAATCGAGTAAAATTGCTTTTTGCGCCAACCGGCGCAACCAAACCAGAAAGTTGGATGAAAATTTATGCCCCAAACCCAAATTGCGTGCCCGCAGTGCCGCAAGGCCATCACCGCCCAGGTGGAACAGCTCTTCGATATCACCAGCGACCCTGGCGCCAAGCAGCGCCTGCTGGGCGGGCAGGTCAACCGGGCCCGCTGCCCATTCTGCGGCTACCAGGGCAACCTGGCCACGCCCATTGTGTACCACGACAACGAAAAGGAAATGTTGCTGACGCACTTCCCCGGCGAGTTGGGACTGCCTGTCAACGAGCAGGAAAAACTGATCGGCCCGCTCATCACGCAGGTGATGAACAAACTGCCCGCCGAAAAACGCAAAGCCTACCTGCTGCGCCCGCAGACCTTCCTCACCTACCAGAGCCTGGTGGAGCGCGTGCTCGAAGCGGACGGCATCAGCAAGGAAATGCTCGACGCCCAGCAGAAGCGCGTCAACGTCATCCAGAGTCTCATGCAGGTCACCAGCGCCGATGTGCGCTCCGAGATCATCAAGCAGAACCAGGCCCTCCTCGATGAGACCTTCTTCGCGCTGTTCGGCCGCATCGTTGAATCGGCGATGGCCTCCGGGCAGCAGGCCGCCGCGCAGGCCATGAACGCCCTGCAAGCCCAGCTGATCGCAGAGACCGAATATGGCAAAAAGCTGCAAGGGCAAATGGCGGAAGTTGAAGCAGCCGTCAAGAGCCTGCAGGAAGCCGGTCAGGGACTGACCCGCGAGAAACTGCTCGACATCTTCCTCGAAGCCCCCTCCGATGCGCGCCTGCAGGCCCTGGTCAGCATGACGCGCCGCGGGCTGGATTACGAATTCTTCGCCCTGCTCACCGGCCGCATCGACCAGGCCAGCGGCGAGCAAAAAACCAAGCTGGACACCCTGCGCTCAAAACTGCTTGACTTCACCAACCAGATCGACCAGCGCGTGGAAGAAGACCTCAAGAACGCCAAAGCCTTTATCGAAGAGCTGCTCAAACAGCCTGATCTGGTCAAAGCCACCCAGGAAAACCTAGACCAGTTCAGCGAGCCGGTCATGCAGATCCTGCAAGCCATGATCCGCGAAGCCCAGCAAAAGAATGACGCCGCCCAAATGGAGAAATTGCAGCAGGTGGCAGGCGTGCTCCAACAGGCCAGCGCCCCACCTGAGCTGGCCGTGCTCGAACAATTGCTCGCGATGGATGAGCGCGATTACGATAGCGTTCTTGCCGAAAACGAAGTCCTGCTCACCGAACAGTTCATGGGCCTGCTGGGCGGGCTCATCGGGCAGATGGATGCCCAACCCAAGGACAAGCTGACCCCCGAAGACGCCGAAACCTTCCGCAAGGTGGAGGCGCTCTACCGCGCCGCCCTGCGGCTCTCGATGAAAAAGAACCTGGGCTAGCAACCAAAAACCGGCGTGATGAACGCCGGTTTTTTTATCCTATCCCCTGGAAGCCTGTGCCAGCGCAGCCGGGGTCAGGTTGAACGCGCGCGCAAACCCGGCTACATAGCGGGCCGACCGGGGCGTGATGCAGTACAAGTCAAAATCCCCAAACCCAAACAACGGCGCGCTGGCAGGGAACTTCGCCAGGTACATCGCGCGGATGCGGTCGTAATCCGGGCTGTCTTTGGCGACAATCGCAATATCGCCACGAATTGAAACACGGGCCAACTGCTGGGGGTCACGCCCCGGCGCTTCAGGTTCAGAAACCATCAGCCCCACACGCGTATCGCGGCCCATATCCTGGGTGTGAAAAGCCAGGCGGCTGGCATGGATGTAACATGCCGAAAAATCGTCTTCGGCCATAAATAAGACCATAGAAACGAAGGGCGCGCCGTCGCGCAGGGTGCCCAGCGCGGCGGTCTGACGTGCGCGCAACAGGGCTGCCAGTTTTGCTTTTGATTCCGGGTCCATGCCACACCTGTTAGTCGGAGGGATTATCCAGGCGCAAGCCGTGTCCGCGCACCGTCACCAGGTAAGTGTGCGTCGGGTCGAGCGCAGCCAGCCGGTCACGCAGCCTGCGGATGAGCGCATCCAACGCCTGGTCAGATACGCCCGCAGACTGCTCATCGCCCCATACCGCGGCAACCAGGTCTGGACGACTGACCACCTCGCCCTGGGTGTTATACAACATGAGCAAAAGCTGGAATTGCTGCGCGGAAAGTGGCGGGGTAAGCAATTGCTGGTTCACCAGAACACGCCGCGACCGCGCATCCATAACCAGCCGCCCCGAACGTTGGATTGGCATATCCAACGGCACGGTGGCATCAGAACTCAGGAACATCAACTCTTGCACCAGGGCGATCCTGACCACATCGCCATCCTGGAGCATAACCGCGCCATTAATGAGCGCATTGTTCAGGTATGTGCCGTTCTTGCTGCCCATGTCCTCCAACATCACACCGTCAGACATCGCAATCAAGCGTGCATGGAATCGCGACACCTGCCGGTCTGGGATAACCAGCGTGCAGGACGGTTCGCGCCCCATTGTGACTGTTCCGTCAATAACAATGCGCTGGCCCACCAAAGGGCCAGCCTGGGCAACAAGGACGGGATACTCATCTGTATTTTTATGCGCCATCATTGGACTCCGCCTTGGATTAATGGTCTGTCGCAACAAAGGCATTACGAAAGACGTTTATAATATAGCAGAAAATTAGCTGGTATGCATAACAACGCCGAAAAACCATGCACACCAGCCCATTGGAGCCAGGCATGCCCGTCTCACTCAAGGCCGGGGACGTGCTGCGTAACCGTTACCGTATCCTGGAACGCATCGGGCAGGGCGGCATGGGCAATATTTATCTTGCCGATGACCTCCGCCTGCAGGGCCGCCGTTGTGCGCTTAAGGAAGTGGAACACGACCGCACCCTCCCCCAAAAAATCCTAAACGAAGCCCGCGATCAATTCTTGCGCGAGGCCACCGTTTTGGCGCGCCTGGACCACCCCAATCTGCCCAAAGTCTCCGATTTCTTCACCCTTAACAACCGCGATTACCTGGTCATGGATTTCGTGCCCGGCAAAGACCTGCGCACCGTCATGCTCGAATATCGCCAGAAAAACGCCTTCATCCCCGAAGAAGACATCCTCAACTGGGCCAGCCAACTGGCCGATGCGTTGGCCTACTTGCACAAACAAGACCCGCCCGTGGTGCACCGCGATATCAAACCCAGCAACCTGAAATTGACTCCTGACGGGTTAATCAAACTGGTCGATTTTGGACTGGTGAAGGTGCTGGCGCCCGATGAAGTGACCATCACAGTCATTCAGGGACAGGGCACCGCGCTCTATACCCCGCTGGAACAATACGGCGGCATCAACAGCCATACCGATGTGCGCTCAGACATATTCGCCTTTGCCTCCACCCTTTACCACCTCATCACGTGCCAACCCCCGGCAGATGCCCGCACGCGCTTCTTGAACCCAGATGCGCTGACCCCTCCGCGCCAGCTTAACCCGGAGATAAGCGCCCGCACCGGTCGGTCCATCTTGTGGGGCATGTCGCTGCACCCGGATGAACGCCCAGAAACGATCGATGATTTTCGTCATTACCTGCTGGGCACCAAAGAACTTCCCGCGCGGTCGACCCAAACCCGCCCGCGCAGTGTGCGCCTGCTCGACATCCTCTCGGATGACCCCGAAAACACGCTTGTGTGGGTATCGTCCGCGCTGGTGTTACTTGGGCTGGTCACCACGCTTGGCCGCTAAGACCCGCTCCCAAATGACGGCCACCAGTAGCCCCAACACCCCACCCCCCGCAACCAATTCGATCACCGCATTATAGCCGCTGGCGCGAATCCAGTCGGCACTGCCGGCCAGCCCGAGCGCATGGTAATTGTAGCCCAGCAGCCCGCCTACAATGACCGCCAGCATGAAACGCACCCCCCAGCGCAGCGAACGGTAACGGCTGCCAATGCCAAACGCCAGCGCCGCGCCAAACAGAATGACCAGCATGGCCACCAGCCAGCCGGCGAACAGCGGGCGCCCATCGACCACAAACGGCGAAACCGGCTGGGGTGTGGATTGTACAATAACGGGCGGCGGCTCGGTGGGGGTTGGCACCACTGTGGGGGGCACCACGGTCACCGCGGCTGCTTCGCCGGTTATATCCAACCGGATGGCCACAGAGGTGACGGCCGGCTCACTGGTGGCGCGAATTTCGACCACCCCCGGGCGCTCAAGGCGAAACAAGGCGCTGGCCACCCCTTGCGTAGTGGTTGCCTCGACAAACTGGACAATCCCCTCGCCATCTATGGACAAGATAAAACGCACCACGGTGCCATCGGGAACGGGGTGACCATTTTTGTCGCGTACCGGCCCTGAACGCACGGCAATGCTGTCACCTACCTTGAAGAGCGGGGCAGGCGTGGCTTCTGGCGTGTTGCCCGGGGTTGCCTCCGGGCTGGGTGCAGCTGGCGTGTCGAGAAATAGTTCGATCACCTGGGCGGGGTCAGGGGCCAGGGCCGTGATCAGATCGTACCCGATGGAGGAAACCGAGACAGGCAGCGCGCCCGATGGGGTGATCTCGCGGAAGAGCAGGCGCGCAGCAACATCCACAAATTGTGGTTGGCTGCTATAAAGCGCGTAATAAGCCGTCAAACGCGAGATGTCGGTGGCATCCAGGTAATAGGGCGCAGAAAACGAGAACAGGACAATGCGTTTGTTGCGCAACAGGGATTGCTGCTCTGAGAGGAAACGCCGCAGCACCGTGCCTTCCGGCCGGCCGGGCGGAAGGTCGAGTGTGGAAATGATCACCCATTGGGCGCGGCGGACGGCGGTCTCGAATGCATTATCTTCGGTGGTCTGGTTCAAGAAGCGGGACATGTCATCGAATGAATAGGAGGCCACCAACGAAGCAGCCACCTGCCCGCCGCCAGTGGGTCCATACAGACGTAACACCGCAGATTGCAGCGCTTCCTTTTCCAGAATGGCGCGCGCCGCGCAGGCATTACATTGCCGGGTTGTACGCACATCGCTGATAAATACAATCCGTTCCCCATATTCCGGCTGGTCGGCAAGGACAGCATCGATATCTTCTGCCGAAGGGCTGACGAGGGTGGCAGCCCTTTGCGCCACCTCGAAGGTTAGCGAGCCGCCCTGCCCCACCAGGTTGAGCGCATCAGGCGCAGGGAGCACATTTTGCAGGTCGAAGCGGTCATAAAGCCGAAATTTCAGGGTGAGCAGGCGCAGGACACTTTCATCGACGCGTTGGGCAAAAGCGGGGTCTTCGCGATATTTTTGGGTGAAAAAGTCGAGGGCGCGTATGACGGTTTCGTAGTTGTCGAGCGCGTCAGACGAGACCGCGTTGCCCATCATGATCAGGTCGTTGCCAGCCAGGAAGGCATCTCGCGCCACGGTGCGAACCTGGAAACCGGCATTGTCGGGATCATAGAAGCGACGCACCGCCGGGCTGCCCAGGTCATCACTGATGATGATACCGCCCCGCTGCCGCCAACCGGAAAACTCTGGCAAAGCCAGGATTTGAGACAGGGCCAGCGAGTCGAAGCTGACCGGGCGTGTGGTGGCCCGGATGTTGCCCTGGAAACCCTGGTAGCGAATGTGCGAGACAAGCAAGGCATCGACCGTAGTTTCGGGCAAGAGCGATTGCCCCGTAACAGCAAAGAAGGGCGGCAGTTCGATCTGTTTGAGCTGCTCGAGCGATTTGCGCACCGTGGAGACTTCTTCATCCGGTGGGCGGTCCGATTCGCCGCGCCCGGGAAAATGCCGGGCAACCACAGCCACGCTGCTGTTGCTGCCCGCATGCACCCCTTGCACATAGGCCCGTCCCATTTCGGCCACCCAGTATGGGTCGCCGCCAAAAACGCGCGGACCCAAGTCTGCGCCGCGGGCCGGGTTGGGCGCGCTGAGCACGTCCAGTGAAAGCCCCAGGTACAGGTTAAAACCCAGGGCCGAGAGTTCGCGTCCCATCACTTCACCCACGCGCCGGGCCAGGTCTGGCTGCCAGCCCGCGCCGAGGGCCATCTGGTTGGGCAGGGGGGTCAGTCCGTAGAGGATGGCGTCGAAAGGCGCGCCGCCACCCTCTTGTGTCACGCCAATAAATAGCGGGATGTAATTGCGCCCGGTGAGAGTGGACTCGGGCAGCGCCACCGATGCGGCCGCATCAGATTCCGCTTGTTGCAGGGCCCCGATCAGCGCGGAGAGGTCGGGCAGGGTATTGGGCGAATCGGTAAAGTTGTCGTTTTCGAGGCGCAGCACCACGCCGCCCACATGGTAACGCGTGATCAGGTCATATACCTGGGTGTCGGTCGCGGCGCTTGCGCCAGTAAAACTGACCAGGAACAATTGCCCCACGCGCTCTTCGGGCGAAAGGCGCGCCAGCAGTTGGGCGGCATCGCGGGCCGGGTCTGAAGACTGGGCCCAGGCTGCGGGGGCCACGGCTGCGGCCAGCAGGCAGACCAGCAGCATAAGGTTAACCCAGCGCATTGTCACCCCCATGACACGCCACCAGCGTGGCATGCAGGTCTGGCAGAATGTTGCCGCCTGTGAGCACCACAACCGCCGGGGCGGTGACACGCCCATCCATCACCGTGGCCAGCCCCACCGCCGCCGAGCCTTCGATCACCTGTCCATGCGCCTGCCAGGCATAGGCCACAGCGCGCCCAATGGCGTCTTCATCCACCAGGTAGATTTCATTAACATACGACTGCACCAACGGGATGGTGACCGAGCCGTTTTCGACTGCGCCGGTCAGCCCGTCGGCCAGGCTGGGCAGGTCGGGAACGTTTTCTTGTGTGCCGCGGGTGAGCAGGGCGTGCATGAACGGCGAAGCGGCCGCCTGGGACCCCACCAGGCGCAGACCGCGCCCGGCCAGCGCCGCGCCGATTCCGGCGATCAGCCCGCCGCCCGAAACAGGGGCCGCCACCGTCCAGCCCGGCCCTGGCGCGCACTGTCGGGCAATCTCCAGCCCGATGGTACCCTGCCCGGCAATCACCTGGGCGTCGTTGTAGGGTGAGACCCAGGTCTGGCCATGTTCAACAGCATGCGCGATCCCGGCTGCTTCGGCCTGCTCGTAGCCGCCGGGCACCAGGCGCACTTCGGCGCCGAGGGCGCGCATTTTATCCAGTTTGAGGGGCGAAGCATGTTCAGAGGCAAAAACAGTCACGGGGGCGCCCACCAGGCGGGCGGCCAGCGCCATCCCCTGTCCGTGGTTGCCCGCCGAAGCGGCCACCAGCCCGGCTGCCTGTTCCCAGGCTTCGAGCGCCAGCACCTTGTTGAGCGCGCCGCGCGCCTTGAACGAGCCAGTCACCTGCTGGTTCTCGCACTTCAGATACACACCAAAACGCGCATCGAAGATGAGCGGTGTTTCGATAATGTGAGGCGCAATACGCGCAGCGGCCTGGGTGATCCAATCGAAAGGGAACATGGCGTAATTTTACCGCAGCCCGGCGGGGCATCACGCAGGTTTGCGAATCTCGTCCACCGCCTCGGGGTTGACCAGCGAGGAGATGTCGCCGGGGTCCTGCCCCAGGTAGGCAGCCCGGATGATGCGGCGCATGACCTTGGCATTGCGCGTCTTGGGCAGGTCGCTGACGAACAGAATGGATTTCGGCGCGAGCGGCTTGCCCAGTTCATTCACCACCATGTCGCGCAGCGCGGCGCGCAAATGGTCGCTAGGCTCCACGCCCGGTCGCAACACCGCAAACAGCACCAGCGCCATACCCTTCACCTCGTCTGGCACGCCGATGGCAGCCGATTCGACCACGTGTGGGTGCCGCACCACGATCGATTCGACCTCTGCCGGGCCCAGGCGTTTGCCCGCCACCTTGATGGTGTCATCGCTGCGCCCCAGGATGTACCACAGCCCGTCGCCATCCACCGCGGCGAAGTCGCCGTGCGCCCACACATTGGGCCAGCGCCCCCAGTAGGTTTCAAGATAACGTTGTTTGTCGTGCCAGAAGCCGCGCGTCATGCCGATCCACGGGGCGCGGATGACCAGCTCACCCACGGCGTTGCGCACCGGGCTGCCGTCCTCATCCACCACGTCGGCGGCCATGCCGGGGCAGGGCGCGCTGAAGGCGCACGGCTTGAGCGGCAGCAGCGGATTGCCCATCACAATGCCGCCGCTGATCTCGGTGCCGCCCGAGTAGTTGATGATGGGGATGCGCCGCCCGCCCACCTCCTCGAACAGCCACTTCCACGGCTCCGGGTTCCACGGCTCGCCGGTGCTGGCAAAACAGCGCAGGCTGGTGAGATCGTGCTTGCGGAAATGCGCCTCGCCATGCGGGATGAGGCTGCGAATGAGCGTGGGCGAAACGCCCAGCTGGGTGATTCGGTGGCGCTCCACCATCTGCCACAGCCGGTCTGGCCCCGGGTAGTCTGGCGCGCCGTCGTAAATGAACAAGGTGGCGCCCAACAGCAGCGCGCCGAACACCAGCCAGGGTCCCATCATCCAGCCCATATCCGTGATCCAGTAAATAACGTGGCCGGGGCGCACATCGGTGCCAAAGGCCATATCCTGCGCGGCCTTGACCGGGAAACCGCAGTGGGTGTGCACCGCGCCCTTGGGCCGGCCGGTGGTGCCGCTGGTATAGATGAGCATGAGTGTGTCTTCGGCGTCGGTCACTTCGGTCATGGCGTCGATGGGCTGGGCCTGCACGAACTCATCCCACCAGTAATCGCGGCCGGGCGTCATGGGCGTTTCCAGCCCGGTGCGGCGCAGCACGATCATGTGGCGCAGCGTGGGCACCTGCGCGGCGGCTTCATCGGCGATGGATTTCATCGCGACGGCCTTCCCGCGCCGGAAGGCGCCATCCGCGGTGAAGAGGGCCACAGCCCCCGCATCCGAAAGGCGCGCCGCCACCGCCCCGGCGCCGTAGCCGCTGAACAGGGGCAGGATGATGCCCCCGATCTTGGCAATGGACAGGAAAGCCACCACAACCTCGGTAGTCATCGGCATAAACAGTCCAATCACATCGCCCTTGCCCAGCCCCAGGGCGTGCAGGGCGTTGGCGCACTTGTTGACCTTGCGGTTCAACTCGCCGTAGGTCATGGTGCGGGTCATGCCGTCTTCCGCCTCGAACATGACAACCGGCATGCCGGCATCGGGCGTGCCCATGCGCTTGTCGAGCATGTTGTGGACGATGTTCATGCGCCCGCCCACGCACCAGCGCGGCATCTGGATGCCCTCGCTGGCATCCAGCGCCCGGGTGTACGGGCTGTAGAACTGGATGTCGAGGAATTTCAGGACGGCGTCTGTAAACCAGCCCACATCCTCGGTGGAGCGGCGCAGGAGCGCGTTGAAACCTTCGATACCGTGTGCGCGCATGAAGCGCGTCAGATTCGCATGTTCAATGTACTCCGGCGTGGGCCGCCAGACGATCTGTCCGCCAAATTCAAAGGTTTCGCTCATGAGGTCCTCCTGGGATGTCTGGTTTAATTATACGTTCGGTTGCCCCAAACAAAAACCGCCCTTACGGAGCGGTTTTTTGCTGCATGCAGGCCAGCGCCCCCTGCAAGGCGCCCTGCGGCGGGGCATCGGTGATGGCCAACACTGGCACAGCCAGGATGGTAAAAACATCGCGCGCGTCACCAGCCTTCCAGCGGCGCGGCAGGAACCCGACCGTGTTCGGCGTGTTGAGCAGAGTGTCGTTCATCTCCTGCGGCGACCCGGCCAGGCGCGCCTCAGACGATACCAGTTGTCCATTCATAACAGCCGCGTCGAATATCTGGCGGATATCTTCCCCCTCGGCGAAAACCCAAACCACCACACCCGACGACCCGGCGCCTGCAAACAGCGCCAGGGCCTGCTCCACATCCAGGTTTTGCACCGGGCTGGCACGGTGGGTCACGATCAACACATCCTCGCTACCGATCTGGTAAGCTGGCATGGTCAGCCCGGCTGGCTCGCCGAGGCGCAAGCGCACTTGCGCGGCAGAAGGTGAATCGACCATGCGCAACACCAGGTCGAATTGGGCCGCACAGGCAAACAAATCCGGGAGCCAGGGTCGGGTGGAATCTGTGGCATACACATCCACTACCTGGGGGGTGGGCGTCGGCGCAGGGGTTTCGGTTGGCGCGCAGGCGCTCAAAAGTATCACCGCACACATCAGAAGCAAAAATTTTCTCATAGCTGTATCACCACCAACACTGCACCAAGCACGGCGCAGTAAGCCGCGAACAAATATAAAGAATGCCTGCCCAGATAGCCGATCAGCCAGCGGATGGCCAGCCACCCAACAATGGACGCCGCCGCAAAACCGGCCGCCAGCAGCGGCAGGAACTGCGCCAGGTCGGGCATGCTAATCACGTCCAGCATCTCGTGGACCCCGGCTGCCAGCATGACCGGCACAGACATGAGGAAGGCGAAGCGGGCCGCAGCCGGGCGGCTGAACCCACGCAGCATGCCCCCGCTGATGGTGGTGCCGCTGCGCGATGCGCCGGGGAAAACGGCGATCACCTGGAACACACCGATGATGAGCGCATCCAGCCAGTTCATCGACTCCAGCTGCCGGTCTTTCTTGGACAGGGTCTCCGCCAGGGTCAGCAGGATGGCCGCCGAAAACAGGCGGATGGCCGCCTCGAGCACGGGCTGCTTGAACAAGGCCTCGACCGCATCCCGCAGCAGGTAGCCCGCCAGCAGCGCCGGGATGGTGGCAATAATGATGTAGAAGCCCATGTTCCGCTCCGGGGTGGCCCGGCGGAAATCGAGGGTGGCCGTGGCGATTCCGAGCAGGTCGCGCCAGTAGTACACGAACAGCGAGACCAGCGTGCCCAGCTGCACAATGACCAGGAAGGAGAACATGGCGTCGTCAGCCGGCAGCCCGAGCAGCGATTGGACAATGAGCAGGTGCGCGGTGGACGAAACAGGGATAAACTCGGTCAAGCCTTGGATGATGCCGAGCAGGAAGGCGTGGAGGTAGGTCATGAGGTGATCCTTTTAGCATTGCGGTCCCACCTGGCCAGCAGGGCCGGGGCGTTCTCCTGCAGCACGCCCCGGCGGATGAGGCCGCGCATCTCTTCCATCAGGCGGATGAGGGCCCGCAGGTTGTGGATGGAGATGAGTGTGCCCGCCAGGGTCTCTTTGGCGACGATGAGGTGGCGGATGTAGGCGCGGGTGAAGGTGCGGCAGGTGTAGCAATCGCAGGATGCGTCGATGGGGCGCGGGTCGCGGGCGAAGGTGGCGTTCATCAGGTTGAGGCGACCTTCGGGGCTGAAGGCCGCGTTATGGCGCGCCAGGCGCGTGGGCAGCACGCAATCGAAAATGTCGATGCCGCGCGCCACGCCGTTGATCAGGTCTTCGGGCGTGCCAACCCCCATCAGGTAGCGCGGCTTATCGGCGGGCAGCAGGGGCGTGACCACATCCAGCGTGGAGAGCATTTGGTGCTTGGTCTCGCCGACCGATAACCCGCCAATGGCGATGCCGGGGAACGGCAGCGAGGCGATGAACGCGGCCGATTGGGCGCGCAGCTCCGGGTCCACGCCGCCCTGCACGATACCGAACAGGGCCTGGTCGGCGCGCTGGTGGGCCGCCAGCGAACGTTCGGCCCAGCGGTGGGTGCGTTCCATCGCCTTTTGGATGTAGGCGCGGTCGTGGGGGTCGGCGCACTCATCGAAAGCCATGATGATATCGGCGCCGAGGTTGTTTTGGATCTGGATGGAACGCTCGGGGGTGAATCGGTGCGTCGAGCCGTCGATGTGGCTCTTGAATGTCACGCCATCATCATCAATCTTGCGCGTGTCGGAGAGAGAAAAGACCTGGTAGCCGCCAGAGTCGGTCAGCGTGGGGTGGGGCCACTGCATGAAGTGGTGCAGCCCGCCCATCTCGCGCACCAGCTCGTCACCGGGGCGCAGGTACAGGTGGTAGGTGTTGGAGAGCACCAGCGAGGCGTTGATCCCCTTGAGGTGTTCTGGGGTGAGGGTCTTGACGGTGGCCTGGGTGCCCACCGGGGCAAAGACCGGGGTGAGCAGGTTGCCGTGCGGGGTGGTGAAGGTGCCGGTGCGGGCGCGCCCATCGGCGGCGGTGAGGGTAAATTGGAACATGGGGGGTATTATAATCTTGTTGAAAGGAACCACCGCCATGTCCCAACCCATGCCCGGACTCTCCGCCGAACTGAGCCACACCGTCACCGAAAAGGATACAGCCGCCCAATGGGGCAGCGGGCTGGTGCCGGTCTTCAGCACCCCTGCGCTGGTGGGGCTGATGGAATCGGCCGCCGTGCGCGTGCTGGAGGGTCACCTGCCCGCCGGGCAGACCAGCGTGGGCGGGCGCATCGACGTGCGCCACCTGGCCGCCACCCCGGTCGGCATGACGGTGCGCACCCGGGCCGAACTGACCGCCAGCGAGGGGCGCAAACTGACCTTCACCGTGGAAGCCTGGGACGAACAGGAGAAGATCGGCGAGGCCGTGCACGAGCGCTTCGTGATCGACGAGGCCAGGTTCATGGCCCGCGTGCAGGCCAAAGGCGGGTGAAGTGCCGCCCCTGCAGGGTTTCACGAAGAAAAATGGAACTATAAAACAGAAAACGATATAGCAACCTGACACTTTGTAAAACGGAACGAAAACCTTACGCGAATTGCGCAAATTTGGCGAATTACGCGAATTAACATCGGGCAGCATCCGAAAAATTAGTGTAATCCGCATTAAGAACTTCAGGCGAAAACAAACTATCCGGTGGCTAGAAAATGATTTCCCTCGCGGGCGGTACAAGGGTCAGCGTATATCCGCGTCTCAATCGCTCTAAAAACAAACTCACCCTCGAAACCTTAATTTCGGGGCGAGTCATGTTTTTCTCCCATCCGGCGTTATAAATCGGCGGCCTTGCCTGGGTCGGCCGCCTTCTTGCCCAGCCGCTCGGCCAGTTTATGAACCACCGGGTCCAGCTCACTGCTTTCGGGCGCAGGTTCGGCGGGCGTCGCAGCCGCTTCGACATCCAGGCTGACCGCAGTTGGGAAGGTGGATGTTCCTGTGGCGGGGCGCGATTCATCGAACCGTGGGGCTTTGTCGCGTGGCCTGTCCACTGGTGTTTGCGATGCATCCACCTTGGATTTTTTGTCCAGGTTGACCATATCGATGGCGGCCTTGAGGATGTCTTCGCCCACCACGTTGATCATGTTAAGCCCCAGCGTCATCACGCGGGCCCGCTCGGGCGCCCTGGACTCAAGCGCGATCTTTACACTATCGAGGATCTCATTCTTATCTTTGTCAGACAGGTTTTGCATCAGCGCGATCACCACCGGCGGCAGATTGGTGACCGCCTCCTCGAAACTGATGCCGTCCATCGCATCTTCCACGATCTTGGCCCGGATCGCCCCGCGCATGCGATCGACCTCTTTATCCACAGTCACCAGCAGCACCTGCAGGATGGCATTGGGTCCCACCGAAATATCCTGATCGCCGGTGCGGAAGGTGAACAATGCACTGCGGAACAGGGTCATGGCGGCCACCCCGGCCACCCCCACCTGCAGCCAGCGGATCATCTCAGGGGTCCAGTTAGGGTTGTCAATGAACGAGACATCAAAGAGGCGAATGCCCCACAGGGCTATCAGCGAGGCAGCGCCATTGAGCAGCAGGTAAAACATCCCGGGTGGGCTGAAGACCACCTTGAACGGGGCATCTTTATAGCGCGAAAGGAGTTCAACAAACCCAATCAACGCACCCAGCACACTCACCACCAGGTAATCGATGAATTGCAAATCCATAGGGTTCCCTCCCAATCGCGGTCAGTTTACGCCTGCGAAAGCACTTCGCGGCCGGCATCAGTCAGACGGATTTTGCCGTCTTCCAGGATGACCAGTCCGGCGGTTGAAAGTTCCAGGACGGCATCGCGCACATCTTCTTCAGCACCATCCACCTCGACAAGCACCTTATCAAAGAAAACCAGAATCTCGATCTCGTCCTCCCCCTGCAAAAGACGCAGCATTTTGGCCATGAAAACCAGCCGCTCTTTTTCGTCCATCATGGACGGTTTTTTTGTTGTTACCGACTTTTCTTCGTAAAGCAGGTTCAACTGCTCCAGGTACCAATTGGTTCCTTTTTCCTTGCCTTCATCATCAGGCTGCTGTCGTTTCATAACGCCTCCAAGCATGGGTCATTTTATGAAAAGTGTTTGCATTATATCACCCTGCTCTTTGACCAACGCAAGCGCTGCAATGGCCCGCGCTTTTACGGCCGCGCATGGCAGGTTTTGACCCTAACGCGTCCTGTGCGCCCCAAAAGGTGATATAAAATAAGAGTCTGCCACAGGAAACAGCCATGACTGAACACAACCCCCACATGCAATCAGCCTTGCAAGACTTCAACGAAGCCCGCCGCCAGGCAGCCATGCAAGATGTGCTGGCGCGCCTGACCGGGCAATCGAACGAATTGCTCTCTTTTGATGAAGTCGTTCACAAACTCAAGCTGACCGCGCGCGCCGAACGTGGCGTACACAGCATCCCGCTCAAATCGATCGTTGGCAGTGTCGGGCGCTACACCGATTTCACGCGCACCTTCCTGCCCCGCCGCGCCACCAACCCCGAGCGCTGGGCGCGCGTCAAGGCCCTCATCGACGACCCCACCGGGCGCGGCTGGCCGCCCATCGAGGTGTATAAAGTTGGCGAAGTGTACTTCGTGCTGGATGGCAACCACCGCGTTTCGGTGGCCCGGCAGGAAGGCTTCGAGTCCATCGAAGCGCACATTATCGAAGTGCGCAGCGATGTGCCCCTCACCCCCGACATCAGCCCCGACGACCTGATCATCAAGTCGGAATACGCCAACTTTCTGGAGACAACCAGCATTCACTTGCTCCGCCCCGGCGCAGACCTGAGCGTCAGCGTTCCCGGCCAGTACGAAAAACTCAAAGAACACATCGAAGTCCACCGTTACTACATGGGGTTGGAACAAAAACAGGATGTCGCGTACGAAGAAGCCGTGGCGCACTGGTTCGACCACGTTTACCTGGGACTGGTCGATCCCATCCGCGAACGCGGACTGCTGCGCTGGTTTCCGGGGCGCACCGAAACAGACCTGTACTTGTGGGTATCTGAAAATCGCACAGCCCTCGAAACAGACCTGGGCTGGCGTATCCGCCCGGAAACGGCTGTCAGCGCGCTGGCCGCCCGGGAGGATACCCGCGCCGAAAGCGAGCAGGCCGAACCAGGCCAATGGCGCGCCGCGCGCATCATGGACCGCTACACCGAACAACTTTTTCGTGAGATTTTGGTGCCAGTCAGCGGTAGCCCCGGCGGCTGGCAAGCCCTGGAACAAGCCTTGCTCATTGCCGGCCGTGAAAAAGCCGACCTGCACGGGCTGCATGTTGTGTCCTCCAAAAAAATGCGCAAAGGGGAAAACGCCCTGGCTGTACAGGCGCAGTTCAACCAGCGCTGCCAGCAGGCCGGTGTGCCGGGCAGCCTGGCCATCGAACACGGCGAAGTGGCGGCATTGGTCGCCCAGCGCGCCCTGCTGGCCGACCTGGTGGCCATCAACGTAGAACATCCCCCCGCGGGCGGGCTTTCCGGCCTGGGGTCGGGGCTGCGCAGCATTATCTGGAAAACGGCCCGCCCCATCCTGACCGTGCCAGGCATCACCAGCCCCATGGATAACGCCATGCTGGCATACGATGGCAGCCTCAAAGCGCGCGAGGCCCTGTTCGTGGCTGCTTACCTGGCCGAGCAATGGAAAACCCGCCTCACCGTGGTCAGTGCCTCGACAGGCGGGTTGCAGCCAAAAGTGCAGGATTATCCACGCGCATACTTGGAATTACATGAGATTGAGGCCGAATTCGTCTTTGAGCGCGGCGAGTTGGAAATCTTCCCATACCTCATCACCGAGCGCGGCTTCAACCTGGCCTTGCTGGGCAGTTATGGCGGCAGCGTGTTCAGAGAAGTGATGTTGGGCAGCCTGATCAACCTGCTGCTGCGCCAGGCCGCCTGCCCGTTGCTTATTTGCCGCTAATCGCGCGCATACAGCACATGCCCCGGGCTGACCAGGGTAAACGGCACGGTCAGGTTCATTTGCGGCAGGAAGGGATTGCTCACCCCCACTTCGTAGAAAGACAGCCATGGCTGGCGACCCATCTCCAGGCTGATGCCGAAATCGACCTGGGCCGAGATGCGCACCTTGCCCCTGAACAGGAACGTCCCCACCGTCAGGGTTGTATCCACCATGATGCGGTTGGGCTCGTTGGGCTCATAGTCCAGCGGGTCGGCAGCGGGCGGGACCAGGTGAAAGGCAATCACCTCACCTGTTGGCACATACATTTCTTCATGGTTGAACGACTTGATAGCCGTGCCCCCAAAGACAAGCGCCTGCGCATTGAGCAGGTGAATGTAACTCGGCGCGCTGTCGGTGCGCAGCCAGCGGCTGACCACCATGACATTGCTTTTGGTCACCACCCCGCCACGAATGAGCGCATTTTGGGTGTAAACCATCACCAGGGTGGTCTTTTCGTCGTCGGTCAGGGTGTACATACCAAACCTCCTCGATGCGATGCAAATTCATTTTCCCCGATTATACAATAGCCCTTGCCCGGTCACCTATCCACGCTTATACTCTTGCCAATCCTCTGCACACCCAGACCCATGACACACAAAAAACGCTGGATCATCCCCCAGACCCTGCCCCCGCATGCCGAACAAGCCCTGGCGGCTTTCTCACCGCTTGGGCAACAGCTGCTCTACAACCGCGGCTATGCCACCGAAGCCCAGGCGCGCGCCTACCTGAAGGCCGAACCGCCCGCCAATACCGACCCGTTCAATATGCTCGGCATCCCGGCCGCAGTGGAGCGCATCCAACGCGCCCTCGACCAGCAAGAAAACATCGTCATTTATGGTGATTACGACGTGGACGGCGTGACCGCCACCGCCCTGCTGGTGGATACCCTGCGTGCCCTGGGCGGTGACGTGCGCGGCTACATCCCCAACCGCTTCGAGGAAGGCTACGGACTCAACAACGACGCCCTGACCACCCTGAAAGACTCCGGCGTGGGGCTGGTGATTTCGGTGGACTGCGGCATCCGCTCGCCTGCCGAAGCCGCCCATGCCCGGAAGATCGGACTAGACCTCATCATCTCCGATCACCACCACCCCGACACCGATCTGCCGGAAGCCCTGGCCCTCATCAACCCCAAACAGCCCGGCGACGCCTACCCAGACAAAGACCTGGCCGGTGTGGGCATTGCCTACAAACTGGCCCAGGCCCTGACTGCCAGCCTGCCCACCCATGGGTTCACGCTCGAAAGCGTACTCGACCTGGTGGCGCTTGGCACAGTCGCCGACCTGGCCCCACTGACCGGCGAGAACCGTTCGCTGGTGCGGCGCGGGTTGGAGCAATTGCGTCAGACCAACCGCCAGGGATTATTCTCGCTGGCCGCCATGGCAGATGTGGAACTGTCCAAAGCGTCTGCCACCACCATCGGGTTCATGCTCGGGCCGCGCCTCAATGCCGCCGGGCGGCTGGAATCGGCCCAGGCTGCCCTCGAACTGCTGACCACATCAGACCGCTTACGCGCCGGGCAGCTGGCCCAGCAATTGAATGAGCAGAACAGCAAGCGCCAGCGCCTGACGCAACAGATCCAGGCGCAGGCAGAGACCCTGGCCATGGGCGAAGACCCCAACGCCTATCTGCTTTTTGCCGCGCATGAAGATTTCAAATCCGGCGTGGTCGGGCTGGCCGCCTCACGCCTGTGCGAAACCTATTACCGCCCGGCCATTGTCGCCGAGCGCGAGCCGGAAACCACGCGCGGCTCGTGCCGCTCCATTCCAGAGTTTCACATTACCGAAGCGCTCGACCAGTGCAAAGACCTGCTGCTGCGGCATGGCGGGCACGCCGCAGCAGCAGGGTTTACCGTGGAAAACGACAAACTGCCCGACCTCGTTAACCGCCTGAAAAGGATTGCCGCCGAGCAGCTTGCCGGACTGGATTTACGCCCCTCACTCACAGCGGACATGGAGCTCGGGCTGGATCAGATGCCGCCAAACATTATGCAGAACCTGGCGCAGTTGGAACCAACCGGCTACGGCAACCGCGACGCAGTCTTTGTGGCCCGCGCAGCCCGGATCATTTCCCGGCGCACGGTGGGCGCAGACGGGAAACACCTGAAGCTGACCCTGGGCCGCGGCGGCGTTAATTTTGATGCCATAGGATTCCGATTGGGGCACCTCAGCGCCGAGCTGCCCGCCGAAGTGGATGTAATGTTCAGCCTGGAAATGAACGAGTGGAACGGGCGCAAGTCGCTGCAGCTCAACCTGAAGGATGTGAAGCCCACCGGTTTGCCGGATTAATGGCCGAGGGGCGTACGTTCCGCACAGGAGATGCTTTGGAAATAGAAAACAGCCAGAGGCAAGCCCCTGGCTGTTCAGTTTTTTACCGAAAATTTTAATCCACAAACCGATACTTCAACAACGTCCATACCGCTTCAAAAGCATCGCGCAGGCCAATCTTTTTGCCTTCACTGTAGTCACGCGGGTTGAAAACAATCGGCACTTCAAAGATGCGCACCTTACGCTTGAGCACTTTGGCCGTGAACTCCGGCTCGAAGTCGAAGCGCCGGGCGTGGATGGTCATATCTGCAACCACGCTCCTTTTGAATAATTTGTAGCCGGTCTCCATATCAGTCAGGATGTTGTTGTAGAGAATGTTGGTCATGAGTGTAAGCAGCTTGTTGGCCACCATGTTCCAGAACAAGATCGGCCGCCGCGGCGCGCCCAAAAAACGAGAGCCGTACACCACATCCGCCAGCCCTTCGTGGATGGGCTTGAGCAGGTTGGGGTACTCCCGCGGATCATACTCCAGGTCGGCATCCTGGATGATGATCAGATCGCTGGTGGCTGCGGCGATGCCGGTGCGCACGGCCGCACCTTTGCCCTGATTGCGCTCGTGCAGGATAATGCGCACCCCATCCTGACCCTCCAGTTCGGGCAGGATTTCGCGCGTGCCGTCCTTCGAGCCGTCATCCACTATGATGATCTCACGCGCCAGCCCGGTGGCCTGCACGCGCTTGACAATCTCGCGGATGGTGTGGATTTCATTGTACACGGGGATTATGACTGTCAGTTCCATGCCGCAATTATACCCACGCCGGGCAGGATATGCCATGCAACCGGGTCGCACATGCTATAATCGAATCACGCATTAATTCACATGGCTGAGGAGTGTCAGCATGAGCAACCTACCCGGACGACCCATGGGGAGCCAAAATCTGGGACAGCGCCCCCCAGCGGGGCAATCGCAGCCGCCAGGGCAGCGCCCGCCGGGGTCTCAATCGCCACAATCGGGCGCTTTGCGTTCAGACAAGTTTTTGCCCCCACCCATCACCCGCCTGGAAGAGACCGGGCTTTCTGCGCTCTGGCTGCAAGACCTGGCGCTAAAAATCATGTACTTTCAAGGCTACCTTTCGGGTTTCAAAATTGCCGAAGAGATCGCCCTGCCGTTTGCGGGCGTCACCGACCAGATTTTGGAAGCGCTCAAACGCGAAAAGCTGATCGAGGTTAAATCATCGCAGGCCGGGCTGGGCGAAGGCTCTTACCAGTACGCCATCACCGGGGCTGGCACCGCCCGCGCGCGCGAGGCGCTCGACCGCAGCCAATACGCTGGCCCGGCCCCTGTGCCCGTGGAAGTTTATAACAAAGCCATCATGAAGCAAAGCCGCCATCGCGTGGCCGTCACCTCACGCACCATGCGCCAGCTCATGTCGCAGTTGATTCTCTCCGAGAGCACTTTCCAGCGGCTGGGACCAGCCCTCAATTCCGGCACGTCCATTTTCCTCTACGGGCCGCCCGGCAACGGCAAGACCAGCGTGGCGCGCGCCTTCGGCAGCCTGATCTTGCAGCAGGATATGTACATCCCGTTTGCCCTGTACGTGGACGGGCAGGTCATCAAACTATACGACACGGTCAATCACGTGCGCGCCCCGGAAGAAGACGCCACCGCCATCGGCACCGGCTCCCTGCGCTCATCAGCCCGGCGCGACCCGCGCTGGGTGCACATCAAGCGTCCGTTCATCGTGGTGGGCGGCGAACTGACCCTGGACGGACTCGACCTGGTTTACGATGAGGTCAACAAATATTACGAGGCCCCGTTCCAGGTCAAAGCCAATGGTGGCATCCTGCTCATTGACGACTTCGGACGCCAGCAGGTGCGCCCGCGCGACCTGCTCAACCGCTGGATCGTGCCGCTCGAAAACCGCGAGGACTTCCTCACCCTGGCCAACGGGCGCAAGATCGAAGTGCCCTTCGACGTGCTGATCGTCTTCTCCACCAACCTGCCGCCCAAAGACCTGGTAGATGAAGCCTTCCTGCGCCGCCTGCGCCACAAAATCGAAATCGGCGACCCCTCCTATGAGGAATATCGCGAAATTTTCCGGCGCGTGGCCCAGGCCAAGGGCGTGCAGTACAGCGACCAGGGGCTGGCCTACCTGCTGCAGGAGTGGTACATCAAACGCAACCGTAAACTGCGCGCTTCACACCCGCGCGACCTGTGCGACCAGATCCTCGACATCTCGCGCTATCTTTCAGTGGACCCGGTCATGAACAAAGAGATGATCGACCGCGCGGCACAGTCGTATTTCGTCGAGTTATAAAACGCCCCACCTTCCAGAAAAGAGGAAAGCGCCCCAGCCTTTCCTCTTTCTTCTTGCCTGAATACCAGACCATGACCCCTACCCTTCCCCCCACCCCGACCATCTTTGCCCACCGAGGCGCGTCTGCTTATGCCCCGGAAAATACCCTGGCCGCGTTCACGCTCGCGCTCCAACAGGGCGCCCCGGCCATCGAGTTCGACGTCAAACTGAGCGCCGACCGGCACGTGGTTGCCATGCACGACCCCACCCTGGAGCGCACCACCAACGGCGCAGGCAAAGTGGCCAACCAGCCGCTGGCCGCCCTGCGCAAACTGGACGCCGGAGGCTGGAAAAACCCTCGTTACGCGGGCGAGCGCATCCCCACCCTGGAAGAAATCTTCGAGACCGTCGGTCACAAACTGTTCATGAACATCGAACTGACCAATTACAGCACCCCCTTCGACGGACTGGTCAACGAAGTGGCCGCGCTGGTCAGGCGGCATGGGGTACAAAAGCAGGTGCTGTTCTCCTCGTTCTACCCCACCAACCTGGTCAGCGCCCGCCGCCTGCTGGCGGGTGCACCCTGCGCCCAACTGGCCCTGCCCGGTCGGGCCGGTGGATGGCAGCGCCTGGCCGGGCGCTGGCTGCCCCTGACCGCCGAGCATCCTTACAGCAACGATGTCACCGCCCAAAGCTTGCAGCGCGCCCACGCCCGCGGGCGGCGCGTGCACGTCTGGACAGTCAACGACCCTGCCGAAATGCGCCGCCTGCGCAGCCTGGGCGTGGATGGCATCTTCACCGATGACCCGCCCCTCGCGCAGGCGCACTTCCTGCCGGAATAAAAACCCTCAATCGAAAAATTTCTCAGGGTACGGTCCCACCAGTGGTTCATCATCGCGGATGGCCAGCAGCACGGTCGCCTCGCCGGGGTAGAACAAAATCCCGGCTGGCAGGGCAATCACAAACCCGTCATAGTCCGAATTCAGCATGCCCAGCGCACGCCCCCAGGCATCGCGCAACTCCACCAGCGGGTCGCCCACCTGCACCAGGTCGCCTGGCTGGGCCAGGTGATGCACAAAACAGGCCTGAGGCACACGCGCCACACTGCGCCGCCGGGTTGCAAAGCCCGGGGCCACCACCTGAATGCCGGTAATCGGCTCCGGCTCGCCGGGCAGCATGCCTGCCCAGCGCAGCACATTGCGCAGCCCGGCCGCACTGGCGCGCACCACGTCAGGTTGGGGGGTGTAAGGGCCGCCCAGTTCAGCCGTCAACGCCGGGATGCCCGCCAGCATGGCCACAGAGGCCGTGGTGGCCCGGTGCAGTTTTTCTTCGATGTACTTGCTCACGGCGAAATCGGCCGTCAGGGTGTGCCCATAGGCCCGGGCCATCGCCTCCATTTTTACGCTGACCGCCTCCGCCCGTTGGCGGGCCGCTTCATCCCTGGCCGGGTACAACACCCGGTCGCGGAAAACAAACGAGAGCGCGTTGCCGCCCATGGTGTGCAAATCAAAGAAAAAACTGGCCGTGCTTTTGATTTCCTCGAACAGCCGCCCATAGGCCTGCTCCAGCGCCGAGGGCGGGCTTTTATCCGGGTCGTCTTTGGGCGGGCGGCCATCGGGGAACAACCGATTGGGGTCGCCGGTGTGATAGTAGGGCGAGCGGTTAAGCGTGCGCAGCCCGGCCGGGTTGAGCGCCGGAATGGATACAACGGTCCCGCGCAGGTCACGCACCAGGTTGGGGGTGATCAACTGGTGAATCACCTGGATTCCGGCATGCTCGATGCCATGAATGCCAGCCGTCACCCAAAACACCGGGCCGTCTGGCTGCCCCCGGGCCAAGATGACCGGCAATGAATCCGCGCCGCCTACCGGATGCTGAACGAGGGGAAATTCGCCATAGGTGATTTCGCCGGGGCAGGCGGAGGCTGTGCCAATTGTCAATGTCATGAAAACCTCCTTGGGGCTTACTCTTGCAAAAAAAATTGGGGAATATCGGCGGTGCGGGTTTCGAGGTCGAAGGAACAGCCCTCGGTAAGCACGTGCACCCCCAGGCCGCTGACGGCCACCGGGCGCGAGGCGCTCATCTCGGCAATGTTGGTGGCGGTCACAGGCTGGCCATCCACAATCGTCACGGCGTTGCGCCCCAGCACCCGCAACAACCGGTCATTTTCCAAAATTGCGGCGGTGTTCTCGTCCACACCCACGCCCAGCAAGCCGGGGTGCGCTGCCACCGCGTAAGCCAGGCGGCCAAAACGGTCGCGCTGGCGAAAGTGCTGGTCGAAGAGCACCCGGTCGGTAAAGCCCAGGCCGGGCGTAAACTGCGCGATGCGCTCGCGCGGGGTGGGTCCGCCGCGCCCGTAGGCCAGCATCACCCGCGAGAGGATGGCCGCCCCGGCCGAGGTGCCGCCCACCAGTGCTCCGCGCCGGAAAGCGGCCAGCAGTTCTGCTTCCAGGCGCGTGCCGCCCAAAACGGCCGCGATGCGCATTTGCGTGCCGCCAGTAAAGAAGATGCCGCTGGCCTCACGCACGGCTGCCAGGTAAGCCGGGTCATCGGACTGGGTGCGGGCGCGGAAATCCAACGCCACGGGCGGATGTGTCACGCCCAACTCCAGAAACTTCTGGACATAAAACGCGCCAGTATCGGACAACGCCGAGGCTTGCGGCAGGATGACAATGCGCGCCCCAGCCCCACCCGCGCGCCGAACGAACTCGTGCAGGATGGCGGGATGCGCCAAATCCATGGCCCCGCCAATGGCCATTAAAACAGTCATAAATGCTCCTTTGGGGGTGAGTTATTGCTGCAAAGCCTGTTCCGCCAGGGCAAACGCGCCCAGCACCCCGGCCTGCACCCCCAACCCTGGCAGAACGATATACTCGTCAATATGCCCGGTCACATGGGATGACTGCACATACCCGTTCAGCCAGGCGCGCGTTTTGGCGTGCACCAGCGGCAGCATGTGCGGCTGCTGCATCACCCCGCCGCCCAGCACGATCTTCTGCGGCGAGAGGATGCCAATGTACCCGGCCAGCGCCAGCGCGATGTAGTGCGCCTCCAGGTCCCAGGCGGGGTGATCGGGCGGCAGGGTTTCGGCTTTTTGCCCCCAACGCTTCTCGATACCCGGGCCGGCCGCCAGCCCCTCGAAACAATCGCCATGAAAGGCGCACCAGCCCTCGAAGGGATCGCGGATGCGGTCGTGCGGGATGGGGATGTGCCCCATCTCCGGGTGGATGAGGCCGTGCAGCAGCCGCCCGTTGACCAGCACCCCACCGCCAATGCCGGTGCCAATTGTCAGATACAGGGCCGGGTCGCAGCCCCGGGCCGCGCCCCAGCGCCACTCACCGAGCGCCGCACCGTTCACATCGGTGTCGAAGCCAATCGGCACGCCAAACGCCTCGCGGAAAGGGGTCACCAGGTCGGCGCCGGTCCAGCGCAGTTTGGGGGTGGGCAGAATGCGCCCGTAGCCGGGCGAGGCCGGGTCCGGGTCCAGCGGGCCGAAACAGGCAACCCCCAGCGCGGCGAGCGGCCCGTTTATAGATTCCTGCGCGCGGAAGAAATCAATCGCCTTTCGCAGCGTTTCTTCCGGCGTGGTGGTGGGGAAGCGCACCTCGGCACGAATGTCGCCCGGGCCGCTGCCCACCGCACACACAAACTTGGTTCCGCCGCCTTCGATGCCGCCATATAAAACCGCCATGCCTGCCTCCTAGAGATGAATTGAATAATTATACATTCCCGCGCAAAAACAGACGCGCCCCCGCACAGGGGCGCGTCTGTGTGGGGCGGGAACCGTTATTTGGCTTTGATGTTGATGGTGCGGGGCTTGACCGATTCAGCTTTGGGCAGGGTAACGGTCAGGATGCCGTTCTCGAAATCGGCTTTGGCCTTGTCAGTCTGCACCTCGGTTGGCAGCAAGACCGAGCGTTCGAAGGCGCCGGAACGCTGTTCGCGGATGTGGTAGGTGGCGTCCTTGCGCTCTTCCTCCTGTTTGAACTCGCCGCGCAGGGTGAGCACATCGCCAGTGACCGAGATCTGCACATCCTCAGCTTTCAGGCCCGGCAGGGCGGCCTTGACGACCAGTGAATCGGCGGTCTGGTAGAGGTCGATGGCGGGCATGGCAGGGCTGCCGGCCAGGCTGAGCGGGCGCGTGAACGCATCGTCGAACAGCCTGTCCATCGCTTCACGCAGGGTCATCATCTCGCGCATCGGCTCCCAACGGATAAGATTGGACATAGTGAACCTCCTTTTTGTGAACAAATCTGTCCGTGACTTACGCCCTTAATTTAAACCGACTATGTATGAAAAACGTCAAAAAAATTTATGAAATCTGCAAAAATTGGGTTTGAGCGCGCTGATGTTTTTCTAACAAAATTCTTGCGTACAGACAGCTACAGGCGATTAAAATTTCTGGCAGAAATCACCCAGGAGGCAAGCCATGACCGACACCCAATCGTACACTTTCAAGGCTGAAACCCAACAGCTGCTCAACATCCTCATCCACTCGCTGTACAAGGACCGCGAGGTATTCCTGCGCGAATTGCTCTCGAATGCGTCAGACGCGCTCAACCGCCTGCGCTTCGAGATGCTGACCCACCCGGACGTGCTCGACCCGGCCGCGCCGCTCGAGATCCGCATCAGCGCGGACAAGGACAAGCGACTGCTGACCATCCGCGATACGGGTATCGGCATGACGCGCGAAGAGATCATCGAGAGCCTGGGCACCATTGCCCAGTCTGGGGCGCGCAAATTCCTGGCGGCTGCCCGCGAAAAACAGCCCGAATTCGCCGGGGTGATCGGACAGTTCGGCGTGGGCTTCTACTCGGTCTTCATGGTGGCCGAATCGGTGCAGGTCACGTCGCGTTCGTTCCGCAAAGAGGCCGAGGCCGTGACCTGGCGCGCCACGGGCGAGGATCACTTCGAGGTGGGGCCGGCAGAAATGTCCGAGCGTGGGACGAAGATCGAGATCACGCTCAAGGAGGATGCCCTCGAGTTTGCCGATCCCTTCCGCATTCGCAACATCATCCACAAACACTCCGATTACATTGCCTTCCCCATCTTCGTGGGCGACGATGAGAAACAGACCAACAAGCAGACTTCGCTGTGGCGCACGCCTAAAACCGACCTGGGCGACGCGCAATACAACGATTTCTACCGCCAGTTGACGCTGGACTTTGAAGAGCCGATGCTGCGCCTGCATTACGTCACCGACGCGCCGGTGCAGTTGTACGCCCTGCTGTACGTGCCGGGCAAACGCGAGCGCGGCATGTTCTCGCTACGCAAGGACGACGGTCTGAAGCTGTACTCGCGCAACATCCTGATCGACGAGTACAACAAAGACCTGCTGCCCGAGCACCTGCGCTTCGTGCAGGGCGTGGTCGATTCGGAAGACCTGCCGCTCAACGTCTCGCGCGAAACGGTTCAGTCGAGCGGGCTGATGCCCAAACTGAAGCGCGTGCTGACCAGCCAGGTGATGAAAGAGCTGGAAACGCTGGCCCGCAGCGACGCCGAAAAATATAACATCTTCTGGCAGGAGTTCGGCGTGTTCCTCAAACAGGGCATCGCCGCCACGCCCACCGAAACTGAATCGCTGCACCCGCTGCTGCGCTTCAAGACCAGCCTGCACCCCCAGGAATGGTCTTCGCTGGAGGATGTGGCCCTGCGCCTGCCGGCCGGGGAAAAGGTTATCTACTACCTGGTGGGCGAAGAACCCAAATCGCTGCTGCGCTCACCGCACCTGGAGTACTTCCAGCGCCAGGGGCGTGAGGTGCTGCTGCTGACCGAACCGATGGATTCCTTCATGCTGATGGGGCTGCGCAAATATAAAGATTACGAACTGCAGAACGCGGCCCAGGCCAAGATCGAGACCCCCGAAAAGGCCGATGAGTCTGCCCCGGCCGAAAAACTACCCGAAGCTGATTTCGCCGCGCTGGTCGAGCGCTTCAAGCAGGTGTTGGGCGAGCGCGTGAGCGATGTGCGCGCCAGCCAGCGCCTGTCGCAATCGCTGGCCCGGCTGGTGGACCCGGATGACGCCCCAGAGCCTGAACTTCAGCGCGTGTACCGCTACCTGGGCAAAGACTTCGAAGCGCCGAAAAAGATCCTGGAACTCAACCCCGGCCACGCCATCCTCAAAAACCTGCTCAGGCTGGAAAATGGATCAGCGCTTCAGACCGCCATCATCGAGCAGGTGTACGATAACGCCCTGCTGGTGGAAGGCCTGCACCCCGACCCGGCCAGCATCGCCGAGCGCGTCCAGCAGATCATGGAAGCCGCGCTGGGTAACGCCTCCCCGCCGCAGGCCTGACCCCGCCGCCAAACGCCGCATCCCCATCCGCACTGCCGGGTGGGGATTTTGTTTTATGTGTCAATGCCAGGCAAACAATAAAGAATTAGAGACAGATGTCACAGCTAAGAATGACAATCGTTCTTGTATTCACAAATCCCAACCTTACAATATTGTTAAGGGTACCAGGTGCAGATAACACAGTAACAAACGAGGTATCCGGCCCTTGCCTCTTCACCCTCAAGGAGAATGCGACATGAAAAAGTTAATATCCCCCCTGGTCGCCCTGGGACTCAGCCTGGCCCTTTTTGGCGCAGTTGGCGCAGCCTTGGTGGTGCCCAATGAAATTCAGCAACCCGGCACCCAGCCGCGCGAAGTGGGCAACCTGGAAACCCCCGACAAGTGCGACAACTGCCATGGCGGCTATAACAGCGCGGTCGAACCGGCCTTCAACTGGCGCGGCAGCATGATGGCCAACGCCGGGCGCGACCCCATCTTCTGGGCCACGCTGGCCATCGCCGAGCAGGATTTCGATGGATCCGGTGATCTGTGCATCCGCTGCCATAGCACCAGCGGGTGGTACGCCGGGCGCTCCACCCCCACCGACGGCTCGGCCCTGACCGCCGGTGACGCTGATGGTGTGGAATGCGACCTGTGCCACAAGATGACCAACCCGAACAACAGTGAGCACCTGGGCGTGATGAACCCGCCCTTCCTGGCGAATGATGAAAAGCCCCTGGCCACCGGGTACTTTGGCTCGGGCATGCTCTCGGTTTCGGGCGGCAGCGCCAAACTGGGTCCGTACAGCGATGCCGTCGCCCGGCACCAGTTCCAGCAGTCCAAATTTCACCGTGATGTAGCCTTCTGCGGCTCGTGCCACGATGTTTCCAACCCGGCCGTGGGCGACCTGGCCCACAACAACGGCAAGCAGGCTACGGGTGACCCGGTCGTCGCCAGCGGCGTGCCCGGTTCGCCGGTGGCGGGCAAGGCCGCCTTCAACAACTTCCCGTACCAGTACGGCGTCGTCGAGCGCACCTTCAGCGAGTATTACGCCGGGGCGCTCTCGAAGACCCTGGTGAGCAACTACGCCAACCTGCCCGCCGACCTAAAAGCCGGGGCCATCCAGGCCGCATACCAGGCCGCGCTGGGGGCAGGCAAAGGTGGCAACTACGCCGATAATTCACCGCGCTACTTCAGTTGCCAGACCTGCCACATGCGCGCGGTGACCGGCAAAGGTGCAGCCATGAACAATGCGCCAGTGCGCACCGACCTGCCCCTGCACGACATGACCGGCGGCAACTACTGGATGCCGGATGTCATCCTGTACCAGAACACCAACGCGACCCTGCGCCTGGGCGGCGGCCTGACCGCCACACAGATCAACGCCATCAAGGCTGGCAAAGACCGGGCCATCCAGCAACTCAACCTGGCCGCCTCGCTCTCTGTCAGCGGCAACACGCTCAAAGTGACCAACCTGACCGGGCACAAACTCATCTCCGGCTACCCGGAAGGGCGGCGCATGTGGCTCAACATCAAGTGGTACGACGCAAATAACACGTTGCTGCGCGAAGACGGCAAATATGATGTAGTCGCCTCGATCAACGGCGCGCAGGTCAAGTCCATCGTCAACCTGTCTGACCCCAACACCAAAATCTACGAAGCGCACTACGGCATGACGCAGGAATGGGCCAGCCAATTGTTAGCGCTGGGTTATCCCGCCAGCCTGCCGCTCAGTTTTGACCGCGTAAACGGGAACGTGGCGCACACACTGGGCCAACTGGCCGCGCAGTCTCCCGGCACATACCACAAGACCTTCCACTTTGTTCTCAACAACACGGTGGCTAAAGATAATCGCATTCCGCCCTACGGCATGACCTATGAAGAAGCCCGCAAGCGCAACGCCCTGCCTGTACCGGCCACGCAGTATGGCGCCCCCACTGGGAACAATGCCTACAATTACTGGGACGAAGTGACCCTCAACCCGCCTGCTGGCGCCGCCCGGGCTGACATCCGCCTGCTGTACCAGCCCACCAGTTGGGAGTACATCCAATTCCTGTACCTGGCCAACACCCGTCAGAACGCCTTCCTGGCCAACGAGGGCATCAACCTGCTCAACGCCTGGCTGGCTACAGGCATGGCCGAGCCCTACGCCATGGCCACCACCACCTGGGCCAGTGCCGTGACGCCCACCGCGACCCCGGTCACACCGACCCCCACCGGTGTCGCGCCCACCCCCACCCCAACAGCCACACCCGCCCCGGTCTGCGCCACCCCCGGCGCGCCCGCCAACCTGACCGCCGCACCCGCCAAAAAAGCCATCACCCTCACCTGGCAGGCTGGCAGCCCGGCCCCGCTCAACGGCTACCGCGTCTATTACGATCAGGCCGGTAAACTGCAGTTCCGCGCAGGCGTAGCGGCCAACGTGCTCACTTATAAGGACAGCGGCCTCACCAGTCGTCAGACCTACACCTATGTGGTCACCGCCTGGAGCGATTGCAACGGCAACGGCATCTTCGATGCCGGTGTGGACAAGGAAAGCCCGGTCAGCAACAAAGCCAGCGCCACCGCGCAGTAAACCGTGCAGCAACCCCCATAACCGCCACACCGAAAGGTGCGGCGGTTTTTTTGTCCTTTTGGGTGATATTGAAATCACCCGCTGCCTGTGCCAATCATCACAAATTCTTATCTGGAATTAATACCAAAATTATCCGAATTAGTTAGAATAAGCACAAATCAATTGTGAAACCCGTCACTCTTTAGAGGTTCCCATGGATGTCATCACCCTTTCCCGCATTCAGTTTGGCGTTACCACCGCCTTTCACTTTCTGTTTGTCCCGCTCACGCTCGGGCTGGTGTGGTTTGTGGCCATCTTCCAAACCCTGTACTACCGCACCGGCGAAGAGCGCTACCGGCGCATGGCCAAGTTTTGGGGCAAACTGTTCCTCATCAACTTTGGCATGGGCGTGGTTACCGGCATTGTGCAGGAATTTCAGTTCGGCATGAACTGGAGCGAATACAGCCGCTTTGTGGGCGATGTGTTCGGCGCGCTGCTGGCCGTCGAGGCGCTGGCGGCCTTCTTCCTCGAATCCGTCTTCATCGGAATCTGGATTTTCGGCGAAAACCAGGTCTCGCGGCGCGTGCACCTGTTTTCCATCTGGATGGCCGCCATCGGCAGCCTGTTCTCAGCAGTGTGGATTTTGCTGGCCAGCGGCTGGATGCACCACCCGGTCGGACACATCATCAACCCGCTCACGGGGCGCGCCGAACTGGTGGACTTCCTGGCCCTGGTGACCAACCCCAAAGGCTGGCTGCTGTTCTGGCACGCCATTGCGGCCGGGTTTGCTACGGCGGCAGTCTTCGTGATGGGCGTCAGCGCCTGGCACATCCTGCGTCACCGCGAGATCCACATCTTCAAGCCCTCGTTCACTGCCGGGGCCATCATCGGCGTCATTGCCGGGTTCAACCTCATCTTCAGCGGGCACACCCAGGGGCAGGAGATGCGCCTGTACCAGCCGATGAAACTGGCCGCCATCGAGGCCATCTGGGAGACCGAGCAGCCGGCTTCGTTCTCTCTGCTCACCATCGGCGACCTGACCGGCAAGCAGGAGGTGTGGTCCATCCGCATCCCGTACCTGATGAGTTTCCTGGCGTGCAACGACTTTGCCTGCGAGATCCGCGGCGTGAACGACCTGCAAGCCGAGCACGAAGCCCTGTACGGCCCCGGCGACTACATCCCGCTCATGGTGGCCACCTACTGGTCGTTTCGCATCATGGTTGGGTTTGGGTTCGCCATGGTGGGCATCTCACTCTTTGCCCTGGCGCTGGTCATGCGCGATTGGCCGCAGCGCTGGCTGAAGTGGCTGCGCTGGTTCCCCTATGCCATCCCCATGCCGTTTGCGGCGGGCGTGGCCGGCTGGGTGACGACCGAAATGGGACGCCAGCCCTGGGTGGTGCAGGGATTGCTGCTCACCGAGCAGTCCATCTCGCCCAACCTGACCATATTGGATGTAGCCCTCAGCCTGGCGGGATTCACCGCCATCTACACTGTGCTGACCTGGCTCATGATCCGCCTGATGATGCGCTTCGCCACCCAGGAGACCTCGCTGGCGCTGTTCAAGTCGGTGGATGCTTACCCCGCGACAGCTGCGCTTGCGCCCGGGCAGGATTAAACCGCCCTGCCTGATGGTAAAAAAGCCCCCTCACAGCCTATCGGTTGCGAGGGGGCTTGGTTGTAAGATGATTTGAAACAGGTTTTCATAACATCAACACACTCATGACAGATTAGCGCCTTTTTACGCCAGGTTTGCTGCCGGCTGGCCTTTTTGCTGTCTGGTTGCCAGGATGTAAAAACCAAGCAGCCCGGCATACACCACCAGCAAAACAACCGGGATGATCTCCAGTGAGATGTGGCGGGCCAGCACACCCATCAGGCTGGGAATGATGGCGGTTCCAAAACCCGTGGCGGCCATTTGCATACCAATCGTGTTGGCGGCATCATGCTCACCTACGCGGGTGCTGGTGCCCGACATCATTGCCGGGAAAATGGGCGCAATGGATAGCCCGATGACCGCTACTGCAACGACATTGGCGATTTCGGAGGGGTTCCAGATTAGCAGTGCTGTACCGAGCAATGCGCCGGCCAACCCGCCCAAGACAAGTCTGTTAACCCCGGCCCGGCTGGCAATGGCCCCCGCTGCAATGCGGCCAATCGTAAAGGTGAACCAGTAACTCCCGGCAAAAAAGCCTGCCAGCGTTTTATCCACCCCGCGAGACTCGGTCAGCAGGGTGTACGTCCAGGTGCCCAGGCCGGCTTCGGCGCCTACGTAGAGGAAGAACAGCATAACGCTCAGCCATACCTGTGGTTGCCGCAAGGTTTCTCGGATGGGAGTTTTGTAATCGGTCAGTTTTTTCTCAGCACGGGAGGGCACGTTGTTCTGGTCCCACATGGCCAGGGTCAGCAAAAAACAGATGGCCAGCACAATCTGGAAACCGCCCACCACCTGGTAACCGAACCACCATGTGTTCAGGGATGTCAGCCCCAGGGTCATGATGATTGGGCCGAGGGTAATGCCAACGCCCCAGCTGGCATGTAGCCACTGCATCAGCCCTTCGCCAAAATGGGCGGCTACATAGGTATTCAGCCCGGCATCAATTGCGCCAGCCCCCAACCCGGCCAAAATACCCAGCGCGACCATCATCCACCATTGTGGGACAAAGGTGTAACCGATAAGCGACAATCCGGTGAGCAGGCAACTGACGGCCAGGATGCGCCCTACGCCGAATCGAGAGAGCAGGAAGCCGCTCAGGAAGCTGGAAGTCATATATCCGGTTACAGCAGCAGCCAGGAACATGCCAATGGCATCCAGCGGAATGGAAAACCCAGCCCGGATCGAGGGCCAGCCCACACCAAGCAGCCCATCGGGCAGGCCAAGCGCCACGAAGGCAATGTAGGCCAGCAAGATCAGGCTGAGTTGGGGATGACGTTTTGCGTTGGTCAAGATATTCATTGTCGCCTGCCTACGGTCTACCCGAAAATTATTGCAACTTACCGCCAAGACACCGAAAATATATGAGAAACGCCGAGAGCATTGGACTTCTCACGCAAATACGGTTTGGCGTCAACCGCATGAGAAAAACATAATATCACAAACCGGCTACAGCTTGCCGCGCCGCACGATTCCCTGCTGCCAGGCGTATACAGCGGCCTGAGTGCGGTCATCGAGGTGCAATTTTTTCAAAATATTGCTGATGTGCGTCTTGACCGTGCTTTCGCCCAACACCAGCGCCTCAGCGATCTCGGCGTTGGATTTGCCCGCCGCGATCAGGCGCAGCACCTCGAACTCGCGCTCCGAAAGTTCGGTGAACGGGTTGACCTCATCCTTGCGGATGCCCTGCAATTCCTGGATGATGCGCGAGGCAACACGCGAATCGAGCACGGCTTCGCCCTGGGCGGCCTTGCGGATGGCAGCCGCCAGCTCGTCTGGCTCGACATCCTTGAGCAGGTAGGAGATGGCCCCGGCGCGTACGGCCGGGAAAATGTATTCATCCTGGTGGTGGGATGTAACCACGATAACCTGCGTTTCCGGGCGCAGCTTGCGGATCTGGCGCGTGGCGGCGATGCCGTCCAGGTTGCCGGGCATTTCGAGATCCATGAGGACAACGTGGGGGCGCAGCGTTTCCACGCTGGTAACCGCTTCCGCACCCGAAGCCGCTTCGCCGCACACCTCAAAATCGGCGAGGGTTTGCAGGTAGGCGCGCACGCCCTGGCGCACGATTTTGTGATCATCGACAAGAAGAACTTTGATTGGCATCATAAAACCTTTCACCGCAAAGGACACGAAGAAAAACCCTTTGTGTTAATTTGCGTTACTTTGTGCCCTGTGTGGTTAATTTTACTTCGGCGATCACTTTCGCTCCATTGGACAGGCTGGATTCAACAGTGAGCGTGCCGCCCACTTCGGCAAGGCGTTGTTTCATGTTGTTCAACCCGTAGGAGTTGGCAGGCACAGCGGCGGTGTCGAAGCCGCGCCCGTTGTCGGCGATGGTGAGCGTCACTTGGGCGGGAGTCATATCGAGGGTGATGGTGGCCGCGTCCGCTTCGGCATGGCGGGCAACGTTCGAGAGCGCTTCCTGCAGCACACGGTAGAGTCCCTGCTCCACATCCAGCGGCAGGGAACGTTCGCCGCTGATTTTTGTTTCCACGTTGATGCCGGTGTGCTCCTGCCAGCGGGCGGCGTACTCGCTGAGCGCCTGCGCCAGCCCTTTGCCCGCCAGCGCAGCCGGGCGCAGCTCGTCGATGATGAGCTTGAGTTCCTGCTGGGTCTCGCGGTTGAGCTGCAAGGCCGATTCGATGTGCCCGGCGGCGGCCTGCGGGTTGGTGGCGATCAGGTTTTTGGCGGCTGTCAACTGCATGCGCGCGGCGTAGGTCTCCTGCTTGATGGTGTCGTGCAGGTCGCGGGCCAGGCGATTGCGCTCCTCCATGCGGGTCAGTTCGTTGCGGGTGGCGATGTGGGTCTGGAGCTGTTCGGCCATGCTAACCAGGTTGCGGGTCAGTTCGCCAATTTCATCGCCAGACCTGTCACGCGGGGTGACCGAGAAATCGCCCTTGCTCCAGGCTTGCGAGGCTTGTGAAAGGGTAACCAGGCGCTTGCGCAGCCCGCGCGAGGCCAGCCAGCCGAAAATGGCGCCAACCGGCAACGAGACAGCCACCACAAGCGCCACAGTAACGACCAGGAAGGTGCCGTAAATTTCGATGTTGGCAGGCGTGGCATAACGGATGGGGTAGATCGAGTAGATGACGATGGCGACAACCGGGTCGGAATCTTCCAGCGGGAAGAGGGGAAAACCTTCGCCTCTGCGCAATGGGAAAGCAACAGTGTAGACGTTATCTCCCCGATGGATGCTCTGGGCATAGTAGTTTCTGTCACCCACGAGGGCGGCATCGAGGATGGGCTGGATATCGAATGGGAAATAGTCTTTGGGCAAGGGTTTTCCAACCAACGCGGGGTCAATGGCAGGGGTCGCCGCAATCAAGTTCAGGTCGGGGTCGAGGACGGTTATCCCGGAACTGCCAATGATCGAGGCGGCGTAGTCGAGCGATTCGCGCACGGTGTAGGCTTTGAAATCCCGCCAGGTGAAGCCGCTTTCGCGGACGCGGTCGAGCCAGGTTTGCAGGGCTTGGGGGTCGTCGAGCAGGTAGGGAATATTGTCCTGGAAGGCAGTCTTTGACCAATAGAAACTATCCCAGGTGCGGGTGCTGTTCTGTGATTCGGCGAAGAGGGCCAGCCCCACCAGGAAGATGGCCAGCAGGATGACTGTTGCGGCGGTAACGAAGGCATAGGAGAGGGTCAGTTTCCACTGAATGCGGCGGAAGAAGTTGAAGATGCGTTTCATGGTTTGGTTTCCAAGTGTCAGAATAACGGTGATGTTATCACGGAGTTCCACGCACCCCGCGTCTGGTTCCAGAGAGCAAGGCGAGATGGCAGGTGCAGGTTGTTTCGCATATTACAACGCCACCACATCGCGGACATCATCCGTGACCAACAAGGGAGCCACACTGACGACAATCAGCACGGCGATGAGAAGGGTTACGATGACAGTGATCATTTTTTGTCTCCTTGAACGCCCCAAGTATAGGAGACTCCCCTGGTTTGCGGCTCATCCGCAAGGATGAGATGGGGTCAGCCTGGCGGGGGAATAAAAGGCACCCGGCCTGCGCCGGGTGCCGATGTGAGCGGCTCGAAACGGTTACTTTGAAAGAGTATAGGTTACATTGTTGAAATCGGCATAGCGTCCCGAGCAATCCTTGTCATCCTCCGGGTTACCGGCGTAGTTGAAGGTCAGTTTGCTGCCATCGAAGGTGTATTTAAAATCCACAGGAGACTTGCAGCCGCCGTCATTGCCAGTCTCGGTGAACGTATCACCTTTGACGGTGTACGTACCATTGACCAAGGTCACGCCATCCAGGATGAAAACTGAAAAGGAGCCGTCGTTGCGGAAGATTAGGCCGTTGTCTGAGGTTCCTTCCTTGATAAATTTTCCGGTCGGAAAGTTGGCTTCCGCCGACCCGCCGCATCCCACAAGAATCAGTGTAGCAATCAGCAAAACCAGGGCCAGGCTGAAAAGATTTTTACGGTTCATGGTTATCTCCTTTTAGAAATTCATCGAATGGTAAAGGCTTGGATCATACCCAGGGCAAAGTGCGGGTTTCCCTCTGCCTTGGGGCTGGGAATGTTGCAGATGGCGACGTAGGCGCCGGGCTCGAAGTCGAATTCGATGTAACCAGCCAGCCCCACATCCAGCCCATTCATGCCACCCACCGGGGTGAAAGGGGGTGGTCCATCCGGCGCGGCAAGAAAGGCTTTTACATCCTCTGCGGTCTTACCATCTGACAGGCGCAGGATGTTGAATTCATGCGGTTCTGGACCATCGTTCACCACCTTAATGGTGGTCTGGCCGGCGGGCAGGCTGTCTGGCAGGACGAACATGAAATCGCGCAGGGTAACCGTCAGCGCGGCTTGCGGCTCAGCCGCCGTGGCGCTATCAGAAGCCTGGACGGTCAGGGTCGAGATCATACCTTTGACAAAGTGCGGTGCCCCGTCGGCAGGCGAAGGAACAAAGCAAAGGATGACATACTCCCCGGCTGGCATGTTAAGCACCGCCCGGGCCGATAACCCCGGTGCAACCGCGCCCACACCACCCACCTGCCGGATCAGAGGCATGACAGCGCCTTCCCCTTGTGCGAGCGCTTCCTGGAACTGCTCGAAGGTCACGCCATCATTGAGGCGGAAGAATTGGACGTGGTGTGGCTCCTGCCCTGAATTGACGAGGTTGATGCGCACCCAACCCGCACTGATCGATTCAGGACCCATGTACACATAGTCCGCCGCATCAATCGTGATCTCGGGCAGGGCAACTGCCGCGGCCTCGGTGGGCGCGGGCGCGGGCGGAAGGACAGTGGGTGAAGGCAGGATTGGAATGGTTGAAACCGGAACCGGTTCGGGGGCGGGCGGCGCGCAAGCCGCCAGTGCCAGAATCAGGGCTGCCAAATAGGACAAATGGTTCAGAATCTTTTTGGTCATTTTCTCTCTCCTTGCTGTAAAATGATTAAGGAAACACGGATTTGTTTCCCTGTATTGAATTTAGCAAACTGATGCCCCACCCCGGTCACAAAAAGTGTGACAAAATTGCTACAATTTAGATACAAATAGGGTATTATCCCGCCATGGAACCCCAATCATTCGGTTACTGGTTAAGGCGCAAACGCAAATCGCTCGACCTCACCCGCGAGGGGCTGGCCGTGCAGGTGGGTTGCTCGGCGGCCACTATCCGAAAGATAGAAGATGAGGAGCGCCGCCCTTCGGTACAGATTGCCGAGCGGTTGGCCGATATTTTAGGCATCGCCGCATCAGACCGGAATGGGTTCCTGCGTTTCGCGCGCGGCGAAATGCTCGCTGCACACGCCGAAGCGGGTGAAACCCTGCCTTGGCGCACGGCCACCCAACCGCGCAGCAACCTGCCCGCCGCACTCACCTCGCTTGTGGGGCGCGCGCAAGAAATCACAGACCTGACCGCGCGCCTGCAGGACCCCCACGTGCGCCTAGTCACCCTGGTTGGGCCGCCCGGCATCGGCAAAACGCGCCTGTCTATTGCGGCGGCTGGCGCAATGCGAAACGCGTTCGAAAGTGGGGTTTTCTTTGTCGGGCTGGCAACCATCCATGAGCCAGCCCTGGTACCCATGGCGGTTGTCCAGGCATTAGGGTATGCAGAGCAAAAGAACCGATCTGCGCTGGATAAGCTCAATGACGGCATTGGCGACAAAAACCTGTTGCTGGTGCTCGATAACTGCGAGCATGTGATCGATGCGGCTTCAGAACTGGCCGCTGCCTTGCTCGGTCATTGCCCCCGCCTCAAGATCATCGCCACCAGCCGCGAAACCCTGCGCATCCCCGGTGAGACGCAATTTCCGGTGGATTCCCTGGGTGTTCCCTCTCGCAGCGATTCACTGGATTTGGCAGATGCAGCCCGGTTCCCCGCGCTGACCCTGTTCACCGAGCGCGCCCGCGCCGTCAACCCCAAATTTTCCCTCACTCCGCAAAACCTGACCGCCGTAGCCGCCATTTGCGCACGATTGGATGGGCTGCCGCTGGCCATCGAACTCATCGCCACGCGTACGCGCCTTATGCCCCCGCAGGAATTGCTGGCGCGCATGACCGCAGACTTCATCCTCTCGTCTGACGGCATGCGCGCCGTTTCGGCCCGCCAAAAGACACTTGGTAATGCCATACGCTGGAGTTACGATACACTCTCTGCCCAAGAAAAGCAGGTTTTTACCGCGGTATCGGTCTTTGCGGGCGGGTTCACGCTGGAGGCAGCCGAGGCGGTCTGTCCACCCATGCTCACAGGGCAGACAGTCATCGACATTATTGCCGCGCTGGCAGACAAGAGTTTGTTGCAGCGTTCAAGCGACCCGCAGGGCCACATCCGCTTTTCGATGCTGGTCACTGTACAACAGTTTGCCTGTGAACAATTGCACGCGTTTGGCATTGTGCAGGAAACCCAAAACCGACACCTGGCATGTGTTGTAGCCCTGGCCGAAAAATCCGCCAGTCAGATCCACGGTCCGAACCAGGTTGGCTGGATCGAGCGTCTTGAGGTGGAGCACGAAAATGTTCGCAGGGCACTGGCGTGGAGCCTGACCTGTCATAATACCCAGGCAGCGATTCGCCTGCTCAGTGCTGTTTCGTGGGTGTGGGGGTTGTGGCGGCACAACAGCGAACTTCTGGACTGGTTCGAACAGATAAAAACACTGCCATATCTTGAGCGATTTCCGCTGCTACATGCCAGGCTGCTAAACCACATTGCGCATTCGAACTGGCTGGCCGGAAAATTCCAATTTGCCCGCGCCGCCCTTGCACACAGCCTTCCGCTTTGGAAAGAGCTTGGGGATGCAGGGGTAGCCGGGCTTGCAGAAGCGCAGTGCTACCAGGGCATGATTGCCCATTCGCTTGAGTCAGATTACGAGAGCGCACAATCGCTGTTTAAGCAGAGCATGTTATTACACCAGCAGTGTGGCAACACCTGGGGCATTGCATTTACCGCACTCAACCTCGGATGGGTATTCGACCACCAGGACAAGAATAACCTTGCTTTGCTGTACTTGAAACAAAGCCTTGAACTTTTCACGCAGATTGGCGACTTGTGGGGAATGGGAAGGGCGAATCAGTTCCTGGGACAATTTTCTCTCAAGGAAAAAGATTTCGAAAATGCCCAAAGATACTATGCACATCATCTTGAGATCGATGAAAGGTTGAAATTCCGCCCTGGCATGGTCATTGCACTTGGCAACCTCGGAGACCTGTTTCGACACCAGCAACAGCACGATGAGGCAGCATCATATTATTATAAAAGCCTCGCATTATGCCGCGAATTTAACATAAAGATCGACCGTGGCTATAATTATTTTGCCCTGAGCCTCCTGGGATTGCAAAAAAATGACTATGCGTTTTCGCAGCGTTACATCATTGCCTATTTTGAATCCGGGGTGATGGTATCGCAGACGCTGGCAGCCTGTGATCTTTGTTACGGGATGTCGGCCGTGGCGGGCGGGCGGGGCGAGTCTGAACGCTCTGCGATACTCCACGGCGCAACCCAGTCCCTGTTGCAGATCAACGATATCCCCTATACCCCATTTGATCGCGCTGAACTGGATCGCCACATCCAACGGGCGCGCGCTCAGCTCGGTGAAGCGGTTTTTTCCGCGCTGGCTGCCGAAGGGATGGCCATGCCCGTTGAAGAAGCCATCGCTTATGCGCTTTCTACGGCTGGTCGGTAATAGCCATTTCCCGCGCACGCCTGGCACAACACACGCTCATCACAAGCAAGCTCGCGCGCGTTCATCACTTCCTCGCCGCACGAGTCGCAGTTCACCCGCAGGCCGGGGCGCGAGGTAATATCGCGCACCGGGCGAACCAGGCGCACCATCTGCACTACAAGCAGTTCTTCATCGGGCATCGACTGGTAAGCGCGCATTTGGGCCTGGTATTGGCCCGGTTCGATGGATGGGTAAGTTCGCGCCTTGTCGCGCACACCCGGCGCGGGGGCAATGCGCAGGGCGGTTTCTGTTTGGGTGTCGACGAAGGTGGCAGCCACCTTGCCGAAGTCTTCCACACGCAAGGTGCGCCGTCCCACCTCACAGCCGGTAGCAACCGCCAGCCCATCCACAAAACAACCGTCGGTTTCGGCAATAACGAGCAGGTGCTTGCGGGCTATATCATCTGGAGACAGCCCAAGCGTTGCCACGCCCATCAGTCCGATGCGCACGCCCAAAATCTGGCGGGGACACAGGCGATGGTTGTGGCGGCGGGCCGAGGCATCCAAAAGGGTGTGTAGTGTGTGGTTCACGGTTATCCATTCAAATGACTTTGGTGCATGAATAAGAAAACAGGTAATGAGCAGGCATAAATCGACCTGTCAGGGCAAGGTGTTACGAGACCTTGTAACTTTGCGGCCATGTTTGCGGATATAGGGTAAATTTTCATGGTGCAGGTTCTGCGTTTGGACTTGCCATGGGTGCGAACCTTCCATTCGCCCACACCATAGATTTTCAAACCGGTGCTGTCCATGACAATGTCGATATGTCCGCTAACCCTTTTGGGCAACTTCACTTTCAGGGTTTTGCACGCCGTGATAGTGTAGTGTGGTCTGGTACTGATAATGCCACCTTTAGCAAAACAAAAAGTGACCGCACAAATCCTTCTGCTGCCCGATTGCTCAAATGAAAAACGTTTTTCACCGTCAGCATGATCTTGATGCCTTGTTCGCTATAGTCAAATTGACTACCACGCTGGCGGGAGCCGGCATAACACCCTGTCTTTTCAAAATCTTCTGACATCCAAACCGTTATCGAACCGCGCTCTACCGGCGCTTGGTCGTATTCAGCCCAATTCTGGACACGGTATAACGACTTCTGGCGTGATTGTGTTTTTTTGCCACCCTCCATCTCCCTGCCTATTACGGGAAAACCGCCCGCCCTTCGTGAAAGACCGAAAGCGGATGGTCGGCGCTGACGCAGGCCTGCAGGCGCGCGCCGGGCTGCGCCAGGTGCGTGTGCGGTTTGAAAGCATGCACCACATGCCCCGAGTCCAGCCGAATGCGGTAGAGATTGAACGCGCCGCGGAAAAAGCGCTGCACCAGCACGGCATTGCCTTTAGCATCGGGGGCAAAGTCCACATCATCGGCGCGCATGGCCACTTCAACAGGTGTGCCGTAAGGCAGAGACACATGCTGGGGCAGCAAGCCAATGGACGTTTGAATACCCTGCGCCGTCACCTGCCCGGGCACAAAATCACTATCGCCCATGAACTCGGCCACGAAGTGCGTTGCCGAGGCATGGAAGATATCTTCGGGCGTGCCCATTTGCTCCATGCGCCCGTTTTGAAAGACAGCCAACCGGTCGCCCATAAACAGGGCCTCGTCCTGATCGTGAGTGACGAACACCACTGTGGCGCGCATGGCTTTGAGAATGGCGCGCACCTGCTCGCGGACTTCGAGGCGCAGGTCGGCGTCAAGGCTGCTGAAGGGTTCATCCATCAGCACCAGCACGGGGCGCGGCGCAAGCGCACGCGCCAGGGCCACGCGCTGACGCTCACCGCCCGAAAGGGCGTGCGGGTAACGCTCGGCCAAGTGCGCCAGCCCGACCAGTTCCAGCATCTCTTGCACGGTGGTCTGCGCCTCGACGCGGTGCTTACCACGCAAGCCAAAGGCAATATTCTCGCGCACGGTGAGGTGCGGAAAGAGCGCGTGGTCCTGAAAGACCATGCCCACCCCGCGCTGCTCCGGCGGCACAAAGTTACCGCCGGCCACCTGCCGCCCGCCAATGAAAACATCACCCGCGTCGGGGCGCTCCAGCCCGGCGATGAGGCGCAGCGTGGTGGTTTTGCCACAGCCGCTGGGACCGACCAGGGCCAAAATCTCGCCCTGCCGCAAGCCGAAAGAGACATCCTGTACGGCGGGGCGGGACGAGCCTGAAAATTGTTTGAAGAGGTTGCGCGCTTCCAAAGCCATCATCGAAAAATTTGCTCCCTGCGTAAGAGAAAGGATAGTGGGATTGCCGATAATATCACCAGCATAAGGGCCGCGGGGGCGGCCTGCATGTAAAAACCTTCTTCCGCCCACATCCACACCCGCACAGCCAGTGTATCGAACCCGGCCGGGCGCAGCAGCAATGTGGCAGGCAGTTCCTTCAGCGAGGTGAGAAAGACCAGTGCGCCGCCCGCCAGCAGCCCCGGCGTAATCAGCGGCAGCGTGACCTGCCAGAGCGTTTGCAACGAGGTGCGCCCCAATGTGCGCGAGGCTTCTTCGATGGAGGGTGAGAGCTGCCCCAGCGCCGCTTCGCTGGCGCGCACCGCCTGGGGCATGTGGCGCAGTACGTAAGCGATCACCACCACGAACGGCGTGGCGTACAGGAACGGAAGAAAACGATTGACCAATAAGACCAAACTAAGCGCAATGACCACGCCGGGGATGGCGTAGCCGACCTGACACAAGCGTGAGATAAAGCGCGAGAAGCGGTTGGGGTAGCGCACTGACAACAGCGCCACCGGCAGCGAGAGCGCCACCGCGATGAGCGCGGCCAGCCCCGAAGCCCACAGGCTGTGCCAAATGAAATTGCCGAGGCCTTGCGAGCCGGTGCGTAAAACTGAGCTCAATACTTCGGGGTCAAGGAAGGCCCGCACTGACCAGACCGCCAGCACGGTGACCGGCACCCACAGACTGGCGACGGCCACGCCCAGCACTAATAGAAATGCAGGGAAGCGCCAGCGTCCCAAAGCCAACAGCGCAGCCGGACGCCAATTGCTTTCCATTTGGGTGAAGCGCCGCCCGCCCTGCAGGCGCAGCTCCGCCCACAGGATGAGGATGGCCAGGGCAACGAGCACGCCGCTTAGCACCGAGGCAGCCGAGCGGTCGTAACGTCCGCTCAGTTGGACGAAGATGGCGGAAGAAAATGTCTCATAACGGAGCAAGGCCACCGTGCCGTACTCCGCTAAAATATCCAGCGCCACCAACAATGCACCCGCGGCCAGGCCGGGGCGCAGGGCCGGCAGCGTGACCTGCCAGAGCGTTTGCCAGGGGGTACGCCCAAAGGTGCGCGCGGCTTCTTCCAGGCTGGCGTGCAGCAAGCGGAAGGCCGCACCGCTGAGCAGGTAAACGTATGGGAACGTAAAGAGCGTAAGGATGAACGCCGCACCCCAAAACCCCAACGGGCTGGGTGTTGGAATGGGCTGACCGAACCAGGCTTCGAGCGTTTGTGGAATGAATCCGCCGCGCGGGCGCAGCAGGGTGAGATGCACAATACCGCCGATATACGCCGGGATGGCCAACGGCAACGCCAGCATCCAGCGGAAGATGGACCGCCCGGGCAGGTCGGTGCGCTCGGTGAGCCAGGCCATGCTCACGCCCACCAGCGCGGCCCCGCTGGTGACGGCCAGCACCAGCAGCAGGGTGTTGCCCAGCAATTTCCAAATGCGCTCCTGCAGTAGCCGGGCCCAGTCGTCTGCGTCGGCGCCGGCGGCGCGCACAAAAATGTACACGAGCGGTACAGCCACAAACACGGCCACCAGCCCCGCGGCCAGCGCGAGCCGGGGGCTGATGGTGATACGTTGTTGCCAGGAGGCAAGGGTGCGGGAGAGTGCCGTCACGGTTTGTTAGGGAAGCCCGATGCGTTCAATCAAGTCAAAGGTGGCGTCAAAGTCCTTGGCGGCGGCAGCCACATCCACATCCGCCAGTCGGAAGTTCTCCAGCGGGGCAACATCCGGGTGCAGGGGCACACCAACACGGACAGGGTACTCGTAGTTGCCTTCAGCGAAAAGCTTCTGCCCTTCCTCCGAGATGAGAAAGTCGATAAAGGCGCGCGCAGCGGCGGCATTGGATCCGCCCTTGATGATGGCGGCTGAGGTGGCGTTGACAAGCAGACCAATTTGCCCTTCACCCTGGTCGGGGTACACCACCGCCACCGGGCTGCCCTCGGCCTTTTGCAGGTGATAGTAATAATGGTTCACCAACCCAATGGCGAACTCGCCCGCGCCCACTGCCTTGCGCACATCGGTATGGCCGCCAAAGAAGGTCACATTGTTATCGAGCAGTCCTTGCAGCCAGGCCTGGGTGGCGTCTTCGCCCAGCAACTGGCGCATGGCTGCAATTTGAGCCTGCATGGAACCGTTGGTGGAGCCAGTCGCGGCAATCTTGCCCCGCCAGCGCGGATCAGTAAGATCATTGAGCGTTGTGGGCGCTTCTTCGGGCGTAACCAGGTTGGTGTTGTAGAGGATGACCCGCGCGCGCAGGGTAAGCCCAACCCATTGGTTGTCAGGTCCGATGAATTCAGCGGGAATTTGGTTTGCACCAGCAGGCTGGTAGCTGTCAATGATGCCTTGTGCGGTGAGGGATTGGATGGTGAACAACTCGGTGGTGATGAACAAGTCGGCTTGCGGGTTGGCCTGTTCTTCAATAAGCGCGTTGGCCATCTGGCTGTTGCTGCCAGACTTGAGCAGCACCTCCACATCGGGGTATTGGGACTTGAAGGCGTCAATGACCGGTTGAATGAGTTGCTCGGAGCGGCCCGAGTAGATCACCAGGGCGCCGGTTATGGATGGGGCAGTGGCCTGCGGCGCGGCTTCGGGCGTAGCAGATGGCGCACAGGCAGAAATCACCAGCGCCAGCATCAGAAACACGAGCACGAAACGATGAAACTTCATTGTAATACATCTCCTTAAGGTGGGTTTAGTTAATTCAACATCGCATGATGTGAATGGCAAGGGGTGGTGAGGAGTGAAACCAGGCAGGTTAGCCATCCAGCGGGCGCACGCGCAGGTCGTGGGCCAGGTCGGCAGCCAGTTGGATGTGCGGATGACCCTGGGGCTGCACCAGGCATGCGCCCGTGCCCTGGATGGCCAGCACGGTGAGCGCCGCGCCTTGCATGAGACCAGACTGACGCAAAAAGTTGCGCGTGGCTTCGCCGCTCTTGATGGCTGTGACTACGACGCGCGCGCCAGCGGCCATCATGGCCAGGGGCGCATCCAGTTCTGGTTCGGCAGACTGGGCCGTGGTCGCCGGGATGGGCTTGCCCTGCGGCGAGGCTTGCGGCGCGCCGAGAAACGAAGACAGGCGCTCCATCACATCGTCCTTGACCACATGCTCCAGGCGGCAGGCAATTTCATCGGCTTCAAATGGGGAAAAGCCCAGGTGCTCGGTCAGGAAAACTTCCCACAGGCGGCGGTGGCGCAAAATGCGCGCGGCTTCGTGTTTGCCAACCTGGGTGAGCGAGACGCCCTTGTAAGGGGTGTAGGTGACTTTTCCTACTTCTTCCAGCTTTTTTATCATTTGATTGACCGAAACAGGCTGCACGCTGAGCGCGGCGGCCAAATGCCCCAACGGCACGGGGTCTTGCCCGTCTTCGTTGGCGCGCGCCACAGTTACCAGGTACATTTCTTCACTCTCACTCATGTTTTGTTTTACCTAAAGAATTACGGCTGTTTTTTATGCCTCCCCAAATATTACCTTTTTTCACAATTCTGTCAATCAAAAAATGTCACCTCATCAGAGTGACATTTTTCTTAACATTATTGATAAATATTCACAGGTGTGATGAACTAAAAAAACGCCGCGCCGGGGCATTAATTTGCCCCTACCCGCCCTGGCGCGCCTCGCGCAGGCCGGAAGGCCAATCGAGCGTAAGGGAATGCCCGCCCGCTTCAATTGCGACTCCCTCGGCGCCAAATGCAGCGCAGGCATACGGATTATCATAGCGGCCATAGCCGCCCAAGGGAATTTCCGCGCCCGAAACGCGCAGCGACCCCTGCCATCCAAAGCTAATCTCGCCCAGGCCGGGCGCATCGTAGCAAACTGCCAACCTGCCGAAGACGATTTTTGCGCTTGAGACTCGCTCCACAAAGGCGGTAAAACGGCCATCTTCGGCCGCGCGCCCCATCTGGCACAGCCAGATATTCTGTGCGCCATCGGCAAGGATTTCGCGCCCAACGTCTTCGGGACGGGAGCAGGCGGCGGCATCGCGTGCGCCGAACATCCCGCCCCGCGGCGGCGCAGCCGATTCAGGTGCAGGTTCGCGCCAGAAGTACGGATTGCGCGAGCGCAGGGCCAGGTAGCCCTCGCCCCGGCGCGCAAAAATCCAATCGCCGTGCTCCAGCACCTCGTCGAACTTATTCCTGGGCAGCCAGGCATGGGTGTAAAAGTGACGGATGGGCACATACAGCGCCGGAATTTTCTGGATGTTGTAAATGATGACCGCCACATTTCTATATTGCGCTGCGCGCGGCAATAACCCGCTGCCGGCCCAGTAATTGGGAGTCACGCCTTCGAACTTGGCCGGGTGCGTGGTGAAACAGACGGCATCCGGCCCGAGCGTGGCCTGCCAGATGTGCTGCTGGTCGCCGCCGTAGCCGGGGCGATAATCCTGCGCGGTGGAGAGCATGTAATCGGGGGTCTTGTAAGTGTAGATGTTGACTTCCTCACGGGTGTTGCGGCTCACATCCCGCTCCAGCATGCGCGCCAGGCCGGGCAGCCCGCCCAACACCCCAAGCAATTTAAGCAGCCCACGGTAGGGCCGGAAGTTCTCCAGAAAGCGGTTTTCCCACCAGTTGCAGGTGTCGAACATGCGCAAGGTGTTGGTAATGGTGCGCGGGTGCAGGTAGGCCTCCAGGGTCAGGCAGTGCATCCCGTCTTCAAAGTTATCCGGGCGCAGTCCCCAGGTTTCCATTTGGTCGAGCCGAATGCCCATGCGTTGTTTGCTTTCCAGGGCAGGCGGGCAGCCGGTCACGATTTGTTCCAGCACAGCGGGGGCGCGGTAAGTGCTGAGCGCCAGCGCCACGGCCGACATGTTATCGAACCCGGAAAATACCCCCACCCCAAACAGCAGTTTGGCAAAATCGGTGGTGCCCTCGTTGGATGCCCATTTTTTGGTGTTCTCGTACGCCCGCCCGTGCGTTGCACCGAACACACCCCGAAAGGTGTTGAGGGCCATGTCGAAGGCCAGCAAATCAATCAGCATGGCGGCTTTTTGGCGAATGTCTTTATCGGCGGCAAAGTCGTGCAGGGACAGCAGGGCGGCCAGGTCTTCGTCGTAATAGACGTGGGACAGCCACTCACTGAAGCCGGTGCGGAAGCGCAGGTCCATCCAACGCAGGATGCGCGCCCGGTTTTTTTCCACCTTTTGCTGCCCGGTTTCGCCGGTATTGGTGAAGACCTCGCCCGGGTACAGTTGCCCGGCCAGGCAGGCGGCTGATGTGAACAGGATGTAGTGGTTCTCGGTCCAGGTGCACATCGAGTCGCGGCCGGGCTCGTCCGGGAAGTATTTGAACGATAGGATGGTCTGCCGGATGCGGGCCTGCAGTTGCGGGGATAGCGCCACAGGGGCAGGCGCGTGCCCTTGCCCGGCTGGCTGCAGGAATTGATGAGACAGCCGCAGGATGCCGTGCAAAACGAAATCGGCGCAGTCGTTGCGGGCGTCAATAAAATCGAGCGCGGCCTCGAACACGCCTTCGTGCGGCGCTTCCCCGGCGGCCAGGCGCGCCAGTTCGTGCCAGGCAGGTTTGGTGTTGGCCGGGGCGGGATTCTTGAGCACATGCGCGAAAAATGCGCGGCGGCGGGCTTCGTAATCCGACAGGAAGGGCGTTTCGGAAAAGGAATCCGGCGACGGGTGGCGCGGATACCCGGCCGGGGCGGGCGTGGCGGCCCGGATCTGGTAGGCGGGTTGGGTGTGCACGGTCATCAGTCTGATTCCCAAATGACGCCGGGGGGTCAACCGAGCAGTGCGCGGGTCAATTCGCGCTTCTCTGCTTCATCCACCGGGCGCCCGGCGCGCTGGTCGGACAGCAGGGCGTTCAGGCGGTGGTGTAATCCGGGCGTAAGCGGGAAGCGCAAAGCAAAGACCAGCGCAAACGCCAGCAGCACAATGGGCAGCAGCATGAAGATCAGGCGCAGAACCAGCAGAAAGGTGTCGCTTTGGGGCTGTTCAACGAGTTTCAGCGCGCCATTGATGGTTTCCTGCGCGGGCGGCACATACCCGGCCCAGCCAATGGCGTTGGAGACGGCGAAAATGGCCAGCGCGGAACTGAATTTGCGAATGAACGTGACCAGCGCCGAGTAGATGGCTTCGCGGCGTTCGCCGCTGCGCAGTTCGTCCACGTCGGGGATGTCGGGGAAGATGGCGTAGATCATGACTACAATGCCGCCCGTGCCCAACCCGACCACCGCCGCGAATACGTAGACCCAAAACGGCGCGTTGTCTGGACCAATCAGGAAACTGAACAGCATGGCCGCTACCCACACCACCAGCCCCACGATGTAGCCGCGAATTTTGCTGGTGCGCCGGCTCAACCAGATATAAAACGGCAGGGAAACCACCTGCGCGACGAGCAGCGCGCCGTTGACATAGTTCACCTCATCGCTGCGCAACAGGTAATATTTGACAAAGTACGCCACAATGGTGCTGATCGTGTCTATGGCCACAAATGCGAACAGGTACATGGCCAGGGTGTAAACAAAGGTGCGGTTCTTGAATGGTTCGATGAAGGCCAGTTTCCAGTCGAAGGGCGCAGGCGGCTTCTGGAATTCGGGGCGTTCGCGTACCGCCATAAATGTGGCAATGAACGGCAGGGCAAAAAACACGCCAAAGACCAGCCCCATGACAATGTAGCCGGTGCGCACATCTGGAAATGCTTTGACGATTTCCAGCGGGACAAGCGCCGCCACAATGGATGCCAGGGTGGAAAAGAGGATGCGGATGGAACTGAGCGAAGAGCGTTCGTGGTAGTCCAGCGTGATTTCGGAGTGCAGGGCGTTGTAGTTGAGCATGACGATGCTGACCACGGTGGAATAAAACAGGTAACTGAGCACCACTGCGACAAAACGCATCGTTTCCGTTTCCATGCTGTACGGGTAATATAACGCGAAGAACGAGAGGAAGACCAGCGGGATGCCCGCCAGCAGGTAGGGGCGGCGGCGACCCAGCGCAGTGCGCGTGCGGTCGGCAATCAGCCCTTCGAACGGGTCTGTGATGCTGTCATAAATCTTGCTGATCAGGATCACCGTGCCGGCCAGCGCAGGCGCAATGCGTACGACATCGGTCAGGAAGATGAGGTAATAAAAACCGATCACCACCCCCGCACCGCCGCCGTAAATATCACCCAGCCCGTAGCCGATTTTGGTCCACCAGGTCAGTTTTTCACTTTTTGCTTCCATGCCGTCTCCTTTGCTTTTGTACCATCAGAATCGCTTAGGAAAAACTTTCAAACTTGCCGCCAAGACGCCAAAGTGCTTATACGGGATGCCAGAGGCAATCTTTGGAATACGTATAGCGCAAATTGACGCATTGGGCGAAATAAACGAGACGAAATTTGCATTGAGATTCCACACTTACTGTGCGCTGCCGCCAAAGAGAAAGCCTTCTGGGCGTTCTCTTCAAACCCGGCGACTCGGCGGTTCAAACATTTTGGGACAGGTTGTTTGCACACAGGGGGATGGATGAGCCCCGGTGCGCTGTGGTTACAGTTGCACGATTTCCCGTTGACCGCTCTGCGCCGCCCGGTAAACAGCATCCACTGCGGCCAGAACAGGCAGGGCTGCCTCTGCCGGAATGAGATAGGGCGTATCGCGCAGCACCCAGTTGGCAAATCCGGCCAGGCTGCGCTGCAAAGCATGAACACCCCACACCGGCGGGCGTTCCGGGCGCACCCGCACGCCCGTAAACCGGACGGTCGGCAGCGGTTTGTCGCGGTAAACCGCCGTACCGCGCGCACCATACGCCTCGATGCTCACGGCCTGCTCGTTGGCGGCCACCATGCTCGAAGCAATGCTCACCAACGTTCCGCCGCGCGTTTGCACAGTGGCGTGGCAGAGCGTGTCTACCTCCACATCAAAACCAGGCGAAGCGGTATAGCCCACAGCCGAAAGCGGCGGCTCGCCCAGCGCCCACAGGGCCACGTCCAAAAAGTGGCTGCCCTGGGTGATCAAGGTGCCGCCGCCAGCCCGGGCAACGCGCTTGTGCCAGGGCGCGCCGTCGAAGTATGCCGCCTCCCTGTGCCAAGGCACGTTGATGCGAATGGCATGCACCTGCCCCAACACCCCGGACTGTACCGCCCTGGCCAAAGCGTAGCAGCCGCCATCGTAACGGTACTGGTAATTGACGCCCACCTTCGCGCCAGACGCGGCGGATACAATCTGTCGGGCTTCCTCCAGGGTGCGGGTGAGGGGCTTTTCCACAAAAACTGCCTTGCCGGCCGCCACAGCCTCCAAAATCATTGGGAAGTGCAAATCGTGCGGCACTGCCAGGTAAACCGCCTGCGCCCCCGATTTCTCCAGCGCCCCGGCGTAATCGGTGAACACCTGCGGGATGCCGTGCTTACGGGCAAATGCCTCAGCCCGGGCCGCGTCCACATCGCAACAGGCGCACAGCCGCACCTGCGGCGTCAACCGGCTGACCAGGGCCATAAACCCGGCAATATCGCCGCAGCCGATGACATCCAGGTTCAGCCTGTCCATGCCGTCTCCCCCGTGCAAGCCCAGCCCAGCCCGCGCCGCAGCACCTGCCGGTACACCAGGTTGGACATGCTCTGGCTGGTATGTCCCGGCACCGCATAGCACACACGCCCCTGTCCGTGCTGATGCGTCCACACCACTGGCACATCCTGCCCGTTGTGCTTGGCCGCATAATGCACCACAATCTGCGGGTGCAATGCGTGCAGGTACAGTTCATCCCGCACGCTAAAGCCGCCCAGCGGGCCAAAGACATCCTGCCGCACCTGGGCAACCTCAAAGCGCGTTACGGGTCCATGGCCGACAAACCGCCCGCCGAGGATGTCGAAATAAGGCAGCGTCTCTTTGAACGACGCCGTAGCCGCATGGATGGCCAGAATGCCGCCGCCCTGGCGCACGAACGCATCCAGCCGAAACAGCGCCGCCGGGGTGATGGTTTTGTGGTGGAAATGCAACACCAGCGCCGAATACGCATCCAGATCAGCTGACAAGTCTTCCAACGACCGGATATGCGCAAAAGCATAGCCCGGCATCTGGCGCAGGGCCCGCTGCAGGATCAGCCGCCCCCAAAGCGGCGGGTGAAAAATGCCATCGGTGACGAGTAAAACCTGATGGGTCATCGTCCCTCCTTGAGGTCTCATTTTGCTTTGATTTCAACCAGCGCGGCTGCTTCGGGCCGCTGTTTGTAAAACGGATCGAGCGGGTAGCATCCGCTCACCAGCCCATTGCGCGGCGCGCTGGTGCAGTCGCTAAAGGTGCGGCAGATGCGCTTGCGTTGCAGCGGGCGGCCCGCGAGCACATCGGCGCACAGGTCGGGGTAAGTGAGGGCCATGCGCCCAATGCCGACAAAATCGGCTTTGCCGGTGCGGATCACGTTTTGTGCGACATGCGGCAGCCACTCCTGCAAGTAGGAGTAGCCCGTGCCAACCATACACAGGGCCGGGTGCCGGGCCTTGAGTTGGGCAGTGACATTGATCAGCCGGGCCACACCCACCAGCGGGTCTTCGGGCGGCTGGTAGCCATCGGAGGGTGGGAAGAGCGCCGGGCGCTGGATGTGCGGGTTGTAGTAAGGGCTGCCCGCCGTGATGTTGACCAGCCGGATGCCCAGCCGCTCCAGCAGGGACAGAAACTGGTGTGGTTCGTTCAGGTCAATGCCGGTGCCCATGCCATCGCCGCCGAAGGCATGGCGGTAGGGCCCCGCCGCCTGGTCAGGGATGCCCACCCCATCCGGGCCGGATGTGAACGGGATGAAGTCGAAGGCCGAGAGGCGCACACCGGTTTCCAGTCCGGGGGCGGCGGCGCGGATGCCGTCCACCACCTCGCGCAGGAAGCGGGTGCGGTTCTCGAAACTGCCGCCAAACCTGCCAGGGCGGTCCAGCGCGCTGAGGAATTCGTGGCCCAGGTAGCCGTGGCAGTGCTTGACATCCACAAATTGGAAGCCCGCTTTTTGGGCCAGCACGGCCGCGCGAATGTAATCTTCGATGAGGCGCTCGATGGCGCCGTCGGTCATGGTGGGGGAATCCTGGGGTAAGCCGAATTTTCGGTTGAGGGTGGGGTGAGGGTAGAGGATGTGCGGCTCGAGGCGCTTTTTATCACCGGGGCGGCAAAACCGCCCGGAATGGGTCAACTGCAGCCCAATCAGCAGGTCGTCCGGATTCCAGCGTTGGGCATGGGAGCGCACCAGGCTGTGACGCAGGGCGGCCATGGCAGGCAGGTTGGCATCATTGATGAGCAACTGATTGGGGTTGGCGCGCCCATCGGCCCGAACAGCAACGGCCTCTCCGCCCCAGATGAGTTTTGCCCCGCTCTGCCCGAAGCGCTGCCAGCGGCGGGTCACCAGTTCGGTGGGGCTGCCATCAGCAGCGGCGTCCCAGCCTTCCATGGGTTGAATGCACCAGCGGTTGGATAAAGTCAGCGCGGTGTGTGCGGTGATTAGTGCGTAGGGGCGCGCAAGCGGGGACTCAGGGGAAGATAGCAGCGTGTCATCAAAATCCAGCGTGATACCAAGCGAGCGGATGTGCGCGGCGAATTGGTCTGGGGTGCGGTGCTGGGCCAGGCGCGGATACATGGGCGTCAGGTGAGTGATGCGAGTTGGCGCAGGATGTCTTGCAGGATGGGCAGGTCGCTGGCGGGGCGGGTGGGGCTGGCCGGGTGGGTGCGGTCGCTGGCAATCCAACCGCGCAGTTTGAGGAATTGGGCGGCGCTGTGTTTGTAAGCCGGCACCGGGTCGCGGAAGGCGAAGCGCCCCAGGTATTGCAGGGCGTCGTTCAGTTCGTAAAAGCGCGGGTCGCCCGCCAGCCAGTAGCGGTCGCGCAGGGCAAAGTGATCGGGTGCGAAGGTGGAAAGCCCCAGCAGGTAGTCTGAGCCATACATGACCATGTCGATGGCCAGGTCGTTGCCGGTAAATACCTTGAAATCCGGGCGGGTGCGGTCGCGCCGGGACAGGCGCTCCCATTCCAACTGGCGGCTGAGCGAGGAGTGCTTGGCGCCAATGCATTGTGGAATGTCCATCAGGCCTGCGTAGGTTTGCAGGTCATAAATTTTGCCAAAGGGGGCAAACACGGGCCCCAGTTCAAAGGCGATGAATTGCGGCGCATGCCTGCCAAATTCGGCGTAGGCCGCCAGGAGTTGATCGGTGGGGAGGGCGGTCAGCCCGAAGGATTGGATGATGACGGGGATGCCGCCGAAGGACTGAATCTGCTCGATTTGACGGTGGTACGCCTGCGGGTCGTAGGCGTCTCCGGCGCGGGATGGGACGAAGGCCCCTGCGGCGAAAAAACGCCCGGAGAGGGTATCGCGCGCGCGGCGCAGGACCTCCACACGGGTTTGCTCGTCGATCAGGTTGCCGTAGCCCGTATCCATGTTGACGGCAGGGATAAGCCCGGCTGCGGCGGTGCGGGCGATGTGGGCGCACAGGGCGTCCCAATCCACGGCGCCATCGGCGCGAAAAGGCAGCAGGATGGCCGAGTACGCTGTGATTTTTCGACAGGTGATGATGTGCATGGCGGCGCCTGTGGTTGTTTTGTGTGAGTTTATCACGAACCGCAAAAAAACAGCGCCCCGGGTGGGGGCGCTGGCATGCAGGCGGAAGGTTAAGTCAGGCGGCGGCGGCTTGGGGGGTTTCGACAGGGAAGCGGCGCGCCACCCAGAAGGCAAAGCCGAAGCCGGTGATGAGCATCCAGATGGCGTACAAGCCGGGGATGACGGCCATTTCGCCGTTGCCGAGGATGGTGAGGGCCACGGTGATGGCTACGGTGGAGTTTTGCAGGCCCATCTCGATGGCAATGGTGGCGGATTGGACCCGGTTGATCCCGGCCAGTTTGGAGACATGGAAGCCGATGGCCAGCGCGGCCAGGTTGAGCAGGATGAAGGCCGGGGCAAACCGCGGGCCGTCACGCACGATGGCGTCCCAGTTTTGGATGACGAGGGCTAAAATGACCAGGAAGAGCAGAGCCGTGGCAAAAATGCGGCTGAAGCGTTTGCTCTTTTCGGCAAAGTCTGTTTTCCAGGCGCGAATGCCCATGCCGATGATGACCGGCACCACGGTGAGAGCCGCCACCTGGATCATGGTATTGGCCACGGGGAAGTTAATATCCAGCGCGCCGCTGCCGTAGAGCGGGTAGGCAATGCCCAGCAGGAAAGGGATGCTGAGCCAGGCCAGCATGTTGGAAATGGCGGTGAGTGTGACTGAGAGAGCCCGGTCACCATCGGCGGCGTGAACGATGAGGTTGGAGGTTGCCCCGCCTGGCGAGGCTGCCAGCAGGATGATGCTGATTGCGTACACGGGCGGCAGGGCGAAAATAGCCGCCACGGCAAACCCGAGCAATGGCAGCAAAACCAACTGGCATAACAGTCCGATGGCCACCTGGCGGGGCTGTGTGGCCACGCGCTTGAAGTCGGCCAGGGTGAGGGTCATTCCGAGCGCCACCATGATGACGACGATGGCCAGGGGCAGCACAACAGTGGATAATATGCTTTCTTGCACGGCGGGCCTCCTATAAAGTGAATCAATGGGTTTTTATACGGGTTGTGCTGGTTTTAACCCCGCCCTGGTGTTTTCGTCTCGCGCCATTGGGGCTGACCGCAAAATTGCAGACCAGCATACGCCGGATGTTAAGATAAAATAATCATACTCCCAACAAAAGTGATTACAGGATGTAACCAAATGACCCGTTGCGCGTCTTGTCTATGGCAACCAGTAAAAGGATGGAATCATGCGTGATGATTTTGTCCTTTTGCAGGCATTGCAAAACCGCGACAAACGCGCCCTTGTGGAAGTCTTTGACAAGTATGCGCCCGCCGTTTTCCGATATGCCTTCCGCCTGTGCGGGAGCGCAACCGAAGCGGATGATGTGGTCGGCGATGTGTTCATGCAGTTGTTAGAGCAAATAAAAAACGGGCGCGGACCCAGGGACAACCTGCGCGCTTACATTTACCAGATGGCCTATCACCGCATTGTCGATAAATCGCGCCGTGAAAAGCACCTGGCCGAGTTGGATGATAATATCCGTCAAACCCCGTCTGATACACCTGCTTCACGCTACGAGCGCACTGCAGTATATGAGATAATCCTCGCGGCAATTCAAGCGTACCTGACCGAAGACCAGCAGCATGTTGTTTTGTTGCGATTCTTTGAGGGTTTAAGCGTTCATGACACGGCAACAATTTTGGAAAAGGACGATAATAACATCAAGGTTATTCAAAGCCGCGGCGTGGCAAAACTGCGTCAGGTGCTAGACATTGAGCTGATGAAAGAAATTCTATGAGCGAGCATGAATCAGTAAACGACCAGGAAGTCATCGCCCTGCTCGAAAGCCAGAAGGATACACACATCACGTATCCGCAGGAACTGTTTGAAAAACGTCGCCATGCTTTCCTGCATGGGGTCGCTGCGTTGGGGGTGACACTGATTGCGTGGAGTTTACTGGGGTCCAAAGGCGTGATCAAGATTTCGGAGCTGACCCAATTGGGAATAAAAATACTCCTGACGGTGGCCGCCGTGGAAGTTCTGGCCGTTTCTTACGTTTACCGCGACAAAATTCGCGATTTTTTGATACCGCCTACGCCGGTGGCTGTCTCGCCGCAACTACAGCCGTATCAACAGCCCACAGCTTCCAACGCGGTAAAGGCATCGCCCTACCCCACCCCCTCGCTGGCCCCATCCCTCACGCCAGAGCCTTCTTCAACAGCGGTTGTACTGTCCACCCGCTTTGCCCCGGGCGCATCGCAGCCGGCTGGCGCGGCGGTGCAGGTCACGCCCACCGAAGATGGGCCACCCTACAGCTATGGGCTTACCAAGACCCCCAAACCGGGCGGCGGGCAGGACAATGACAACAACCAGGGCAACAGCACAGATTCTGAAACCAAACCAGACAAATAACCCGCGGTCTTTCCCAACGGAGCGCCAAACCAGCCACAAACACAACAACCGCCATTAACAGCGGTCGTTTTTTCTGCGCGGAAAGACAGCGAGCCTTCACTGGCGGGCGCGTTGGGATGACCAGTCTTTTACTTTCTCGAGCAGCCCGTGAATGGGGTGCAGGCTGGCCATGGGCACGGCCAGCATTTTTGTACGCGTTTGCGTATACTGGAAGACACGTGCGCCCTGTGGAATGGGGTCGGCCCGGCGGCGGAACTCTTCGCGGGTGATGTAGCCGGTGAGCGTTATATCCATGCCATACACCCAAATGTTGCCCCACTCAGAGGGCGCCACCAGGTGCGGTTGGCCGCGCACCGGGCTATGGATGCCGATGCGGGCTTCAGGCAGCGATTCGACATGCAGGAATGCCACGCTATGGAAATCGTGCGGCACAGTGGTAAGGATGCGCGGGGGCAGCGTGATCGTGATCGTATTGAAGGTGCGCTGGGCATCCTGCCCGCCAATTTCGACCGTGAGGGGGGTGTCGCACTCGCTCTTGAGCGACAGGCGCTTCAGCGCAACCCACGCATCGGGGCGGGCCCATTCGCGCGGCATGGGATGAATAAAATACAACGGCTGTCCGGCTTTGCGGGCCTTACGCTGGTCGTCTTCGGTTAGGGCAATCAGCCCGGTCAGAAAGCCAAAGAGCAGCAGGTCGAGATCGTTTTGGGTTTCGGCGACAAATTGGTCGGATGGGATCAACCCGGGTGCGCGCAACAGCACGGCTGGATTACGCCGTATACCGGTGATCTGGCCGCGCTTGCTGATGAGGAAACTTTTTACATCACAGCGCCGCCCGCCCAGGGTGATGTCGTAGCGGTCTGGGTCTGTGAACTGGGCGGTATCGCGCACAGTAAAGGGCACACCCAGATCATTGAGATGACGCCGCAGGGCCAGCTCGACCCCCACACTGCCCACAATGCGCCGCAGGCGGGAGAACACAGAGCCGCCCAGCCGGTCGTAGGTGTGGTAGAGCGAGCGGGTGGCGTAGACGATTCCGCCCTGGGTCAGGTCTGGGGTGTATGGAAGCCGAATGAAGTCTTGGGAAGCAATCATTTTTGGGTTGGACAACCGCCAAGTGACATTGAACCAATTTTACCGCTTCTCGAGTCTTCGTGCAGGCCGTTCTTTAGGGGCGAGGGGTGCGTGTGGGGGTGGGCGTGTGTGACGGGGTGAACGTGGGCGTGGACGATGCGTAGGAAACGCTGCTGACGGTCAGGTCTGCGAAGTTGACGCTCAGTTGTGTCTCACTGCCAGCGCGAACAAACACGGCCAGCCCACCAGCGCGGAAAAGCGGGTCATTGACGGTAAACTGGTAACGCCCGTTGAGGAAAAGGCGCATCTCGGTGCCGGCGGACCACACGCCAATGCGCACTTCGCCTGGCGCGCCTGGCGGGGCATCACCGCTGGCAACAGGCGGCTGGAGCGGCAGGCTGACCCCCTGGCTCACCCGGTCTGCGCGGACGGTGGTGTCGCAATTGATGGTGAAGCGGTAGTAATCCTGGTAGCCGTTGAAACGCACCATCAGCCCGTACTCATCGCCGGGGCGGCACAGGTTGGTGGTTGCAGTCAGTTCGACGTAGAAATCGGTCAGCAGGTTGGTGCCGCGCCGGTCTGTGATGAGCAGCGCTTTGGGCGCGCGGGCCACGAGGTAGAGGCGGTTGTTTTCGACCGAGGAGTAGACCTGGTCACTTGCAGGCGTGTTCCACAGGGCCGGGTCTGAGAAATCGTCGCGGAAGATGAGACTGCCCACACCCGGCAGGGCAGGCTGCGTGGGACTGGGTGTGAATTGTGGCAGCGGGGTGGGGGTGTTGGTGGCAGGGAACCAGACGATGGTGGGGGTTTCGGTGGCGGCCGGGGGGGCGGTTGCCGGTGCGGGCGGGGTTTGTTCCGCGGCCGGGGCGCAGGCAAACAGCCCAAAAACGGCAAACAGCAACAGTGCAGCCGCCCGGTGTGGGGCTGGCCATCGTAATTTATGAGGTTTATCGCGTACAGTCATAACAAATAGCGGGCGCATTTTAGGGGCGGGTGATGTAGAATCGGGTCAGGCGTGTTAAGCGCCCATCATTCTAGCATAAAGGAGCAAAACATGAGCGTGAAAGCAGTGCTGGTGACCGGCGCATGCGGCGAGATTGGGCAGGCGTTGGTGCAGGGGCTGGCGCAGCGGGGCGGATATCAGATTGTGACCACCGACCTGGCGCCGCTGCCCCAGGCACTTGTGGGGCTTGTGTCTGAGCATGTGCAGGGCGACCTGGTTTTTCGGGTCAAACAGTTCTATGATTATGATTTCGATGTCATCTTCCACCTGGCGGCATCACTTTCGTCGAAGGCGGAGGTGGCCACCGAAGAGGCGCACCGCATCAACGTGGAGGGCACGATGCAGTTGCTGATGCTGGCGGCGTACAAGTCGGAGCGGCACGGCAAGGCGGTTAAGTTTATTTTTCCCAGTTCGATCGCGGCTTATGGTTTGCCCGATGCGGAAACCAAGCGGCAGGCCGGGCAGGTGCAGGAAGATGCGTGGAATCACCCTCACACGATGTATGGGGCCAACAAACTGTATTGCGAAAAACTGGGCGAGTATTACAGTTGCTACTATGGCCAGCGCCACCTGGATGAGAGCCCGCCCGTGATGCTCGATTTTCGGTCCATCCGTTTCCCGGGACTGGTGAGCGCCTTCACCGTGCCGAGCGGCGGCACCAGCGACTATGGCCCGGAGATGCTGCACGCCGCGGCCCAGGGCAAGCCGTACGCCTGCTTTGTGCGCGAAGATACACAAATCTCGTTCATGGCTATGCCCGATGCAATTAAGGCGATTTTGATGTTGATGGATGCGCCAAAAGAAAACCTGACGCGCATGGTCTACAATATCGATGCCTTCAGCCTGACAGCCGGAGAATTCCGCGATTGGGCGGTCAAGTCTTTCCCGGGGGCGCAGGTAACGTTTGTGCCCAACCGGCGCAGGCAGGGGATTGTCGATTCGTGGCCGGCCGCCCTGGATGACTCTCCGGCCCGCCAGGACTGGGGTTGGATGCCCGATTTCGACGTGGAACAGTTCTTCAACGATTACTTCCTGCCGGAGATCCGCAAGCGTTACCAGCGCGAGAGCGTACGCACGCTGGAATAGATGGATCGGGGTGAATCGAAAGAAGGTCACGGGTGGGCGTGACCTTCTTTCGATTCTGGTGTACCGTTGGGGCGTGGCTACGTCGGGATGACGCCGTACACGACGGTTTGCAGCCAGTTGGCGCCTGTGGCGCGCACCGCTTCGATGGGTCCCGGATCAATGCCTTCTTCGGTGCCGGCCATGTCGAGCAAGGCCTGGGTAATCTTGGCGCGCAAGTCAGCCGGGACGGTCGCAGCATAGGAAACGTTGTCGTTCGGGATGAATGGGTCGGTCACGTAGATGATGATGATTTTTTCGTTCACATCCGGAAAGTCGGCAGTCACGTTGGCGCGCGCATCGATGAAGGTGGCGCCAAAGCTGCAGATCTCGCCCTTGGGGCTGAGGTACACCGACTTGATGACGGTCGGGTGACCCTGCACCCAGGCGCCAGACGGGGTCTTGATGCCCAGGTTCTTCAGGATGCCAGACGGGATGATGTAGCCCGAGGCCGAAAGCGGATCGGTCCAGCAGGGTTTCTTGTCTGCGAATTGGGCCAGGGCAGTGGCGGGATCAGCCGTGGTCTGGCCGGTGGCAGGATCGTAGTAGGGCGTGAAACCGCCATCCACATTGGCCACAAACTGCCCACCGTAGTGATTGGAGCCATTGCGGATGGTGGAGAGCGCCACATCGGCAAAGCCCTTGCCGTGCGCCACAATGTACTGCACCGGGGCCAGCCAGCCAATGTGCGCATTGCCAGCGCCCATGGCTTCGATCATGACGGCGTAGTTGGTGGGCACGACGGTGGTGATGGTCAGCCCGGTCATTTTCGTTATAATGACATTATTAGCGTTTTCTGTATAACAGAAAGGATAAAACGATGGGAAAATCATCCCTTGGGTTCATCATATTGCTGGCCATTGTGGCCTTCGCTGCCTACATGCTCATCCAGCAAGTGCAAGACTCCGCCAGCCAGGCGCTGCAGCCTTACGCGCAGGCCAATGCTGCGCTGCAAACCCAGGTCAGCGACCTGCTCAACCCCACGCCCACCGTCATTCCAGATCCGGTCACTTACATCAATGAAGTGCGCGCCCTGGCCCGCCTGGAAACAATCCAGTACAGCGTGGAAAAGGTGATCACTACCGAGATCGGACAGGGTACGTTGGGCGTCTTTTTTGGCGACCGGCTGCTCTTTGTCGGGCACGGCATCGTCATCGCCGGCATCGACCTGAGCAAAATGAACCCCGAAGACATGCGCCTGCAAGGCAGCGTGCTCACAGTGCGCCTGCCAGCGGCCGAGGTGTTCATTGCCACCCTCGACAATCAGAAATCCTACGTGTACGACCGCGAAACGGGCATTTTTACCCGGGGCGACGTGAACCTGGAAACCACCGCCCGCCAGGCGGCCGAAGCTGAGATCGCCAAAGCCGCGCTCGAAGATGGCATCCTCGACCAGGCCCAGCGCAACGCCGAGGTTTTCATGGAAAAATTCTTCGAGATGCTCGGCTATGAAGATGTCGTTTTCGTGAGATGATCAGCGGATAATCGTGTTTTTACGCCCGCTCTGTCCAAACGGGGTGGGTGTATTTTGTTTGGACGAGTTCTTCTGCGCGGGCCGCTTCGGATGCAGATACTTCTCCACGCTGGAAGGTGAGCGCCAGCCCCGCTTCGAACCCCGCCACGAAAGCCCGGGCTGCCGTTTCCCAACCCGCCGCAATCCCCAGCGCCGCTTCGACCGTGGTGGCGCGCGCCAGCAGTTTTTCGGCGGCCGCGGTACGCGAGGGCTCATCGGCAAAGACCAGGCAGTGGGTGATGCGCGCCAGGTCGCCCGCCAGCGGCAGCGTGCCGTGTTGCAGCACGCCCTCCTTGCGGCGGGCCTGGGCCGAACCGACCAGCTTTCGGCCATTGACGGTGATCTCGTACGTGGAAGGCGCCTCGAAGCAGACCGGCCCGGCAGACTGGTGCGGCGCGGCGGGGGCGTGTTCTTTCATCTCCACAGACAGGTTCAGCGATTGCACGGCCAGCAGCAGGGCCTGCGCCAGGCGGTTGTAGCTTTCGAGCACGCTGCCGGCCACACGCGGTTCGTCGAGCGGGGCGGTGACCGAGTAGGTCAGCTCGTCGGTGTGCAGGATGGCCCGCCCGCCGGTGGGGCGGCGCACCACATCCCAGCCGTGGGCACGCAGCCGGGGCACATCCACATCGGCAAAGGGCTGGGCGTACCCCAGCGAGAGGCAGGCCGGGTCCCAGGCGTACAGGCGCAGGGTGGGCAGCGATTCGCCGCGCCCCACATGCTCCAAAATGGATTCGTCGGCGGCCATGTTCCACGCTCCGGGGTGGGGGGTGTCGAGGACCAATCGCCAGGTGGATGGGGTGAGACTCATACGCCCAGCTCGTTGAATTCCGTGCAGTATTGGATGATGCCGCTGAACGCGCCCAGCACGCCGGGGTGGAATTCGAGCGCCATGAAGGCCTCGTCTGCGCCGTAGATGTTTGCCAGCCCAAACCGGCTGGCCGCCCGGAAGCCGAAGCGCGGGTAGTAGCCCGGGTGGCCGAGCACCACGGCGTAATCGTAGCCCAGCGCGGCGCAGGCGGCCAGCCCCTCGCGCGCAAGGCGCGCGCCGATGCCCTGGTTCTGGTGGCCTGGGTGCACGGCCAGCGGGGCCAGCCCCACCCCACGGAATGGCGCGGCAGGTTTGACGCTGACCTGGGTGAACAAGATGTGCCCGATCACCCCTTCGCCATCCACGGCCACTCGCGAGACGATGTTGCGCCCGCGTTCGCGCAGCAGGTCCACCAGGTCCCATTCGCGGTCGTTGAAAACCAGTTTGTTGATGGCGCGAATGCCTTCGGCATCGCCGGGTTGTTCGTTGCGGGTGTTAATCATTCTTTCCCTCAAAGCCGTTTTTGTGTGTTCAGTCACAGTTCGGAACGCCAAGAAAGCAGGGCATTTGGTCAAAGAGGAGCGCGCCCAGCAGTAACGCGATCAGCAACAGGGTTGCCGCCCCAGTCCAAAAACCGGCCGGGTTTGCGGCTACCTGCCCCCGATTTTTCACCCCCCGCACAATGGGCTGGAGGATGAGAACGAAACCCAGCGATAGCAACCATAACGCGGTGAACAACGCGAACGGGAAGTCTTCGCGAAATTCACGCCGGTTGATCCATTCGAGCAGGATAAATGGGAGTGTGAAGGCGGTGCTGGTGATGAGCGGCAGCCTGAGCCGGGCTGGTAAATGGTTCATAGGGCACTACTTTGTGTGAAATGCTTAAACCGCTGCGGCAAATGCGGCCAGGGCCTTTTCTTCCACTTCCGGGCTGAGGGCTTCGAGCGGCGGGCGCACGCCCCAGCGCGGCAGCCCGTGGATGCGGTGCAGCAGGGCTTTGAGCGTGGGCGGGAAGGGCATGTAGGTTTCGAGGGCGTGGCGTTGGGCTCCGATGCGCGCCTGGATGGCGCGGCCGTCTTCACCGCGCTGCATGGCATCCCACAGGGCGCGCAGGTCGGGCGAGAGCAAGTTGGCCGGGGCGGTGATGCAGCCACCTGCGGCGTTTTCCATGGCCAGCTGCAGGTAGGTGTCGGTGCCGGTCAGCACCAGCAGGTGTGGGCCGAACAGATCGCCCAGGTTGCGGGCCAGGTCGGGATCATGTGAGGAATCTTTGATTCCGGTAAACCGGGTGGGGTAGGCATCCTTCAGGCGCGCCAGCAGCGGGATGGAAAAGCCAATGCCCGCCGCAGCCGGGAAGTGATAGCCCAGCAGGTAACCGTCCTGCGGCACCGACTGTTCGATGACCTGCGCGAACCAGGCGAACAGGCCGTCGTCGCTGGCTTTGCGGAAGTAGTAGGGCGGCAGGCAGACCACCGCGTCGAAACCCAGGTCGAAGGCGGCCCGGTTCAGGTCGACTGTTTCGGCCAGGCTGGGCGTGCCGGTGCCGGCCAGCAGGCGGAAGCCAGGGTTGGATTCGCGCCATTTGGCGGCGTCCCGCAAGAGGGTGGCCCGTTCGGCGGGGGAAAATGAGGGGCCTTCGCCGGTTGTGCCGAACAGCAGCGCGCCGTGGCAGCCGCGCGCCGCCAGGAAATCCAGCAGCAGCGGCAGTGAAGCGGGGTCGGGCGCGCCGTCGGGGCGCAGCGGGGTAACGGCGGCGGCGTAAACACCGGTGAGCGGGTGGTCAGTCATCTTTTTTCTCATCTTTCGATTGGATGAATTCCCAGGCGGCAGTGGCGGGCGCCTGCAGGTCGTTGCCCTGCTGGTGCAGGTAGTGCTGGTGGTCGAGCACCCACAGGTACAGGTCGGCTTCGGTGCGGGCCGGGAATTCTTGCAATATCTCGCTTGCGCGCACCACCCGCACAATGGGCAGGTAAACCGTGTCGTACCAGTGTGCCACGGCTTCAGCATCGCTGATGTCGCGCTGTTCGTCGAGCCCCATGAAATAGCGGTGTACGGCAATGTGCTCGAGCATGCGGTCGTACCCGCCGGAGAGGGTGAGGGTGATGTCGGCGTCCGGGCGGATGCGGTCGAGTTCGGTGCGTTCGATGAAGTGCACCTTGTCGTGCAGGTCTTGCAGGTCTTCGGGGCGGATGTCTGGCGTGATGTTGACCTTGGTGGCGCACTCGCGCACCTCGGCGTCGATGTAGATCTGGTTTTGCTCGCGCGCCACCGAGACGCGATGATGCCCGTCCACCACGAAATAGACTTCTCCCACCTGGTAGAGCACCACCGGCGGCAGGCTGATCTCTTTGTAGAAGGCCTGGTTGATGCGCTGCCAGCGTTCGGCGGTCTTGTCTTGCGTGGGCAGGAAGGCGCGGTCGAACTCGTGATAGCGGTTGAGGCTGCCCACGATCTGGTCTACGCGCACCGTGCGCATGCCGCGGTAGATGGGCCCGCCAATATGCAGCTTTTCCTTCACTTCATCGTAAGAAAGCAGGGTGTTCGTCTCGCCAGCCAGGGCAGATAGGATGCCGCGCCAGAAGGCTTTGAAACGCGCGCGGGCATAATCGTTGCGCGATTGGGATTCGATGGGTTGGTCCATGGTTTATTCTATTTTTATCAGCCGGTACGGGTAAACATTGATCACGGTGGTGCCGTCCACCTCGGTGCGTGAAGCGGCCAGGTTTTGCCGGTAAAAATGGGTGTGGCCGTGCAGCACATAACGCGGCCTGAAGGTCTTAATCAGCCAGTTTATGGCGCGCAAGCCCTGGTGGGCCGGGTCATCATCATCGTGGATGCCGGCCGGGGGCGAGTGGGTGATGAGCACATCCAGTGCGCGGCCGTAGCGCAGGTGGTTCTTGGCCAGCTGCGGGGCCAGGCTTAGGGCGCGCAAGTACATGGCCTGCTGGCTGTACTGGTTCGAGCCATCTGGACGGTAGAGCACGCTGCCTCCCAGCCCGGCCAGGATCAGCCCGTTATGGGGCAGGGTACGGGCGTCCAGGTTGGTGCCGCCCGGTACACGCGTTTTTGAATTGGTCGGGTCGAAATTGGGGTCGTGGTTTCCAGGCACATAGAAGAGCGGCTTGCCCAAAACAGTGAGGATGAATTCGAGGTAGGCGTAGGGCAAATCGCCGCAGCCAATGATCATATCGATATCAGAGTAGATGCGCGCGAGTTGAGTTGAGTAGATTCGTTCGACGACCTGGTCGCTGACAGCGAGGATTTTTATGGACATATTACGAGTATTTTGCCCCAAAAAGGGAGAGCCTGCAAGGTTAGGATGGTTGCAATTATGTGTTGTGAATACTATAATTTGGGAAACGTTTTCCCCGGTCTTCATATTACAGGAAAGGGGTTATTCTGGAAACACACCGCATTACCCAACCGCTCGAGCCGGATGGCCGTTCAGACCCCCGGTCGCAATTGCAGCTTGGCACCACGCTGGCCAATCGTTATCTCATTCAGGATGTGATTGGCGTGGGCGGCATGGGCTCAGTTTACCGCGCCCGCGACCTGCACTTCCCCAACGTGGTCAAACTGGTGGCGGTCAAAGAAATGATCAATCAGGCTGCAGATGCCGCTACGCGCCTGACCATTGTACAGAATTTCGAGCGCGAGGCCAACATCCTGGCCACACTCCACCACACCGCCATCCCACGCATTTACGACTACTTTACCCAGAATAATCACTCCTTTCTGGTACTCGAACTCGTCAACGGCAAGGATCTCGAGTCAATCCTCTCGGAAGCCGACGGATTCTTCGAAGAAGACCAGGTGGTTGGCTGGGCAATCGAACTGTGCGATGTGCTGGCCTACCTGCACAACCACAAGCCGGAGCCGATCATCTTCCGCGATATGAAGCCCTCGAACGTGATGATCAACGCATCTGGTCATGTGGTTCTGGTCGATTTCGGCATCGCCAAACCCTTCCAGACCGGGCAAAAAGGCACCATGATCGGTACCGAAGGTTACTCGCCGCCCGAACAATACCGCGGTGAAGCCAGCATCGCGGCCGATATATACGCACTCGGCGCCACGCTGCACCACCTGCTCACCCGGCGCGACCCACGCCTTGAAGCGCCGTTTTCGTTCAACGAGCGCCCCATCCGCAAAATCAACCCGGGTGTTTCAGCCGACCTGGAAATGATCATCAACACAGCGTTGCAGTACAACGCAGAAGACCGCTTCAAGAACATAGATGCTTTCAAAGAGTCGCTGGTTGGGCTGGCCCGCAAAACCGGACTGCTCTCGCGCCTGGGCACCACGGCCATCCAGTCGTCCAGCGCCATCAAACCCCTGTGGACCTTTCAGTGCGAAGACGAACTGCGCGGCACCCCCCTGGTTTACAATGGCATGGTGTACACCGGCTGCTACGATAACAACCTGTACGCCCTCAACGCGGCCGATGGCAAGTTCGCCTGGAAATATCCCACCGATGGCGGCGTGGTCACCCGCCCGGCCGCATTCGAGGGGAACATCTACATTGGTTCCCAGGACCACCGCCTGCACACGATCAATGCCCGCTCGGGCAAAGTCGCATGGACCTATTACACCGAGGGTCCGATCCACTCCTCACCGCGCATCGCTGAAAACCACGCCTTCTTCGGGTCTGACGACAAATACCTTCATGCCGTCAACCTGGGCACCGGGCGCGCTTCGTGGCGCTTCGAAACCAGCGCCGAGATCTGGTCCACCCCTTTCGTGACTGAGAACCTGGTGATAGTCGGCAATGAAAACGGCGACTTCTACGCCCTCGATTTCCGCAGCAGCATGAAGTGGCGCTTTCAGGCCAAACGCGGCATCACAGCCTCTCCGGTAGTGCAAGACCGCGTGGTCTACTTTACCGCGTTGGACGGCATGGTTTACGCCCTCGACATCAATAACGGTTTTGTGCTGTGGCGATTCCGCATGGATAAGCCCTCCATTGTCAGCCCGTGTGTGCAAGACGGCATGGTATTTGCCGGGTCGGCCGACAACAACATCTACGCCCTCGACGCACGCACCGCCAAAGAGATCTGGCGTTTCCGCACCGAACATCAGGTGAGCGGCTCGCCCATCATTTACAAAGACGCGCTCTATTGCGGCGCTGCAGACGGCAAACTGTATTGCCTGGAGTATCGCACCGGCCGACTGCGCTGGAAGTTCGAGACCAAAGGCCCCATCACCGGCGCGCCAGTTGCTTTCGATGATATCATCTATTTCGGCTCCACCGACCACTTCATCTATGCCTTGATGGCATAACCCTGGACAACATCCCGACACGAGGAGAACCTGCATCATGGACTTCTTCAAACGCCTCTTTGGAAAAAAAGATACCCAGCCCAGCCTACCCCAACAACCTGAATCAGTCGTTACGGCCCCGCTGACCGAAGCCCAGTTGCAGAGCATCCGCGGTGCAGGCCTACGCGCCGAACCGGCCCAACTGCTGGTGGGGGCCGGGCAATCGGTGGGCAAACAGCGTGAGCTTAACGAAGACAGCCTGCTCACCCTGACCACCACCATTGCCGGTAACTCGGGCAGCCAGCCCTTTGGGCTTTACATCATCGCAGATGGTATGGGGGGGCACCAATTTGGCGAGGTGGCCAGCAATGCCGCCATCCGCGTTATGGCTGGGTACATCATGCGCAAGTTTCACGACTACCTGTTCAACCTGCAAAGCGCCGCGTTGAACGAATCGCTGCAAGAGGTGATGCAAGACGCCATCAACGAAGCCCAGCGTGTGGTTTTGCGCGAAGCCCCGGGCAGCGGCACCACCCTGACCGCCGCGCTCGTGTTCGGACAGCAGGTGACCATCGGTCACGTTGGCGACAGCCGCGCCTACTTCCTCTACCGCGACGGACGCTCGGAAGTGATCACCCGCGATCACTCCCTGGTTAAAAGGCTGGAAGAACTGGGGCAAATCACTGCATCAGAAGCCGCCGTGCACCCGCAACGCAACGTGCTCTACCGCGCCCTGGGGCAGGGAGAAGTGCTGGAAGCGGATATCGTTACCGTGCCCTTCCCGCCTGGTGGCTACATGCTGCTGTGCAGCGATGGGCTGTGGGGCGTTGTGAACGAAGAAACACTCAAACGCCTGGTCTTCGATGGTCCCTCCCTTGAAGCCAGCTGCCAGAACCTGATCGGCGCGGCCAATGTCGCCGGTGGACCCGACAACATTAGCGCCGTGCTCGTACAACTGCATATCTAACCAACAGGGGACGCATTGCCCAACCCACCCGGAGATTTGTATGCCATTCTCGGCATTCTGCGCGGCGCCTCGCAGAACCAGGTTAAACGTGCTTACCTCAAGGCCGTCAAAAAACTGCACCCGGATGTCAACGAACTGCCCGGTCAGACCGAGCTGTTCCACGATGTGCAGCAAGCTTACGATATCCTCTCCGACCCCGAAAAGCGCGCGCGTTATGATTCCAACCTGCCGCCTGTGTCACAAAGCAAGCCGGTACTAAAAACGCGCATACAATACAGCCGCAGCAGCATACCACGCCAGGAACAATCGCAGCTGGTTTACGCGCTCATCGACATCCTGCCAGCACCAAACACCCCGCCAACCCACGCCCCGCCGCTTAACGTTTCGCTGGTGCTCGACTGCTCCACCTCCATGCAAGGCCAAAAACTGGATATGGTTAAAGCCACCGCCATCCAGATCATGCGCCGCCTGCGTCCGCAAGATATCTTCTCGGTGGTCACCTTCAGCGACCGGGCCGAGGTGGTCATCCCATCCATGCGTGCATCAGATCTATTGCGCTATGAGAACCGCATCCACGCCCTGCACCCCAGCGGCGGTACCGAAATCTTCCAGGGGCTGTCTGCCGGGTACGACGAAGTACGCCGCTACTTCAACCCCGCCAGCGTCAACCACATCGTCCTGCTCACGGATGGGCGCACCTATGGCGACGAAGCAGACTGCCTGAACCTGTCCGAAGAATCAGCCGCCCTGGGCGTGGGAATCAGCGGGTTGGGCATTGGCCACGAGTGGAACGACCAGTTCATCGACACCCTCGCAAAAAACACCGGCGGGGTGAGCATGTTTGTGGCAGACCCACAGAAGATACAAGAACTGCTGCTGCAAAAGTTTCAGCACCTTGCCACTGCTTATGCCGAAAACGTCGCCCTCGACTTTGAACCCGCCCCGGATTCCGAACTGGTCTTTTGTTTCCGCATCAAGCCCGAACCTGGTCCGCTCGAAACCAAAAGCCCCATTACATTGGGCGCCATCCCGCGCGACGGCGCACTCACAATCATGCTCGAAATTCGCGTCGACTCACTCTCCAAAGCCTTCAAAAGCATGGAATTCATCAACGGCACACTGACCGCCACACTGCCCGGCAGCGGCAGCGCCACCCCGGCGCCCCTCACAGTGCAGCTTCCCATCGCAGATGAACTTTTCCCCGAACCGCCCCCGCAAGCCATCATCCAGGCCCTCTCGCAGCTCACCCTATACCGCATGCAAGAGCGCGCCCGCGCCGAGGTGGAAGTGGGGAATTATCCCAAAGCCACCCAGTACCTGCGCAGCCTGGCCTCACACCTCATGTCGCAGGGCGAGCGCTCGCTGGCAAAAACCGTGTTATTCGAAGCCGAACACATCGAGCGCAAACAGACCTTCTCCAACGACGGCGACAAAGCCATCAAATACGGCACGCGCGCGCTCATCGTCCGCCCGCCTGAAGGTGAAGACCAGCCATGATCACCTGCCCCAACTGCAAAAACGAAGCCCTCGACGGCACCATCTTCTGCCTGGAATGCGGCGCGCACCTGGTCGGCGCAGACCCGCGCGCCACCCAGTCCATCCAGACCAGCGGCATGGGCGGCCTCAAAGACAAATACATCATCGCCGACACACCGCCCATCACCACCCAGGCCTGGGGCACCCTGCACATCATCGAGTCCGGGCAGTTGCTGCCCCTCTCAGAGCGTAAGGAATACACCCTCGGGCGCGTCAATGAGGGGCAACCCACCGCCCCCGATATCGACCTGGGTCCCTATCGCGCCTTCGAAAATGGGGTCTCGCGCATCCACGCCATCATCAAACGCATCGAAAACCGCATCATCCTCATCGACCTTGGCTCTTCCAACGGCACCTTCGTCAACGGCGTGCGCCTGGCTGCCCGGGTGGAAACCCCGCTCCAAAACGGCGACATGATCGCCCTCGGCAAACTCAAAATCCAGATATTACTTTCCTACGTGAACTAACGAAAGGATGCCAACCATGCCCACCGTACTCATTCACATCCTCAATGAAGAAGCCATCCTCGGCGACATCGACGAACTGCCCAACCCCAACGACACCATCCTCATGGTCAAAAACCCACGCCGCAAAGATGGCAAAGACCTGATCTTCCTTAGCGAAGGTGTAGACAAAGTCTTTTGGCCCATGACCCGCCTGGCCTACGTCGAAGTAATGCCGAGTAAAGAAGAAGAACACATCATCGGATTTGTGAGGGACTAATATGCCCGAAGATTTCTCCCGACGCCGCATCCTGGTGGTGGATGATGAAGAACGCATGGTGCGCTTCATTCGCCTCAACTTGGAACATGACGGATTCCTGGTCAGCGAAGCCTTTAACGGCAAACAAGCCATTGCCCGCCTGCGCGATGTGACCCCAGACCTCATCCTGCTCGACGTGATGATGCCCGACCTCGACGGCTTCGAAGTGCTGCAAATGGTGCGCGAAATCAGCAACGTCCCGGTCATCATGCTCACCGCCAAAGGCGAGGAAGACGACCGCGTGCGTGGTCTGGAATTAGGCGCCGACGACTACATCACCAAACCGTTCAGCCCGCGCGAACTGGTCAGCCGCGCCAAAGCCGTGCTGCGCCGCACCGAAGGCGCCAGCGGCTCGATGCACGGGCTCATCCAGGTGGATGAGCGCCTTAAAATGGACTTCGACCGGCGCGAAGTGTGGAAAGACGGCAAAATCGTAAAATTGCGGCCCACCGAATATCGCCTGCTGTACCACCTGGTACAAAACGCCGGCTGGGTCGTCAGCCACGACCAACTGCTCTCCAAAGTATGGGGCTACGAATACCGCGACGAGCCGCACTACGTGCGCCTGTACATCAACTACCTGCGTGAAAAGCTCGAAGACGACCCTGCCAACCCCGTGTACATCCTGACAGAGCGAGGTGTGGGCTATCGCTTTGTCGATTTCCGCCGCCAAACCAAGGAATAACCCGCCCCGGCGGGCCTGGCGCGCCCAGCCTTGCCCGCCTGCCCGCGGCAATCCACCCGCCACCTGTTTACCGTTTCCCAGGCAATCTACAACGCTGACAATTCTCTAACAATCGCTTTACGCCCGTTTAACACAGATGGCTTATCGTTTGGGCCAGAAAAACCAAAGCCCTAAAGGACTTGCCCCCATGCCATTGTATGACTTCTCCTGCCCAACCTGCGGCGCACACTTCGAAAAGCACCTTTCCTTCAGCGATACCCTCACGAGCGTTGCCTGCCCCAACGGACACCTCAATGCCCAGCGGGTGTACACTGCGCCCATGGTCCAATTCAAAGGATCGGGCTGGTACGTGACTGACAGCCGCAAAAACAACAGCGCGTCTGCCGCCAACGAATCGGGCAACTGACAATACCCGGGCGCCCGTCCATCCCCCGCCTAAAAAGCGCGCCAGCCGCGTTTTTTTGCTTAACCACCGCGGCCGGCACGAACAGGCAACCCAACCCGCGCCCAAAAATGAGCAAGCACTTGTCAGCCATTTTCCTTTCGGCTATACTGTTTTCACAAAATCAGACGTATCGGAGCATTAATGGCGAAACAACGCATCCTGCTGGTAGATGACCATGAAGTCGTGCGCCTGGGACTCAAATCGCTGCTCGAGCGGCACAGCCAATTTGAGGTGGTCGGCGAAGCCGGTTCATCGCGCGAGGCCCTCGAGCAGGCCGCACAACTGATGCCAGACGTGGTCGTCATGGATATTCGCCTGCCCGGACAGTCTGGCATCGAGGCCTGCGCCGAGTTGGTCAACCGCTACCCCAGCCTGCGCGTCATCATGCTTACATCGTATGCTGAAGATGAAATGCTGTTCTCGGCCATCCGCGCCGGCGCTTCTGGCTACATCCTCAAGCAAATTGGCGGCGACGACCTGGTGCGCGCCCTGGAAGCGGTCGGACGCGGCGAAGCCCTGCTCGACCCGGCCGTAACCCAGCGCGTTTTCCAGGAAGTGCGCAAAGCCGTGAAAGAAGAAGAGGCCTCGGCGTTTTCGCACCTCAGCCAGCAGGAAAAGCATGTGTTGCTGCTTGTTTCTGAAGGCCGCACCAACCGCGAAATTGCCAAGGCGCTCTTCCTGGGCGAGGGCACCGTGCGCAACTACGTCAGCAGCATCCTTTCCAAACTGGGGGTTAATAACCGCGCCGAGGCAGCCGCCTACGCGGTGGAACACAACCTGAAGGACTACATTTCAATTTAGCAGGCTTTGCACTTTTTTGGGCGGCGCGCTTACGCGCCGCTTTTTTTTGCCAGGCCGCGCAAAAGACAAACCAAAGGCGTGCGCCACACGCCCGGCAAGCAAGATTCGCCTGGTTAGACCGGCGCGATTTCGACAATCCCCGTAAATGTGACAAATGTCACTGGTATTTCAATTCACGATTACTTATGATAATAAGCGTCTTATATAATTTTCACTTATTCACAAAACGCACCAACAGCCCCCATCACCCGGGGGCGGAGCACATCATGATCAACCTGACCGAGCTCAAAGTCTTTATCGTTGCCGCAGAAGAAGGCAACTTCAGCCGCGCAGCAGAACGCCTGCAAATGTCACAATCGGCCGTCAGCCAGAACATCCAATCCGTTGAAAAAAAATACCAGGTGGTCTTGTTCAACCGGCGTGGACGCACGGTGGAACTGAGCGAAGCCGGGCAAACTGTGCTGCCGGTGGCACGCGAGCTGCTGAATGCCTCGCGCCTGCTCGAAGACACGCTCCACACCGTCAACAGCACCGTGGGCGGCGAGTTGCTGATTGGCTGCTCCACCTCGGCCGGCCGCTACCTAATGCCCAGCCTACTCTCAGCATTTTTACGCATGTACCCGCAGTCCCTGCCGCGCGTGCGCGTAATAAGCCGCGAAGGGATTACCACCCGTCTGCTCAACGAGACCATCCCAATCGGGGTTACCAGCAGCCTCATCGACCACCGCGAATTGGAATGCCTGCCGCTTTTTGAGGACAAAATCATCCTGATCGTCCCCGTTGACCATCCCTGGTCGCGTTTTGGAAAAGCCATGCCTGCCGACCTGATCGACCAGCACCTGATCATGCGCGAAGAAACCTCGGGCACAACCGCCACCGTGCTCGACGGTCTGAAGCACAACGGCATCACACAAGACATGCTGCGCGTGGTAATGGAACTGGGCAGCGCCGAAGCCATTGAAATGGCCGTGGAACGCGGGATTGGGGTTGCGTTCGTCTCCGAGATGGTGGCCGCGCGCGGGCTGGCGCTGGGGCGCGTGAAACAAATCGAAATCGAAGGACTCACCCTGCGCCGCACAGTGTGGATAGCCCGCCGGGTGGGTTACCCGTGTACGCGGGCGCAAGCGCTGTTTTGGGATTTCGCCCAGGACCAGCGTGAGAAGCTCAACAATGAGATCTGGCAAAGCCTGACCTCTCTGCAACCCGCCTGAACCAACCTGTGCTAAACTACTGCTTCTTGCATAAATATCTAAACCTTTTTATGCGAAAAGCAAGGTGAAAACAGCATTTCCACTTTAGATATTTACGCAGTACTCTGTAATTGCATCCTCTGTGCGGCAACGCACAAATCGCCAAACCGGGAGGCCGCGCATGCTCACACTTTTCGAAAAAGTCCTGTTCGCCTTGGCCGTCGCCGTTTCGCTGTATTTCACCTGGCGCGGCGTCGAGCGCATCATCAGGAACATTGCCAGCGGGCAGGGCCGCCCCAACTGGGCGCTCATCCGGCGCAATGCGGGCCAGGCGATTTTCAAGTTCCTTACCTTCCAGCCGGTTTTCCGCTTCCGGCCCATCCCCAGCATATTGCACGGGCTCATTGGCTGGGGGTTCATCGCCTTCCTGCTCATCAACCTGGCGGACCTCATCTATGGCTACACTGGCTGGCGCCTGCTCGAAAATACCGGGATCTTTGGGGATGCCTACCGTTTGCTGGCTGATATTGCCAACGTGGCCATCCTGGCCGGCATATTGGCCATGGCCGCGCGACGCTTCATCCTGCGCCCGGCTACGCTGACTGCGCGCGAAAAGACGCTGCTCGACCCGGCCGCGCGGGCCGGAATCAGCCGCGACTCGGCCATTGTGGCGGGGTTCATTTTCCTGCACAACAGCGCCCGGCTTTTGGGCGAATCGTTCTATGTGGCGCTTGGCGGAAAACCCGACAGCTGGCAGCCGTTCATTTCAACGGTGGCCGGTTTGTGGGGCGGCGCGAGCGAATCTGCGCTGGTGGCGGGCGAGCATGTCATGTTCTGGTTGTCGCTGGGGGCGGTGGTGGCCTTCCTGCCTTATTTCCCGTATTCCAAGCACTTGCACCTGTTCTTTGCGCCCATCAACTTTGCGCTCAAGCCCGACCGTAAATCCATCGGGCAGTTGGGCTACATCAACCTCGAAGACCAGTCCATCGAGCAGTTTGGCGCGGCCAAAGTCAGTGACCTGGGCTACGAACAGATCGTGGATGCGTACGCCTGCATCATGTGCTTCCGCTGCCAGGAGGTCTGCCCGGCCTACAACACCGGCAAGGTGCTCAGCCCGGCCGCGCTGGAGATCAACAAGCGCTACAACTTCAACAAGGGCGGCGGCACCGACCGCCCGCTGACGGACCTGATCAGTGAAGAGGCGGTTTGGGCCTGCACCAGCTGCGGCGCGTGCGTGGATATCTGCCCGGTGGGCAACGAGCCCATGCGCGACATCCTGGAGATCCGACGTAACCTTTCGATGATGGAGAGTGCCTTCCCCAAACAACTCGAGACGGCCTTTAGGGGCATGGAACGCAACATGAACCCCTGGAATGTCTCGCAGGCAGACCGCATGAAGTGGGCCGCGGGGCTCAACGTGCCCACCATCGAGCAGAACCCCGAGCCGGATATTCTGTGGTGGGTGGGCTGCGCCCCGGCCACCGACGCGCGCGCGCAGAAGACGGCCCAGGCATTCGCAAAGATCCTCAACGCGGCCGGGGTCAATTTTGCCGTGCTGGGACGCAACGAGCAGTGCACGGGCGATTCGGCCCGGCGGGCCGGGCGCGAGGATATCTTCTTTGGGCTGGCCATGGGCAACGTGGAGATCTTGAACGAAGTCGCGCCCAAACGCATCGTCACGACCTGCCCGCACTGCCTGCACACCCTCAAGAACGAGTACCCGGCCTTTGGCGGCAATTACGAGGTCATCCACCACACGCAGTTCATCAATGAACTGGTCGGCGCGGGGAAGATTTCCATGAATGTGGAAGGCGACACGATGAAAGTCACCTTCCACGATCCGTGCTACCTGGGGCGGCACAACGGCCAGTTCGCCGCGCCGCGCGATGCGCTCCGGTCGGCGGGCGTGACCACGCTGGAAATGCCGCGCAACGGGGCCAAATCGTTCTGCTGTGGGGCGGGCGGCGCGCAGATGTGGAAGGAAGAGGAGCCAGGCGATGCCAAGGTCAACACGGTGCGCTTCGCCGAGTCCAAAGCCACCGGCGCGGGTACGCTGGCGGTGGGCTGTCCCTTCTGCCTGACGATGATGGTGGACGCCAACAAAGCCGATGGCGAGCCCGTGCAGGTCAAGGATGTAGCCGAGATCGTGGCCGAGCGATTAAAATAAGAATGCTGTGCAGGGGCGACCCGGCCGGGTCGCCCTTTTTTGTCGCTTTTTGCCCTCGGGGGGTATATCCGTTATAATCGGACTGCAATTGCCCGAAATGAATTCGTGTTCGTCCGTGTTCACCAAACCAGACAGGGAAAGAACATGCCAAAAGGCAAGAACAATTTTCTCCCGCTTCCCCCCAACGAAATCATCAAGGATTACCGCACCGCCTACCAGTCGCGCCAGGCCTCGCTGATCGGGCGGCGCGAGGTGCTGAGCGGCAAAGCCAAGTTTGGCATTTTTGGCGATGGCAAAGAGGTGGCCCAGGTGGCCATCGCGCGCGCCTTCCGCAAGGGCGACTGGCGCTCCGGCTACTACCGCGACCAGACCTGGGTCAACGCCGTGGGCGTGCTCGACTTCCAGGCGTTTTTCGCGCAGCTCTACGCCCACACCGACCTCAACGCCGATCCGGCCACCGGCGGGCGCTCGATGGTGGGGCATTTCGTCTCGCGCTACATCAACCCCGACGGCACCTGGAAGAACCAGACCGAGCAATACAACATCGCCGCCGATATTTCCCCCACCGCCGGGCAGATGCCGCGCGCCGTGGGGCTGGCCTACGCCTCCGTGCTCTACCGCGGCCTGCCCGAGCTGGCAGATTACACCCAGTTCTCGCGTCACGGCGATGAGGTCACCTTCACCACCATTGGCAACGCCTCCACCGCCGAGGGGTTGTTCTGGGAATCGGTCAACGCCATTGGCGTGCTCAAGGCCCCGGCGGTCGTCTCGATCTATGATGACGGCTATGGCATCTCGGTGCCCAACCAGTTCCAGATGGTCAAAGAGAACATCGGCGCCATCCTGAAAGGCTTTGAACGCGACGCCGCCGCCCCGCCCGAAAAAGCCGACCACGGTTACGACCACTACACCGTGCGCGCCTGGGATTACCCCGCCCTGCTCGAAACCTATGCCGCCGCGGCCGAAGTCGCGCGCAAGTACCACATCCCGGCCCTGGTGCACGTCACCGAAGTCACCCAGCCGCAGGGTCACAGCACCAGCGGCAGCCACGAACGCTACAAAAGTCCCGAGCGCCTCAAATGGGAGACTGTGAACGACTGCCTGGTCAAGATGCGCGCCTGGATCATCGATAATGGCATTGCCACCGAGGGCGAACTGGCCGACTGGGAGCGCAAGGACCAGCAGCGCATCGAGTCCATGCGCAAAGCCGCCTGGGAAGCCTACATTACCCCCATCCTGGACGAGCGTCGGCAGGCGCTGGCGCTCATGGACGAATTCGCCACCAGCTCGCCGCATGCCGCCGAGCTGGTGCGGATTCGCAATGGATTGTTCGCGCTCCCCAGCCTGACGCGGCGCGACATCCACACCGCCATCCACGAGACGCTGCGCGTGGTGCGCGGCGACCCGTCTCCGGCGTATGAAAAACTCAAAGCCTGGGTCAAAGCCGATGACGCGGCCATCCGCGCGCGGTACGCCACGCACCTGTACAGCGAATCGGCCCGGTCACCGCTGCGCGTGGAGGCGGTCCCGGCAGTCTACACTTCCAAATCGCCCACGCTGATGGGTTTTGAGGTCATCAACGCCTTTTTCGACGCGGCCCTGTCCCGCGACCCGCGCATCATTGCCTTTGGCGAGGACGTGGGCAAGCTGGGCGACGTGAACCAGGGTTTCCGCGGCATGCAGGAGAAATACGGCCCGCTGCGCGTCAGCGATACCGGCATCCGCGAGGCCACCATTTTGGGGCAGGCCATCGGCATGGCCATGCGCGGGCTGCGCCCCATCTGTGAGATCCAGTACCTCGATTATGTGCTCTACGCCCTGCAGTTGATGAGCGACGACCTGGCCAGCCTGCAGTGGCGCACCGTCGGCGGGCAAAAGGCGCCGGTCATTGTGCGCACGCGCGGCCACCGGCTGGAGGGCATCTGGCACAGCGGCTCGCCCATGGCGGGCATCATCCACCTGGTGCGCGGGATGCATGTGCTGGTGCCGCGCAACATGACCCAGGCGGCCGGTTTTTACAACACGCTGCTGCAATCTGATGACCCGGCCATCGTGGTCGAGGTGCTGAACGGCTACCGCGTGAAGGAACGCCTGCCCGATAACATTGCATCTTTCACCCTGCCGCTTGGCGTGCCGGAGATTTTGCGCCCCGGCGCAGACGTGACCATCGTCACCTACGGCGCCTGCTGCCGCATCGCGCTGGATGCCGCCGAGAAACTGTCGAAGGTGGGCATCGACGCGGAGGTGATCGACGTGCAGAGCCTGCTGCCGTTCGACCTCCACGGCCGGATCGTCGAGTCGCTCAAAAAGACCAACCGCATCCTGTTCGTTGATGAAGATGTGCCCGGCGGGACGACCGCCTATATGATGCAGGAAGTCATCGAAAAGCAGGGCGGCTACTACCACCTCGATTCCGCGCCCAAAACCCTGCCCGCTGCGCCCCACCGCCCCGCCTACGGCTCTGACGGCGACTACTGGTCCAAGCCAAACGCGGAGAGCATCTTCGATGCAGTCTACAAGATGATGCATGAGGTGTCGCCAACAGAGTACCCCAAGTTCCATTAACCGCTGAGACGCAGAGTACACAGAGGATTTTTATGCAGAGAAGTTTGGCTCCAAATAGCAAAACCGGGTTGATGATGGTTAACCAAACCACAGAAGCGGTTATTGGCGCTGCCATCGAGGTTCATCGCCATCTTGGTCCGGGCTTGCTGGAGTCTGCGTATGAGGAATGTTTGTGCCTGGAATTAAAGTTGCGCGGCATCCTTCTTAAATCGCAGGTTGCGTTGCCAATCTCTTATAAGGGCGCTCAATTGGATTGCGGCTATTCTCTACCGGACAAAATGACCGAACGATAATTTTTCGCTTTTACTTGTCATTTCGAGCCGCGTAGCGGGGAGAAATCTTGCGCACATGTGGGAAGATTTCTCGCTGTCGCTCGAAAT
>DAOUAP010000038.1:0-8403 GCA_034433165.1 Anaerolineales bacterium | reverse complement strand
ACGATAATTTTTCGCTTTTACTTGTCATTTCGAGCCGCGTAGCGGGGAGAAATCTTGCGCACATGTGGGAAGATTTCTCGCTGTCGCTCGAAATGACAAACTATCACGAAATTTGTCCGGTAGAGAACAACCCATTATCATTTACAAGGAGGTTTTCCCATGACAGACAATCGACTCGACCTGCCCGACCCGGTCGTCACCGCCAGCGGGAAAGGCGTGACCGGCATGGAATACAAGATCATCGGCACCACGCTGCAAGCCGTAATCCTGGAACTCGACCCCGGCGAAACCGCGTACTCCGAAAGCGGCGGCATGGCCTGGATGAGCGCCAACATCGCCATGAAGACCAGCACGCGCGGCGGCGGGCTGGGCGGCATGCTCAAACGCGCCGTCAGCGGTGAATCGCTCTTCCTGGTGGAATACACCAGCGAGGGCAGCAAGGGTTTCGTCTCGTTTGCATCCGATTTTCCCGGCAAGATCGTGCCGGTTTCGCTGTCCCAAGGGCAGGAAATGATCTGCCAGAAGCAGGCCTTCCTGTGCGCCGAGAAATCCGTGGGGCTCGATATCCACTTTCGGCGCAAGCTGGGCGCGGGGCTGTTCGGCGGTGAAGGGTTCATCCTGCAAAAGCTGACCGGCCCGGGTGTGGCGTTCGTCTGCCTGGACGGCGAGATCGTGGAATACACGCTCGGCCCCGGGCAAGTGCTCAAGGTCGATACCGGTCACATCGCCATGTACGAGCCCACCGTCAGCTTTGATGTTGAGATGATGCGCGGCTTCGGCAACATCCTGTTCGGCGGCGAGGGACTGTTCCTGGCTGTGCTGCGCGGGCCGGGACGTGTGTGGCTGCAAACCATGCCCACCCAAAACCTGGCCAAAGCCGTTGCGCCGTACCTCATCAAATCCGGCGGCGGCGAGTGATTTCCTCAAACTTCGAAACACGAATGACGCGAATTAACGAATTTTACGAATAAACCAAGAAGAAATTCTCAAAATTCGCGTCGAGAATCATCACTTACTTTACGCCACCACCCAAATATTTTACGAAGGGCACAGTGCAGCACGGAATGAGTCACTTCTTTCGTGAACATTCGTGCCCTTCGTGGATTCTTAGGGGGTAAAATAAAAGCATGATCATCCATTCTGCCACCCAAGTGCTCACCCTGGCCGGTGGACCGCAGCGCGGATACGCGCTGGGTACACTCGGCATCATCGAAAACGGCGCGGTGCTCGTGCGCGATGAAAAGATCGTGGCCGTGGGCTCCACCGCCGAACTGCGCGCCGCCTACCCCAACGAACCAGGGTTGGATGCCTCGGGCTGCGTTGTGATGCCTGGCTTCGTAGACCCGCACACACACCTCATCTGGGGCGGCGACCGGGCCTTGGAGTTCGAGATGAAGATGGCCGGCGCAAAATACCTCGACATCCTCGCCGCCGGCGGCGGGATCATCTCCACCGTGCGGGCCACGCGCACCGCCAACATCGAAAGCCTGATGGCCCAGGCCCGCCCGCGCCTGCTGCGCATGTTCGCGCACGGCACCACCACCGCCGAAGCCAAGACCGGCTACGGGTTGCAGACCGCCACCGAGCTGCGCCTGCTCAAGGCCCTACTCGCGCTGGATAACGAAGGCCCGCTCGATCTGTCCATCACCTTCATGGGCGCGCATGCCATCGCCCCGGAATACCGCGAAGCGCCCCAGGCCTACACCGACCTGGTGTGCGAGACCATGCTGCCCATTGTGCAGCAATGGTGGGAACTGCACGCCCCGCGCCGCCCCCTGCCGTTCGTGGATGTATTCTGCGAGAACAAAGCCTTCGACATCCACCAATCGCGCCAGGTGCTGCAAAAAGCCAAAAGCCTGGGATTCCCGCTCAAAATCCATGCGGATGAATTCGACAGCCTGGGTGGCGCCTCGCTCGCCGTTGCGTTGGACGCAGCCTCGGCCGACCACCTCGTCAAAACATCCGACGCAGACATCGAGGCGCTCGGCAAATCTGACACGGTGGCTGTTTCCCTGCCCTGCACGCCCTTCGGTCTGGCCGAACGCGATTACACCCCCGCGCAAAAGATCCTCGGCGCAGGCGGCATCCTGGCCCTGGCCACCGACCTCAACCCTGGCACCACCTGGAACGAATCGATGCAGTTCGTCGTTGCCCTGGCCTGTCGCATGCTCAAACTGACCCCTGCCCAGGCCATTGCTGCCAGCACCATTAATGCAGCCCATGCCATCCGCCGCGCCGACCGCATTGGCTCCATCGAAGAAGGCAAGCAAGCCGACATCCTCATCCTCTCCGTACCCGATTACCGCCACCTGGGCTACCGCTACGGCACCAACCTGGTGCGGCAAGTGGTCAAACGCGGGCGGGTCTACTCGGTAGATGTAGGCTATTACCGCGCTGCATAGTAAAATAGGATTGCAAAGCGGGCAAATTAACTCCGATTTCGGAAAACGAGTCAACTAAATGGAATTACGCTGGACCATCCTCGCTGGCATTCTTTTCCTGAACGCACTCCTGGCGGGGGTGATTGCTATTTTGCTGCGTCGTAAACGGCGCGCGCCCGGTGGCGCCGAGATGATGGCTGTCTTTGTCGGGCTGGGCATTTGGACCTTTGCCTACGCCATGATCACGCTGTGGCCAACGCTCGATGGCAAAATCTTCTGGCTGCGCGTTGAAAACATCGGCATTACGGGTGTCCCACTGTTGTGGTTCCTGTTCGCGGCACGCTATACCAAGCGCGATAAATGGCTCACACGCCCGGGGCTTATCCTGCTCACGGTGATCCCGGTCACCTCGCTCGTCCTCATCTTTTCAGGGCAATGGTTCCATCTGTTTTACACCAGTGTCACGCCTGTCAGCGGTGAAACCGGCCCGCTAAAAATCTCGCGCGGGGTTTGGTACTATTTCAGTTTGGCCCAAAATTACACTCTCATTGGCGCAGGCGCATTGCTGCTGTTCTGGCACTTTATCCAATTCGGGCGCAGCTACCGTCTGCAGTTGGTTACCCTGCTGGTCGCCATTGCCATACCCTGGATGGTCAACACCTTTTACCAGATTGGCGGCAGACTCTTCCCAAACATCAACATCCCCATCGACCTGACCCCCACCTCCTTCACCCTTACGGCAGCGCTGGTCAGCCTGGGTGTGTTCGGGTTCAAGCTCTTCGACCTCATCCCAATCGCCCGCTCCACGGTATTCGAAAACATCCCTGAGCTGGTCTTTGTGCTCGACGCCAAAAATAAAATTGTAGACGCCAACCCGGCCGCCTGCATGTGGATCGGCAAATCACGGCACGAGATCATCGGTCAACACGGGTCCATTGTTTTTGAAGAATGGCCAGACCTGCGCCAGCGCTACCAAAGCGCCGTGGACCTGCGCGAAGAGATCGAAATCCCCACCGAACCACCGCGCACACTGGATGTCACCATCTCCGGCATCTACAATCGCATCAATCAAATTGAAGGGCGCATCATCGTCGCCCGCGACATCACCACCCATAAGATGATGGAAGCCGAACTGCGCGAAAAGAACGAACGTCTCAGCAACCAGGTCATCGAGGTAAGCGCCCTCAAAGAGCGCCTGCAAGAGCAGGCCATCCGCGACCCGCTTACCGGGCTTTACAACCGCCGCTTTCTGGCCGAAACACTGGACCGTGAGATTCCCAAAGCCGCGCGCGATCTGAACACCATAGCCATCGCCATCATGGACGTGGATCACTTCAAAGTCTTCAACGATCGCTACGGGCACAAATGCGGCGACCTGGTGCTGCAATCACTGGCCAGCACACTGGTGGAACACTCCCGCCGCAGCGATGTAGTCTGCCGCTACGGCGGGGAAGAGTTTGTGGTCCTAATGCCTGGCGCCACCCTCGAAGTAGCTCGCGAGCGCGCCGAAAGCTGGAGGCGGCTGTTCGAGTCACACACCGTCCGGTATAACGAGCTGGAACTGTCTGCCACCTTCTCGGTGGGTGTGGCGTGCTTCCCCGCGCACGCGCAGGATGCCGAATCGTTGTTGCAGGCCGCTGACGCAGCCATGTATCAATCCAAAGTCAACGGGCGCAACCAACTTACTGTCTTTGAGCCAGGGCATCACATCATTTCTTAACCCAGGCGCACTTTACCCCAAACGGAGTTCTACATGAAAATCGACATTATCGGCGTCCCAATTGATCTCGGCGCAGACCGCCGCGGGGTGGACATGGGACCCAGCGCCATCCGCTACGCCCACCTGCAGCGCGAACTTGAAGAACTGGGATATACAGTGGAAGACCATGGCAACATCGAAGTGCCCATTGCCGAAATGTGCCGAATCACCGAAGCGAACCTCAAGTACATCGACTGCATCATCCCCATGGGGCGGCGTGTCTCGGGTGCCGTGGCCACCAGCATTAAGGGCGGGCGCCTGCCGGTGGTATTGGGCGGCGACCATAGCCTGTCTGTGGGCTCCATTCGTGGCGCGGCCAAGCATCGCAAACTGGGCGTTTTGTGGGTGGACGCCCACGCCGATTTCAACACCGCGGCAACCACCCCCTCTGGCAACATCCACGGCATGCCGCTGGCGGCCCTGTGCGGCATGGGCGACCCGCGCCTCACCCAGCTGTGGGATGAAACTGTACCCATCATCGACCCGCGCCGTGTGGCCGTCCTTGGCGCCCGCGACCTGGACAACGGCGAAAAACAGAACCTGCGCGAAGCTGGCGTCATGGTCATGGGCATGGAACAAATCGACCGCTATGGTATGGTGCGCGCCATCGAAAAAGCAATCGAACGCATCAGCCGCGATGTCGATGGCATTTACCTCTCCTTTGATATGGACAGCATGGATCCGCGCCACGCTCCCGGCGTGGGCACCCCGGTACCAGGCGGGCTGACCTACCGTGAAGCGCACCTGGTCTGCGAACTGGTTGCCGAAACCGGAAAGCTGATCGGCATCGATGCCGTAGAAGTCAACCCCATCCTCGATGTGCAAAACCAGACGGCCATCCTGGCTGTGGAGTTTATCAAAAGCGCACTTGGCTCACGGGTGTGGAACGAGTAAGGATACACCCCCCACGCCAGATCACAATAAATCAAGGTAAAATTGTTACATGAATATCCCCCATGGTCCCATCCTGGTTGTTGAAGATGTGCCAAACGTGCTGGAACTGTTGGAAGTTACCCTGCGCTTCAAAGGCTATCCGGTTATCACAGCCCGCAACGGGCAGGAAGCACTGGATGTACTCAAAAAGGAACGTCCATCCCTTATCATCACCGATATCCTCATGCCCAAAATGGACGGATACGCCTTTGTGCAGCAACTCCGTACTCAACCTGACACCCGCGGCATCCCGGTCATTTTCCTCTCGGCAACGTACATCACCCCGGAAGACAAGAATTTTGCCATGAGCCTGGGCGCGGCCCGCTTCATCGAAAAACCCATCGATACCGAAGAGTTCCTGCTCACCATTGCCGAACTGCTAACCCAGGGACCGCCAACCGCGCCAAAACCGTTGGAAAGCCTGGCCTTCTACCAGGGCTACCGCGAACGCCTGGAAAGCAAACTGCGCCATAAAAACACCCAGATCACCCGCACCGAGCGACTGCTTACCTCGCTACCCAATGAACAAAAACCCGCGTTCGAGAGTATGCTCAAGCAAGCCCTGGCAGACCGGCAAGATATTCAAGCCGAGTTGAAAGAAATCTACCGCGCCATCGACGAGCTAAAAAAGAGCACCGCTGCATGAGCCATCATCCCACCCACGCGCAAATCCTGGCGCTGGCGCGCAATGCCGGCGCCATTTTACGCGATCACTATGAAAAAGGGTTCGAAGTTGGTTACAAAGGGGTTATTGACGTAGTCACCGCGGTGGACCGCATGTCAGAAGTATATTTGCTCGGCGAAGTGCAGCAGTTGTTTCCTGACCACCAAATTTACGCAGAAGAGAGCGGGCATCATCACGGCAATGCAGACCATGTCTGGTACATCGACCCTCTCGATGGCACCGTCAATTACGCCCATGGCGTGCCTGTGTTCAGCGTATCCATTGCCTATGCCTACCGCGGCCAGGTCGTACTCGGCGCAGTCTATGACCCCATGCGTGATGAACTCTTCCACGCCGAACGTGCACAGGGCGCTTACCTCAATGACCGCCGCCTTAAAGTAACCGATGCCTCAGATTTGGTTCGCAGCTTGCTGGTTACCGGTTTCCCTTACGACGCCTGGAACACCCCGCATGATAATTTCGACAATTTCATCCGGCTGGCCAAACTAACCCAGGGTGTGCGCCGCCTTGGCTCCGCTGCCCTGGATGCTGCCTATGTAGGCGCCGGGCGGTTTGACGGCTTCTGGGAACTCTCCCTGCGCCCGTACGATATCGCGGCAGGTGGATTGGTAGCAGAAGAAGCCGGCGCACGCGTTACAAATGTTCATGGGCAGCCAGACTATATCCAACCGCCCCAATCAGTGATAGCAGCCAACCCGGTGCTTCACCCGAAAATAATGGCAGCACTCACCCAATCTGCAACCTAAGGCACACCTGATCCAATAAGGAGAGAACAATGTCTGATGTATCTTTTGTTACCGAAGCCAGCTTTGCATCTGAAGTGCTGCAATCCCCACTGCCCGTCCTTGTCGATTTCACCGCTACCTGGTGTGGTCCATGTAAGATGATTGCCCCTATTATCGACCAGCTAAACACGGAATGGGCCGGAAAAGCAAAAATCGTCAAGTGCGATGCCGATCAAAACCCCAATGTACTGATGCAATTCGGCATCATGGGCATTCCTACGCTAATCCTTTTCAAAAATGGACAACCTGCCGAGCGTGTAACCGGCTTCCAACCCAAAGATAAGCTGGTGTCCAAGTTTTCCAGGCACTTGTAATTGATCAACGCAATAGTTGATCCAATGCGTCGAGTTCTACACGTGCCGTCATATCCAGGCTGATGGGCGTTACCGAAACCTGCCGGGCAGCTCTCAACACATAAACATCGCTACCGGGGGGCTCACTTTCTAGTCCGTCACCCAGCCTATAACCCACACTGCCAGGCTCATCCCACCGATCGCGCTGGGGGGGCAGGGGTAAATAATATCGACCGCGCGACAGGCGCGTTACCTGCCAGGGGGTTTCACGGGTGGCATTAGAAGGCACATCGACCTTAAGCAACATCACATCTTCGGGCATGCGTTTCGCCAACAGCGCCCCGGCAAAATACCCGGTGAAATACCCGGCTGTGGAAAAATCGACTTCGCGCGAGTAAGACAGGTGGTGGGCCACCTCTGTTTCCAGCGAAACTGCCAGCGCGGGAATCCCTAACGAGGCAGCCTCCATCGCAGCCCCAACTGTCCCTGAAATGGTGATCCCGGTTGCCACATTCTCACCATAATTGATTCCAGAAACAACCAGGTCTGGCCGTTGCGGCATGATTTCCAATACACCGTGCAGCACCGCCTGTGCCGGAGACCCACCCACCGCAAACACCTGCCAATCCTGCCCGCGAACATTCACCTGCTCTGCTGTAATAATGCCATCTGAAGAACCTGGCAGACTGCGCCCCATGCCCGAAGATTGATGCCGTGGCGCAGCAACCGTGACATAACCTAACCGTGACAGTGCCTCGGCGGCAGCCCACAGCCCTGGGGAAAGGATACCATCATCATTGGTAAGTAATATCTGCTTTCTTAACATGTGGTCTGATCCAAAAACAAAAGGCGGGATTTCTCCCGCCTTCCATGGCGCTCCCGGTGCGACTCGAACACACGACCTTTTGGTCCGCAACCAAACGCTCTATCCACTGAGCTACGGGAGCACTCACAAGGTGCCATTTTAATCTAGGTTGCATGAGCGGTCAAGAACGATGCCAGGCATCCGATCAAGACCCTCAAGCAAGATGATTAAATTGAAAAGCCTCTTGGCAATGACCTACTCTCCCAGGGGGCTGCCCCCCAAGTACCATCAGCGCTGACGAGCTTAACTACCGGGTTCGGGATGGGACCGGGTGTACCCTCGTCGCTCAAATCACCAAGAGACTTATTCACTAGGTTGGTTGACTAAACAGTAACTGACAATTTCAAAAAAGTATCAAGTTCTCCGCATCACGCAAATCAGCCCTCGACCATTAGTACAGCTTAGCTCAACACATTACTGTGCTTACACATGCTGCCTATATAGCAGGTGGTCTACCTGCGGTCTTACCAAAAAGTGAGGGATCTCATCTTGAGGCGAGTTTCCCACTTAGATGCTTTCAGCGGTTATCTCTGCCAGACATAGCTACCCAGCGATGCTCCTGGCGGAACAACTGGCACACCAGCGGTCTGTCCACCCCGGTCCTCTCGTACTAGGGGCAGCTCCTCTCAAATCCCTTACGCCCACAGCGGATAGAGACCGACCTGTCTCACGACGGTCTGAACCCAGCTCGCGTACCGCTTT
>DAOUAP010000037.1:0-67628 GCA_034433165.1 Anaerolineales bacterium | reverse complement strand
TTTACTTGTCATTTCGAGCCGCGTAGCGGGGAGAAATCTTGCGCACATGTGGGAAGATTTCTCGCTGTCGCTCGAAATGACAAACTATCACGAAATTTGTCCGGTAGAGAATTGCGGCTACCGTGTTGATTTGCTGGTAAATGATAAACTGGTGGTGGAATTGTTGCTTAATTTCAACCGGCCAACGCTCAAACAAGGCATCAAACGCCTTGTACTTGGACTCAAAGAATAAAGCCTCAGCGATCTCCGCGCCTCTGCGGTGAATTATTTGGAGTGAACATGCCGACAAACGTACTCGTCCCGCGATTAGGTGAAGGCGTCGATGAAGTGACCATCACTAAATGGCTCAAGAATGTAGGCGACCCGGTCAACGAACTGGAGCCGCTGCTCGAAGTGAACACCGACAAGGTTGATACCGAGATCCCGGCCCCGGCATCGGGCGTGGTCCTCAGCATCCACATGAGCGAGGGACAGCCCGCAAAAGTTGGCGAACTGCTGGCCGTGATCGGCGCGCCGGGTGAAGCGGCGGATGCGGGAGCGGATATTGAACCGGACAAACGGATGGCTGAAGACCAGCCGCAAGTTGAAGCGCCAAAGCTACAGCAACCTGCCACTCATGCCTCAACATCCGCGATCCAATCACAATCCCGCGATCTCGGCTTCATCTCGCCTGTGGTTGCGAAGATCGCCGCCGGGCACGGGATCAACCTCCAGCAGGTGACCGGCACCGGACTGGGCGGGCGCATCACGAAGAATGATGTGCTGAAGTATGTAGAGACCAGGGATAAGGGACAAGGAATACGTGCAGAAAATAAACAAGTAGAAAGTGGACAAGTTACCCCCCGTACTTTATCCCCGGTGCCTGCACCTGTTCACGCATCACTTGTCAACTCTCAAGCGGGCGATACCCTCATCAAGCATACCACCATGCGCAAGTCCATCGCCGCCCACATGGTCGAATCCAAGCACACCTCGCCGCACGTACTGACCGTCATGGAAGCGGACATGTCGCGGGTGGCCGCCCACCGCGCCGCCAACAAGGACGCCTTCGTCCGCGATGGCGTCAACCTGACCTTTACCGCCTACTTTATCTCAGCCATCGTGGCCGGGCTGAAAGCCTACCCGCTGGTAAATTCATCCTGGAGCGAGGAGGGCGTTATCCTGCGCGCGGCCATCAACATTGGCATGGCCACGTCGCTCGGCGAAGACGGGCTGATCGTGCCGGTCATCAAAGGCGCGGACAATCTCTCGCTGGTGGGCATCGCCCGGGCCGTCAACGACCTGGCCAGCCGCGCCCGCGCCCGCAAGCTCCAGCCGGACGAGGTCAAGGGTGGCACGTTCACGCTCACCAACCACGGCGTCAGCGGCTCGCTGTTCGCCATGCCCATCATCAACCAGCCGCAGTGCGGCATTTTGGGCGTCGGCGCAATGCAAAAGCGCGTGGTGGTCGTCACCGACGAACTCGGGCGCGATTCCATCGCCATCCGCCCCATGGTCTACCTCTCCTTCGTCTTCGACCACCGCATCCTGGATGGCGCTTCTGCCGACTGGTTCCTGGCAAAAGTCAAGGAAACCCTGGAAAACTGGGCATGAACACTTTCGATGCCCGCGCCAAAGACTGGTTGATCGATAAAAGGAGGTCCCATGGATCTGGAAAAAGGTTTTCTTGCAGGACATTCTGGCCCCGGCGTGGTGGTGATACCGGCCTGGTGGGGGCTGAATGATTTTTGCAAGGATTTCTGCAACCGCCTGGCCGGGCAGGGCTTTACCGTGCTGGCGCTCGACTTGTATGAGGGCAAGGTGGCCGCCGATATTGCCTCCGCCGAAGCCTTGCGCGACTCCCTCAACCGGGATGCCGTTCTTGCGGCAGTTAAATCGGCTGTGGCGCTCCTGCGCCAAAAGACGGGCGGGCCGCTGGGGCTGGTCGGTTTTTCGCTGGGCGCGTATTTTGCCCTGTGGACGATGGACAACCGCCCGAAGGATATCGCCGCCACGGTGATCTTCTATGGTGCGGGGGGCGGGCGCTTCCGCCGGACGAAATCACCGGTGCAGGGGCACTTCGCCGAGAAGGATCCCTACGAAGACCCGGAATATATCGCCGCGATGGAAAAGCGCCTGGTGGATATGAACATCGCCGTCACGTTTTACCACTATCCCGGCACACAACACTGGTTCATGGAGAGCGACCGCCCGGAGTACGACCCGGCCGCCGCCAGCCTGGCCTGGGAGCGGATGCTCGCCTTCCTGAAGGGAAGTCTGCCGAAATATTAACAGTATGCAAGAGCCGGGTGGGCCGGGGCGTTGGGAAGCGGCCGGGGCGTAGTAAAATTGAGGGATGTTGTATCCGATTTCAGACTGCACCCAAGTCTCTATTCTCTAATCCCTGGAGTTAAATCATGGCAGATCAGTTCGATGTGGTTATTATTGGCGCGGGCCCGGGCGGGTATGTGGCCGCCATCCGGGCGGCGCAATTGGGTCTAAAGACCGCCATTGTGGAAAAGCAGTGGCTGGGCGGTGTGTGCCTGAATGTGGGCTGCATCCCATCCAAAGCCCTGTTGAAGAACGCCGAAGTGGCGCACACCCTGCGCGAGCGCGGCAAGGAATTTGGCTTTTCGTTCGAGAACCTGAAGCTGGATTTCAGCGTCGCGGTGAAGCGCAGCCGCCAGGTCTCGGACCGCCTGGTGAAGGGCGTGGGCTTCCTGATGAAGAAGAACAACGTGACCGTATTTATGGGCACGGCCAAACTGACCGCGAGGGACACGGTGGCCGTGACCGATAAGGACGGCCAGGTGACTGAACTGAAAGCCAGCAACATCATCGTGGCCACTGGCGCGTCTTCGGCGGTGCCGGGCGCGTGGAAGATTGATGGCGAAAAGGTGGTGACCTACTGGGAGGCCATCCTGCAGGAGAAGCAGCCCAAAAGCGTGGTGGTGATCGGCTCCGGCGCGATTGGCGTGGAATTCTCGACCGTGTGGAACAGCTACGGCGTGGATGTGACCATCGTGGAGATGTTGCCGCGCATTGTGCCGCTGGAGGATGAGGAAGTCAGCGCCGAACTGGAGAAGGCCTTCAAGAAGCGCGGCATCAAGACCCTGACCGGGCACACGGTGGAGGCGGTGGAAGCCACCGAAGCGGGCGTGAAGGTGACCGTCTCCGCCAATGGCGAAACCAAAGTGCTCGAAGCCGAGCAGGCGCTGGTGGCAATTGGCTTCCGCCCGAACAGCAAGGGGCTGGGGTTGGAGGAGGCCGGTGTGAAGATCAGTGAGCGCGGCTTTGTGGAAGTAGACGAGCGCATGGCCACCAGCGTACCAGGCATCTGGGCGATTGGCGATGTGACCGGCAAGCTGATGCTGGCGCATGTGGGCTCGGCCATGGGCATCGTATGCGCGGAGAACATTGCCGGGCACGAGACGGTAACACTCGATTATGAGATGATGCCGCGCGCCACCTACTGCCAGCCGCAGATCGCATCCTTTGGGCTGACCGAGACGCAGGCCAAGGAGCGCGGCTACACCGTCAAGATCGGGCGGTTTCCCTTCCAGGCCAACGGCAAGGCGCTGGGGTTGGGCGATTACGCCGGGTGGGTCAAGATCGTGATGGACGAGAAATACGGCGAGATATTAGGCGCGCACATGATCGGCCCTGAAGTGACCGAGCTGCTGCCCGAACTGACTCTGGCGCGCATGATGGAACTGACCCCGGCCGAGATCGCGCGCAACGTGCATGCACACCCGACCATCTCCGAGGCGCTCATGGAAGCGGCGCACGGCGCGGAGGGGTCACCGATCCATATTTAGTGGGCAGTGAGCAGTGATTAGTGAACAGGCGGCAGTCCAAAAGGGCTGCCGCTTCTGATGTGGGTGCATTTGGCAGGCTTACGGGTTTACTTTCCTCATCACCCGCCCATCTGTTTGCTCTTTCCTCGCTATGCAGAGATCATCGCCAACCACATCCAGGCGCATGGCAACTGCTTTGTCATCGAAGATGTTCACGGTCGCCTGGTAAGTGGCTTCGGGGTGATCTACGCAAGCGCTTTTTTCTTACGGCCCGAAGCGGATGCCGCGCGTCATGTTCTCCACCATGCGCGAGATACTCTCCCCAATGCCGCTCAACTGGCGCGTGATTCCATCCAGAATGCCCCCCAGCGGGTTGTTCAGTTGCACATTGCAGCCCGCCAGCGCTACCGCCAGGAACAGGCAAACCAGGATCAGGACGAGATACTTTTTCATAACCGCCTCCAGCAAAAGATGATGCGTATGCAAACCTATCATACAACAATCGTTGGTAAAATTGGGGGCGGGGTGATACAATCCAGCCCCTTTCACCCACAGGCATATCAGAAAGCAAGCACCCATGTTCATAGATACTGCAGAAATTTACGTCAAATCCGGTAAAGGCGGCGATGGCGCCATGCACTTCCGGCGAGAGAAGTACGTTCCGCGCGGCGGACCGGATGGCGGCGACGGCGGGCGCGGCGGCAATGTCATCCTGGAAGTGCGCCACACGCTCAACACACTGATCACTTTCCAGCACAAGAAGAAATTCACCGCCGATGATGGCGCCAAAGGCGGCTCGTTCAACAAATCCGGGCGCGGGGCAGAAGACCTGATCATCCCCGTTCCGCCGGGCACGGTGGTATTCGATATGGCCACCGGTGACATGCTCGGCGACCTGACACAGCACGGCGAGCGTCTGACCGTATGCAAAGGCGGGCGCGGCGGGCGCGGCAACCAGCATTTTGCCACCGCGCGCAACCAGGTGCCGCGCGTAGCCGAAAAAGGCGAGCCCGGTGAAGAAAAACGTCTGCGACTGGAACTCAAACTGATCGCCGATATCGGCATCATCGGCGTGCCCAACGCGGGCAAAAGTACCCTGCTCTCGGTGCTGACCAACGCCCAACCCAAGATCGCGCCTTACCCGTTCACCACCATCGAACCCAACCTGGGCGTGGCCCGCTACAGCGAGTTTGAAACCGTCGTGCTGGCCGACATTCCCGGCTTGATTGAGGGCGCCAGCCACGGCGCCGGGTTGGGGCACGACTTTCTGCGCCACATCCAACGCACGCGCGTGCTCATCCACCTGCTGGATGGCATGGGCAAAGACCCGCTGGCCGACTTCAGCCAGATCAACACCGAACTCTCGCTCTTCGACGCCAACCTGGCCAAAAAACCCCAGGTGGTGGCCGTCAATAAAATAGACCAGCCCGAAGCGCAGGAACGCCTGCCCGCCCTTCAAAAGGAAATGAAAAAACGCGGCATCGAACTGCTGTCCGTCTCGGCCCTGGCGCGCGAAAACGTGCGCGAACTGCTGCTAAAAGCCGTGCAGAAACTGGCCGAAGCCCCCACCCTGGAAGAAACCGCCCCGCCCATGCCGGTCTACCGCATGGAAGAAGACCCAAACGCCTTCACCATCACCCGCGAAGGCGAAACTGCGTGGCGGCTCTCCGGCGCGGCCATCGAGCGCGCTGCCGCCATGACCTACTGGGAGCACGAAGCCGCCGTGCGGCGCTTCTCGCGCATTATGCAAACCCTGGGCGTCGAGGACGCCCTGCGCAAAGCTGGCGTACAGGAGGGCGACACCGTGTACATCGGCAACTTTGAACTGGAATGGCACGACTGAGCCAGGCAACACCTCAGCGGGGCGGCGCACATGCCGCTCCGCTTTTTTTTTGCATAAATGTAATTTCGTTATCATGAAAACGCAATGAAAAAATTTTTCATTGCAAATAAAATCAGTGTTGTCAACAATCTGTTCAACCGTTTAGCGCTAAACGGCATTATCCTGTAAGGAGAAAAAACCCATGACCACCTCTCGTTTCTACTTCCGCGTCTTGCCTGCAATGCTGCTCTTATTCATCCTCGTTGCCGCCGTCTATGCTTTTGCCGCCGCCAATACCGTGCCCGTAAGCGGCGCAGGTGATGGCTCTGGCATTGTCAGCGGCTACACTGCGGGCAGCATCACCTACACACCCAACGCTGCCAATCCCAGCACGCTCGATTCGGTCAGTTTTACCCTGACCCCCGATAACCCGCTTGCAGGTACTCCCATCGTGGTACGCGCCTCGGTGGATGCCGGCGCCACCTGGTCTGCGAACTGCGCGCTCGCATCCGGCACCTGGACCTGCAACCTGGGTGGCGCGGCCATCACGCCCATCACCAGCCTGCGCATCATCGCCACGCAGTAAATCGCGCAGCGCCCCATCATCACCTTCAACCCCGCCCGGCCTGCGACCTTGTAGGTCGGGCGATTTTTCATCCTTTAGCACATGAACCAACCGCAGCCCCTGCGCCGCATTTCACCCATCGTCATTGCCCTGGGTCTCTTTGTGTTTGCCATCATCTGGTTTATTTTCGCACCCATGGGGCTTGGCGGGCAGGCGGCCTACGTCATCATCAACGGCAACAGCATGTCGCCGGTCTATGCCAAAGGCGACCTGGTCATCCTGCGGCGCGTCAGCACCCCCCAGGTGGGCGACATCATTGCCTACCGCCACCCGGAAATCGGCCCCATCATCCATCGCATCATTGACAAGGCTGGCAACAAATTCATTTTCAAGGGCGACAACAACGGCTGGGTGGACAGTTACCAGCCCGAACAAACTGAACTGATCGGCAAAGCCTGGATCCACATCCCGCGCCTGGGTAAAGGCGTTATGTGGCTCCGGCAGCCGCTGGTCATGGCCGCCCTGACTGCGCTTATTGGAGGTCTTTTTATGATTGACCTGTTCACTGGCAACCCCCGCAAGAAAACCGGCCCGCGCGCCGAAACCGCCCCCACCAGCATTGGATTGACCGGCGGACTGCGCGAAGCCCTGCTGTTCCTCTTCACCCTGGGCGGGCTGGCCGGTCTGGGGCTGGGGATTTTGGCCTTCAGCGCCCCCGAAACCGTCCCCGTGCCCGATAATGTGGAGTACGCCCAAACGGCCGCATTCCGCTACACCGCCCTGGCTGACCCGGCCGTGTACGACACCGGCGCCGTCCAGCCGGGCGAACCCGTCTTCGACAAACTGACCTGCAACATGGACATTGCGCTGGCCTACGCGCTCAGCGCCACCCAGCCCGCCAATGTGCAGGGAACCTACCGAATCCTGGCGCGTGTCAGCGAAGTCAACGGTTGGAACCGCACCTACGAACTGAAGCCGCTTACGTCCTTTAGCGGCGGCGCATTCAATACACGCGTCACCCTCAACCTGTGCGAAATCCGCGCCCTGACCGAACGCGTCATGGAGCTGACCGGCCTGCAGCGCAGCCTGTTTAATGTGGTCATTACTGCCCAAATTGACTCAAGCGGCAACATTGGCGGGCGCGATGTCACCACCAGCGCAACCCCGCAATTGAAGTTCGGGTTGGATAACAGCCAACTCTACCTGATGACCGATGATCGCAGCCCAAGCGACGCACTCCGCTGGGAACAGGCCGGGCTGCTGCCAGGTGTTCGCAACGCGGCCAACAACCTGTCACTACTCGGGCTTCTTTCACTGCCCGTTGCGCTGGCGCGCCTGATTGCCGTAGGTATAGTGATGGCCGCCTTGGTGGGACTGGCGGCTGTGGGCATTCCCATGTGGCTGGCCGCCCGGCAGGATGAATTGGCCCAGGCCTACGCAAAATACGCGCACCTCATCGTCAAAATCCGCGGGCAGTCGCACCAGGTGGGCGCCTCGCTGCCCACGGTGACTGTTGCCAGCATGGACGACCTGGCCCGCATTGCCCAGCAAACCGGAACGCTCATCATGGAAAATGCCTTCGCCGACCAGCGCCAGTTCGTAGTGTTTGCGCACGGGCAGTGTTTCCGCTTCAGCCTGCCCGCCAGGTAGGAGGCTGTGATGATATGGGCCCTGGTTCGCCGCCGCTGGCTATTCGTGGGGATGTTGCTCTTGCTACTCATGTCTGGTGTTTTTGGGGCAATGGCGGCCGCTAACAGCGTGCCAGTCAGCGGGCTGGCACTGCGAATCATTGCACCCACCCCCGACCAGTTCCGCCCGTTGCAATGCACGGGCACATATGTTAACCTGTTCGTCAACAGCGATGGAGGCAACCAGGCAGACCTGATCCTCGGCAACGCCGGCAACAACACCCTGAATGGCAACCAGCAAAATGATTGCATCGTAGGTGGGGCAGGCAACGATACCCTAGGCGGCGGCCCGGGCAGCGACATCCTGATAGGCGGGGCAGGCACCGACTCGCTGAACGGCGGTGGGGGAACTGATACCTGTTACGGCACCGTGGGAACCGATACCTTCGCCAACTGCGAAACGATCATCAATACCCCCTAAATCGATCAGCGATGAAGCAAAAAGCCCGCTCCCTACCCCAGGAAGCGGGCTTTCGTTTCAAATGGACATGATCAATTCAGTAATTTTTTATACATCCAAACCTGTCCGCCAAAAGACAGCACAAATACCACCACAGAGATCCACAGCAACTGAACGACCTGCAACGAAACCAGGAAGAAGTATACCGAAGCAGCCGTCGAAACCCCGCCCAACAACGCAACCTGGGTCACAAGCAAAAAACCTACACTGTTGGGTTTGAACCGGGACGGGGCGTTTGGCATACGCCAGCGAAATGCCTGCTCGAAAGCCTGGCTGCCCACCTGGGCAATGTAGTAATCCTTGATCTGGTTGAGCGCAGAAATGCTCTCGAACCAGGCCTGGCGCAGCCGCACCAGCGAAAGGATGGTGGTCAACCCAAAAATGGACAGGATGGCAAACAACACGCCAAAACCCAGGTTGACGTAAACAACCTGTTGGGGGTCAAACTCGAGGCGGGCGCCCACCAACGCCGCGATGAAACTGGCAAACGTCACCAGATAAAACGAAGCCGCCCGAGAACGGTCTTCATTGGTCTGGAAAACTGTCTGCACAATGTATTCATATTCGGCAATCAGGATGCCGTTGGCAGAGAGGTCTGGATTCTTTTCCATGCCAGCAATAATCCGGGCAGGGCGTGGTCAGCGCCCCACCCAGGCGTGTTGCTACTTGCGGTTGCGCAGGAAGGTTGGGATATCCAGGTCTTCGGTGTTGATCGTCTGCGGCTTGAACTCGGGTGCAGACGGTTTGTGCTGCGAGGGTAACGCCGGCGCCGGTGAGGACGGCGACTCGACGCTGGCATTCTCCACCGGGCGGAAGAAAGGCGTGGCGGTGTTAACGCCGCGCTGAACCACCGGGCGCTCCAGGGCGCGTCGCGGCACCCCGCTGCGCTCGAAGCCAGTGGCAATCACCGTCACGCGGATATCGTCGCCCATGTTCGGGTCGATGACCGCGCCGAAGATCATGTTCACGTCGGGGTGCGAGGTTTCGCGGATGATGGCCGCAGCCTGGTTGACCTCGAAGAGGGTCATGTTGGGGCCGCCGGTCACGTTGAAGAGCACACCGCGCGCACCATCGATGGTGATATCGAGCAACTGGCTGGAAATCGCCTGCTCGGCCGCCACGCGGGCGCGGTCTTCACCGGTGGCTTTGCCCACTGCCATAAGCGCCGCCCCGCCCTCCGACATGATGGCCTTGACATCCGCAAAGTCCAGGTTGATGAGGCCGGGCACAGTGATAAGCTCGGAAATGCCCTGAATGCCCTGGCGCAGCACATCATCCGCCACGCGGAATGAATCCTGCAGGCTGGCGCGCTTGTCCACGATCTGCAGCAGGCGGTCGTTGGGGATGACGATGAGCGTATCGGCATGCTCCTTGAGGTTGGACATGCCCGCCTCGCAGGACTGCATACGGCGCGCGCCTTCAAACGTGAAGGGGCGTGTCACCACGCCAATGGTCAGCGCGCCCACTTCGCGGGCGATCTGCGCCACAATGGGGGCCGCGCCGGTGCCGGTGCCGCCGCCCAGGCCGGCCGTGACAAAGACCATGTCGCTGCCCTTGAGCACATTGTACAGTTCATCGGCGGTTTCCTCGGCGGCTTTGCGCCCAACATCGGGGTTGCCGCCTGCGCCCAGGCCGCGCGTCAGCTTGTCGCCAATGCGCACCCGGGTGGGCGCTTTCGAGAGCAGCAGGGCTTGTGCATCCGTGTTGACCGACACGAAATCGACGCCCTGGATGCCCTCATCGATCATGCGGTTGACGGCGTTCGAACCGCCACCACCCACACCGACCACCTTGATGCGGGCAAAAGACTCACTGGGGGTATGTTTGGTATCCATCTGGCTACTCCTTCCTGTAGTGACCCATGAAACTGGATAATCGTGTTGATTACGGCAACAGCCGCTTGAAGATGTTTTTGACGTCAAAATTGGGCTTGTCGCCCCTGGGGCGCGAGCGCGAACGGCGCGTGCCGCCCGAATCGCTGCCGCCCAGCTCTTGCATGGCCATGGCCCAGTGCAGCAGCCCCACGCTGGTGGAATATGCAGGCGAGTTGAGTTGGTCGGCCAGCCCGGCCAGCCCCTCGGGCTGGGCAATGCGCACCGGCATATTCATCGCCCGGCTGGCCAGCTTACGGATGCCCGGCAGTGCGCTCGAGCCGCCCGTCAGCACCATGCCGGCCGGCAGCAGCCCATCGTATCCCGAGCGCTTGATCTCCTGCATCACCAGCGAGAACGTCTCCTCGACGCGCGCCTCGATGATGTGCGCCAGGTCCTGGCGGCGAAACTGCACTTCGTCGTCTTCACCGAATGGACGCACCCGGAAGGTCTCCTCCAGCCCCACGTCGGCCCGCACCGCGAACCCGTGCGTTTTCTTGATCTCTTCCGCCGTGTTGATGGGCAGGCGCAGCCCGTGGGCAATATCTGCCGTAATATGGCTGCCGCCCACGGCCATCACCATGGTGTGCCACACATCGCCATCCACGTAAATGGCCAGGTCCGTTGTGCCGCCGCCGATGTCACATACGATACAGCCCATGCTGCGTTCGGTGTCAGTCAGCACAACCTCAGCCGAAGCCAGCGGGTTGAGCACGAACTGGGCCACATCCACGCCCGCCGCGCCCACCGCCTGGCGCAGGTTCTCCACGGTAGCAGCCGCAGCGGTGATGATATGCGTCTCCACCTCCAGGCGGTAGCCATGCATACCCAGCGGCGAGCGGATGCCATCCTGCCCGTCCACCACGAACCCGCGTTGGATGACATGGATGATCTCGCGGTCGTACGGGATGGCCACCGCCCGAGCCGCCTCGATGGCCCGTTCCACATCGATCTCATCCACAACTTCGCCAGACACTCCCACCACGCCCCGGCTGTTGACCGACGCCACATGCGCCCCGGCCAAGCTGACCAGCGCCGATGTGACCTCCAGCCCCGAGATGCGTTCGGCCGCATCGACCGAGCGGGTGATAGCCTCAGACGCCGCGCCCAGGTCTACGATCACGCCTTTCTTGATTCCCCCGGAAGGCTCGATACCCACACCGAGGATGCGCAGACGATTCTCATCTTCCACGCGGGCGATCAGCGTGCAGACTTTGGTTGTACCTACATCAATGCCAACAACTATCTCATTCATGGTGCCCTCTAAGGCCCCGTTCTGTAAAACGGGGCATCGGGATATTCGACGCTTATCAGGGCAGGTGTAACCCCACGCTGCGACAGCGTATCCACAATCGTTTGATAAATTTGCAATTTCAGGGGGATGTCTCTGCCGGTAACGCCGAAGAACACCTGCCAGCCGCGCGGGTCAGTCCAGCCCAGCCCATACTGCGGCTCAAAGATCATCATGGTGCCAGCGGGGACATAAGGTTGCAGTGATTGTATCGCAAGAATAGTTTCGGGGGCAATAAAAACCGGGGTGGTTTTATCCAAATTGAGCGGGTCAAAATCCTGTACCTGGCTTTCGGGCAGGCCAAAGGCCATCACCGGCACCACACTGTCGGCAGCGCCGCGCGGGGTGAAAGCCACCCCCTCGGCATCGATCCAGGTCAGGCGGTCCTGGTATTGCCAGGCCACCAGCGGGGTACGCTCGCGCACGGTCAGGGTCACATAATCGGGAATGTTGATAAAGACCTTAACATCCACAAACTCTGGAAAGGCCGCGCGCACGCTGGCTTCGATCTCCTCCGGCCGGGCGAACAGGATCGAGCGCCCCACCAGCCCGGTGGCCGCATTGACCTCCAGGGGGCTGACGCGCTGCGCCCCAACCAGTTCGACGCTGGTGAACACAAAGGGCGGCATGCTCAACATCCACACCACCAACACCAGGCACACCAGCGCCAGCCCGCCCGAAACCATGCGGTTGCCAATTTCGATGGGCACCATGGCCGGCCGGGCCGCGCCGCGCGCGATGGGCATGCTGTAAGCCGCGTTGAACTGGCGCGCACGCCCCCCGCCAAATGACGAGCGCTGTGCGGTCGAACCGCGGATGGGCGCCCGGGTCAGCACCGGACGTTCGGTGGGTTTGGGCGCGGCCGGTTTTTTGGTCACCGGGGCTTCCTTGCGCGGGCCGCCAACGCGGGTTTTGGTGGTGCTCACACGCTGCTTGCTCTCATCTTCGCGGCGGCGGCGCACCTGTTCGGCGCGGGAGAGGGTATCGTTGTCGCTCATGATTTCCTCAGATGATGATGCACGGTGCGATCACGCTCGGCTTTGCGTTCCAATGCCAGGTCGATCAAACGGTCCACCAGCGCGCGGTAGGGCAGTCCGCTGGCATCCCACAGTTTGGGGTACATGCTGATTCGGGTAAAACCCGGAATGGTGTTGATCTCATTCAGGAAGATCGCGCCTGTCTGTCCATCCATCATAAAATCGACGCGCGCCATCCCGGCGCAATCCACTGCTTTGTAGGCCTTCACCGCCAGGCTGCGGAAGGTCTCAGCCTGCGCCGGGGTGAGCGGGGCGGGGATGATGAGCTGGAAGTTGTCCAGCTCATACTTGGCCTCGTAGGAGTAAAAATCGGCGCCCGACACGATCTCACCCGGTACAGAGGCGGCGGGTTGGTCGTTGCCCAGCACGCTCACCTCGATCTCGCGTACGTTCGGCACGCCACGCTCGACCAGGATGCGCCGGTCATACTGGGCTGCTTCCATCAGCCCTTCGGCCAGGTCGCTACGCGAGCGGCACTTGGTAATGCCCACCGATGAGCCCAGGTTGGCCGGCTTGGTGAAGAGCGGGTACGCGCCCACCTGCTCTGCGCGGGCGACAATGGCTTCCAGGTCGCCCTCGATCTCCGAGCGCAGGACGACCATCGATTCGACCACCGGCACGCCGTTGGCGCGCATCACATCCTTGAACACGCCCTTGTCCATGCCCACGCTCGAACCCACCACGCCCGCGCCGACGTAGGCATAATCCGAAAGCTCGAACAACCCCTGAAGGGCGCCATCCTCGCCAAAGGTGCCGTGCAGCACCGGGAAGAACACATCCACACCCGAAACATGCTCCAGCCGGTCGCCACGTAGCACGAACAGTCCTTTTTCGCGCGGGTCAGGCGAGACGATGACCGGCTCCAGCCCGGCGTAGTTGTGGCTGGCGAAGGCCTCCAGCACGTTTTCGCCGGTCAGCCAGGCGCCTTCGAGCGTGATGCCCACCTGCAGCACGTTGTACTTGTGCGGGTCGAGCACCGAAAGCACCGAACGCGCAGACATGAGCGAAACCTCATGTTCGCCTGAGCGTCCGCCAAAGAGCACGGCGATGGTCAGCTTGCGTTTGGTGTTTACCGTCATGTCAGTCATTCCACGCGCCAATGAGTTCTACTTCCAGTTCCAGGTTGACGCCGAATTTCTCGGCCACGGTCTGTTGGGCCAGGCGGATGAGGGCCCGGATATCTTCTGAGGAGGTTTCGCCCGTGTTCAGGAAAAAATTCCCATGCGCGCTGCTGATCTCGGCGTGGCCAATGCGGGTGCCCTTCAGCCCGGCGGCTTCGATCAGTCGTCCGGCAAAATCGCCGGGCGGATTTTTGAACATGGAGCCCATGCTGGCCCCCGGCGGCTGGCTGCTCTTGCGCCTGGCCGTAAATTGCTCAATTTTACCGCGTGCAATTTCTGCCGTGCTGTTCTGCAATCGTATTAACGCGCCCAAAACGATGACCCGTTGGTCACCCCGCTTGAGTGCACTGGTGCGGTAGCCGTACCCCATTTTTTCCACCGGCCACTGCTGGCGGCCCGCGCCCTGCACCAGCACGTCGGCATGGACCAGGTCGTGGGCCATGTCTCCGCCGTAGGCGCCGGCGTTGCCATACACCGCGCCGCCCACCGTGCCGGGGATGGTGGCGGCCCATTCCAGCCCGCCAAACCCCTGCGCGGCCGCGCGGTTGGCCAGGTTGCTGAACACCACGCCGGATTCCGCGTACACGCTGGGCAACTCGCCGCTATTGAAGGTGACCGCCTTGGCCCGGTTGAGCAGCACCACACCGCGCACGCCCCGGTCGCTGACCAGCACATTCGAGCCGCCGCCCAACACCCAGAAGGGCGCGCCCGCATCCCACAGCGATTGGGCCGCGGCGGCCAGCTCACCGGCTGAGCGCACTTCGATCAGGTAGTCAGCCGGGCCGCCGATGCGCGCGGAGGTGTACGGCGCAAGCCGGACGTTCTCTTGCAGCCGGTCGCCAAAGGTGGCGCGCAGGGCGGGGGTGAGGGTGGTTTCGGTCATGGTCATCATGCAGCCGGGTGTTTCTTCTTCAAATCCTCGAGCACAGCGGCGCTCACCTGGTCGGCGTCACCCGCCGAAAAGACGATCAGCACGTCGCCGGGGCGTAATTCGGCGTTCAAGATAGCGGTGGTCTGGCCAAGGGTGTCGCTGAAGCGGGCCGCGGGGCGGCCCATCGCCTCCACCACCGTCCGGCTGGAGAAATCCTGCTCAGGCTCGCGCGATTTGTAAATCTCCGTCACCAGCACCTGGTCTGCGTCTTCGAAGGCCATGGCAAATTCCTGGAAGAGCAGCTGCGTGCGCGAGTAGGTGTGCGGCTGCCAGGCGGCCCAAATGCGGCGGCCGGGGTAGCGCGCCCGGGCGGCGGCCAGCGTGGTGCGGATCTCGGTGGGGTGGTGGCCGTAGTCATCGACCACGGTGATGCCCTCCACCTCGCCGCGCACGTCGAAGCGCCGCCCCGCGCCGGTGAACTGGGCCAGCGCCCCGGCCGCGCGCGCGGCCGGCAAGCCGATGAGCTTGACGGCGGCCAGCACACCCAGCGCGTTGCGGACGTTGTGAACACCCGGAACCTGAAGGTCGGCCATGATTTTTTCGCCTAATACCGAGGCTGTGAAGCTAAAGCCGCCTGCGTTGTTCGGTTGCAGGTCCCGAGCCAACACCCACTCGCTGCCTTCCCCGCCATGTGCGGGGGCAGCGCCATAAAGCACCACTTTTTTGCCCAGCGCGCGGGCGTGCGCGGCCACGTCGCGCGCGCCGGGGTCGTCGCCGCAGGCCACCAGCACCCCATCGGCCGGCAGGCGCGCGGTAAAGTCGTAAAACGCGCCAAAGAAATCTTCGGGGGTGGGGTAGCAATCCGGGTGGTCGTGCTCGACGTTGGTAATGACCGCGATGCGGGGGCTGAGCCCCAGGAACATGCGGTCGTATTCGTCGGCTTCGATGACGAAGGGCGCGCCCTGCCCGAAGCGGGCATTGACGCCCAGGTTGCTGACCACGCCGCCGACGATGAAGGACGGATCGGCGCCCAGGCGGGTGAGCACCCATGCCAGCATGGCGGTGGTGGTGGTTTTGCCGTGCGTCCCGGCTACGGCCACGCCGATCTTGTCCTGCATCAGGCGGCCGAGGAAGTCGGCCCGCTTGTAGACCGGGATGCCCGCCCCGCGCGCGGCGGCCACTTCCGGGTTGTCGTCCGGGATGGCAGACGAGCGCACCACCCAATCCGCACCGGCAATGTGGGCGGCAGCGTGGCCAATGTGCACCAGCGCGCCCAGCTTTTGCAGGTCGGCGGCCAGCGGCGAGAGGGTGCGGTCTGAACCCGTGACGGTATAGCCGCTCTCCAGCAGGAGGCGGGCTATGGCGGAAAGTCCGCTGCCACCGATGCCGATGAAATGCACACACGTCATTAGATGAACACCACCAGTACGAAGATAAATGCCAGAATTACCGCGAAGTAAATGCCCGGTTCGCCTAAAACGAGCGGCGGCAGGAAAGGCAACAGATCGACTGCCATCTGCCCCATCGGGTCGCCGGAAACCGGGGCGGTGATATATTGAAACGGATAGTTGGCCTGGTGCATATAATGCCACACTGTGCCAATCACAAGATAGCCATTGAACGCGCCAAAAACCGCGCCCAATAGGGTGTCTTGCAGCTTTTCTCGGGCCAGCTTGCTGGTAATGCCGGGGATATGCACTGTCTGATACCCAAAAAAGACCAGCATCAGCAAGATGAGGGTGCGGATCCAGAACAGGCCAATTTCGTCTTCTGGAAGAGTTTGCACGGGCGGCACATGTTTGCGTAATAACAAGTTGAGCGCCAGGCACAGCAGCACACTAAAGGCCACCAAAAGCTCTTTGACCCATCCGCGCATTGCGCCAATGACGCCAAACAGCACCACAAACATCCAAAAGACAAAAGCTAGACTCATCATGGGTTTTGTTCTCCGGCCAGCCTGAGCAATTGCGCTGTAATGGCGTGGGCAGCCCGGGGCTGGGCAAGCGCATGCATGGCGGCGCGCATCTGCGCGAGTCGGTCTGGGTCGGCCAGCAAGAGGGTCACGGTTTGCACCAGGTCATCTTTCAGGTGGGAATCTTCCATAACGGTGGCTGCGCCACGGGTGGCGAGGTAATCTGCATTAACCTTCTGGTAGCGCCAGGCATACGGGTAAGGGACCAGGATGGCCGGCAGCCCAAACAATGGGAACTCGCCCAGCGCAGACGCCCCGGCCCGCGATACCGCCAGGTCGGCGGCGGCGAAAGCGGCACCCATCGACTCGTGCAGGTAGGGGTAGGCAAAGTAGCGAGCCGCCAGCCGCTCGGGGAGCGCCACGCGCGCGGTTTCAATGCGCGGCCAGTCCAACTCGCCGCTTACATGGATCACCTGCGCCCACTCAAGGATGCTGCCCAGCCCGCCGAGCAAAGCCATGTTGATGGAGCGCGCGCCTTTGCTGCCGCCAAAGACCAACAGCGTGGGCAGGCGGTCGTTCAACCCAAAATGAGCGCGCGCCGCTTCGCGAGTCCAATGCGCCAGTTCTGGGCGGGTGGGGTAGCCTGTAACAACCACATTGTCTTTTTTGTCAAAGAACTGTTTCGAGCCGTCGGCCGTGACCGTAATGCAGTGTGCAAAGCGCGCAATGCTCTTCAGGGCCAGCCCGGGTTCAATATCGGGCACGTACAGCAGGCTGGGGATGCGCATGCCCGCCACTGCCATGGGAAAAGCCACGTAGCCGCCGGTGAACATCAGCACGTCTGGTTTGTATTCGCGCAAGATGCGCCGGGCCGCAAAAATACCGCGCAGGATGCGCCACAGGTTGGCAGGCAGGGCCAGCCAGCCCACCCCATGCACACCTGCTGCCGGGATGGCGCGAAAAGGAATGCCGGCCCGTTGCACCAGCCCGGCTTCCATGCCGCCTTCGCCGCCCACCCACAGCACGTTATGACCGGCCGCGAGCGCCTGATGTACGGCCAGGGCGGGATACACGCCGCCCCCCGTTCCGCCTGCGCAAATCAAGAGTCGCATTGAACGTTCTCCCATCTTCGGCAGGCGCCTCCTCGGTGGGCGGCGTGCCGGTCTGGCGTGAGATGTTGAGCAGGATGCCCACTGCAGCCAGCGAAGCGGTCAGGTTGGAACCGCCAGCGCTAATGAAAGGCAGGGCATTGCCCGCAAAGGGCATCAACCCCACCATCACCATCATATTGATAAGCGCCTCCAGAGACAACCAAAAGGTCAGGCCGGCCGCCAGCAGGGTGCCGAGCATATCGGGCGCCTTTTGCGCAATACGCAAACCGCGCCATGCCAGCAATCCATACAGGAGGATGGTAGCGGTCGCGCCCACCAGCCCCACCTCTTCAGAAATGACCGCAAAAATACTGTCGGTGGGCGGCACAGGCAGTCCGGTGAGTTTGGTGTTGGCGCGCCCCAATCCGACCCCAAACCAGCCCCCGTTCACAATCGCCTCGAATGAACGCCGGACATGGTAGGAAGCCTGGGTTGGATCCTGGATGCCGATGATGAAGTCATTGAAACGAATGCGGCCCGTGGCGCTGACCTGTACCACCAGCCAGCCCACAAACAAGGCGATTACCATCAGCATGGCGATTTGTTTCAAATCGCCGCCCGCCAGGAAGAACAGCAAAGCGCCCAGTATAAAGATGGTGCCGGTGGCGCTCAGGTCGGGTTGAGCATAGATGAGGCCGCCCACAGTTCCAATGATGATAGCCAGGGGGATGAGACCCAGGTTGACATCGTGCAGGGTCTGGCGTTTGGCATACAACCATACTGCCAGGTAGATAACCGTCACCACTTTGGCCAACTCGGACGGCTGCACCGATCCCTGGAAAAAGGCTCGGATGGCGCCCAGGCGCACGTCGCTAACGGCCAACACGCCCACCAACATGAGGACAGTCAGGATCATGAAAGGTACAACCAGCCTGCGCCACAGGTGATAGTCGAGCCGCGAAAAGACCAGGGCCACAACAATGCCCAAACCCATCCACAGGATCTGGCGGTTGAACATGAACATGGGATCCTTATGCACGAAAAGCGAGAAATCCCACGAGGCGGAATAGACCATCAACAACCCGAAGGCGCACAAGGCAATAATAATGACCAGCAATGGCATATCCACCCCGGCCTGGCGCGCCTGGGCTGGGGAGGGCGGGGTATGGTGCGCGCTTATGAAAGTTCGAGTACCCATGTTTTGAATCGTTCTCCTCGTTCTTCAAAGTCGCGGAATTCATCGAAGCTTGTGCCGCCCGGCGCGAAAAGCACCACATAGCCGGGTTGGGCCAGGCGCGCCGCGGCTGTAACCGCCTCGCGCAGACTGGCACAACGCACAATGCTGAAAGGTTTGCTGCCCGGCACACGCTCACCGATGGCTGTGGCAATCTTGCCTGCCGCCTCGCCAAAGATAATGACATGCTCCACACGCTGGCGCACCAGCGCACCCAGGTCGTCCCAGGGCAGGTCTTTGTCACGCCCGCCCAGCATGAGCACCATGGGGCCGTCAAAAGACCGTACCGCCGCGATGGTGCGCTCGGGGGCAGTGGCGATCGAGTCGTTGTAGAACTGGGCCCCGTGCCACGAACGGACGTATTCCAGCCGGTGCGGCACACCTTTGAAGTCGCTAATCCCGGCTTTCATTGCCAGTGGTGAAAAACCGGCCGTGTGCGCCACCGTGCAGGCCGCCAGCACATTGAGCACATTGTGCTGCCCGCGCAGTTCGATGTCGAACGCCACGTTCAGCGGGGCAACCTGCCCGCCCTCGCGGACAAAAAAGCGCTCATTTTCGACAAAGACACCGTCCTGACCTTCTGGCAGCGGCGAAAACCCAAACGACAGCAACCGCCCGCGGGCCAAACCGGCCAGCGCCCACGCGCCGGGGTCGTCTCGCCCGAGCACGGCCACATCGGATGCGGTTTGAAACTGAATCAGACGCGCTTTGGCGGCAGTGTAAGCCTCCATGGTGCCGTGTCGGTCGAGGTGGTTGGGAGTAATGTTAAGGATCGCGCCAATAACGGGTGAAATCGTCATCTGCTCCAGTTGGAAGCTGGAAATCTCCAGGATGGCCAGGTCTGAGGGCTGCATCTCATCGAGGTGGTTGATGAGCGGGTCGCCAATGTTGCCGCCGACCCACACCCGCCCGTACCTGCCGGCCGCGCCCGCTTGGGCAATGCGCCCCACCAGTGTGGTGGTGGTGGTCTTGCCCGCCGAGCCGGTGATGCCGATGGTTTTGCACGGTACGGATTCCATGAAGACCTGTGTGTCGTTCGAGAGCGGGATGCCGCGCTTTTCCGCCTCGACCACCAGCGGGTTGTTGAGCGGTACGCCGCCCGAGATGCACAGCAGGTCGGTCGGCGCATCCAGCAACGAAACGGGGTGCCCGCCCAGCGCCCACTCGATGCCGGTGGACGCCATCATGCTGATCTCGTTTTGCATCTGGCCGGGGTCGCGGCGATCATTGAGCACCACCTGGGCCCCATGACGCAACAGGTAGCGGGCCAGCGCCAGCCCCTGCCGGGCCGCGCCAATGATAACCACACGTTTGCTGTTCCAGTTTTTTGCCATCGTCGTTACACCATCGAAAGTCCGATACCGATCATGGCCACAATCAGGCCGATGAGCCAAAAGCGCTGCACCACCTGGGTTTCGCTCCAACCGAGTAATTCAAAATGGTGGTGAAGCGGGGCCATTTTGAACAGGCGGCGGCCCTTGGTTAGTTTGAAATAGGAGACCTGCAACACCACGCTTAAAACTTCGCTCATTGGGATGACCGCGATCACAATCAACAACGGCCACTGCCCGGTCATCAGGGCCACCACGCCCAGCACCGCGCCCAACGGCAGCGAACCGGTGTCACCCATGAATAATTCTGCAGGGTGCACGTTGAACCACAAAAACCCGAACAATGCGCCAACCAGCAGGAAGCAAAAACGCGCCAGGTATACCTGCCCTTGCATTATGGCAATCACGCCAAAAGCCGCAAAGCAGGTTGCCGAAACAAGCCCGGCCAGACCGTCCAATCCATCGGTGAAGTTAACGCCGTTCGATTCGGCTACGATGATGAAGGCCGCAATCGGCACATACCAGACGCCCAATTCGATCTCGCCCGGCACGCCAGGGATGAACAGATCGGGCACATCCAGCAGGTATTTCAACGCGTAGGCCACAATCAGCGCCAGGGCTAATTGAATCAGGAATTTCATGCGGGCGGTCATGCCCTGTCCGCGCCTTTTACCGCGGATGCCCTCCCAATCGTCCAGTGCGCCAAGGACGGCATAGGCCACAATGACCAGCAAGGGCAGCATGACAGAGGTTCCCACGCCTGGCACGCCCACCAGTGAGGCAAAATTGAGCAGGATGGTCAGCAGCAGCACCGGCGCCAGGATCAGTACGCCGCCCATGGTGGGGGTGCCCATTTTGGTAAAGTGCCGGTCGGGGCCTTCCACGCGGATGAGCTTGCCGATTTTGAAGTGACGCAGTACGCGCAACAACGGCCCGCCCCAAATGGCAGTCAGCACAAAACTGAGCCCGGCCAGGCTGAGGGCCAGGGCGCCTTCCATCATGCCGCCTCCAGTTCCGCAACGATGCGGTCCATGCCCAGGGCGCGCGATCCTTTGACCAGCACCGCATCGTTCTTTTGCAGGTGTGCCACCAGCCACGCCACAACCTGGTGACGCGCTTCGAACTCGAAAATGTGCGCCGGGTCCATGTTGGCTTTGCGGGCAGCGGCAGCGATCATGTGGCCGCGCGATCCAAGCGTTACCAGCAAATCAGCCACCTCGGCGGCGCGGGTGCCCACCATATCGTGCCCCTGGCGCTCGTACGGGCCCAGTTCGAGCATATCGCCCAGCACGGCTATCTTGCGGCCTTCCAATTCGGAAAGCAGGTTAAGCGCCGCCATCACCGATTCCGGCGAGGCGTTGTAGGTGTCGTCGAGCACCAGCGCGCCAGTGGCGGTACGCACCGCGGTGAGGCGCAACTGGGTATTGCCATGAGACAGCCCATCCAGGATTTCCTGCCAGGTCAGGCCTTCCACCAGACCAGCCGCCATGGCGGCCAGGGCGTTGTGCACCGAGTGCCGCCCTATCATGGGCACGCGCACATGCAGGGTTTCACCACGATAGTGCACGCGGAATTTGATGCCCTCCAAGCCAAAACTTTCCACATCATCGGCCCACAATTCGGCTTGCGGATTCAACCCGTAGAAAAAGACCCGTGCGCGGGTGCGTTTGGCCATATCGCGCACCCAGGTGTTATCGTAATTCAGGATGGCCACGCCATCCGATGGCAGCGATTCGACCAACTCGCCCTTGCCCTGGGCAATGGCTTCCTGCGACCCGGCCCGCTCGGCATGCACCGTACCCACATAAGTCACAATACCCACCTGGGGTTGGGCGATATCACACAGAAAGGCGATCTCACCGATCACATAAAACCCCATTTCAAGCACGGCATGGCTGTAACCCGGGCCGAGACGCAGCATGGTCAGCGGCAGGCCAATCTCGTTGTTCAGGTTGCCCGTGTTACGCAGTGTGCGATAACGCATGGACAGCACATCTGCCACAAGTTCCTTGGTGGTCGATTTGCCTACGCTGCCGGTAATGCCGATCACACGCACATCCAGCTTGCGCCGCCAAAAATGCGCAATGCGCTGCAAAGCCATAATGGTGTTTTCGACCCGCAAACAGAATGGCTGCTCCAGCCCGGCCAGCGCAGAAGGGTCGAAACCGGTGCGCAAGTCGAGCATGGGCAGGTTGTCGTCGAGGTCGCGCTGAACAAGCGCAAACGATGCGCCCCGCCGAAACGCCTCATCCACAAAATCGTGCCCGTCCACCCGCTCACCCGGAATGGCAACAAACAGCGCGCCGGGAATCACATGGCGCGAATCAATCGCCGCTTCCGTGATGACCGTATTGGCCTGCACAGGGCGGGACTGACTGAGAGCTTCGATCACATCAGCGAGAGTAAGCATGTTTCCTCATTGTCCGTTCAACTGACTTCGAATGGCATCAGGCGGGATGTCGAGCAGCACCACAATGCGCTCGACAACTTCCTTGAACACAGGCGCAGCCACCAGCGAGGCCCAGTCTTCACTCTGCGGTTTTTCAAGCCAGACAAAAACCATGAACTGCGGATCATCGACCGGGCCCCAACCGATAAACGATGCGTTGATCTGGTCGCTCAGGTATAACCCATTGGGAGCAGGGATCTGGGCAGTGCCGGTCTTGCCTGCAATACGGTAACCGGGCACCAAGCCCAGCGATTCGCCGTTTTCGAGGGCGTTAGCCAGGATTTCTGTAGTCAGACGGGCAGACTGCGCTGAAATGGGTGTACCAATCACCTGCACCGAAGAGTCATTCTGACGCCCGTTGCTGACAATACTGCGCACGACATGCGGCAGCACCATCTTTCCCTCATTGGCGATCGAGGAGGCGGCCATGAGCATCTGAATGGGGGTAACGGCCACACCCTGCCCGAAGGAATTGGTGGCCAGGTCCACCAGGTGCCAGTCTGCGTCACCGGGCACCTTCAGGCGTCCGGCGGCCTCACCAGACATATCGGTGCCGGTCGGGTGTCCAATGCCAAATCGCCGCATGTAGGTATAAAAAGTTTCGGGGCCCATGGTATCGGCCAGCCAGGACATACACACATTGAGCGAGTGCTGCATGCAGCCCACCAGGTTTTGCGGGCCCCAGGCGCCCTGGTCCCAGTTGTAAATGGCGGCCCCGCCCAGGGAATAATAGCCAATATCGAGGTAGGACGAATTGGCGTTGACTGCGCCGCTGTCGAGCGCGGCTGCCAGGGTGAACACCTTATAAATGGAACCCGGCTCATAGATCTGGCTGATGCCGCGGTTGAACTCCATGGCATTATTGTACACTTGTCCATACTGCCAGAACTGGTTCAGGTCGAGTTGCGGGGTCGAGGCCATGGCCAAAATTTCACCCGTCTGCGGGTGCATCACGATGATGGTGCCGGAAACCGAGCCGGTACTGGCCACAGAGCGGTCCAGGATATCTTCAACAGCCAGCTGAACTTCCCGATCGATTGTTAAGACTAATGAAGCGCCAGATGGGATGACCGGGATCTCTTCCACGCGGTTGGGATTGCTGGGCACCCACATGCGCACTGGCACACCAGCCAGCAGATCGTTGTATTTTTCTTCCACGCCAAAGTAACCACGCCCCTCAAAGTTGACAAACCCGAGCATGTTGGCGGCGATGGATTTTTCCGGGTAACTGCGCGCCAGGCGCGGCTTGAACTCCAGCCCGGCCAGGCTGTCACCGCCGGGGGTGTAGTTGTCATCCAGGTTCTGCTTTACTTCTTTCAGGTATTCGGCGTTCTCGGGGGTGACAAAATCCTTGAGCACCAGGTACACCAGCGGTTGGGGTGAGATGGTGTTGGTATTCATGGGCGGGTTCTTGAGCAATGCCAGGGTGTTGTCATAGTTCATCCCCAGGGTCACACTGACCGTAAGCGCGATGGTTTCGGGGTTCTTGATGTCGCGCAAGTTAACCCCCACTTCGTACACGGTGCGGTTGCCTGCCAGCAAGTGACCATCGCGGTCATAGATATCGCCGCGGGCCGGGTAGAAAGTGCGGTAATAGCCGCTATACAAGTCAGCTATATCACGGAAATCATTGGCTTGCTCGCTGGTTTGAATGCGCACGATCTGAACAAGAATGGACAAGCCCAGCAGGGCAAAAAAGACAATGAGCACCACCGAACGCCATTGGTATTGTTGTCGCATCACTCCCTCCCCTCATCAATTGGAAGCCGCAGCCCGAATCTGGAGATTGAGCCAGTCGAGCAACGATTGGTTGAATTCAGGCGGGATGCCAGGCGCGGCTGGCGCGGGTTGTCCGCTGGTCAGGCGCAAACGCTGCGGACCCACATACCCCGGCACCACCATGTATTCCAGCATATCGCGCTCCACCGGGCGGAACCCGAGCGCATATGCGCGGCGCTCCATGGTTTCGACAGAAAGCAGGCTGGCGAGTTGCAATTGCAGGTCGGCATTGACGCGCTGCTGGGTTTCGATTTCCAATTCCAGGTATTGGATCTGCCGCCCGGCAATGGCGGCGCTGGCCGTCAGGTTGAGGTACAAGGCCGAAACCATGGCAATACTGACCACAGCCAGCAAGAAGAGTGCCACCCACAGGCGCTGTTTGTACTGGGGCGCTTCGCGGTAAATGCGCGCCAGGCGCTCGACACGCGGCGGCAGTTTTGGGGTAAGCACGGCCCGGTAAAGTCGGTTGACGGTGGTCATAGTTTCTCTGCTACTCTCAGCTTGGCGCTGCGTGCCCGTGGGTTGTGCTCGATTTCGGCATCGGTGGGCGTCACGGGTTTTCGGGTGATCTCTTTTATGGCGGCTTTGTGACCGCAGGTGCACACAGGCTGGCGCGGCGGACACAGGCAATCGGTACTTTCGCGCCGGAAAATTTCTTTAACAATTCGGTCTTCCAGTGAGTGGAAGGAGATGACTGCCACCCGCCCACCCGGCTTGAGCGCGGTGATCGCCTCGGGCAGGACACGCTCGACCGAGCGCAATTCCTCGTTGACGGCGATGCGCAGCGCCTGGAAGGTGCGTGTGGCCGGGTGGATTCGCTGGTCACGCGCCCCCCCGGCTGCGGCTACCGCTTGCGCGAGTTGCGATGTCGTGTGAAAGGGCCGCCCCCGCACAATGGCGCGCGCGATGCGGCGGGCGTTGTGGTCTTCTCCATAACGATAGATGATCTCAGACAGTGCGTGCTCTTCGAGCGTGTTCACCAGATCCGCCGCACTCACCAGGATACCCGGCCCAAAGCGCATGTCGAGCGGCGCATCGTGCAGGAAAGAGAAGCCCCGCTCGGGGGTGTCCAGCTGCATGGAAGACACACCCAGGTCGAGCAGCATGCCGTCGATGGCGTCCCAGCCCAGCTCGCGCAGTACGCTGCTCACTTCAGCGTAGGAGTCCTGCCGGATGATGGCCCGCCCGGCGAAGAGTTGCAAGCGTTCGGTGGCCAGGGCAATTGCGGCCGGGTCGAGGTCAAGCCCAAGGAGCTGCCCATGCGGGGCGCTGGCTTCCAGTATCCCGTACGCATGTCCGCCCGCACCCAGTGTGCCATCTACATAGCGGCCGCCACTTTTTGGCTGCATCGCGTGTATAATTTCTTTGTAAAGTACAGAAACGTGCGGCGCGTCCATGCCCGGCCTTACACGCGCGGCTCTGGGTGCGTAGACAGGTCTAGCGCGGAGAAGCGCTGGGTGTTGGCGTCGGCATCCTGCATTTGGCTGAGTTGTTCAGACCAAATCGGCGGCGACCACACCTCAAAGTATTCACCCTGTCCAACGATGACCGCATCGCCATTGAGCGAAATGTACTGGCGCAGCGACTGCGGCAACAAGATGCGTCCGGAGCGGTCCACTTCGACCGGGTAGGCGGTGGAAAAAATGAGACGGCGCAGCAAGCGGGTGGAGGGATCTGTCAGGTTCATGGCAGACACGCGATCATAAACCTGCTGGAAGTATGCCCCGGTCATTACCATCAGGTTGCGGTCGAAGCCCTGGGTGACATACGCACCCTTATCCAGCAGGTCGCGAAAACGCGCCGGAATGGTGAGCCGACCTTTATCATCCAAGGAGTGCTGGTATTGACCCAAGAACATTTGTTCTGCCTTGTCCTTTAACAACGCATCGCCGGGATGACCGGCGATTGTTGGCGAAATGGGGTGGAAGGCTCCATTTTCTCCCACTTCGCCCCACTTATGCTCCAATTGTAACCATTTCACGGGCTTAATTCAAGCCCCAAAACGCATTTTTGCCCCACCCGTACCCCACTTTTGGTACCTTTTAACTATCTGCAAGGTGTATTTTGCCCCACCCCAACGAAAATCTTCGCACCCCTGCCATAACACTGTTGCGTGCGCCGCACTGGCGCGATTATGCCCTGCTCGACAGCGGTAACGGGCTTAAGCTGGAGCGCTTTGGCGCGTATCGCTTTGTGCGCCCGGAGGTTCAGGCCATGTGGAGTCCGGCGCTGCCGCCCTCACGCTGGCAGGAGGCGCACGCCGTTTTCCAGCCTTCCAGCGAGGAGAGCGGCGGGCACTGGGATTTCCAAAAACGCGTGCCGGAGCGATGGGAGATGCGCTATCCCTTGCCCGCCGCAGGGAGTGAAACCGAACTGCGCTTTGCGGTGATGACCACGCCCGGGCGGCACCTGGGTGTTTTTCCGGAGTGCGGCGCGCACTGGGATTGGTGCGCCGGGCTGGTGAGGCAAGCCGGCCGGCCCGTGAAGGTGCTCAACCTGTTCGGGTACACCGGGCTGGCTTCGCTGGCGGCTGCGGCGGCCGGAGCGACAGTAACCCATGTGGATGCCTCAAAGAAGTCGGTGGGGTGGGCGCGCGAGAACCAGACGCTCTCCGGGCTGGACGGTAAACCCCTCCGCTGGATTGTGGATGACGCGCTAAAGTTTGTGCAGCGCGAGGCCCGGCGTGGCAGCCTGTATGATGGCATCCTGCTCGACCCGCCCAAGTTTGGGCGCGGGCCGAAAGGTGAGGTGTGGGAAGTTTACAAGTCGCTGCCCGCGCTGCTGGCGGCCTGCCAGGCGGTTTTGACCCGCAACCCGCTTTTCCTGGTTGTTACCATGTATGCGGTTCAGGCTTCGGCGTTGCACCTGGGGCAAACCCTGGCTGAAATGATGCGCTCTCACCCGGGCCAGCTAGACGCTGGTGAATTGGTTAGCCTTGAAGAAAGCGCCGGAAGGCTGATTTCGCATGCCGTTTATGCCCGTTGGAGCAGGGACTGATGGGTACCGCTTTCCAACTGGTATTGTTTGCCCTCGTGTTGTATGGCATTGGCCACTGGGGCGTGAAGAACGAGCATTGGTCGTTCAGGGTGTTCGTTTTTGGGTTTGCCATGCCAGCCGGTTTTTTTATGGGATGGAGTGTGATGCAGATGATGTTCCCTTACTTTTCACTGCTCGAACAGATGTTTATCACAGGCAGTATTAGCGCAGTGTTGGTCCTGGTGGCCATGGCGATACTGCATTTTACGAAGGTGCGCTGATGCTGCCCGAAGAACGCGTCAGGCGCGCTTTCCAATCCCGGTTTCGCAGCGCGCCGGAGTATGTCGTCCGGGCGCCGGGGCGTGTGAACCTGATCGGTGAACACACAGACTACAACGATGGTTTTGTGTTACCCATGGCAATCGAACATGCGGTATGGATCGCTCTGCGTCCGCGCCGTGACCGACAGGTTTTGATCCACTCGCTTGACTACGAACAAACCGTCAGTTTCGCTGTGACCGGCTTCAGACATGGTAAAAAGCGCTGGGGGGAGTACATCAAAGGCGTTACCCGCGCCCTCCGGCAGGCCGGATACGCGCTCAGCGGTTGGGAGGGTGTCATGTGCGGCAATGTGCCCATCGGCGCGGGGTTGTCGTCTTCAGCCGCTACCGAGATGGCCGCAGTCAGTGCCTTTGCTGTGGCTGGCGGGCTGCACATTCCGGCCCGGGATATGGCCCTGGCCGGCCAGCGCGCTGAAAATGAGTGGGTTGGCGTGAACTGTGGAATCATGGATCAAATGGTATCCGCCGCTGCCACAGAAGGGCATGCCCTCTTCCTGGACTGCCGCACCCTGGCAACCGAAGCTGTGCCACTGCCAGAGGATGTGGCTGTCGTCATCATGGATACCGCAACGCGACGCGGACTGGTTGGCACCGCCTATAATGAGCGCCGCGCCCAATGCGAAGCTGCGGCGCAGCATTTTGGGTTGGCAGCCCTGCGTGATGTTTCGATTGAAACGTTGGAACAACACGGCCGCGCCCTGGATGATGTGACCCTGCGCCGCGCGCGCCATGTGGTGACTGAAAACGCACGGGTGTTGTCGGCGGTCGAGTCTATGCGGCGCGGCGATGCGGCCCGGTTGGGCGCGCTCTTTACGGCCAGCCACACCAGCCTGAGGGATGACTTTGAGGTGACCAATGCCGCCCTTAACCAGATCGTTGAAGCAGCGCTGGCGCAGCCAGGCTGCCTGGGCGCGCGCATGACCGGGGCCGGCTTTGGCGGGTGCGCGGTGGCCCTGGTTCAATCGAACCAGGCTGCCGAATTCAGCGCCGGGCTGATGGCTGCATACCAGTCTGCCAGTGGCAGGCAAGCCGCGCTTTATGTTTGCACACCCGCCCAGGGTGCGGGACGTATATAGAGGACTTTAGTCTGATTGATTTTTGGCTCTGTCTCGTTTATCTTCACTGTCATCAGGAATAAAGGCGTGCAGGACCGGGAAGGCACATTACCATCGCATAAACGTCGAACCGGCGCATCCATCCCATTTTTGAGTGGTTGAATTCAAGTTTCCGACCGCTTTCACGCCTGGGCAGGGGGCAAGGCCACCGCCCAGGGTTGCTTAATTGACGAGGTACGTTATGACAGCTCCGTACCCAGAACTTTGGAAGAACAAAATTCTAGCCGTTCTCACCAGGCACGCCCGCGAGGCTGTGAGCATTATCGATGGCACGGGCAGGTTCTATTTTTTGAATGACAGCGCAGCGCGCATTATGCGCAGCACGGTGGAAGACCTCATCGGCAAAACCGTGGCAGAAATCCTGCCGCCGCAGCTTGCCACGCAACGCATGGCGGCAGCCCGCCGCGTGTTGGATACGATGCAGCCCCTCGACACCCTCACCGAAGTGAATCTGTTTGGCGAGATGCGCTGGTTCCAGTCTCACCTGGAGCCCATGCAGGACGAAAAAGGAAATTTCACGCTCGTTTTGGGGTTATCTCAGGATGTCACCGAGTTCAAGCGCGCCCAGCAAAACCTGCTTGAAACTGAACAGCGCTATCAAGTGATCACAAAAAATATGCGCGAAACCATTTGGATGCTGGATATGGACCTGCAGCCGGTCTATATCAGCCCATCTGCTGCGCGAATCCTGGGTTACACCGACCAGGCGTTAGAAATGCAGCGCGCGGTCCAGTCGGTATCACCCCGGTCCTTTGCGCTGGTTCAGGAAATAATGCGCCGCGAACTCACCCCAGAACGGTTGGCAGACCCTCAAGAAAAAATTGCCTTCGAGATCGAGACCGAACACCAGCTGCAAAATGGCGATCTGGCGTGGGTGGAGAGCAGTGTGGTTGTGACGCGCGATGAAAACGGCAAACCGTCTGTCATCCTTGGGGTTGCCCGCGACATAACAGGACGCAAGCTAGCCGAAGCGCAGCTTCAACGCCACATGCGGCGCGCATCTGCCCTGCGCCAGGTCGATGCAATGATTACTGCCAACCTCGACCTGCCCATCAATTTAAGCATCCTGCTCGAACACGTTTTGCGCGAGCTGGAGGTGGACGCAGCGCAGATCATGCTTTATAACCCAAACACCTTCCTGCTCGAAACGGTGGCCCGCAAGGGGCTCAAACTTCCGCCTGGCCGCACCAGCCTGCGCAGCGTTTCAAATACTATTGCGGGGCGGGCCATCCTCGAACGGCAAACCATCCAGATCAATGACCTCGACAACCTGCCAACCCGCGAGACGATTCTCGACCCAGGCAACGAAGATGATTTTCGCACCTACCTGGCCATCCCGCTGATTGCCAAAGGCGAGGTGAAAGGGGTCATGGAAATATTCCACCGTGACATGCTGCTGACAGACGAGGAATGGCAGAATTTCATGGAAACCCTGGCAGGGCAAGCCGCCATTGCCATCGATAATGTCACCCTCTTCCGGCACTTGCAGCAGGCCAATGTGCACCTCTCGCAGGCCTACGATACCACCCTGGAAGGCTGGTCGCGTGCGCTGGAATTGCGCGACCGAGAAACAGAAGGGCATACGCGGCGCGTGACCGAGCTGACCATGCGGTTGGCAGGGGCGCTGAACATCCCCGAATCGGAGCTGCCACACATCCGCCGGGGCGCATTGCTACACGATATTGGCAAAATGGGCATCCCGGATGAGATTTTGCACAAGACTGAAAAACTCTCTGATGCAGATTGGGAAATTATCAAGCAGCACCCCATTACATCGTATAACCTGCTGAAAGAAATCGAGTTTCTCAAACCCGCCCTGGAAATTCCCTACTGTCACCACGAAAAATGGGATGGCACCGGCTACCCGCGCGGGCTAAAGGGTGAAGAGATTCCCCTGGCCGCCCGCATCTTCACCATCATCGATGTGTGGGATGCGATTACCAAAGACCGCATCTACCGAGCGGCCTGGCCCAAACAAAAAGCGCTGGACTACATCCGCAGCCAGAGCGGCAAATACTTCGACCCGCGCATCGTGGAGGTTTTTGTGAGGCTGGTCAACACCGGCTCGCTCGAAAGGGTTAACGGCGGATGAAAACAAAAATCCCGGGTTCAGTTTGACCCCGGGATTGTTTGTTGTCTCGCGGTCCTAATCTTGCACGATCCACGTCCCCGTTTCGCCCTTGAGCGCGCGGCCCAGGTTTTCGGGGTTGGTAATGAGGGCCTTGGCGCCGGGCATGGACTCGAGGAACCAGATGACGGCCTGGATCTTGGGCGCCATGCTTCCCTTGGCAAAGTGCGTGCCTTCTGCCAGGTATTGTTTCGCCTCGGAGAGGGTCATCCTGTCCAGCCACTTTTGGTCCGGTTTGCCAAAGTTGATGGCCACCTTCTCCACTGCCGTCGAGATGACGAACAGGTCGGCTTTGATCTCGCGCGCCAGCAGTGAGGAGGCGAAATCCTTGTCGATGACGGCCGCGATGCCCTGGTAGTTTCCGTCGCCGGGGTCGATGACCGGGATGCCGCCGCCGCCCACGGTAATGGTGACAATGCCCACGCCCAGCAGCGTCTGCACCGTTTCCAGTTCGACGATTTCCTTCGGGAGCGGGGAGGCAACCACCCGCCGCCAGCCGCGCCCGGCGTCTTCCACCACGCTCCAGCCCTGCTCGCGCTGGCGGCGCTCGGCTTCGTCTTTTTCCATGAAGCTGCCAATGGGTTTGGTGGGGTTCTTGAAGGCCGGGTCTTCGCGATCTACAAGCGTCTGGGTGATAACGGTGACCACTTTCTTCTTGATGCCGCGCTGGTAAAGGATGTTCTGTAAATTCTGCTGCAAGGCATAGCCGATGGCGCCCTGGCTGTCGGCGCCGCACACATCCAGCGGCACTTCGTGCATGCCGGCGGTTTTGGCGGCGATCTCGGAGCGGCGCAGGATGTAGCCGACCTGCGGCCCGTTGCCGTGACCCACGGCCACCTCCCAGCCTTGCTCGATCATGTCTGCAATGTGCATGCAAGTCTCTTTGGCGGCCTGGTACTGACTCTCGACCGTGACGTTCTTATCGTCTTTGATGAGCGAGTTGCCGCCAATGGCGATGACGGCGAGTTTATGTGCTTTTGTCATGAATAATTCTCCAAATTATGTGACCAGATATCAGTGATCAGTGATCAAGGATCAGATTAATCTTCTTCGATGCTGATGCCCGGGCGATATTCTACAGGGTTTTCGTTGATTTCCTGCTGCCATACTCACTTTCACCCTGTTTTTGCTTGCGGATAAAAGCGATGTAGCCGTTCAACGATTTTTCTGCTTCGAGTTCCACATCCCGTACCCATTTGAGTTGGGTGTCATCCACGTAGCCTACGGCATTTGCAGCAACAAAAGCGCTGAGCGTTTCGTTCAAAGAGCCGCGGGCAATGTAGAAGAAACGCAACTTGTCGAGATAGTGATAACGCCCGTAACCTTCTGCGATATTGGGTTAGGTGCTCAAGGATGCGCGGCGCAATTGATCGGCAAAATTGTATCTTTCTTGTGACGGTAATTCTGCGATCAATTTATACGCCGCTTTGAGTAACTTCAACGCATGCTGATAGAAAGCCAAGTTCTCGAAACCGAGTTCCTTATCACTCATAATCGATCCCTGATCCCTTGTTTCTAATCGCTAATCCCTAACTCATCGTCAACGCCATCACGGCCTTCTGCGCGTGCAGGCGGTTTTCGGCTTCGTCGAACACCACCGAGTGCGGGCCGTCGAGCACCTTGCTGGTCACTTCCACATCGCGGTCGGCGGGTAGCGGGTGCATGTAGATGGCATCAGCTTTGGCCACCTTGAGCTTGGCGTCGTCCATGATCCAGTCTTTGTACATATCCTGCAGGCGCTTGCCTTCGGTCTTGTCGGTGGTGGTCAGCAGCGGGCCCCAGCTCTTGGCGTAGATGACATCCGCATCTTTGCAGGCTTCGGTCATGCCGTCCTTGCTGTCGGTGATCTCGAAAGCCGTTCCGGCGATCTTGGCCTGCTCCCTGGCCTGCTCCACGATCTCGGGCATGAGCGGGAATTCGGGCGGGTAGGCCAGGGTTACATCCATGCCAAAGCGCGGCATCTGCAGGATGAGCGACTGCGGCACCGAGATGGGCTTGAGGTACGAGGCGGCATAAGCCCACGAAACCACGATCTTCTTGCGGCGCAGGTTGCGGCCCTTCTTTTCCATAATGGTCATCAGGTCGGCCAGGCACTGGAAGGGGTGGTAAATATCGCACTGCATGTTGAGCACCGGCGCGCGGCTCGATCTGGCCACATCGTTCAGGTACTTGTTGCCGTCGCCGTAATCACAGTGGCGGATGGCGATGCCGTCGAAGTAGCGCCCGAAGATTTCGCCGATTTCCACAGGGGTGTCGCCGTGCGAGATCTGGGTGGTGTTACTGTCGATAAAGGCCGCGTGCCCGCCCAACTGGGCCATGCCAGCCTCGAACGAGCCGCGCGTGCGCGTGGACGAAAAGAAGAACAACATGGCCAGCACCTTATCGCGCAGGTAGGGGTGCGGCTCGTTGAGCGCGCGCTTGCGCTTCAGGTCCCAGGCTACATCGAGCACGGTTTCGACTTCCTCTTTCGTGAAGTCGAGGTCGCCAATAAAGTCGCGACCGCGGAAATTGGTTTGCATACGTTTAGTCTCCTTGGTTATTTAGATAGAGAATGACTTGATATTGAGCCGAAAAGCCCAAACCGCACACGGATTTCACAGAAAGTATGGGTTTGCACGAAATTTGTAAGAAAAACCAGCAAACCTCCGTCAAATCCGCGTTCTCCGTGTACGAAAAGGTCAGGGCTGCACGAACTCTTATGCCAGTAAATTACTTGGAGATGCGGAGGATTTCCACGCTCCTGAAGGCGCCCTGGTCCCAGGTCAGCCGCACACCCTCGCAGCATGCCACATGCGGACCAGACGACCCGTAACCGGCTTCCGGTAAACAGGCCACTGCGCCCAACTCCACCACGCCGCCGTGGTTGACAACCAGGGCCGCGCGCCCTTCGGACAGGTAGGCGGCCAGGTCGTTGTAAAACGCCGCCAGCCGCCGCAGGTAACCCGCCACCGCCGGGTGATTGCGCGCCGCCTGGTACGCTAAAAACGGCTGGGGCCACGGCAGCGCAGATTCGATCTCCGCGCCATAGGTTGAAAGCAATTCTTCCTGAACATCCACAGCAAAACCCATGGCAATGGCGGTTTCGAAGGCGCGCGGTGCGGTGCTGGTGACCACCCGGTCGAACGGGCCCAGCCCTTCGCCCACCAGCCGGGCCAGCGTGACGCCCTGCTGCGAGAGGTGCGGGTTGGGCGGGGTGCGCAGCGAATGACGGCGGACCTCGATGGTTTTGGCCACTCAGTCTCCGGTATGCGGCGGCGGCACATCTGTCTCAAGCGTAAGCGCATCGAGGATCTGGTGCAGGTCTATGGCTGCTTCCTCCAGCCATTTGAGTGTGTTGCGCAACTCTTCGGCGTTCACGCTGGGCGGCAGGCAGGGGGAAATATCCGGCGCAACCTGCTTGAGCAGGTGGGCGGCCGTCTCGACGGTGAGGATGGGGCGCAGCAGTTCCTCGCGCAGGATCTTGAGCTTTTGTTCGGCAGGCGCGTTGTGATGTTTGCGCAGTTCGTCGTAAAGAGTCATTGTTCACTCCTGTTCCGTCCCCTCCGTCTCCCCCATTTTCTGGAAAATGGGGGGAGAGTAAGAGGGGGGCATAGGTTTCTTATTCCACCGCGCCCAGCACCAGCGCGATCAGCGCCATGCGCATGACCACGCCGTTGAAGGCTTCCTGCCAGTAGCGCGACCAGTGCGTGATGTCCACATCGGTGGGGATCTCGTCCATGCGCGGCAGGGAATGCAACAGGATGGCGTCTGATTTCGCTTTAGCGGCCAGCAGCTCGCGGGTGATCTTGTAGTTGGCCGGTGTCAGGTCCAGCGCGCCGGTACGCTCATCCCGGCTTTTTGTGTAGTCCGGCTGGACGACCGGCTCAACCAGGATCACGTCCGCCTGGCTGATGGACTGCTCGACGTGCTCTTTTTCGTCGAAGTTCACGCTGAGCTGGCGCATCTCGGCTTTGAACTCATCCGTCAATCCCATCTCGGGCGGTGAAACGAAAGTGATCGGACAGTCGAACTGGCTGAGGGCGTAGCCAAGCGAGTGCATGGTGCGCATGCGCATGTCACCCACCGCCAGCCAACGCAGCCCGTCGATGCGCCCTTTTTCTCGCAACACGGTGTACAGGTCGGTCAGGATCTGGGTGGGGTGCTCGCCCCAGCCATCGCCGCCATTGATGACCGGGATGCTGGCCCAGCGGGCGGCTTCGTGCGGCGCGCCCTGCTGGAAGTGGCGCATCACGATCACATCGCCGTAGAACTCCAGCATCTTGACCGTATCCTTGATGGACTCCTGGTAAAAATCTCCGGCGCGGGTCATTTTGGGGTCGGCAAACCCGACCACATGCCCGCCCAGGCGGTGCATGGCCGCCTCGTGCGCCAGGCGCGTGCGTGTGGATGGCTGGTAGAAGGCGGCCACGAGGGTCTTCTCCTTGAGCATATCCACGTTGCGGCGGTTGCGCGCAATTGGCTCCAGCCGTTCGGCGATCTCGAACACGCGGGAGAATTCGTTGCGCTCGAAATCCTTGAGCGAGAGTATGTCACGCCCGTTGAAACTACGCATGGGTGCCTCCTTTCGGGCTAGTCAACGGTTGTTAAATTGCGACATCCTCCGGTAACTCTAAAGTTGTTCTCTGCTTTTTTTCACCGCGGAGAGCGCAAAGCACGCAGAGTTTTTAGCTCCTCATCCCTGCGGCAATAATCACATCTTCGCGGCAAAGTGAATAACCTTATCGGTTAGATTGTTGAGATATTCTGCTTCGCTCATCAGAAACCTTGATCCTCGCCAGTGCATACAAAAAGGTTTTAGGTTTTCTCAGCGCTCTCTGCGTGCTCTGCGGTAAATTAACCAGCCTGTTCTTTCAGCATCTTGGGGAACAGGGCATAGAACTCGGTGGCTTTGACCACCTCATCGAGCGGGACTTGTTCGAGCGAGGTGTGGGCGTACTCTTCGTTACCGGGTCCGAACCCAATGGCAGGAATGCCCGCCTTGCCGGCCCAGTAAATGCCGTTGGTGGAGAAATTCCACTTGCCGCTGGGCGCCTCGGGGTAGCCGATGGCCGTCCGCGCAGCCTGCCCGGCCAGCACGACCGGGGCGTTCTCGTCCATGGCCCAGGCCGGGAAGTATTTATCGACCGGGAAAACGAAGCCGGTGTACGAGGGGTCGTCGTAGAACAGTTCCTCGACCCGTATCTCCTTGCGCAGGTAACCGGGGATCAGGTCCCGTACCTGCTGGATGGCCTCTTCCTTGGACTCACCGAAGGTCATGCGCCGGTCGATGAAGATGGTGAACCCATCGGGCACGGCGTTGATGGAGGCCGTGCTGATCTGCGCATCGGTCACGGCGATGGTGGCCTTGCCGAGGAAGGGGTGCGCGGGCAGGTGCGCGTCCAGGTCGCGGATGCCGGAGACGACCGAGAGCATTTTGTAGAGGGCGTTGTCGCCCAGGTGATGCGAGGCGGCGTGGGCCGACCGGCCGCGCGCCGTGATCTTCAGTTCCACGCGGCCCTTGTGGCCGCGGTACACGTTCATTTTGGTCGGCTCGCCGATAACCACGAAGTCGGGCCGCACCTTCGGGTCCACCTCGACAAAGGTGTTCGGGGCAATGCCATCGCACCACTCTTCCATGTTGCCGAAGTAGTAGGCCGTCCAGCCTTCCAGCAGGCCGAGTTGTTGGGCGAACGCCAACCCGTACACCATGCCGGGCGTGGAGCCCTTTTCGTCGCACGCGCCGCGCGCGTACAGGATGCCGTTCTCGACCTTGCCCTGGAAGGGGTCCCAGTCCCAGGTGGCGGGGTCGCCCACGCCCACGGTGTCGATGTGCGAGTCATAAACCAATGTCTTCGGGCCGCTGCCAATGCGCCCAAAGACGTTGCCCATCTTGTCGAAACGGGCTTCCTCGAAACCGAGTTTGTTCATCTCAGTGATGATGCGTTCGCCCACATCCTTGAGCTGCCCTTCCATGCTGGGGATGGCGCAGATGTCGCGCATGAATTGGACGATGTCGTCGCGGTGTTGGGCAACGAGGGCTTGAATGTTGTGAACCGTTTCTTGCATTTTTTCTCCAAATGGTAGCCACAGAGGCGTTAAGTGTTCGTTTTTTGAGCTAAACAACCACAGATGAAAGGGATAAAAGTGATGGATACGCTTCCAAAAAATCTTTGTGTTCCCTGGTGTCCTTCGTGGTGAGTTTTTAGATCGCAGCCACCTTGCGCACGAGATGGAACTTAAAATAGCCTGGCAGGAAGTAACTGTGCGAGTAGTCCACCACCTGCCCGGCCGTGGAATACAGGCGCGCCTCGAAGTAAAGCAGCACATCGCCGCGCTGGATCTCGAGCATCTTGGCCACCTCGGCGGTGGCGTTGGTGGCGCTGATCTCGGTGCGGCTGACCGTGAGCGGGTCGCCGCGTTGCAGCAGGTAGTCGAGCACCGAGCCACTGAACTGGTTGCTGATCTCGTCCGGGTTGAGCACCTCCAGCGGCAGGATGTCGACCAGGTAGGCCACCGGGCGCGATTCGGCGCGCATGGTGCGGGCCACGCGCACCAACGGGTCGCCCATCGCCCGTTCGAGCGCGGCGGCCGTTTCGGCATCGGCGGCGATCTGTGAGATGGCGGCTTCGCCCGGTTCCACGTTGTGGCCCGAGCGGCGCGCCAGCGTCAGCATCGATTCGAGCACCTCCAGCCCGCTTTCGATTACCGGCGGTTGGCCGACCACGAACGTTCCGGCCCCCTGGCGGCGGCGGATAAGACCCTGCGTTTCGAAGGTGCGCATGGCCTCGCGCAGGGTGGCCCGGCTGACTCCCAGCGCTTTGGCCAGGTCAGGTTCGGAGGGCAGGCGCGTGCCAGGCTCAGAGCGGGCGATGAGGGCGGCCAGGTCGGCTTGTAAACGCTGGAAAGGGAAGTGGGGCATGGGCAAAAAACTCCAGTCGGTATCGACGGCAGGGTACGTTTGTAACGTTCCTTACCCCGTCACAGGAATAAATTCGAACCGGGTCACATCCACCAGACCCTTGTCCGAGATGCGTAACTCCGGAATGACAACCAATGCCAACAGCGAAAGCTGCATATTGGGGTTGTTGAGTGTGCAGCCGCAAGCGCGAAACCCATCGAGCACGGTGGCGGCTTTGCGGGCAACAGTTTCGGCGCGTTCGTCGGACATCAGCCCGGCAATGGGCAGCTGCACCTCACCAATGATCTCGCCATCCCGGACGACCACCTGCCCGCCGCCAGTCTCAGCCAGGCGATTGGCAGCCCGGGCCATGCAGGTTTCATCGGTGCCGACCACCAGCAGGTGATGGCTGTCGTGGGCAACGGTGGAGGCGATGGCGCACTTCTCGGTAAAGCCAAAACCGCTTACAAGCGCCACCTGAACGGATCCGGTGCCGTGATGCCGGTCGATGAGCGCGATTTTCGCCACATCCAAGCCACGCGGCGCGGGCGGCGAAGCCCAAATTTCGCCTGCTATGACAGGCATTTCAATGCTCAGGTGGCGCGTGGGGGCCTGGTTTTCGATAATTCCGATGACATGCGCGGTTGCATGTTTTCGATGGTCTGAGACCGGCAGGCAAAAATCTCTGGCGGTGAGCGGGCGCAGCAGGTGAACGCTATGGGTGGACCAGGCGGGATACGGATAGCCCGGCAGTGAAGCGGTCCAAGAACCGTTCTCGGCGATCACCCGGCCGCGCGCAACAACCAGATGGGCGTGAAAATCACGCAAGTCATTGACAAGCAAAATGTCTGCCCAGCGGCCGGGGGCCAGTTGCCCCACATCGCGGCTGACGCCGAAATGCTCGGCGGTATTGAGGGTGGCCATTTGCAGCGCCAGCATGGGCGAAACGCCCTCGCTGATGGTATGCCGTACCACGCGATCCATGTGGCCGTCGTACGACAGGGTGTGGGCATGGCTGTCATCAGTGCACAGCAGGAAGTGGCGCGCATCCATGCCGCCCTGGGTGATTGCCCTGATCTGCGCGGCGACATCGTGCCAGGCGGAGCCGTAGCGCAGCATGACCTTCATGCCCTGGCGGGCGCGGGTGATGGCGTCTTCGAGGCGGGTGCCTTCGTGGTCATCCTCCGCGCCTCCCGCGACATATCCATGAAAAGGGAGCCCGAGGTCAGGGCTGGCATAGTGCCCGCCAATGACCTTGCCCGCGTGGCGCGTGGCATGCATCTCGGCGTGCATCTTTTCATCCGACATGAAGACGCCGGGGAAGTTCATCATTTCGCCCAAGCCGATAATGCCCGGCCAGGTCATGGCTTCGGCGATGTCGGCGGGACCGATGGATGCGCCGGGCGTCTCGAGCCCCGGGGCGCTGGGCACACAGGATGGCACCTGCACCCAGACGTGCACGGGCTGCACGGCGGCTTCGTCCACTATGAGCTTGACGCCTTTCAGCCCAAAGACGTTGGCGATTTCGTGCGGATCGATGAACATGCCGGTGGTGCCGTGCGGGGCGACGGCGCGCACGAACTCGGTAACTGTGACCATGCCGCTTTCGATGTGCATGTGCGCATCCAGCAGGCCAGGGACGAGGTATGCGCCCCCGGCGTCGATGACCTGTGTGCCCGCGCCGATGGTGTGGCTGGCGTCTGCGCCGATGAAGGCAATACGCCCTTCGACAATGGCAATGTCGGTGTGCGGGATGATCTCGCCGGTCTGTACGCACACCCACTGCCCGCTGCGGATGACCGTATCCGCCGGGGTGCGGCCCATGGCGACATTCACGAGGGTTTGTGTCAGCATGTGCTCTCCGTTTTTTGCGTAAGCCTGTGTAACGGTTCAGCCGTTGAGCAGGCGCCGGGCCGCCTTGTTGTGTTGCACGGCCAGCGCGCGCTCGTCCAACGTGACAAGCTGCTGATCTTTGACGATGAATTTACCGCCCACCACGGTGTGATCGACTCGCACGGGCTGGCAGAAAACGACCGCCGCGACCGGGTCGTGCACGGCGCCGCCGGCCAGTTCGAGGCGGTTGAGGTCGATGGCGAAGAAATCGGCGCATTTGCCGGGTTCGAGCGAGCCAACATCGCTGCGCCCGAGCACGCCTGCACCGCCGCGTGTGCCCAGCCAGAGCGCCTGGCGGGCGGTCATCAACCCCCCTCCGGCTCCCCCCAGGTTCGCAGAATTTTGGGGAAGTGAAGAGGGGGGTGTGGATAATGAGAAGCCGGTAATCCCCTCGCGCAGGCGCGAGAGGAGCATTGCCTGGCGCACTTCGGCCAGCAGGTGCGAACCATCGTTGCTGGCCGAGCCATCCACACCGAGCCCGACGTTGATGCCCGCGGCCAGGTATTCCCTGATGGGTGCAATGCCCGAGGCCAGGCGCATGTTGGAGGTGGGGCAGTGGGCCACGCCGCAGTTGTGCTTTGCGAAGACACCGATCTCTTCGGCGTTGACATAGACGGAGTGCGCGAACCAGACATCACCGCCGACCCAATCGACCGATTGCATGTACCCGACCGGGCGATAGCCGAACTTTTGCAGGCAGAACTGCTCTTCGTCTTCGGTCTCGGCCAGGTGGGTGTGGAGGTGCACACCATAGTGCCGGGCCATGCAGGCCGATTCGCGCATCAGGTCGCCGGTGACGCTGAAGGGCGAGCACGGCGCGAGCACCACGCGGGTCATGGCTCCCGGCTTGGGGTCGTGGTAGCGCTCGATGAGGCGGGCGCTGTCGGCCAGGATGAAGTCTTCTTTATCGGTGACCGAGTCGGGGGGCAGCCCGCCTTGCGATTCGCCCAGGGACATGGATCCGCGTGAGGCGTGCAGGCGCAGCCCGAATTGGCGCGCCGCCTCAATCTCATCATCCAGTTTGGCGCCGTTGGGGAACAGGTAGAGATGGTCTGAGGCCGTGGTGCAGCCACTGAGAGCCAGCTCGGCCAGGGCGGTCTGGGTGGAGGTGAAGATGTCTTGGGGGGTGAGGCGCGCCCAGATGGGGTAGAGCGTTTTGAGCCAGTTGAACAGGTTGGCATCCTGCGCGGCCGGGACGGCGCGCGTGAGGGTCTGGTAGAAGTGGTGGTGGGTGTTGACCAGTCCGGGCAGGACGATGTGCCCGCTCAGGTCGAGGATTTCGTCGGCGGTTGGGGGCAGGGAGGCAGTCGGCCCGACCTGCTCGATGAAACCATCTCGAATGAACAGGCTGCCATTGGGAATTTCCCGCTGGTGATCGTCCATGGTGGCTAGGTAGGCGTGCTTGACAAGGAGGGTGGCCATTTTATCTTCCGCAAGAATTTGTCTGACAACTTACTCCTAGTTTAGCAGATTGGGCTAGACAGGTCAATCGAATCGACAGGAGCTTCTCGAAGTTATGTTCTTTACCGCCAAGTTCGCCAAGATTTACAAGTTAGGCGGCCTTTCCCCGGGGAATTGGTGCAACGCACCCTCGGCAGATTTATCGATTCTCGTTTATCATGCATGATACGAATTGACCACTGTTGCCAATAACTTTTGAAGTATTTCGCTGCATTGGCTCATTCGTAAGATTCGTGTTGGAATGATTAGAATTTGGTTTTTGCCTGTTGGATGAATCTGAAAGTCGTTCTATAATTCTCTTGTAGACGTGCCATCCTAATCAATCACAAAGGAGTTTAACCATGGGAGACAAAGGCGGTAAGAAAGATAAAAACAAGGCTGACAAGCAGAAACACCAGAAAGATGAAAAGAAGAAAGAGCAACAGAAAAATAAACTGCCCTCAAAGAAAGCCGGTTGAGGTCAGGCAATTCAATGAAAACTGCATCTGGATTGGAGTACGCTGAAACAGTTGCCGGTACGGGCGCGCAGGCCGAGGCGGGTAAAACGGTGAGTGTGCATTACACCGGTAAATTGACCAACGGCCAGGTCTTCGATAGTTCATACACGCGCGGCGAGCCGATTACGTTCGTGCTGGGCGCAGGGCGCGTCATCAAAGGCTGGGACGAAGGGATTGCGCTGATGAAGGTCGGCGGCAAGGCCGCGCTCACCATCCCGCCGCACCTGGGCTATGGCGAACGCGGCGCGGGTGGGGTCATTCCGCCCAATGCCACGCTGGTCTTTGATGTGGAACTGGTCAGCATGAAGTAGGTATTGACCGCAGAGGCGCTGAGTGCGCGGGAAATTTTGTGGATTCCTTGGCGCCCTTGGCGTCTCCGCGATAAAAATCATCCCGTCATGAACCGTGACTTGCGCCTCGGTAAATTTGGTTTGCTCAACTTTTGACCCGCCTTCATCTGGCGGGTTTTTTGTGGCAATTGCTGATACAATCAGCCCGCATTATCAGTAGTCTCATATCCACCCAATCCCCGACTTCTGAAGACAAGGAAAGAACGTGAATTTTAACCAGTTCAAACTGGACTCCCGCCTGGCCAGGGGCATTCAACAGGCCGGGTACACCGAGCCGACACCCATTCAGGCGGCGGCCATCCCGGCCGCGCTGCATGGGCACGACCTGATCGCCACCGCCCAGACCGGCACCGGCAAGACCGCCACCTTCGTGCTGCCCATGCTGCACAAACTGCTCGATGGGCCGCGCAACAAAGCCCGCGCGCTCATTGTGACTCCCACGCGCGAGCTGGCCGAACAAATCCACGATAACATCCGCACCCTCAGCGCCGGCACCGGCATCCGTTCGGCCACGATCTATGGCGGCGTGGGGGCCGGGAATCAAATTGAAGCGCTCAGGCGCGGCGTTGAAATCCTGGTAGCCTGCCCGGGCCGCCTGCTGGACCTGATCGCCCAGGGGCACGCCCACCTGGACGGCATCGAGATGCTGGTGCTTGATGAAGCCGACCGCATGTTCGACATGGGTTTCCTGCCGGATGTGCGCCGCATCATCAAAAGCGTGCCCGCCCGACGCCAGACCATGCTTTATTCGGCCACCTTCCCGCCGGAAGTGGAAAAACTGGCCGCCGAAACGCTCACCCACCCGCAGCGCATCGCCGTGGGACTCTCGCGCCCAGCCCACACCGTGACCCACGCGCTTTACCCGGTGCCAAAACACCTGAAGACCGCGCTAACCTTTGAGTTACTGCGCCGCACCGACACCGACTCGGTGCTCATTTTCACCCGCACCAAACACCGCGCCGCGCGCCTGGCCCACCAGCTCACTCGCGAAGGATTCAAGGTCACCAGCCTGCACTCCGACCGCACGCAAGGCCAGCGCCAGAGCGCTCTGACCGGCTTCAAGAGCGGCAAGTTCCAGATCATGGTCGCCACCGATATCGCCGCGCGCGGGCTGGATGTGGAAAGCATCTCGCACGTCATCAACTACGACATGCCAGACACTGCCGACGCCTACATTCACCGCATCGGACGCACCGGCCGCGCCGAGCGCACCGGAGATGCCTTCACCCTGGTCACCGAGGATGACGATGAGATGATCCGCGCGCTGGAAAAGATCATGAAGCAAAAACTGCCGCGCGAGGAACTGGAAAACTTCGATTACGAAGTGCCCGCCCCGCCCCAGCAGCACCAACCCCAGCCGCGCGGACCCAAACCCATGCAGCACCGCACCGCCGCAGCGCACACGCATCACCAGCATTCGCGCAAACCCTGAAGCACATCTCGCGCTAGAGTTTTCACTGTATAATCTGGCTATGTCGTCTGCCCGGCCCACCCCGCTTGTCATCGGCATCGCCGGAGGCTCCGGCTCAGGAAAAACCACCGTGGCCCAGGAAATCCTCCAGCGCGTGGGCGCCGACCGCATCGCGTACCTGCCGCACGATGCCTATTACCGCGACTTGAGCGGCCTGCCCCCGGTGCAGCGGGCTGAAATCAACTTTGACCATCCCAACTCGCTCGAAACCGAGTTGATGATTGCGCACATTCGGCAACTCAAGCAATACCTGCCCATCCAACTGCCCATTTACGATTTTTCCCGTCACACCCGCACGGCCGAGTTCATCCCCATTGCTCCGCGCCCGGTCATCATCGTCGAAGGCATCCTCATTTTTGCCGAGCCAGACCTGCGCCTGTTGTTCGATGTCAAAATCTTCGTAGATACTGACTCCGACCTGCGCTTCATCCGGCGCTTGGAACGTGATATCGAAGAGCGCGGGCGCACCACCGAATCGGTCATCAGGCAATACCTGAAAACGGTACGCCCCATGCACCTGGAATTCGTCGAACCATCCAAACGCTATGCCGATGTCATCATCCTTGAAGGCGGACGAAATACCGTGGCGCTCGACATGGTGGTAGCCCGCATCGAAGCGCTGCTCCAACAACATCAGACTCTTTAGGAGGATTCACCTGTGAACAACACTATCCATCAGTGGCCCAACCCGCCCGAAATGAGCATTGACCCCAGGAAGAAGTACACCGCCACCATGAAAACTGAAAAAGGCGACATCGTCATAAAATTGCATGCCGATAAGACCCCCAAAACGGTCAATAACTTCGTCTTTTTGGCGCGCGCCGGATTTTACAGCGGCTGCATTTTCCACCGCGTCATCGCCGATTTCATGGTGCAGGGCGGCGACCCGACTGGCACCGGGCGCGGCGGCCCCGGTTACCGCTTCGAAGACGAGTTCCACCCCGCGCTCAAGCACAGCAAACCCGGCATCCTCTCCATGGCCAACGCCGGGCCGGGCACCAATGGCTCGCAATTCTTCATCACGCACGTACCCACCCCCTGGCTCGACAACCGCCACAGCATCTTTGGCGAAGTGACCGGCGGCATGGACGTGGTGCTCTCCATCGCGCCGCGTGACCCGGGCCGCCCGGAATACCCCGGCATCAAGATCCTGGATGTCGTCATCACCGAAACCGCCTAGCGGCCCGGCATGAGCCCCGAACGGCGCACGCTCCTGCTGCGCATCCTAAGCCTGGTGGCCGTGGTGGCCATCAGCCTGTGGATCTTCAGCATCCGCGACAAAGCGGAGGAACTGGCCGCTTTCGGCTACCCTGGCATCTTCGTCATTTCCCTGCTGGCAAACGCCACCGTTCTGCTCCCGGCCCCGGGTGTGGCGGTGGTGTTTGCCATGGGTGGGGTGTTCAACCCGCTCTGGGTGGGTGTGGTGGCAGGGGTGGGCAGCGGGCTGGGCGAACTCTCCGGCTACCTGGCCGGGTTCAGCGGCCAGTCCGTGATCGAGCGCGGCGGGATGTACGACAAAATCCACCCGTGGCTCGAAAAATATGGCGCGGCCGCCATCTTCGTGCTGGCTTTCATCCCCAACCCCTTTTTTGACCTGGCCGGGATCGCCTCTGGCATGCTCAAAATTCCCCTGCGCACCTTTCTGCTGTGGTGCATCCTCGGCAAGATCGTCAAAATGCTCATCTTTGCTTATGCCGGGGCTTATTCGATAGACTGGCTGGTCAACCTGTTCGAGTAGAAAGGATTCCCATGAACGATTACACAAGAATCGACACATACCTTGAAAACAACATGGACGCCAGCATCGCAGAACTCTCGCGGCTGGTGGCACAGCCCTCGGTGGCCGCCCAAAACTGGGGATTGGATGAATGCGCCGCGCTGGTGGGCGAAATGCTCGCAAAGCGCGGCTTCCATGTCGAGATCCTGCCCACCGGTGGCGCCCCGGTGGTGATTGGCGAACGTAAAGGCAAAGTCGACAGGACTCTCATCTTCTACAACCACTACGACGTCCAGCCCGCCGAACCGCTCGAACTGTGGGAGACGCCTGCCTTCGAGCCCAACCTGCGCGAAGGCAAACTGTACGGGCGCGGCGTGAGCGACGACAAGAGTCACATCACCGCCCGCCTGCACACCATAGATGCCCTGCTGGCCAGCGATGGCGACCTGCCCTGCAATGTCAAATTCATCATCGAAGGCGAAGAAGAAATTGGCAGCGTGCATCTGCACGACTTCATCCTGGCCAACAAAGACAAACTGGCCGCCGATGCCTGCGTGTGGGAGTTTGGCGGGGTGGATCACCGCGAGGTGCCCATGCAATATGTGGGGCTGCGTGGCATTTTCTATGTAGAACTCTCCGTGGAGACGGCCGCCATCGACGTGCACTCCGGGCTGGGCGGCTCCATCTTCCCCAATGCCGCCTGGCGGCTGGTATGGGCGCTCAGCACCCTCAAAGGGCAGGACGAGCGCATCCTCATCCCTGGCTGGTACGACAACATCCTGCCGCCCTCGGAGCGCGACATCGCTTTCATGGATGCACTGCCCGAAGTGGCCGAGGAGTACAAAGCCCGCTACGGCGTGCGTCAGTTCCTCAAAGGGCTGACCGGCGGTAACACATTGAAAATTGCCGAAGTCTTCGAGCCGACCTGCACCATTTGCGGGCTGACCAGCGGCTACCAGGGCCCCGGCTCCAAAACCGTGCTGCCCGCCAAAGCCAGCGCCAAGGTCGATTTCCGCCTCGTGCCCAACCAGGACCCCAAAAAGTGCGAAGCCTTGTTGCGCCAGCACCTGATTGACCAGGGGTTCAGCGACATCAACGTCACCGTGCTGGGCGGAGAAGCCCCGGCCCGCACCGATCCCGACCATCCCTTCATCAAACTGGTTGTGGATACCGCCGAGGAGATGTACGAAGAAACCATGCAGATTGTACCCATGGTGGGCGGCTCGGGCCCCAATTACCCCTTCGTGCACGACCTGGGCCTGCCTGTGGCCACCGCCGGGCTGGGCTACCCTGATACGCGCGCCCACGCCCCCAACGAAAACATCCGCCTCGACCTGTACCTCAAACACGCCCGCCACATGGCTCGTGTACTGAAAGCCTTTGCCGCGCAGTAATTGCATTGCTCATCGGGGGCTGAGCCCCCGATGAGCGGTCATACCACTTAACAGCGGGTATAATTGATAGAAATTATCCGCAAACTAATCAGGAGGCCCCCATGCTCGTCGGCGAACGAATGTCCAAACCTGTCATCACCATCTCACCAGAAATGACCCTGCCCGATGCGGTCAACCTGCTCAAAACCGAGCGCATCCGCCGCGCCCCGGTGGTCAAGGATGGCAAACTGGTAGGCATTGTCTCAGACAAAGACCTGCTCAACGCCTCGCCTTCTGCGGCCACCTCGCTCAGCATTTGGGAAATGAATTACCTGCTCAGCAAAATCAGGGTTTCAGAGGTAATGACCAAAAACGTGCTCAGCGTTACTGAAGACACGCCCATCGAGCAGGCCGCGCGCATCATGGCCGACAACAAGATCGGCGGGCTGCCGGTACTGAATAACGGACAGGTGGTGGGGATCATCACTGAAACCGATCTGTTCAAAGTTTTCCTGGAACTGATGGGCGCGCGCGAGAGCGGTGTGCGCGTGACGGCCATCATCGAAGATAAGCCCGGGCAGCTGGCCAAACTGACCGAAGCGATTGCCCAAGCGCACGGGAATTTTGTGGCTTTTGGGCAGTTCACCGGCAACACCCCCAACGATAAAATGCTCACCTTCAAAGTCTCTGGTATGAGCATTGGTGACGTGAAGGTAGCCATTGCCCCGCTCGTCAAAAACCTGGTGGACATCCGCGCCTGAGTTTTTCAAAACCGATCAAAATGCGCCGGAACATTGTGTTCCGGCGCATTTTCTATTTTTTAGAGCGCGGCGGGCGGCTGCGACCTGCGCTGCCCGCACCAGTCCGGCCTGAATCCGGGCGGCGGGTAACGCCTGCGCCTGGTTTGGTGCCGGCAGGCGGTTTGCGGTCTGTAAGCGGCGCCCCACGCTTGGGCCGGCCCATCTTTTTTCGATCACCCGGCTTGCGGGCGGCGTGCGCCGGACGTACCGGCCGGGTATCGCCACGCTTGAGCGATTCCACCTCCGCAGCAGTCAGGAAGCGCCATTCTTTGGGTTTGAGCGCCCCCAGCAGCAGCGGTCCAATGCGGATGCGCACAATGCGCACCACCGGCAACCCGGTGCGCATCCCCATCTCGCGAATCTGGCGTTTGCGCCCTTCCTTGAGGATCACACGCAGCCAGGCGCCCTTGCCCACCAGGGTCTCAACGCGCACCTCCACTGGCTGGGTTTTGTAACCATCCTCCAGTACCACGCCGCGCCGCCACGAGGATAACTGTTCGGCATCGGGGTGGCGCGCCACCAGCACCTTGTATTCTTTTTCGTGCCCGTAACGCGGGTGGGTGAGTTTGTTGGCCAAGTCGCCGTCGTTGGTCATCAGTACAAGACCTTCGCTGTCCACATCCAGGCGGCCCACCGGGTAAATGTGCCCCTCCACAGGCACCAGTTCGCGCACTGTTTGGCGGCGGTCGCCGGGCTCCGGCTCGGCCGCCGAAACAACGAAGCGCGGCTTGTTTAAGGCAATGTAGATGTAATCCTGCGCGGCAGCCACAGGTTTGCCATCCACTGTGATTTTGTCCACAGCCGGGTCGGCTTTCTGACCCAATTCGGCGGGTTTGCCATTCACGCGCACCCGCCCAGCCAGGATCAGTTCTTCGCAGGCACGCCGGGAGCCGAAACCAGCATGCGCCATGATTTTCTGTAAGCGTTCTTCCATATCGAAGATTATAAACGCAAGTGAGGTGAAACTTGTGCGCCAGATTGACGTATTCTTAACATTGGCTCGGTTGTAGCAAAGCCCAAAATGTGCTACAAAAATGAATATCACTTCTATAGGAGAATGCCATGAACGATTCATCAAATTTCAACCAGCCCGTGTACGGCGAAGCGCCCAAGCGCACCATGCTCCAGATAATGATCGACGCCATTACCAAACCCAGCCTGGCAAACTACGAGTCACTGGCCCGCGAACCGGGAGCAACCCTGGCCAACGGCGCACTGTGGATGTTCATCGCCCTGTTGGTTGGCGCGCTGGTCGGCGGGCTGATTGGACTGCCTTTCCAGGGCAGCCTGCCGCAGCAACTCGGCCCGCTTCTGCAAGAAGCCCTGCCCGAAACCCGCGAGTTGTTCCGCTCCATTTTTGAAAGCGGCGCTGCGGGTGGCATGGGGCTGTTTGGCGTTATTTGCGGCGCACCGGTTGGCGCGGTGATCGGGCTGTTGTTCTACATCATTGGCGTGGGCATCCAGAGCTGGATCGCGCGCCTGTTCGGCGGTACAGGCGCTTTCGACAAGTTCTTCTTCGTCAATGCTGCATTTGGCGCGCCCATTGCTCTGACTACAGGCATTTTACAAAGCATTCCGATTGTGAACTGTGTGGTGTTTTTCATCAGCCTGTATTCCATCTACCTGAACTTCCTGACCATCCGCGCAGTGCACCAGTTGGATAGCGGCAAAGCGATCTTGGTGCTGCTCATCCCGCTCATCGTCGGCTGTGTTGTGGGTCTTTGCCTTGGGGTTGGGCTCGCGGCCATTCTCGTGCCCATCATATCCGGCGCCACCGGTGGTTTCTAACCCCCTGAATCAACAGAGCGCCGGGAAGCATCCGGCGCTCTGTTGATGATTTAACCTTTCAGCAAGCCTACGTCCTGGTCTTCCACGGTTTCCAGGCGCAGGGGCGGCAGTTCGGCAAGTGCGTTGAGTCCAAAGTGTTGCAGGAAGGCCGGGGTGGTGCCATACAAGATCGGCCGGCCAGGTCCTTCCGACCTGCCCACTTCCTGCAAAAGCCCCTTGCCAAGCAGGCTCTTCATCACCCCGTCGCTGTTCACACCGCGGATGGCGTCCACCTGCGGGCGTGTGACCGGCTGCTGGTAAGCAATGATGGACAGGGCTTCTAGCGCGGCCCGGCTGAGGCGGGTGGTGGCTTCGAGCCCCAAAAAGCGCTCGATCAGTTCGCCTGTTTCGGGGGCAGTGGTGAGCTGCACCCGCCCGGCGTGGCGCTGCAGGCGCAGCCCGCGCGTTTGCAGGTCCTCTTCCAATTGGGTCAAACCGTGCTCCACCGCGCCTGTGGGCAGTTCGAGCGCGGCCGCCAGCTGGGCCGCTGAAACCGGTTCCGGCGCGGCAAACAAAAGGGACTCTAATATTGCTGGCAGCGGCAGTGCAACGGCTTGCTGATTTTTGCTCATGCTATAATTGCTCCGTTTAATGACTGAATTTTAGACCCGTAACGAAAGATTTGCAACCCATGAAACTGAACCGTTTACCCGTTTTACTGGCCTGGCTGGCGCTCCTTGGGGCATCGCTGGCATGCAGCATGTTCATTGGCGGGCCCGATTATCCCGAAACGCGCATTCCTGCTTCTCCAGATGCCGTCAAGAGCTTGCAAGAGCAGGTTCAACAAGCCGTGCAGGCGGGCGCGCAGGGCGGCGTGGTGACGCTCAACATCTCGCAGGAGCAATTGACCTCCATGCTGGTTGTGCGCCTCGCCGAGCAGCAGGACCCGTTCATCACCGACCCGCAAGTGTACTTGCAGGATGGGCAGGTAACGATTTATGGGCGCGCCAAACAGGGTATTTTTGAGGCAACAGTGGGCATTGTGGTTACAGCCAGCGTAGATGCCGCCGGACAGCCGGTGGTGCAACTGGTTTCAGCCGATTTTGGCCCGCTGCCTGCCCCGGAAGGGCTTAACAAAACCATCACAGCGCTTGTTCAGGAAGCCTTGACAGGCACACTGGGCCCGGCAGCGATTGGGTTCAGGCTGGAAAGCATCACCATTACCAACGGCGTCATGACCCTGAGCGGCCGCATCCGCTAAGCGCGTGGATTATACCAGCCCAGCATGCGCACCCAACCCCGCGCCTCCCGCCTTTCGCAATTCTCCATGTTTTACCTGGCATGGGGCGCGCTCACATTGCTCTTATTGAACGCCTGCCTGGGTCCGCAGGTATCACAATCCGAGACGCAGATCACGGTCAGTGTAACCGCTGATGGAGCCACCGAGCAGGTCAGCATACCGGCTGACAGCACCGTGAGCGACGCGCTGGGCGCGGCCGGCATTCTGCTGGGCAGCCAGGATCGGGTGGAGCCGCAGGGTTTCGCGAGCCTGCAGAATGGCGACCAGGTGCGAGTCGTTCGGGTGCGCGAGGAATTTGAGATTATCACCGAGCCCATCCCTTTCCAAAGCCAGGTGGTACGCAACGAGAGCCTGCCCGAAACAGAAAGCCTGCTCATTCAGCCCGGCAAGAATGGCGAACGTGAAATTACCATCCGCCGTGTATATGAAGATGGACGCGAAACCCTGCAAGCAGAGGTCAAACAGACCATCCTGTCTCTGCCCCAACCCGAAATCACCATGGTGGGCGCACAAAATCCCTTTGTGCCGCTGCCGCTGGCCGGGCGCCTGGCTTACCTGTTGGGCGGCAACGCCTGGGTCATGGAAGGCAGCACAGGCAACCGCCGCGCGCTGGTGGGCACCGGCGACCTGGATGGCTGCATCTTCAGCCTGTCGCCCAAGGGCGATTGGCTTCTGTTCACGCGGCGATCCACCGTGGCAGGCGCCGTTGAAGAAATCAACACCCTGTGGGTGGTCAATGTCACCCAACCCAACGCCCGTCCCATCAACCTGCGCGTGTCTAACGTGGTGCATTACGCCTCGTGGGTGCCCAACTCGGCCGCTTCTGTAGCCTACTCCACGGTAGAGCCGCGCGCGCAAGCCCCCGGCTGGCAGGCTAACAATGACCTGTATTTCCTCAAATTCGGCGCCAATGGTGTGGTTGGACAACCGGCGAAAATCCTGGAGTCCAACAGCGGCGGTATTTATGGCTGGTGGGGAACGCAGTTCACCTGGTCGCCTGACGGCATCCGCCTGGCATACAGCCGCCCGGACCAGGTGGGGCTGGTCAGCCTGGAAAACAAAACCCTCGTCCCGCTGCTGGATATCACCCCGCTCAAAGCGCGTGATAATGCCGCCTTTGGGGCGGCCCAAACGGGCGGCTGCCCCCTGCCGCAAAACCTGCCCGCCACCGATAACTGGACGCTCATTCCCGGGCTAACCTGGGGCGCCGATGGGCGTACCCTGTTCGTGGTCAACCACGCGCCGCCGCCCGCCCTGGTGGATGCCGAGCAATCGCCGTACTTCGATGTGTACGCATACTCACTGGCCAACCCGGCCGAAGCCACGCTGGTGCGCCAGGCGGGCATGTTCGCCTACCCTGCTGCCTCCCCGGTACGCATCGAAGGCAGCGAGAAATCATACCTGGTCGCTTACCTTCAGGCCATCCAGAAAGAACAAAGCGCCACCAGCCGGTACCGCCTGGTGGTAATGGACCGGGACGGGTCCGACCAGCGCATGCTCTTCCCCCCGGAAGGCTCGCTGGGCATGGAACCACAGACACCGGTCTGGGCGCCTCGTCCGCTTTCTGCCGAGGAAGGCGATTTTATTGCCGTCGTATATCAAGGTAACCTGTGGCTAATCGATGTGGCCACTTCACAAGCCCGCCAGGTCACTGGCGAAGGGCAAATCATCCGAATCGATTGGAGATAATTCCCTCATGCGCATTCTCATTACCGGCGCGGCCGGCTTCCTGGGTTCACACCTGAGCGACCGGCTGATCGCCGATGGACACCATGTGGTTGGCATGGATAATTTCATCACCGGCAGCCCGGACAACATCGCCCACCTGGCCGGCAACCCAAACTTCAGCTTTTACCGCCACGATGTATCCAACTATATCTTTGTGCCCGGCAATCTGGATGCTGTGCTGCATTTCGCTTCACCGGCCAGCCCCAACCCGCAATCGCCGGTGGCGTACTTCAACCTGCCCATCCAAACCATGAAAGCCGGCGCGTTGGGCACACACAACACCCTGGGGCTGGCCAAAGCCAACAACGCCCGCTACCTGCTGGCCTCCACCAGCGAGATCTACGGCGACCCAACCGAGCACCCGCAAAAAGAAAGCTACCCCGGCAACGTGGACCCGGCCGGCCCGCGCGCTGTATACGATGAAGCCAAACGCTTTGCCGAATCACTCACCCTGGCATATCACCGCCAGCACGGCGTGGATACGCGGATCGTGCGCATTTTCAATACCTACGGCCCGCGCATGGACCTGGAAGATGGGCGCGCCCTGCCAAACTTGCTCAAACAGGCCCTGCTCGGGCAACCACTGACCGTGTACGGCAACGGCGCACAGACCCGCTCCTTCTGTTATGTGGACGACCTGGTGGAAGGCATTGTGCGCCTGTTGCATTCCGACGAACACATGCCGGTCAACATTGGCAACCCGGTGGAGATGAGCCTGCTCGAGTTTGCCGAAACCATCAACCGCGTCACCGGCAACCCGGCCGGGATCACTTTTGTGTCCGACGCGCGCAGTGCGCGCGACCCCCAGCGCCGCCGCCCAGACATCACCCGCGCCCAAACCATCCTAGGATGGGAGCCCAAAATTAGCCTGGAGGAAGGCATCCGCCGTACCATCCCCTACTTCAAGGAGAAGCTCGGCCTGGCATGACGCGTATCATCCATGACCCCCGTGAGCGCACACGTTTCCTGCGCTTTGCCGCCGTGGGCGCAATTGGCACCTTGGTCGATTTCGGTGCAATGAACGCGTTGGTACTGCTGGCGCGCTTCAGCCTGGTGGTGGGCGGCACTGTGTCGTTCGTCCTGGCGGTGCTCAACAATTTCACCTGGAACCGGTTTTGGACCTACCCGGAATCCCGCTCCAAACCGCTTATCGGCCAGTTGGCCCAATTCGGCATTGTCAACGCCGTCGGGCTGTTCATCCGAATGCCCATTCTCAAGCTCGGCGAACCGGCCTTCGACAACTTCCTGGGCACGCTGCCCATCCAGTACAGCCTGGTCAGCCACGAGTTCATCAGTCACAACGTCACCCTGGTTGCGGCCATCGGCATTGTCATGCTGTGGAACTTTTTCGTCAATCGTTATTGGACATATAACGATATTTAGGAGCGTGAAAATGACAACCCCGCAGGCGCGTAGCCTTATCCCCATCTACACCACGCGCGGCGAAGCAGCCGCCTTCCTGGCGTACCCTTACCTTTTCAACCCGTCCGGCGAGTGGATCGGGTTTGTTACCACCCAGCGCCTTGTGTACTCAGTCCTTGGCCATTACGCCGGCTTCCTGAGCAAAGACCCGCGCATCTTGCGCAAACGCTCTGAAGACGAGATGCACCCACGCCTGGCGGCCCCACCCGCCCCGCCGCGCATCAAAATTCCGCCCACCGTGCCCCTGGCCCGGCTGATGAGCGACCTCTCACACGAGTTGATCGATGTGTTGGAAGATGCCCCCGGGCGCCTGCACACCATCGACTCAGGCGAGATGCGCCAGGACCTGGACTGATGACAACCCCGCCAACCGACAAGCCCATGCGCGCCTCGCGCATTCAGATCGCGCAGCTCATGCAGCCGGAACACGCCAACAACCTGGGCAACGTGCATGGCGGCTGGATCATGAAACTGGTGGACGAAGCCGGCGCGCTGGCCTGCATGCGCCACGCCCAACAGCGCGTGGTGACGGTGGCCATCGACCGCATGGAATTCCACCAGCCCATCCGCATCGGCGACCTGGTGACCCTCACCGCCCAGGTGGCCTACGTGGGGCGCACCTCGCTCGAGGCAGAGGTGCAGGTGGTGGCCGAGAACCCGGTCACCGGCGAGCAGATGCACACCAACACCGCCTACCTGGTCTATGTTGCGCTCGACCCGCAAGGGAAGCCTGTTCCCGTGCCCGGGCTGCTGGCCGAAACCCCGGAAGATGAAACCCGCCTGCAAGCCGGTCGGCAGCGCCAGGCAGAGCGGCTGGCCCGGCGCAAAGCATAACAAAACATGCCAGCACACACGCCATGGACGTATAATTGACGGTATGACCACACCTGAAACCACCCCGCCCCCCGCACCCGAAGAAAAAACCGAGCCGAAAGAGCGGGTGGCGCACGCGTTCCGCAACCTGCGCGAGCTGGTGGACTACGTTTCGGGCAAGTCGCTGCCGTCTGTCACCACGGGGGATTCCGGGCTGGCAGAGCCAATGCCATTCCCATTCCTGGCCATTGTTGGTCAGACCGAAATGAAACTGGCCCTGCTGCTGGGGCTGATCAACCCCAACATCGGGGGTATCCTGCTCATTGGGCCGCGCGGCACCGCCAAGACCACGGCCGTGCGTTCGCTGCTAGACATCCTGCCGCAGGTGGAACGCAGCCTGTGCTATTATGGCTGCCTGCCCGAAGATATCGAAACCGGCGGCATCGACGCCGTGTGCCCCGACTGCGCCCAAAAATACGCCCAGGGTGAAGCGCTTACCAAACCAGACCGCGTGCGCCTGGTAGAACTGCCGCTCAACGCCCGGCTGGAAGATGTGGTGGGCGGCATAGACGAGCGCGCCGCGGTGCATGAACGGCTCAAGGTGCGGCGCGGCATCCTGGCGCAAGCCGACCGCAACCTGCTCTTCATCGACGAGATCAACCTGCTGTCCGACGAGATCGTGGACGCCATCCTCGACGCGGCGGCCCAGGGGTCGTACACCGTGCGCCGGGGTCCGGTCGCTGCCACCTACCGGGCCAGGTTTGTGCTCATTGGGTCCATGAATCCGGAAGAGGGTCGCCTGCGCCCGCAAATCCTAGACCGCTTCGGACTGCGGCTGGTCGTCAAGGGCCTCGAATCTGCCGATGAACGGTTGGAAGCCTACCGGCGCGTCCAATCCTACCTGTCCAACCCGCGCGGCATGGCATCCCAGTTCGCCGAAGAGATGCTGGCCGCCGCCGAAGAGATCGACGCGGCCCGCAAACGGCTGCGGGACGTCAAAATCTCGGACGAGATCGCCCGCCCAGCCATTGCGCTGGTGCAAAAAATGAAGATCGATTCGCTGCGCACCGAGATCACCTGGTTCGAGGCGGCCCGGGCGCACGCCGCCGCCGACGGGCGCGCCGAGGTGAGTCTTGCAGACCTGCAGGTGGTGGCCCCCATGTGCCTGCGCCTGCGCCGCTCGCAGTTTATGAACGCGTATTTCGACCGGCAGTCGGGCGAGGAAGATGAGATGCGCGCCCTGCTCGAGGCCTTTGGCAAGGATTGACCCATCATGCCCACCCCCCACCCATCCCCGGCCCCGCTTACCGCATCGCGACCCCGCGCCTGGTGCTGCGCGGATGGCAGCCCGCCGATGCAGAGGCCATGCAGGCCGCCATCCGCGAGAGCCTGGAGCACCTCAAACCCTGGATGCCTTGGGCCCATTCCGAAGAACAAGAAACCGTGCAGGACAAAATCGAACGCCTGCGCCAGTTTCGCGCGCGTTGAGATTCACTGTGACCCGGCCAATGTGCGCTCGGCTGCCGTGCCCCGCAAACTGGGTTACACCCACGAAGCCACCCTCAAGAACCGCGTCCAACAACTGGACACATGGCGCAATTCGATGGTCTGGACCCTCTTCCGAAACGAGGTTGGCGCCAGCCCTGCCGCCAAAGCCCCGCTGGAAGCCTATGATGCCGCTGGAAGGAGAATTATCTGATGCCGCTCACCCACCGCGAACGCCTGCAAGCCTGTATCACCGGCGACCCCGCCCTCGACCGCCCGCCCGTGGCGCTCTGGCGGCACTTCCCGGTCGATGACCAGACCCCCGAAACACTGGCCGCCGCCACACTCCACTTTCAGCGCACCTTCGACTTCGACCTCGTCAAGGTCACCCCGGCTTCCTCTTTTTGCCTGCGCGACTGGGGCGTGGAAGATGAATGGGAAGGCAACCCGGAAGGAACCCGCACCTACACGAAATCTCTAATTGCGAAACCGCGCGACTGGGAAAAACTGCCCATCCTTTCGCCCGATGCCCCGCATCTGGCGGCTCAAATTGCCGGCTTGCGCCTGCTGCGCCGCGAATTGGGCAACAGCACGCCCATCATCCAGACCATTTTCAGCCCCATGGCCCAGGCCAAGAACCTGGCAGGCGGCGAGCGGCTGATTCTGCACATGCGGCGAAATCCCGATGCGGTGCTGAAAGGGCTGGAAATAATCGCCGAGAGTACGCGCCGCTTTATCCTGGCTGCCATGGGCACAGGCATCGATGGCATCTTTTATGCCGTGCAGCATGCCCAGACCCACCTGCTGACCGTGGACGAGTTCAACCGATTCTGCCGACCCTACGACTTCCGCCTGCTGCAAACCACTGTGGAAATGCCCTTCAATATTGCGCACATTCATGGCGAAAACATCCACTTCGAGTCGGTGGCGCGCTACCCGTGCGAAATTTTCAACTGGCACGACCGCGAAACTGACTGGTCGCTGGGCGAGGCCCGCAAGTATTACGCACGCCTGGGTACCGGCTCACTCAGCCCTGCTTTTTGCGGGGGCATCGCCACCGCCACCATCGCGCTGGGCACCCCTGCGCAGGTACGCGCAGAGGCAGCCGATGCGCTGCAACAGACCGGCAGCCGCCGGCACATCCTCGGCACCGGCTGCGTCATCCCGGTCACCACACCCTATGGCAATATCATGGCCGCCCGGCGCAGCGTGGACCCGTCCCCATGAGCTTGCGCGTCATCGCCGGTAAAGCCCGCGGGCGCCGTCTCAAATCGGTGCCAGGTGATACCACCCGCCCGGTTACAGACCGGGTTAAAGAAGCGCTTTTCAACATCCTGGCCGGGGATGTGATCGATTCGACATGGTGGGACCTGTTCGGCGGCACAGGAGCGATTGGAATCGAAGCCCTCAGCCGCGGGGCAGCCTTCGTGCGTTTCAGCGATCTCAACCGGCAACCGGTCGAGACAATCCAATCCAACCTGCAAACGGTGGGTTTCAGCAACCAGGCCGAGGTGCGGCGCGGCGACGCCTTTGCCATGCTCTCCGCACCGCCCAACCGCGCCTTCGACTACATATACATTGCCCCGCCACAGTACAAAGAAATGTGGCTGAAAGCCCTGCAGCTTGTCGATGCGAACCCCGGCTGGCTGGGCGAAAGCGCGTGGGTCATCGTTCAAATTCACCCCGTGGAATACAAGCAAACAACCCCCACCCGCCTGACGCTGGTCGATGAACGCAAGTATGGCAGCACACTGTTGCTTTTTTACGAAAAGGTCTGACCGTCCATGCGCCGGGTTGACCCGGCAGTACTCATACGGAGGCGCACATGTTCGAAATTGCCCAATACGTGGCCTGCATCCTTACCATTGCAACGGGGCTGCTGGCCCTCTTTCGCCCCGCGTCAGTTGAAGGATTCACCGGGCTGACCGCCGCCGGAGGGCGCGGCACCACCGAGATCCGTAGTGTGCTGGGCGGATTGTTCATTACCCTGGGGATCGTCCCGCTCGTGCTGGGTGGCGTGGCCTTCGCTGTGCTCGGCTGGGGCTACCTGGGCATTGGCATCGTGCGGCTGGTTTCCATCTTCATCGACAAATCCTCCGAAAACTCCAACTGGATCAGCGTGGCGGTCGAGTTTGTGTTTGGAATCTTGCTTGTGCTATGACGGGGGATTGATCCTGCCCTGCCCGGATATTCCACAAAACGCCGGCAACGTGGGTCTTTGGGGCGGTGTTTCGTCATCGATGCCTGCCTCACCACCCTGCGTGGCGCCTCGTTGGTGATTTCTGCCGCAGCATCCATTGTGTTGAAACAGCAAAAGGACTGGCGAACCGTGATAAGCGGTCGCCAGTCTCTTTGTTGCACGGGCAAGCTGCCAACCTGCCGCCCGCGGTGGTTATTTTAGGGCTTCCACAATAGCATTCACGTTGTGACGCATCATATCGATGTAAGTGGGCGCAGGGCCGTCTGGGGCGGTGATGGAGTGTGTGTACAGGTTGGATACCACGCGCGCGTTTGTTTCTGCTGCCACCTGCCCTGCCAACTGGGTCGAAGCGATCGTTTCGACGAAGATGGCTGGCGCGCCAGTCTCTTTCACCACGTCGATCAGGCGGGCCAATTGCTGCGCCGAGGGCGAAGCCCCCGTGGAGAAACCCGGCACAATCACCCCCACCACCGTAAACCCGTAGCGGTCGGCAAAATACCCAAACGTGTCGTGATCCGTCACCATCACCCGTTTTTCGGCTGGCACCTGCGCCACCTGCGCCTCGATCCAGGTGTGCAGTTCGTTGAGCTGCGCAATGTAAGCCGCGGCATTTTGGGTATAGACTGCGGCGCCTTCAGGGTCAACGTGGATTAAACCATCGCGAATATTTTCGACGTACTTTACCACCAGGGTGGGGTCGAGCCAAAAGTGAGGGTCGCCCTCGCCGTGGTGCGCGTGCCCTTCCGCCGCACCAGCCAGGAAGGGTGTCGAGTCAGATTCCAACCCACCCAAGGCGATCACATACGCACCGGGCGCCAGGTCGAAAAGGGCCCCGCTGTGCAACCCCGCGCAATCCATGGGCAGCGTCTCCTCTACGGGCACCTCCGCGCCAGAAGCATCGGTCAGCGCAATCGTCCCACCGCCAGAGGCGATCAGGTAGTCGCCCTCTTCATCCACATCGAATGCGATGAACCCGCCAAAACCGCCTGCCAGCGCCTGGAGCCGTGCCAGCAGTAACTCTGCGCCGTGCGTGTGAGCATGCGCATCGTTGGCCGCCTCATCGGCATGGATATCTGCCGCGCTGGCAGCATCCGCGCCGGTCGCAATCTCCTCTTCGGGGGTTTTACCTTCCAGTTCGGCGCAAATCACGCCCGCCATATCTTCTGGCGACAGTTCTGCAGCCTCGCCCTCACGCCCCTGGCGGCTGGTCAGCCCGGCCGACGCCTCGATGACCAGCCGCTCACCGCCAGCATTGGCCAGCATATCCTCCGCCCAAGATTCGAACCCGGCGCCGTTCAAAATCAGCACATCGCTCTCAGACACGATTCGCACATCCTGCGGGGTGGGAGAAAAAGTGTGCGGGTCCATGCCCATCGGGATAAGGCTTTCGACAATCACCCGCTCACCGGCGACATTCCGGGCAATATCTGCCAGGAAGGTTTCGACAGCCAACACCCTGACCGAACCCGTTTGCGGGGCGGCCGCCGGGGCGCAGGCTGCCACGGACAGGGAGACAATGACAAGTAATGCAACGAACTTTACTGACAATGTTTTTTTCATGGGTCACTCCACTAATATTTTTCCCGGGCTGTGCAGGCCAAAATCTCACCCGGTTATTGATATTGAAAATCATTATCATTTTACAGAATCCCCTGGCATCTGTCAAGAGCAAGTGACCGAACCTGTGGCACGGGCAAACCTGTGCAATTCGCGTTAAGGTTTTCGCTCTGCTTTACAAAGTATCAGGTTGCCAGACAAAACTTCTCTTTTTTTTTTGGGGGGGGGAGGGGCTGATCTTGATCATTGCCGGGGGGTTCGCACTCGCCAATGAAATGGGCTGCCTGAACGGCTTTACCGCCCAAACATGGGGGCTGGTTTTTACGGGCACCAGCGTCCTGTTGCTGGTGGCTTACTTTTTCAACGGCATCCAGTCGTGGGGCTGGCTCTTCCCGGCCTGCATCTCGGCCAGGCTTTCGGCCACCATTTTCGTCTCCGGGATTCCTGCCATCCAGGACTGGATCCCAACGCTGGTGCTTGGGTCGTTGGTCATCCCGTTCATTGCCGCCTTTGCCATCGACCGCTCGCGCAAGTGGGCACGCATCCCGGCCACCATCCTGGCCTTTATCGCTTTCATCCCCCCGCTGGATAACCTGCTAAAGGGTGAGTGGATGGGCGTACTGATCGTTGCCATGCTGGGGCTGCCCTTCATCGCGATTTATTTCATATCCGGCAAATCCTGGTGGGCAATCATCCCCGGCGGCATCTTCACCAGCATCGCGTTCATGATCGGACTGGAGAACCTCCTACCCGGCGGTCTGGCCGTGGCCGTGACGTTCCTGGGCTGGATGCTGACCTTTGGGGCTGTCTGGATGCGCCATGCCCGTGACCGGGCGAAGCTGCCCGCCATTCTGATGGGCGGATTAGCCGGCATCGTGTTGATCGGCCTGAGCCTGCGCCGCCGAAGTGACAGTCCGCATGCGCCTGTCACTTTCTGGTCACGCTGCGCAAGACCGCCTCGTACTCCGCCGCGATGCGCGTCAGATCGAATCGCCGCGCGTATTCCAGGCTGTAGACGCGGTTCCGCAGCAGCAACCCAGGATCAGACAACAGGTTTCTTAGGCTATGCGCAAACGCTTGAATGTCGCCCGGCCGGTGCAGGGCGCCGTTTTTGCCGGGCTGCACCATTTCAGAAACGCCGCCCACATCGCTGGCAACAATCGCCAGCCCGTCTGCCAGGGCCTGCAGCCCCACCATGGGGATACCTTCTACGCGCGAGGGCAGCAGGAGGATATCGCTTGCGCGCAGGTGCCGGTTGACTTCAGTGGGCGATCCCCAGCCGGGGAAAACAAAGCGGTCTTGCATCCCCAGGCGGTGTACCTTTTGTACCACGGCGGCGTGCAGTGGGCCATCTCCCAGCATGGCACAATGCCAGGGCAGGTCTTTCAAAGCGCACAGGATGTCGGGAATCAACAGGGGGTCTTTCTGGTGGACGAACCGCCCGGCAAAAACGATTTTGGGCGGCGTGTTCACCCGAATTTCGGCAGGCGCCGGTGAGAGCTCGACCCCGTTGGGGATGACACGGACATCCACCGGGTAATAGGAGCGGGCCAGGTGGCGGGTGAAATCGCTGATGGCGGTCACGGCTGCGGCATCCTGCCAGATGCGCGGCGTAAATGGCCGAATCCACCGGAACCAGCGGTCGGTTTTTTCCGGTACGCCGCCCGGCACATCCCCCAGGTGACTGGTCAGAACGTAGGGAACGCCTGTCAGTCTGGATAATGCCCACGCCAGCGCGCCAGCCGGGACCGCAAAATGCACGTGGATGACATCTGGCCGGGCGCGCAAAATCAGGAACAAACCGGCAAACAAACCAGACAGTATATAGCCGCTCATGGCCAGCAGGTCGGCCACAAAGGCTTTGCGCCGTAACGATGGGATGCGCACAAGACGCACACCGGCATCCTGGCTGTAAAATGCATGGCCCTTTATGTGGGGCGCAAGCACATACACCTGGTGCCCTTGCGCAGCCAGCCGACGGGCAATGTCTTGTGCCACGCGTCCGCCGCCGCCGCCAACAGGCGGGTATTCATGAATGAGGATCAGGATGCGCACTGGCGTTTTTCTCCCAGATGATGTTGCGCCCCTCGAAACCGATCACATTGCCAAATTTTTCCTGCAACGATGCGGGCGGTAACTCGAAATCTGCAGGAAAATACTGGATATCAAAAATAGAATTTTTGGGATCATCCGTCAGTGGAATTTCCGAAATCACTTCACGGGCGTTCAAATCATAAATCAGGAGCGTACTGCCAGCCCCAATGGCCAACAGGCCTTGGGGTAAAACCAGCAGTCCGCGCAGGAATTCATCGGTGATCTTCTCCTGCATGAGGACCGTTCCGTTCATGTTGAAGTGCACCAGCGCGCCATAAGACGAATTCAAGTAAAGTCCGGTGCCATCCTCCAGCAGGCGCACCGAATGGCTGGGGTTGTGCGTCACCCGAAACTTCAGATGGACATCCCAATTGCCGGCACTGTCCATGCTGGCGACTATCGATTGGCCCTGTTGGGGCTGAACCACAAGGTCACTCAACATCTTCTTTTTGAGACCCAAAAGGCGTCTTAACGCGCGGTTAGCCGCCAGGAACAGATCCCAAACCCGGAGAAACCGCAGCAGTACTTTTGCGGCCATTAAAAATTCGAACATATCGCCGACGACCAACCCGAATGAAACAACCATCCGGCCATCGGGCGCCAGGTGCATTCCGTTGATATGCAGGCGGTCGTACTTGTCGGATATGAAATACGTGCGTTTGCGAAAATCCATTTTTCCCGCAAGAATATCCCCGGTCTGAAGCAATACCTTCCCGGGTCCGTTGATGCGCCGCATCAGCTTCTTTTGTTGGCGCAGGGAATGGACTTCCGTCAGGTTTCCATCCAGGTCGAAGCGCGCCAACATATCATTGGCAGTGGATGCCACCCAAATTCCATCCTGCATATAAAGCAACTCGTGGATACCCGAGACGGAAGGATGTGTGATCGTGCGGGTGAGGTTCCAGTTTTTATCGAAGAAGAAAATGGCCGAGTAATCTGCGGCGGCCATTTCCCCATTAAAAAAGCTCAGCCCGCGCATGCCACGCATGCCGCCGCGCGGATTGTGATCCAATATCCTGTACGGCGGTTCCAGCCCGCTTGTTTTTTGCAATATTTGTTTCGTCTCAATATCGACAATAAAAAGCCAGCCAGACGCTTCGCTGGTTGCAGCCTCACGGCGGTTGGTGGAAACGATCAGTCGGGTCATGGGGTCACTGCATCAGCCTTTCATAAACTTGAATGTGTTTTTCGATTGCGCTGTCTGCGGAGAAGGTCTCTCGCGCATATTGCATTCCGGCAGTGCCCAGCTTTTGCCAGCGATCATTGCTCAACAGAAAACGCAGCCCCCCGGCAAAATCGCCAGCTTCCACACGATGTCCGAATTGTGAGGCAAATCCATCGGGGTCAATTTCGCTCAAAATGGCACAGCCGTGCCCGGCTGCCTCGACAAAGGAGGTGGGCAGCCCCTCGCGAGCCGAGGTGTTTACCAGCACCCAACTGCGGCTCAACAAGTCCGACAAGGCCCCTCCTTCGAACTGGTTCATGAAACCGTGAAAATACAGGTTTGGGAGATGGCTGTAACGGGCGCGCAAACCCCGCTCCCAGGCCAGATCGCGCCCCACACCGGCCACCGCAAAACGGACATGCGGGAATTGGGCCGCCAGGTCGAAAAAAAGATGCGGGCGTTTGCGCCTGTCCAGGCGGCCAATGAAGCACACCAGCGGTGTATCCGATTTTTGGACCAGGGCCGGGTCGGGGAAGGGGATTGGCGAAGGGAGAAATTGCGGGTCGCGGGGCAGGCGGTATTTTTGACGCGCCCTGGGAATGAGCAAACGCGCAGCGGCGTACCACCCATCTGCGCTGCGCACGGCCGCATGCACCGCGGCATTATCCTCAAAGATGAGGTTGGCCAGCACCTGCAAGCGGTTGAGCGAAGGATGGGTGAATTCGATCCACCAGTCGCTCAAGTTGCGGGTGTCGCGAAAGGTGACAATGTGCTTGCGGTCAGGCATCGCCAAGCGGGCCAGGCAGGTGCTGAAGGAGGGTTCTTGCGAGTGGTAGATGTCTGCATCTGATGCACGGAGCAGCGGCAGGGCCGTCCACGGGTTGCGCGGCTCGAAACCCAGCACCCGGATGCCATCCAACGCTTCGACGGTGCATTGCCCGCTTCGGCGCGGCACGATGGCCGTCACCTCAAACCCACGGCGAACCAGTTCGCGCCCGAGCATGCGCGTCGAACGCCCAAACCCACCATATTTTCCCCAGGCAAAAATTTCGACACAGAGAAGGCAGATTTTCATGAGGGTTTGGCCACCATCCCGATCAATTCCAGCAATCCGCACATCAGGCTGAACATCACCCCGCGGGCATAAATCAGAAAAGAGTAGGCTGCCGCAACCGTGGGGCTGACATCCAACGCAGAGAGGATGACGACCAGGGACACCTCTCGCAGCCCAATGCCGCCAGCCAGGGTAAACGGCACGAGCGACGAAAGGAAAGCGATGGCGCGCAGCCAGCCTAGGTCGTAGAGCGAGAGGGGAATATCCAGCGCCCACGCCAGCAGGATGTGCGCCGCCAGTCCCAATAGGTCGTTGCCGAGGTACAGGAAAGCCACCCCCGCCAGCACAGAGAACGGCATCTGTGCATAACGATCGATTGAGTGAAAGTAACGGGCAAGGAAGCCAAACGTCCTGCGGAGCAATGGGGCCTGCGACCGTTCCACCCGCTGGTCGAGGGCGCGCCCAAGCGCAGGGCTGAGGCGTGTGATAAGCAGCCAACCCGCCAGCATGAGCACAAAGAGCCCAATGAATAGGATCATATTAAGAAAAGCGGAAGTTTCCCTGGCAAGCACCCAAAATGCCCCCATGCCCACCGCCACGACGATGCTGAACAACCGCGCAAACGCTATAGCCGAAAGCGCCTCGGCAGACTTGCGCCCGGCCGAGAGCTTATGCCAGCGCATGGCGGTTGAAACCATGGAAGCGGGAGAGAAAAAGCTGTAAAACTTGATGGACAGATTGAACAGGAAAAATTCCCACAACGACACCCGGATTCCCTGCCGGTCGGCAAGGATGTGCGTTCCCCAGGTGGTCAGGAACGTTGCCGGGAAATTCAGCGCGAGCGCCACAAGGAAATAGAGCAGGTTTGCCGATTGAATGGTGGAAAATATTTTTCCGAGCGGGATGTAAACGATAAAGCCCACCATTAACCCAAGCAGGAGCAGCAACTTGAGCGCTTTGACAGCAAATTTCCAGTGGGGGGCGCCCGGGCGGAAAATCACGGCAGTTCCCCGGCGCAGTCCACAGGCTCGGGGCGCGGCGACAGGATCTGCACATTCACTTCTGGCAGGGTGTGTTCCACTGCGTAATAACACAACAGGGGGCCGGACACCCAATGCACCCAGGCGTTATTTTCCTCGGCAAACTGCGCTTCGCTCGCTTTGATGATGATGGTTTGCGGTTGAACAATGACCAGCGAAAACCGCCGGTTGGCCAGGTCGGCGTAAAAGCGCTCGAAGTAGTCCCGGTTTTGGGTAAAAGCGCGTTCGATGAGCACTTTCTTGTCGTATTCGGGAACCAGGGGTACCGCGTCAATATACCCAAAAGTCAGCAACTGGCGCTGATCCATGAACAGGATATCGCCTTGCTGCCGGGCAGCGCGAATATAGGACTGGAGCGTATCGAGCGCCGGATCGGACACAGCGCGGGGGGGAATAAGCCCCAGTTTTTGTGGGCTTTCGCCCGTCAGCGCGGCCAGCCAGGGGCGGTGTTCGTAATACCCATACGAGCGCAAGTGCATTACCGGGATAAAGGACGGCAACAGGACCAGACCGATGACCAGCAGCCGGTAAACCGGCGTTTGCCGGGCAGGTTGCATCAGCCAGTCTCGCCCGCCTTGCTGCCACGCAATGGCGCCCAGGAAAGTCAACCCGATCAGGAACATATCCAGGTTATGCAGGTCGCCGCCGCCGCCAATTTTTACGCTCACGGTCAGCCCGACACCCAAAAAGGCCGCCAACACGCCGCCATACGCCAGGCGTTGAAACAATTGCGGCCGCCAACAGCAGGCAACAATGAGATGAAGTAGCAACAGGATCAATGGACCGACGGCCAGCGCCAGCCCGGATAAAATCCCGGGGCCGTAGGTGCCGTTCGGAAAAAGCCGGTACCACAACAGGGGTTGCTGCGAGATTTTGGCCCGAATATTTTGGGGGGATGCGTTGGTGTTGAGTAAAAAATTCTGGATGGAGAGCGCGCCATCCCGGGCGAGTTCGATCAGTTCGGGGAGGATCGCACCGGCAGCCAGGGCTGAGAGCGTGAGAGCGGCGATACGCGCCCAGCCGGGGCGGTCGTCTGGTGCGCGCAGCGCGGATAATTCCAGCATGGCAATCCACATCGCGGGGGCAAACATCCAGGTGTACCGGCTGATGCCTGCCAGAAAGCCGGCCGCCACTGCCAGCGGGATGGCGGCCCACAGTGAACGACGCCATGCAGCAGCCACCAGGGCCGCGCTGAAAACAAGCGGGGCATGGATGGGCCCCTGCGCGAGAAACAGGTAAACCCACAACACCGCCAAGAGGAAGCGCACCGGCTTGCCCCGCTCTGCGCTGAACAGGACGGCCCCCAGGGTGAGGTATGGCAGCACATCCACGAGCCCCAGCCAGGCGCGTTGCATCAGCATGGTCAGGCCCGGAAAAAGGAAAGGCAGCCCGCCAATCCACTGGCGGCCCGGGTCGAGCAGGATATAAATCTCCTTGTCGGGCGGGTAGATGTACCGTTCCCTGCCAAAGAGGATGGAATAATCCCAAAATCGGTTGCCTTCGGACCAAGTGAGGGCAAAGGGATAGTCTGTGACCTGTTGGAACGCGCCGGTGATGGCATACAGCCCGCCCGTCAGGACAAGGGTTCCCAGCAGGGTATGCCATTCGATGAGCCGCGGTGGCGGTGAAACCAGGACAGCCACCAGCAAAACGGTTACCCCCCAAACCAGGGCACGGATATAAGCGCCCTGGAATATGATCCCCAGCATAGAAACCTGGAAGACCAAAACGGGCAACAGGCCGATCACTGCGGCCAGAAGCCAGCGCAACGCGCCAATGCGCGCGCGCGTGTGAAGCAATACACGGGTCGATTGTGCGCAGAAGGTGGGGCTAAAAGCAGTGCGCAACATTACGAGCATGGAGAACAGGCAACCTGCGCAAAAAACCACGAAGAAAAGCGCCCAGGACATGGCGAAACCCTGCCACCAGGTGCCTGTGCCCCGGGCAATTTCAAAAAATTCGACACACGCTCCCCCCAAGGCCCACCCGGCAACCGAAATACCCAGGATTTTTTTGAGATGTTTTTCAGATGATGAGGTCAAGGGCGTTCCTGGCAGGCAAGCTTAATAAAGCCCAATTATATCGCAGATGGCATCAATACACTTCCCTGCGCCCCAAACCGGGCGGACTATGCCCGGGCATGCATGCCTGGAGCGCAACAAACCGGATGGCAAAGCTCAGGATCAAAAAAATGTCCGCCGAAGCAGCAAGACGATGATTGGAAACACGAAAACCGGCGCATAAAACCTTCTGGTAATAAGTTGAGAAAGGTGAACAGAGGCAATTCAAGCAGGCAATGTTACCGGGTTATGCCCAATTGAGCGCGTTGAGTGCTCTGAAATTGATCAGCCCGGCCACAGCGAGCAAGAAATCGCCATGAGTTGCGCGTTGATTGCGATACAGTTCCGAGACGATGCGAAATTTCTTCAAACGTCCAATGACATGCGCCACAAGAATCCGCGTTTCATTGATGCGGTGATTGTAGGGTTTTTCGAAAACCTGCCAGGGCGGTTGAATCACTGACACTCAGCTTTTTCAAGGTTTTGATACGTTTGCCGCCCCCGATTTGGGGTGGCTCATCATGACCGCTCAACAATTCATCTTGCAGTGGCACAGGTAAAACTTCCAATAACACTGGCAACATGCGTTGGTTGATTTCTCGCCCAATGTTGGTGCCATCCAGATCGAACAGGTAGCCCAAAAGAG